>DDTD01000029.1 GCA_002344005.1 Ignavibacteria bacterium UBA2373 | reverse complement strand
TATTTGTGGCAAACAGACTATCACCAAAAAAAGAAATGTAGATTTCATAGCAATCTCCGGAAATAATCTCCGACCGACACTATGCCGGTCGGAGTGAATAAGTATTACTTATTTAATAATTGAGAGTGGATAGGTATAGCGTTTATTGAGTATATTGATGGAAAGGAAATAATTACCGCTCAATAAATTCTCGGTTGCATACATATAATGATGCACACCCTTGCTTATATCAAAGCGTTCATGAACAATATTCCGTCCCATAATATCGGTTAAGAATATCTCCGTAGAACAAGTGCCGATGCTATATGTTCTGTATGGTAAGAGTGCTGTTGTTTTCATATTGTCTCCGAAGATAGAATATAAGTTTGTATGAGGTACGAAGATGACAGATGATACGACTTTTACACGCATGTTCGTACAATCTTGTGCAACTTACAAAAAAAAGTGTTACAATACAAATTTTTGTACTTGAAAGGGGGAATGCATTAATTACAGTGATTGTTGTGATTTTTTTGATGTATAAGAATATGAAATACAGATGTCAAAACAATAGCTTAACCTTTTGCATATTAAGAATATATCACTCTTTTGAATCGGTGTTCCAATTCAAGATAACTTCACGTATAGGTTGCAAATGACGCAAAAAAATCTGAAAACATAAAAAAAGTACTAAAATCGTATGTTGTGTCATGGTAGGAAAGGGCATACCATTCATATCCGTATAAGGAATAAGCATCATCATCGAAATTAATTGCGGGGGTGTGGTATAAATAAGTAATGCCAATCCTAATGTGCCTGTCATTGCTCCCACATGAACATTCCGTCTGATAACATAATATCCTGTAAGATACATTACACACCAAATCAATAGCCACAAAGGGTTTATGGCAAGAGAAATACCCGCTGCCGTGGCGAGACCTCTGCCGCCTTTTCCGCGTAAAAATATATTAAAATTATGACCAATTAATGCTAAAGAAGCCGCAATACCCGCAGCAATAAAATCATTTGGTAAGAGTGCGTGGGCTATACTCACGGCTCCATATCCTTTGAGCATATCAACAATGGCAATAATAATTCCAAGCCATGTATTTCCCGTAATATCATAGGCATTTCGTGCACCAACATTTCCTGTCCCTTCTTTGCGAATATCTTTACCGTGAAAATAATGCACTACAATATATGCAGTAGGAATGGCGCCCAATATATATGAAACGATTGCTATAATAAATGGCATAATGACCTATAGTAAAAAATTATTGACTCGATTGGTCTTCGGGAATTTTTTTTATGAGTTTTAATTTAATTTGCTCGACTCTTCTTTTGGTGCGTCGGGTAATTATTGCTTCATAATCACCAAGTTTGAATATTTCCTGTTCTTCGGGAATATATCCGGCAGTTTTATTGAGCAATCCTCCCACTGTTTCATATTCATCGCTTTCCGGTAATGGAAAAGGCAGACGATCATTAATATCGGCAATGGAAACCGTGGATTCGACTTTCCATTCCGTATCACTTTTTTTCACAATATCGGGTTTTTCTTCATCATATTCATCTTGAATATCACCGACTAATTCTTCCATAATATTTTCTAAGGTGATAATGCCGGCTGTGCCGCCAAATTCATCGGTGACTATGGCTAAATGGACTTTCCGTCTTTGCATTTCCCGTAAAATAGATTTTATTTTGTCGCTTTCTTGCACAAAAAACGCAGGACGCATAATATCTTGAATAACAATAAGATTGCGATAACTCATGAGCATGACTAAATCTTTAGCATAGACCACGCCCAAAATATTATCAATACTTCCTTGATAGACAGGCATACGAGAATATCCTTCTTCCAAGACTTTTGCAAACATTTGCTCACCCGATAATCCTATATCAATGGCGCACATATTACCGCGTGGCACCATAATGCTTGAAGCCGTTGTCTCGCCAAAATCAAAGACATTACTGATTAATTCCGTTTCTGATATTTCCATAATGCCGCCTTTACTGCTTTCTTCGATGAGATAGCGAATTTCCTCGGCACTGTGTAATTCTTGTTCTAATCCGGGCTCTATACCTATCAGCTTTAGCAAGCGGTTGGCGATAGAGTTAAGAGACCAAATAAACGGTTTGAACACTATGTAAAAAAATCGAAGCGGAATACTTGTCGCTAATGTGACTGTCTCGGGTCTTTGGATTGCAAGCGATTTGGGGGCAAGTTCGCCGAGCACAATATGTAATACGGTGATGATGGCAAATGCGATGGGCACGGCAATTTTATGAAGTGTATCAGGGTCTAATCTCATTCCGAAAGCATGGAGCATTTCCCCAATTGCTTTAGCAACGACCGGTTCCCCAACCCAGCCGAGTCCCAAGCTGGCTAAGGTGATGCCCAATTGGGTGGCAGACAGATATGCATCCAAATGTTCGACAATTTTTTTTGCCATTGGCGCAAAAGGATTACCCGCTCTTGCGATGAGTTCAATTTGCGATAATCTGACTTTGACTATGGCAAATTCGGCTGCCACAAAAAAGCCATTCAACAACACCAAAAACAATGTGATAAGTATATCAAGAATCATGGTGTAGCCAATAAAGAAGTGAGGACATTATCTGTATGAAGATGCCGTGATTTATAATGAACGCGTTTGTCCAAATGAAAACTGAAATACTGTGTCATAAAATCGGTTAATCGTGCTTTTTCATTATCCTGAAGAGCAATAGTGTGTACCATAGACACATCAATCGCCCAAAGATTGCTCAATATCTGCAACTCTTGTGCCGTAAGCCGATACCCTGCCGCATACCGTGATGTTTCGGCAGAAAGCACCCCTCCATTTGCTATGGAAACAATATATTCTTCATGAGGTTCGGCAATAATAGGCATTCCTGTATCCACAAATTCTTCCATTTCCACCATAAATCCCATCAGAGCCGCCAGCCGCAATTGAAACCAAATAATATGGGAAAAATTATTGTCGTCGGCATCATTGAGTGCGGACAGCACGGCAGACATAGTATCGAATAATTCTTTGTGCGGCGTTTCATTCATCTGTGTAAGATTAACGGCTTCCGCAATGGATAATGCTGTGGTTAATTTATCATAGTCCGCTGTTAAACGACGCAAAGGTGTAATAATTTCGGCTTTGCCCAGCGTATGCAATTCCTTATTCGCTTTTTTATAAATGGTTAATGAACTGAAAGATAAGGGTTCAAGACATCCGCCGAATTTGCTTTTCGGATTGCGTGCCCCTTTGGCAATAAGCGAAACTTTCCCTTCATCGCGCGTGAAGGCAACAAGTATTTTGCTGGTATCGCTGTATTTTCTGCTGTGAAGAATGATAGCTTCCGTTGTAATAATCATCGGAATAGGGTTTGTAATAAATTGATAAGCGCAAACTACGAATTTTTATGCTACGTACCGATGTTCGGGCTTATGATTGATGGCGTAATGGCACTGCATGCATGGTCTGCGGATTGAGCCATTCTTGCGGTACATATTCACGTATAACGTTTTGCAATTGCTCAATAATGTTTCTTTTGACCATACTGCGATGATAGACCACAGAAATAGTGCGTGCCGGAGTCGGGACAGTAAAAGGGCGTACACGCAACAATTCATCGTCAGTGAGGGCAGATACAGAAAGTTCCGGCAATAATGTGGCGCATTTGCCTATATCGGTCAGACATTTCAGCGTTTCTATACTGCCTGCTTTGAATGCTACTTTTCTGTCATCAGTTCTATTGCAAACATTGAGCATCTGACCACCAAAACAATGTGCTTCAGTTAATACGACAAGTTCTTCATTTTGGAGAAGTTGTGGCGATATTGCCGATAGATTCAGCAATGGATGCGATTGTGCCATATAGACAACAAAAGGTTCGGTAAAGACATGATCCTCCATCAAGGATGGTTCGCCTAAGGGAGTGGCAAGTAAAGCGCAATCTAATTGATCATGTTTGAGCTTACGGACAATGGCGGAGGTGGTTTCTTCTTCGATTTGTACCTGCACTTCGGGATATCGAGAGCGGAATTGTTCTAAAAATAAGCCGAGTATATACGGAGCAAGCGTGGGAATAATGCCGAGCGAAAGTGTGCCGCGAATAACACTGCTTTGTTCGGCGACTATATCATTGATTTTGCGCAATTCACGCAAAGCTACACGTGCTTGTTCAATAATAAGTGTGCCGGCTGCTGTCGGCACCACCGGTTGGCGACTGCGGTCAAAGAGTATAGTGTTCAGCTCCTGTTCCAATTTGTGGATTTGCGCGCTGAGAGTGGATTGTGTCACATAACAAGCCGCTGCCGCTGTCACAAAATGACGGTGAGTGTCCAAGGCTACGATATATTCAAGTTGCTGTGCTGTCATAGATTTTTCTGAAAATAATGGCAAATTTACCGGATTGTTGATAAAAAAAGTTTCATCAATGGGTAGAGATGAATGGTCTTGTGTGCATGGAGATTGCATCGGCTGTGGCACTCTCTGTGTAAAAAATGCATTCATTACTGTGAACAGTAGCAAAATTAAGTACCCGGGTATTGCAAAAATGTAGTACTTTTGAGCAAATACAGAAAAGTTATCCGTCATGGTTGAACAGTGCAAACGTATCACTTCCATCATGATATTCCCATTTCTGTCTTTTGTTGTGTAATAATTTTCCAAGGTGAATGTATGAAATCTGTTTTTTTTAGTACACTATTCGTCCTGCTGACGCATTGTGCTTCTGCTCAATTAACAATGCTTGGTTTTTTACAAGGCACATGGAAAATTCAAAACAAAGAAAAATATGAACATTGGGATGTCCTTAATAAAGAAATGATGAAAGGAATATCGTACAGCACTGTCAATGGTCAGTTAAGAATATCCGAATATATGGAACTACGCTCTGGTAAGGACAGTATCACGTATATTGCTCATGTTATTAACCAAAATAATGGTAATGGGATACCGTTTACTCTTGTGCAATCGGACAGCATTTTTTCTTTTGAAAATCCAGCCCATGATTTCCCCAAAAAAATAGAATATATACCAAAATCTGCAACACAAATTTTGGTGCGTGTTTCCGATGGAAAGAAAAAAGGATTTTCTTATATTCTTGAAAAACAAGTAGCAAAAAATATTCAGAAAGATACAATGAATACAAACCCCAATTATGATGCGAAGTTGGCAGAAAAATTAAATGCTGATGATTATGGTATGAAAAAATATGTGCTTGTTATTCTTAAAACAGGCAGCAATCAATCGGAGGACAAAGATTTTATTTCACAGTGCTTCCGAGGTCATCTTGATAATATTAATCGACTTGTGAAAGAAGGCAAAATGATTGTTGCCGGACCTCTGACAAAAAATGATAAAACCTATCGTGGAATTTTTATACTCAATGTCAGTGATTTTAGTGAAGCAAAGCAAGTCTTGGAACATGATGCCGCCATCAAAGAAGGATTATTGGATATGGAATTATTCTCTTGGTATGGCTCTGCGGCATTACCGGAATATTTGCCATTTTCCGATAAAATCTGGAAAGCAAAGCCGTAGCGATGTGGTGTATTTACTCTTGGAAATATACAATTCCTATATACTTTACATACCTTTTAAGCCTCCCGCGATGATACAGCATAAACTCTGTACCATATTCATAAAATGGCTCTTTGGGTTATACGCTATCTTTATAACGACTTCCTCAGTATTGAGG
>DDTD01000020.1 GCA_002344005.1 Ignavibacteria bacterium UBA2373 | reverse complement strand
GATGAACATTGCGAAGAATAAACAGACATATAAGTATGTACACATAATTGAATAGATATTATCTCTTTTGAAATCGTTTTTGAGCTCAGTTAGAGTATGGTTATATTACCAACCAATCCAATCATTTCTTTCTTTGTATAAATTTTTTTTTACAAAAATTTGCACAATTCAAAAATTTTGTTAATTTTGAATGTAGCAATTCATTCTGTGAGTATGATATGCAATGAGTCATCATATATTCTTTTCTATAGTAAGTTAAAGATACTCTATTGCAGTGTTTTATTGAATGTTTTGTTTCGCTTTATGTGGTGGTATTAACTTTTTACCTTGTTGTACAAAGTTAGTGTTCTTTTTCAGGCTTCTGTTTATCAATAAATTGTCCAATTTAGCTTTCCGTACATTAACAATTTCTTTCGTACATCTACAGTTTTTACACTATTTTCTGTTTACATATCTATAATATCTTTGCTTAGTAATTCATAAGTTAATATCTTTCTATTGACTTAAGTCACTTGTGTTCTCTATAGCACTGGGATGATAGGTACTATTTTTATGTATTTAAATCATTTGTTTAATGACTCAATGATTCTTTTTTCCATTTGAAAGGTTCATTATGAAAAACCTGTCCTTCATAAAAATCGAACGATTTTTGATAACCCTTATGAGTCTGCTTTTGCTTTATTCACATGTAGCAATTTCGGCTGAGGATTCTACAACTGTTATGCAGATATTTAAGTTTGATAATGATTGTCTTCCAGATACTCTCATTGGTAGAAAAATCCACAATGGTCACAAAACCCGAGTAATTCCACTATCTATCCGTTGGGGATGGGGAGAGTGTAATGACAATATTCCCTCAACGGGATACAGAGAAACTCTTCTTAAATTTCCTGCATGGAACTCTTTATCTGTGATGACATTTCATGATAACATGAATAATGATGCTGTTGATGATTTGGTATTACGTGTTAGAGGTAAAGTACGCTTGAATGTTGATACAGCAAGATTTGTTGTAATTTTTGGTCAACAAGGTCTGAAACAGTTGCCGATTCTTGATTTGTCCCTTATAGATACTAATGCAAACATGCCTTTGATTGTTCGAGAGTTGCAAAAAGGGAAACAACTCGTTGAGCCACAAAAGCATGATATGTCCGGTGGTAATCTTTGGAAAATACAACGATTTGATATTGCTATCGAAAATTATGGAGAATCCTATTTAAAAAGTGGTGGCAATATTTTTTCCGTTTCACCTAATCCTGCCACTCTGTTTACAGATATTCAGTCTTTAGAAAGTATGCCCGCAGGTATGTATGATGTTGAAGTTTATGGGTCAAATGCTCAACGTGTACTTAAGCAATCCATTACTCTTCAACAAAATGGCGATTTACGTACACGTCTTGATTTGCACAGTCTGTTTTCTGGTTACTATACCATACGTGTTTATTCTGGCTCACGTAAGATAGCCGAATTTCTATTTATTATTATTCGTTAGTGGTGAGGTGGTTTTATGAGAAAAACATATAATAACATAGCACTATACTTGCTAATGCCTTTACTTGGTATGTGTGGTTTTCCTTTTATTCTGTCAGCACAGCAAACAATTGATGGGAATAATACTTCGGAAGCAGGTAAAGTAGGTAAAGGTGGTGGTATCGGTGGCGGAGTAAATGTATCAGCACTTTCGGGTAATGTCAATTATACTTACCCAATTTCTACACATTCCGTTGATGGTTATGGAGTAAATGTGTCATTAAATTATTGTGGTTCTGTATCAATGACGTCCTACTCTGTTTTTGATAAATGTACAAAAACGTATTCATCACTTTCTAAAGTTCATCCTGCTTGGTTGCTTAATGTCAATGGGTTTGCTGTACAGGCATTTACATCGGCTATGGGGTTTCAGTCAGCATGGATTTCAAAATCAACATCAGCCCTTGATGAACGGCATTATGTATGGACACTTGACGGATATGATATATGCAATCGCATGACTTCGATTTCTCCTCATAGATTTCCAAATTGTACAGGAATAACACCGCCTATTTTGCCAAATTACACTCCATTGTATGATGATATACGAATACTGAGAGGCGATGGATCCATTTTAGAATTGCGTAATGCAAATAAAGTTGAAAACGACACTGTGATTACAGATATATCTGTTTCCGGTATTTACTATCCGCATGGTATAAATGAAAAGGGATATGCAATAGTTTCAATTGATTCAAATACCTATTTTCCATCGTATCTTAAACAAAGACTTTTGGATGAAGTTCCGCACAATACTCGTCTCGCATGGTATCCACGAGTGATGAAATATTATCCCGGTGATGGTCTTGAGTACGTTTTTCGAGAATTTGTAACGCCATTTGATATTACTGTATATGTCAAGAATGATGGAAATTTTCCTACAATATTCTATCTTGAAGAAATAAATTCCGATACAAGAACACTTGTATCTTTTAAGCGTTCTAAGCATACATATTCTCATGATGTAGATACTACAAATACAGGCAGGGCATTATTGTCAGAATTTGATGGTCATAGGATAAGCTATAGTAATACTTATGCCACAATTGAAGCAATGGGGAGAACGATAAAACTGAAATATAATGGAGCTCTTTCGCATGGTTTGGATATAGATGATTTTGCAGATACAACCCTTAGCACATTTATTGGTACTCAAGGTGAACGAAGAAATTATTGGGGAAGCACTCTTGCAGGTGAATATTCCACAGTTGGTCTCATTAATGAAATTATCGCGCCTGATAATAGTGTGACAAAAATGACGTATTCGCTTAAAGAGATTACTTATGATAATTTAGAGATGCCTTGGACATATTATCGTGATTGTAAATTCGGTTGGTGGCGTTTAGATAAAGTTTCAACTATGAATGGTTCGCTCACTATAAATTATACTGTGCCAACGACCAGTCTTATTACTTCATCTGATTTAGCAAGTATAAGCGAAAATCAAACGATTGACCCAAGAGTGCATAATGTGTGCCAGAGTTTAGAATATAGAAATAGTGCAAATGTACTCACAGGAAAAACACATTATGCCTATATTCCCAAACACAGAATAATTAATGAAGATGTCATTCTTGGAAAAAAAGATACAACCGAGCTTTTCTTCATGAATTTTAGTGCATCTCCGATACGCAATAAGAATATACCGTTTGATAGCTCATCAATTCGCTTTAAACCACAGTATGCTTCTATTCACTATGGTGATAGGTTCATCACATTAAATACTACGACGTATCAAGGAGAATCCCTTACCGAATCGAAGTACTGGATACTTCCTACTGAACATAAAACAAAGATTATTGACAGAAAAAAACCAAGCGATACGCTTACGACCTCACATACTGCACTCAAATATACATTAACGGAGTTGTATAATTATGGCGGCGATACTGCGCTTGCTGCTCGGCTTGGCAAAGGAATTTTAAGTCAATTTCATTACAGTATAGCACCCAATAATAGCAGTGATACATTGTTGAAGAGTATTCAGCATTTTCAACATCTGTCAGGTGGAACGCAGACAGGTATAACAAGGGTGGATACGACTTATGATTTTATTTGGTCACGTCGTTTGACAGATAGTGCTTTGCAAGCAGGTAAAGATACTACTATAATACGTTATCGCACACAGACAATTAATAATGTGACAAAATCCTTCGCTCCGCTTTGGGGACTTACGAAGAGAACATTTTATACAGTGCAGGGTGATACACTTGCCGGATTATATTATGACTATCATACAAGCTATACGCCTGCGTCGCCGTATAGAAGAGGTATGATGTCTAATTATCTGATACGCGGAATGAATGGCGTTACACAATCACAAAATTTACCTAACCGTTTTGGAGGTCCCTTTCAGTCAAAGATTCAAAAAATTGAAGGGTTATTCGGTGAGCAATCATTTTTCCTCTACAACTACAATCATGCTCCGCTTGGAAGAGTCGTATATTCAGGATTGACTACACAAACTACGCAAAAGCTATTTGAAAGACATCCCGAGTATGAAACACCTCTCGGCAGTGGTGCTATTGTTCGTTGGTATGACCATACCTTGACTCTGCGTTATGACACTCTTACAGCGTTTCGAGAATTAACCTACGGTGGTGTGACGAAAGCATCGGTTCAAAGTGATGCTTTATATTCCACCGCAAATTATGATCTCTTATCACGTCCCACAATTGCATGGTCAGCCGGTGATTTTCCATCAAATAATTCATGGAAGAAAAAAACTTTAGATATTAAATTATGGAATTCCTCATCATGGGAAAAAGACACATCCGTGCTTATAGCAGATAATCGTGCAGAGGCATATAAACATAAATATAGTACTCGTTTTCCTGAAGCAAAAGGAACATTAGTCTATCAAGCCACCGATGCCGATCCTTTGCATAATGGAACATCAATTCAAAATGTACGCTTACAACTATATTTCTCTAATATTGTTCAAGCAAAAGAATCAACGACTTTTACGCATGAACCTATAATATTTAAGTTTGCCTTACCAAAATATAATTGGTCGCAGAATTATATCATGGATTGGGATACAACCACATATTTTACAGGATTACAATGGCGAAGAAATGTTTTTCTTAATTATACTTTGCCTGATTCATTACTTGACAGTTTACAAGCAATGTCAGCGGGTGATACAACATCTATGACGCTGAGTATTGTTAGTTCTGCTGTTGAATGGGAATATGATAATATTGAGATAGCTACTTTTGCAGATGATATTTCTCCTCGTTTAGTATGTACGCCTTATGTCGCTCCTGCCGCGCCATCAGATTTTTCTGTTAAGGCAATATATGATGATGTACAGCTACGTTCTACTGTCTTAGGAAAAATTGATGATCCTGCTTTGAATCGTAATAATGGATGGGCGGCATCTTTAAGTGGAGTAAGTAATCGTGTTACTGGAGGACAATCTGTATTTAGTCCCGTGAATCACTCATCGGTAAGTAAACAATTTATAGGCAATCCGTATTCGCCTCTAAGAATTGATAGTGCCGTAGCTCGACTCTCTTCGCAAGGTGCGCATAAAGTCATTGACCCCGAAGGAAAATCGGTAAGGGCTACAACGCATGATATAGGAATAATGGACTCAGTTATTAATACTGACAGTTCCATAGCAAGAAGTATTGTTCGGATTGGTAAACCTTCAGATTTTGGTTTACCCCCCGACAGTCTTATTCCAGATTATTATGGTTTATGCACCGTACAAACATCTTTCGATGAAACAGGGAAAAAAACAACTTCTTTTAGTGATGGTTTGGGGCGTTTGCGGCAGATAGTTATTGACAGTGGTGGTCTGAATTTCATCACAAAATTTGTCTATAATAATTATTCACAAAAAATATATACTATTTCTCCGCGAGGCGATACTACGAAATTTACTTATGATGATTGGGGAAGAATAAAAAGAGTAGAACAGCCCGATATTGGCTGGGTAGAGAACCGATACAATAAAATTGGTCAATTACGCTATCAACAATCAGCACAGCAACATATTGAAAATAAAATCACGTATTATGAATATGATGATTTTGGCAGACCTACAATCATTGGCGAGGCACAATTTGGTGAATCAAGCGATACAAGTCATATATGGTTGCCATCGAGCGTGAATCGGTTGATGATAAGTCCCTATACAGGAATTCTTGCTACTGTTAATCAAACTATGTGGCAAACACCCGTCACAGCCGTACCCGTAGCTCCGACAACTATGGACAGTATTGGATGCCTTCCTTTTCCGAGCGGTAATCTTGAGCATGAAAATAGTGTAATCATTGATTCACTGTTTTTACGCCATGAAGTAGGATATTGGGATAGGGGATTGTTGCCTGTCAGTGATCTTGATAATTTTGAACATTGTGCTCTCAATCCGGGCAATCCTCGTTTTATTATGTACTATGACCGTTTTCCTGCATCTGTGGGGGGAATATGGGGTGCTTTGCCCTCTTCTTCAACGTGGTCACAATTACTTTCCCAAGGATTTCTTCCTGATTATAAAGGTAAACTTTCAGCTATTGCCTACAGAGAAAGTGCTCAAGAGCCATATCATTATATTGTATATTCTTATGATATTCTTGGCAGAATAGATGCACAATTACGGTGGACAGAAAATATAGGTTTTGATGCCGTGTATTATACCTATAATGCAAGTGGACAGATTATAGAAACTGTGACAGCCGACCCATTCAATAAACATGTGACGACAATAAGTTATGATGACAATGCTCGCCCCGATACAATCCGCAGTGAATTATATTTGGGCAGTGGTTTGCAGATGAACAATGGCAATTGGAGCACAGTAGCACAATATCCCCAATATACACCGCCACCGAGCAGTTGGGACATAGCTTTTACTTATGGCATAGGCGGGAAAATGCAGAGCATAGTGAGAAATACGAGTTCGGGTCTTGTGGAACAGGGTTTTCGCTATGATAATCGTAATCGTATGGACAGTACATGGGTAAAACGTATGGGGATGACCTTATTCAGACAGGGTTTTCTCTATGATGCCTCATCACGCATAAAGGAAAAGCGTGATGTCGTTCCTGAGATATATAGCTATGATGGTGCCGAGCGATTGGTTAAAACCTTACGTAGTGGTGGTGACAGCACCGAGTACAGCTATGATGCGGTTGGTAATCGTCTATCTGTATATAAATGGGGGATACAAACGGATAGCTTGCGCTATGGCGACGCAGCGAGTCCCAATCGGGTACAGCAATCGGATCATAGTTTGCTTAATCGAGAATATAGTTATGATAAAGACGGAGCAATTACGGGAATCCGTAATAGTCAATTGGGTGAAGTGACACGCTATGAATTTGCGTATGGTATGCGTGGACTGACGAATGGTTTCAGCCATATATATTATGGTTCGGCGGTTCGTACACATGATAATTGTGAAGATACGATAGTTCCAATGACGTGGCGCAGTGACAGAAATATTTGGAAATATCGTTACAATGGTACAGGCGGTCGCGAGCAAAAGCGATTATATTATTCCCAAGATGCGGACAGTTGCAAGATGCACCCATGGGTATATTATTTATTGGATATAGGCAATGGTACCCGCGCGATTTGGCATGGTCGCCAAACGATGGTGAATACAGCTTGTGAAAGTGGAGGCGTGCGTCGGGTAGTATTGTATCCTGTGGAATATCGTGGCGCAGGCACAGCGTATATTCGACGTGCGGGCGGTGGTTGGGAAAAAGAACATAGAATAAGTGATTATTTGGGCTCTCAACGATTGGCATTAAAGCCATCGGGTATGAGTAGTTTAAATTTTGGTACATTTGGAGAAATTGGCATATCATCAACACGTCCGGGTTATATAGGTAAAGAAAAAGATGGAGAAAGTCAGACAGGGGATTATGGGGCACGTCACTATGATGAATTATCAGGCAGATTTTTATCTGTTGACCCATTGTGGGCAAGTTTCCCCGATCAAACGCCGTATCAATATGGTTATAATAATCCGGTGATGTACCGAGATCCGAGTGGGATGTCGAATGAAAAACCGATAAATGGAAGCAGTAAAGGAGGTGGAAGTCATACATGTTCAAGATGTGGACAGCCCAAAAACAACAATGACAATGATAGTCCTTTGAATCCGGGTAACCATATATGTGGAGGAGGAACACAGTTCGGATCATCAGATGCTTATGCAGCGCGAATAAATAGTGAGTTTAGCGCACTCGCAAATAAGAATAGCGGAGAAACGTCGGGCGGAAGAACGATGGTCATAGGAGGTGAGAAAGTAGAAAGCGGCAGTGGAGGTCGTAGCGGAAAGAACGGCAACAAAAATCCACCCGCAGCTCTATCAGCAAAAACAGGTAGAGGTAATGATATTGCAGCAAATCCAAGTAATATGCGAGAAGCGGACAGAGACCCTATAGATGTCGGTGGAAGTAAAAATAGAATAGATGTCGGTGGAAGTAAAAATAGAATNNTGTCGGTGGAAGTAAAAATAGAATTTATCCCGATAAAATTAAAGTCTTTCCACTTCCTGAAATTACAGTTGATGAATTTAGGTTATTGTTGAGTTATCCAATTAGCTCAACGTATGTTCTGTATTTAGAAAACAAAGCTGTTCGTCGATCAAGAGAATTAGCTGCTACTGGTGCGATAGGCTCAAAACCTTTGGATGGGGAACATAATAATGTTGTAGATGCAGTTCGACATACTTTGTATGCGTATTATCTTAGTCATGCAGGAGGTGATCAGTTTGCTCGTGCGTATTTGTATGCTCATGAGAGATTTCATCTTAATCCAGCTAACGAGATGCAAATGGATTTGCATAATAATGAATTGGGTCTTGTTTTAGCAAGAGGGGTGAGAAATGGTGAGATATCAGAGAGTCAAGTAGAGAACATCATAATTGAGTGGAGTAAAAGTGGGATATTAAAAACTTTAAGATAGGACGAAACTTATGGTAAAGATCAAAAATAACATTTATATTGTATTGACTGCTTTACTCTTTGTTTCTTGTTCACAAGAAACAATTGAAATCCCTTCATACTTAACAGCAGATATACCAATGGCTATTGGTGGTTCTGTTGATGAATTACGAAGGCAGGGATTTAAGCATGAAGATACATTTACATTTTCATTTTTTGAAACATCACTATATAAGGATTTTGGAGATGCTATTGCAGAATATTCGATTGTTGTTACTTTTGATGAATCAATAAACGATAATTACGTGAAGACTATATATGTTAAATCACGTTATCATGCATCTATAGATACTTCACAAAATGTAGAATTTTTAAAAAAATTACGATTAAATTTGGGAGACGAAGACTACTACAATTCTCAAAAACAAGATACAGTGTATCATGAATGGAATACAATTCATGGATGGTATATTG
>DDTD01000070.1 GCA_002344005.1 Ignavibacteria bacterium UBA2373 | reverse complement strand
TGGATAGAATAATGTATCTACAGGATTATCACGGAATGCAGCACCATCTTTGATAGTTGCTATCATTGAATAGTTGTCTCCGTCAAAGAAATTTGTTTTCGCAATCGTTAAATCCATTGTACGAGTACCGCTGATTTTGCCCGGTTGATCAAATAATGGTGAACCACCTTTAGACCAACGGAAACTTACCCATGATGGAGCAGGAGTACCTGAAGCAGCATCATAGATTGTCGTTTGGACACCATCTATATTACTGCGGATAATCGGACGAGAACGTAAAGTAATATCACCACCTGTACAAGTACTGTCAATAGGACCTGAAGCGAATGTTACAACCGGTACTAATTCGTGTGCTCCCATATACGGAGGTGCCATACGAGCGGTGGTATTGATATCATCGGCTACATTACCTACCGCTGTATTATTATAACTGTTAATTCCACGCAACTGTGTATTTGGCTGAGTTAAGAATGTTGACAGAGGACCTGTAAATGTAAGAGGTACAGAACGTGAGTTTAACTCAAACGTTCCTAAACGATATGTTGCGATTGTAGCAAAATCTGCACTTGAACGACGTCCAAGAATAGCACCTGCCGTAAATAAATTATTCCAATCCGATTGGGTTGCACTCGTATTAGCCAAAGAATTGATATTGGAAGCATAACCGAGACCCCGATTATAGAAAATATTATTTACAATTCTTGTTGTACCCGATAAAGAAACTGCGTTGAATGCAGATGAAGATGGGAATCCTGTAGGACCGTTAATATTAACCGTATTATGGAAAATATTACCATTGCTGAATGAGGTAAGGTTAATGCCATTAGTTCCTGTTGAAATACCATCACCAATATTAATCATATTATTGGCAATAAGAAGGGGAGCTGCCGGTGTTGTACTATTACTCGCAGTACGGATACCATTGCCCGGTCTTGTATAGCCAATACGATTGCCGGATATTACACCACCATTCAATATCAAACTTAAATCAATACCTGTTACAGGTACAGTAGAAGCAGTATTGTTGATTGTATTATTACTCACTCTCGGATCAGTAAAACGCTGAATATAAATACCAGTTGTTCCAAAGTTTGAGAATGTATTATTTGTAATAGAAAGTCCTGAATGGATTGGTCCCGTTATTGTTCCGCCATCTAAGAATAGCGAAAATGCACCGTTTGTAAATACTGAGTTGGTAATCGTAAGATTAGTTACAGAGTTTGTCACAACCGAGGAAGGTTCGGAATAAATTAGAGCATCTGCATTTGAACCTGTGACATTAGGACGACCTTGGAAACGACAATTATTAAAACTGATTGTACTTGTACCGTTACGCAAAACAATATTACGACCGGCAACAGCAGTAGCAGTATTAATTGCAAATGTTAAGTTACGGAAAGTAACAAAGTCAGCACCATTTAAATTAATTGTGTGGTTATTTAAGGATGTATTTGCAGATGATATAATAACATTGTTCACATTACCGCCTGCTGCGGCATCTGCGGTAAATGTGATTGGACGAGCCGGAGAGCTACCCGGAACACCTTGCACTGTTTGCGATATCTGACCTATAACCATTTGTTCATTATAAGTACCCGGGCGAATTCTAAACTCTACCGCACCTAAAATACCACCGAAGGTTAAAGCCGCTGCAACATCCGTAAGATTGGCAAACCATTGACCGGGAACGGGAGTACCGCTCACATAATAGATATTCGGATTAAGCGGGTCAGCGCTACCATTGAGAGCCATTGCGACAAATCCTGATAAAGAATTATTCGCTAGATTACCATCTCCGGGACCTTGTGTACCAGCTGCATTGGTTAAATTAATGGATACTGTATAAGGTTGAAGCGGATCACTGAGTGCTAAGTTCGATGCTAATGGTACATAGACGGTACCTCCAACAGGCAAATTACCTGACCAATTTACGGAACCACTCTGGTTTGCAGGACCGGTAATTGTGTAATTCGCTGTTACGGATGCCAAAGCACCACCACTAACATTCGTGAGAATAAAACCAATATCATATGTACCGGCACCCACGGGAGGGCTTATAGCGGATGTACTGCCCGGATTGGCTAATACAATTGCTACAGGCGAAGGATCCGGAGTAGGGGGCTGAACATTAATATTATAATCTTCTGCTTCACCATAACCTCCTCCGCAGGGATTAGGCGGTGAACTCTGAGCATATTGGTAAATCACACGCATGCGTTTAATACCGGGAGTTGTTGACGCAGGGACGGTATAAGTACCTTGTGCAACCCCACTAATAGTATTATTACTTCCATTTGATGACCATGTAAAGATGGCTTCATTCGCTTCAAATGTGTTGTTAGCATTTAAATCGATGTATATAGCTCCCGGTGTCCCCCACCAGCCCAAGTCATTATGGGTAATAGAGATTGAAGTAGAAAGACCAGCAATAATGGTTGGCGCTGCTACACTCGCGGTAAAGTTAGTATATAAGCCCTCTTGTGAAACAGAACTGTTGTCAAGTGTTCCAAACTGTACACGGGCTATACCACAACCGTAACCATTATTAAAACATGTTGGTGTACACTGTGCGGATGCTTCTCCTGTTGTGAAGAAGACACCAAAAGCGAACAAAGAAGCTGTCAATAGCCCTTTAATACGCTGAAAATAAAGACTCATAAGTCCTCCGAAAGGATGGTGTAAATATAAACAATATAATAACTTAAAAAAATTCACAGAATCACTATACATATTAGCCTTGCCATTTCGGACAAAGAAAACATTCTATACATATTTACTAATATAACTATATTTTCTGCAATATGCACTATACATGGATGAATATTGTGCGCAATTCATAACTTCACCCAAGACAAATCTGCTTATCGGACTTGATTCGTATCAAGAATCACTCCCATACTCCTTAACTCTTCTTGACAATCAATCATACCTTGCAATGTCTTTTTTCTCCAATACATATACTCTTCTCGATTCGCATTTTGCAGCACTTGTTGATATTCTTTTGAGGATTTAATAACTTTGTCTGCACATTCTTGATAAGCATTTCTGTCACCTCGCGCCTTGGTAACACATTCACAAAGCGTTTCACCGAACTTAGACGCCGGAGAAGCTGAGCAGCCCCAAAGTAAAGGCAAAGAGAAGCATACAATGAAAAAGTTTCGATTCATATTAATAATACCTTATCTTTTTAACAACCGGGGATTTTGTCACAAATCCAGATGATTGAGAATAATAGCCCGAACCAAAGTATCGCTCATGTTTTCTTGATTTACCATTTTTTAAATCAATGAACCATCCTTGAACAAGAGGACGCTCAATAGGAAGATATTGTATGCCATGTTTTTCACCATTATCCGCATTGAATAGAAAAGGTTTTGCCCCATTCACACTTACGATAAATGACAATTGTTGAGTTTTAACATTCACGATACTCGCTATTGCTCTTGTGTCACCACGAGTAAAAAATGTTTCTCGTTCAAAGGGCAATGTTGTAAAATCTAAACCTCCACTACCATAGAGCACCGTTCCTGTTCCGGCATCATAACGCCACATTTCAGGATCCGGTCCATAAAAATTCCCGACGGTAATCACGTCCAAATTGCCGTCTCCGTTGATATCATCAATGTACGTTCCAAACATTGGCGAAGACTGCGCAATCGGTGGCAAATCACGAAAAACAAATTGCCCATTTCCCTTATTTTCTATAAGACTTGAAGCGAAGTGTGTTGCAGTAAGCACAATTGTTGTATCCTTATGGACTCCACCTATAAAATCACCAATACCGGCATTCGCAAATTTGATATATTCAGGAAAACGTTTTTGAATTGTAGGCATTTGCGATACCAGTGCATCGCGTAGTCTTGCCGGCACTTCTTTGCCTTCAAGAAACATACTCATGATCAAATCAGTGCTGCCATTATCGTCAAAATCATTAGCATACAGTTTTATCGGCTCTTTCGCTGTAGGTGAATACCGAGAACAATGTCCTGCATTACCAAGAATATAGTCTATATCTCCATCATTATCAAAGTCGCCTCCATTGATACTATTCCACCAGCCGGAGTATGCGCTAAGTCCGGTAAGCATTTTCTGCTCAACAAAACTATTGCCATCATTTTTAAACACTTTGGGAGCCATCCATTCCCCCACCACAATAAGGTCAATCGAATTATCATTGTTATAATCTGTCCATAAAGCAGACGTAACCATACCGGCATACTGCACTTCCGGAGCAACTGTCATGGTTATATCACGCAAAATGCCTTTATCATTATATAAAATGTAACTCTTTGGGGTTTTAGGATATGCTCCCGGCATAAAGCGACCACCAACAAACAAATCTATGTCACCATCTTTATCAATATCAGCACCAATCACACAGGAACTGCTCCCCTTATCACGCATATCAATCGTCAATGACTCATAAGAACGCGTAAAAACACCTTTACCATCATTAAGATACACTCTATCTTCTCGATACTTTTCTTCATCAAGAGCTGATTCACTCCCACCGCTTGCCACATACAAATCAAGATCACCATCCATATCAATATCAAAAAAAAGAGCTGCCTGATCTTCATACGTCGAATCGAGAAGGCATGCTTGACACGGCTGTGGAGCAAATGTACCATCAATTTGCTGAATACCAAAAATACCCGATTGTCCCTCGGCTCCCCCCAAATAAAAATCATCCCTCTTGTCACCATTAATATCACCGACAGCAATACAAGGTCCGCTCATTGATAATTTATTCGGCAACAATCTCATCGCAAAAAAATCATCGAATACTTGCTCCCTGCGATTAAATTTATCGACAATATCTTGTTTGGAAAATTGCACAGACTTTATATTGTCTTTTAATTGTTTTGGGGTTGTACTTTTTGTCTTTTTACTGTCACCCACAAGGGTAGTTTCATTTTCTCGAATACGCAATTGCTGATTAACGTTGACATTTCTAATGATGGTTTCTTTACCATAAAGCCATGTAACTCTTATTTCATCAATATTTTTTGCATTACCTACACCAAAAAAAACAGGAGCAGTTATTCCACTGGTAAATCCACGCGCAACCGTATTCTCTATAATTTGACTGCGCTCACCGATTTTTATGGTAATTTTAGCATTAAGTCCATTTGTATTTGCTTTATCGCCGATAAGCTGAATTGCAATATAGTTTCCTTCATTCCTTTCACGTGTCATATTACGAAATACAAAAGGAATTGTATCTAAATTGTTTTGTATAATATCAAGATCACCATCATTATCAAAGTCGGCATACACAGCCGAATTAGTATTGATAGGATCGGAAAGCCCCCACTCTTTAGTGATGTCATCAAACATTAAATTACTTTTATTACGAAAGCAATAATTGGAAATCAAGACTTTAGGATATGCTTGTACAACAGCATCAAAGCCCTTATTGGTTGATAAATCATTATTCTTTTTTTCACTAAATCTATTAATATCTCTATCCATTATTTCACGCGCTAATCCATTCGTTACATACACATCTTTAAATCCATCATTATCTAAGTCTGCGAACCATGTTGTCCAGCTCCATTCAGTATTTGCGATACCGGCTAAAAATGCTACATCCGAAAATTGCAAATTACCTTTATTTAGATGAAGAACATTTCTCACTACTTGGGCAGAATCGAAAGAACGGCTAAAAATAGGAATGCCGTCAAATTGTGTATTCCTACGATATTGTGAGCGAGGCAACATATCCACAGAAAATATATCAAGCAAACCATCATTATTATAATCAGCTATATCATTACCCATACTAAAAAAGCTACTGTGAGGGAATGCATCATTTGCCATATCTTTAAATGTACCATTTTTTTGATTGATATAGAGCAAATCTCTTTGCTCAAAATCTTGCCCGACAAATATATCCACCCATCCGTCATTATTAATATCCGCAGCAGTAGCACTTAAACCATATCCTTTATCTTTAAAACCCGCTATTTCCGTAATATCGGTAAATGTACCATTACCATTATTTCTGTAAAAACGATCTTGATCGCCGCCCGTATGTTTATACCCTTCTACTAATTTTCCATTTACCACCAAATACATATCCAAGTCACCATCATTATCATAATCAAAAAATGTGGAATGAATACTATTGCCCGACCAATTCAAACCATAAGATGCTGCAAGCTCTGTAAAAGTACCATCTTGATTGTTGATAAATAACTCATTCGGGGAATTACCATATTTACAAACAAAAACATCATTCCACCCATCACCGTTAACATCAACAATAGATACACCGAAGGACATACCTGTCGTGTCTTTGCAAAGAAGTGCATTTACCTTTTCTTCAAAATGGAAATTTCCTTTGTTAAGAAATACTTTATTCCGCGTATATGCTCCGGTGAATACTACATCTATCAGACCATCATTATTCAAATCTCCGGCAGCTGTGCCACCGGCAGTAATAGTAAACATGATATCTTTTGTTTTGAAGAAAGATGGCAATGGCACAGTATTGATAAATGTCATTCCTGTTTGTGAGGAATCCACTTTTACAAATCGTTTTTCAGTATTTTGTGAGTATGATTTTTCCACTAAAAAAATAAAGCACCCACAAAAAATTATGAGTGCTCGGAATACATAATGAGTCTTTATACATTTCATAGAATAACAATATCTTCTATTAAGTGAGAATAGTGCTAAGAAAACCTTCGGCTTCGTGCAAAGTTTCGGTAAGTTTATCATTAACAATAACTTTGTCGAACTCTGAGCATTGTTCCATTTCCATTGCCGCGCGCTCCAGACGAAGCGATATTTGCTCTTCCGACTCCGTGCGACGTGAACGCAATCTTTTTTCAAGTTCATCCATCGTAGGCGGTGTGATAAATATCAACACAGTATCATCGGGAAATGCCTTGCGCAATGACAGAGCCCCTTTCACATCTACATCAAAAACCATGACTTCGCCGCGATTTAATGCCCTTTGCACCGAGGATTTCAATGTACCGTAATAATTACCGAATATTACTTCATATTCTAATAAATCGCCGGCTGTGATTTTTTGTTGAAATTCCTCATGACTCAGAAAATAATAATCTTTACCATCTATTTCCCCCGGACGTATATGTCGCGTTGTTGCCGACACCGAAAATGTTAATTGAGGAAAAACAGTGAACAAATGTTTTGCAACAGTCGTCTTACCGCCGCCACTCGGAGCTGAAAGAACAATAAGTTGTTTATGTTGAGGTTTCATGTATTAGCTTATCACTCGATGTTTTGAACTTGTTCACGCATTTTCTCAAGCTCTTCTTTCATTGACACTACATTGTGGGCTACTTCGGCATCATTCGCTTTAGAACCGATAGTATTGACTTCGCGGTGCATTTCTTGGAGTAGAAAATTCAGTTTGCGACCGGCATCAACACTCTTCATCGTTTCATTGAAAAATTTGATATGGCTGCGTAAACGGACACATTCTTCGGAAATATCCAATTTGTCGGCAAGCAAGACAATTTCCATTTGTAGTCGCTGCTCATCAATTTCATCGCTTTCAAACAATTGTCCGATGCGAGCACGCAAACGCTCACGCTCTTCGGGAACACGTTTGGCAGCACGATTTTCGACAACAATAAGCGATTCTTCAATGAGTTTGATTCGTTTATGCAAGTCAGAAGCCAGCTCCTTACCTTCACTCTTACGCATTGTGTCTATATCCCGAAGAGCATTATGCAATGCCTTGTTCACGACTTTCCATTCCATATCGGACATATCGGTCGCTTCGGAAACCAATAATTGCTCGCTGAAGACAAGAACATTTTCCAGAGTGACTGGTTCTTTAATTTTTAATTTCTTTTTAATAGCACCCAATGTTTGGAACACGGATGAAGCCGCATCTTCACTTATCACCATAGCAGAATGTTTACCGGATGTATGTTCTATACCTATGGTAACACTCACACTACCACGCACAAGATGCTTTTTTATCTGTTCACGTACATCAAATTCATGATGAGAGATGCTTCGAGGCATCTTAACATTCACTTCCAAATACCGTCCATTAACACTTTTCAATTCCACAGTAGCACTCATGCCATGCTCTGTTACTAACGACTTACTAAAGCCGGTCATACTTTTGATCATTGACTTTATTTCACGTAAAAAATGGTTAAAATACTATTCATTGATACAAAAATACCGATTACAATCTTATTGCTTGGCTGCACGCTCAATAATTGCTGTTGTAGATTTCCCCTGAACAAAAGGAAGTACGCAAACATTACCGCCTCTTTCACGCACAATATCGCCGCCCACAATATCCGCAATAGCATAATCGCCACCTTTGACCAAGACATCCGGTTGCACGCTTTTTATGACATTATATGGCGTATCTTCATCAAAAACAACCACATAATCAACACTACGTAAGGCATCTAACACACAAGCACGATCATCTTGGTTATTGATGGGACGTGCTTGCCCCTTTAAACGGCGCACTGAGTCATCACTATTCAATCCAACAACCAAAATATCACCAAGAGTTTTGGCTTGTTGCAGATACGTGACATGACCTACATGAAGAATATCAAAACAGCCGTTGGTAAAGACGATAGATTGTTGCTCTGATGAGATTGTTTCACGTAATTGACTTAGTTGTTCTTGTGTGACTATCATATTCGTTCGATTGAGATACTATATACTTTGTGAATTGTACTTGGGAAGCTATGACGTACTATAGACCGGGAAACTTTTCCAAGCCCTACATCTCGCAAGGAAATTTTTACCATACGCTTACGAACGTGTACGCCATACCGTGATGAGAGCTACGATAAAGAACACAATATTGGGCAACCAGCCGACAATAGCTTCGTCCAAAGCATATGAATATCCTATTGCCTGCCCTATTTTCAAAAAAACCAGATACACAAAAGAAACAATCATAGCGGCAGCTATTTGCAATGCCAAACCATTTCGACGGCGCACAGATGCAAATGCGACACCAAAAGAAACGACAATCACATTTGAAAAAGGGAAAGCATATTGACCATAATAATCAATAAGCTGGCGGCGAACATCTTTACCACCTTGAGAAACCACAGTCAAATACTGCTTCACTTCATCAAGATTCATTTCCTCGGGCGAACGCTGCAATTGCATGATGTCATGATGTGACATCTTTAGTTGAATATTTTTCCGGCTATAATACTGAGAGCGCATAACTCCTTCATCATTCACTCTTTCAATACAATCCATCACTACCCATTGTTGAGCAATAGAATCCCAGCGAATAGTTTCAGCATCAATACGTTTCATCATTCTTGGGTGGATTTCATCGGAATACTCTTCGACAGTTACTTTTGTTCCCTGTTTATTACTGCCATTGTAATATTCCATAATCAAGGTTCGCAGAGGTGTATCACGCAGATAAAGATTCGACAATGTTGTACTTGAGCCACTGCCTCCCAGATACTGCTGCTCAATTGCTACCTTCCGTTTATTCGTTTCGGGTATTATCCATCCATTAAAATAAAGTTGACCAAAACTGATAACAATACTAAAAAAAAGAATGGGCAGCATAAGCCGAAAAAGACTTATACCACCCGAACGCATTGCAATGATTTCACTTAAATTAGACAATTTACCGATGCTGAAAAGTGCCGCCACAAGCATACCAATCGGCACAAGTAATTTCAACATCCAAGGGATATAATTGACATAAAATTCGATTATTACTTGCGTGCTCGCTTTTTTATCAATAAAGTCATCCAAATGTTCAACCAAATCAACAACGATAAATATTAAAATAAGCGCACAGACCGCAAAAAATAGAGTTGAAACAAATTGCCTTAATATATATATATCCAATAATTTCATTATGTGCATCAATATTCGTACATACTTTACAATTGAGCGATTGTTCTATATTATGAACATTAGCCCGAATACGATGCGAAATTACGAATCTGATGTCAGAAAATGAAGTTTACACCAACACGAAAGGTTTCTATCCCCAAAGCTTTTTCCGATTCAAATGGCCAGTTCATGCCGGTCTTACGCAATTCATAGAACCCATACGATACTGCATTACGGAGTAAAAAGTGAAAAATGGGAGCAACCGACGGGGCTTTTCTTTTGATTACTGTCACCAAACCATTGGCAACTCCATCGGCACTTTTATGGATAATTTCGGTCACCACCCATTGCCAAAACACATGGCGCGCAAATACGGTATTGTATGAATATGAGGCGGTCACACTGATATTAGGTGTCAGTTCTACACTAATACCCGCTTGATTACCATGACCGAAACGCAATCCATTCTGAAAACGTGCTATCGGTGACACAGAATCAATCAGCAATTCCGTATCCACGCCCGACCAGTACAAAGAGCTGTTTTGATAATAAGGCATAATTGCAATGCCATTGCCAAGGGAATAGCCGAGAGCGGTGCGTTCGGGCAAATCAACTTGCCACATCGTATATTCATTTCTTCCGGTATTCTTTTCTGCTCCCAAAGCAATAGAATTATACGATAAATTGACAAGACTTTCAAAATCGTACTCCACGATGGAAGGAGCTCGTCTGTTTATTGGTTTTTTTTCAAAATAACCGATAGTCGCTTGCAATGAACCCAAATATGCAAAATCTTGATTCTCTATATCATTATGTCGCATATTGGCTCTACCGTACTGAAATTCCAAAAAAGCAAAATTATTGTCATTAAATGACAGCTTAAACTTTTTTATACCGATTTCGGTATCGAATTTAAACCAGTAATCCTTATCGGCGGATGCACTGTCTGCTTCAATAGACAAAGAGTCGGAAGCTGCGAATAATGATTGTGCGCAGAAGACACAAATTCCCAATGAAAAAATAATTATACATTTCATAATAAAAACACCTTATTGATTAATTTTCGTCAAATCGTAGTATGGAAGAACGAATTGTCACTGTTGATTTTTTACCTGTCATTGATTTACCGTCAAATTTACGTACTTTGCCTGCTGATGTTAAGCACTCTATATTAGATTCTATATCATTGGAAGCACTAAGATGCAATTCTCCGTCAAAAGATTTAGGAACAGTAAGTGCCACATTACCTTGTTCTGCGTATAACGATATTTTTTCGGGATGTTGCATCAAGGAATAACGTATCTTTCCATTGTACATTTCCGTATAAATATTTTTTGCTTTTACATCACGTAACTCTACGCCGCCATTATCGGACACTATGTCAATATTACCGCTTACACGGGTACCATTCACAGTGGATGATTTGCCCGAAAATTTCAAGTTTCCGCGAATATCTCTCACACCAATGGTACTGTATGGCGACTCAATATCAATTTTTGCAGCAATATCATCTAATCGAATAGTCGAAGAACGACTGACAATTTCCACACCATGCAAAGAATCAGCAGCAATGACTTTACGTATGCCTATCGTCGCATAGTCGGCATCCATACTCACGGATTCTGCTTCAGTGATAGTAATTGTTGCACTTTTGGTGTAAATGCTTGTGTTATTTTTTATTTTTTCTATATTCATTGATGTATAATCGGCGCGACAGATTAGCCCTTGAGTAATATTTTTAACACGAACAGTACCGCTCCGTGACTGAATTTCCGCCTTTCCGTTCACATCATATAATTCAATTTTGGAATAGGGTGCATTCACAACAATATCCCCAATATTTTGGGCGGTATATGTACCATTTTTACCTTCTAAATTGACAGGAAATCCATTGCATGAATATAAACGTGTTGTTCCATTTTTGTTGACTATTGTTTTTATATTTTTACAATTTTTTGCAATAATCGTATTAGACTCACCTATTATTTTCAGTTCTTGTATTATATCATCTATAGTAAGTTTTGTTGATCGAATACCAATATTTACCCATGCAGACTGAGGTATGTATATTTCTCCTTTACAAGACTTTAAAAATTCTTCCCCGAAATCAATACCAAATATTTTCACATCCGATTTTTGATTATTCGGGGCACGATCAATCATTTGTACAACTATTTCTTTTTCTGAAATTCTATCACGAATATATACCGAGTCAATAAATTCTATTTCATCATCTTCATCGCTCGATTGTATTCTAACTGTCAGAGAATAATATATTTCCGGTTTATCATGATATTTTATCATAATATCACTATGGGTAAAATTGGCAATCGTTATGGATTGAGATGGCTTAACACTCATTCTTTTTTCATACTTCTTCGTTTTTTCAGCAGAACATTCTTCTTGTTCAACCATTATTAAGAGCATGAGAACACAGAGAAGATATATATATTTTTGTATTGTTTTAGTGTAGTGTTTCATAATTCCATTTCTCCATTGTCAATCATACTCAAAATAATTGACAATTTAGTGTGATACAATTGGCGCAATGTAATGCGACGTAACTCTGCGAATTCCGGCGAAGACATTTCTTTGTTCACTTTATCAATCTCCTTATCAATCATCGCAATATGTTGCTTTTTATCTTGAATAATTTCATATTGGTTTGATTGCAGCGATATTTTCGAAGGAACAACTTTTTCAAATTCTCGAATTGCAGTTTTATATGCTTCTGTTTCCTTATTCTCATTTTCGCTGCTTACTAAACCACCTACAGTAGAATATAGACCAACACCACAAAGCGTTATTAACACAGAAGCCACCATGCCATAAAAAAAGCTACGTGTTTCAATAAAAAAATGTGCTTGTTTTTTTGTTGATAAAGACTGTGAAATACGATTCCACATTCTTTGACGTGCCTCCATTGACGGCATATCATCATCATCATAGAAATTTGATATTTTCATAAATCTATCTCCTTTGACAGTATCCAACGTTTACGTAAGAATTGTTTAGTGCGTGCTAACAATGAACGACTACTGCTTTCTTCCATACCAAGTATATGACCAATTTCCGCATGAGAGTATCCTTCAACTTCATAGAGAATAAATACCGATTTTTTTATATCAGATAATTCATTGAGCATTTCTTTCATTGCCATATTCCACACAAACTCGTCGGCATGTTCATCTTCATAATCGTATATTTCATCGGCAATGGCTTCTAAGGTAACAAGGGAAACTCGTCGCATATCGCTGCGTAATTCATTCATGGCAATGCGAAACAACCATGTAGAAAAACTTGATGTATGTTCGAAGGTGTCAATTTTGGTAAATGCTTTGACAAATGCTCTTTGCACTATATCTTCAATCTCATCATTGGAATAGCGCGACCCACATTGTTTCATAAAGCGATAAAGCCTCGTCACATGCGTTTTATACAATTCAGAGAATGCTTTATTATTGCCTTTCTTCGCCTTTTCAATGATTTCTTTTTCGCTCATTTTCATAGTTTTTGTTTTCTACACCATTAGATGAAAAACCTATCTAAAACGCTGCACACAGTGCAAAAAAAATCTAAATTTTAGTATCAGACCCTGCTTATAGTTCAACTATACGCAATGCTTGTGCTATAAATGTTTGGGGAAAAATGCTTCGTGCTTCATCAAGTAATGCCGTCGTTTCGGGGTATCTGTTGCTTATATGCGTTATCCACAGTTGGGAAACCTCTGCTTGAAGTGCCATTTCAGCTGCTTGTCTTGCGGTAGTATGATATTTTTCATACGCCGCTTTTTCATCTTGATGGAGAAATGTGGCTTCATGCACCAATACCGTCGCATTATGAGCTAAGTCAATTTCTGCACTGCATGGTCTTGTATCCCCACAATATACAAAGGATTCCCTGCTTGGCGGATGGGCTAAGACCTCATCTAAATAAATCACATCATCAGTCATCGGATGCCGGATATGCCCCACATTTTTTAACTCACCAATCACAGCTCCTTGCTCAATACCATATTGTTCCAATTTCTTCATATCAACATTGTAATGAAGCGGGAAATCAATACGAAAGCCAAAAGAATCAAGCCGATGATCTAACATATTTGCCATGACTTCATACCCCGTAAACACTGCTGCAGTGCCTTCAAACCCTGGTCTTAACTCGACAAATTCAATAGGGAATGGAAAAGTCATACCCGATAAGGAAGCGGATTGCTCGACAAATAGACGTATTCCTTGTGGAGCAATAATGGTTAATGGCGATTTTCTCTGCATGGAACAACAAGCCGAAAGTAATGGCATCAATCCCCATAAATGGTCGCCATGAAAATGACTTATACAAATAACACGACAAGAATTAAATGATATACCAAGCTCAAGAAGCCGATATTGCGTTCCCTCTCCGCAATCAAACAATATATATCCATGATTGATCCACAACACCGTTGCGGAAAAATTGTGTCCAAGAATAGGCGGACCGCCGGCTTTAGTTCCTAGAACTGAAAACTTCATAAAAAACATCCTTCCGATTACAAAATGCAACTTATTGGCTAAGTCTAAGTTCAACACACTATTGTGTCAAAATAACTCAAAAATGTTAAGCACATGTTAAGAAAATTAAACAATAAAACAAGATGAAGTAATTTTGTAGTATTGTCAATATATAGCATACAAGCATTATGAATAAAAAGAAACTGACTGCGGTCATAGCTGCCATGCTTCTCTCACTTTTTGGTCTGATCGGCGTGCAATTATATTGGATAGATGCTGCTTTGAGCCTTAATGATGAACAATTTAGACACCGTGTCAATGAGGCACTCAGCGATATGGTACGCTCAATGGAAGAAAAGGAATCTGAACGTTTGCTCGCCATGCACTTTGAAAAACAGCAAGATGCCGACACCCAAACCGGCTCAACCAACCCCAATACCTCACCGAACACCGACAATAGTGACAAAAACATACAGTCACCGGTTGCTCGCACGACCGTTCCATCTTCCAAATATCAGAATGAGTATAGTGAAGAAACCGACGAAGAATCCCTTGACCATAGCGCTTCCGAATCTGCTGACTCTGAGGAAATGGAAGAAGAAGAACCCACCCGTGACGCTTTTCGAATAAACAAAGATAATGAAGATACTATTCATGCCCGACCTTTACTGCATATCAACGATATACAATTGATGAATGCTAATGCCGAAATGCTTACACTTGCACTCAATGATCGTGAAGTACGACGCATGGCATCCCGCGACAGAAAAAATGCTTCTTCACAACGACGCTCCCAAATGAGGATTCAAACATTCCAAAAAGAAAAAGAATTACAAAATCAAGTGAAAGAATTACGCAGACAAGACTCATCCATCAAAATTATAATGAGCAATAAAAATAAAATTATCGAAAATGTGATTATTCAGCTCTGTAATTCAGGTATGGAAATAGAACAGGATAATAGTTTTCCTGAAGAATCCTCTTTTACGCCTTCATACAGTAACCGCAATATTAGAGTCAATAGACCGGAAAGTATGTTTAGAACAATAGGATATGATAATGCTTCTTCCACACATTCTTCTACGAATGTTGGAACGGATAAAAGAATTACATGGAATCCCACAGCGCAAAATCGTAAATCCTCTGCTTATACAAATGAACCAAAGACAACATTTGTTTTTAATACAGATAATTACTCACATAAAAACGCAATTATATTTTCATCTTCATCATCCGAACAATATACATCTCCCACCAAAGCTGCCACACTCACTGTTGCACAAAAAATAATTTCTCCGACGGCTAGGATTACGCATCAATCACCGAAGGCAGCAAAAAAAGTTACAGTACACAATGTTGCACAAAAAGTGCATCAAGTCACTGATATGACAGCACGTTGGATTGCAGAACTTGCAACCGGTCCACGACCGATTCAACAACGCCTCCATTCCGATTCCTTAGAAAATCTCATACGCACAAAAATAAAAAATAGCGGTATCGAACTTCCCTTTTCCTATGATGTACGCCATACTCAATCAGGGAAAATTGCATTTTCTCATAAAGCGCTGCAATCAGATAACAGCAGCAATGTTTATACTGCCACATTATTCCCTAATGATATTTTACCGAGTGAATATGAGTTGAGACTTTATTTTCACGATAATACTTCATCGGCATTCGAAAAAATATGGAAGCAATTATTAGCTTCAGGCATATTTTTATCAATTGTTGTCACATCTTTTGGTTATACAGTCGTAACAATGAATCGTCAGAAAAAGCTGTCCGATATGAAAACAGAATTTATCAATAATATGACGCATGAATTTCAGACACCTATTTCGACAATTTCGCTTGCAAGTGAAGCATTAAAAGATCCGGATATTGCTGCTGATGAAGCTCGAAGACAGCGTTTTGCCGGCATTATTCACTCGGAAAATAAACGTCTTGGCAAGCATGTGGAATTATTATTGCAAGCAGCTCAAATTGAAAATGGCACATATTCTATTGTTCCCGAACAAGTAGATATCCATGCTATCATTGTGAGTGAGTCACACAATGCCCATATTCAAATAGATAAACGAGGCGGCTCACTCCATACACAATTACATGCAAAAGCAAGTGTTCTCTACGGCGACTCGACTCATTTAAGTGATATTATCCGCAATTTGCTTGATAATGCCATTAAATATTCGCCCGATGTACCCGACATTACTATTGAAACAAAAAATGACAGCAAGTATATTTATATTGCGGTTAAAGACAAAGGGCGCGGCATGACACGAGAGCAAGCAACTATGGTCTTTGAGCGTTTTTATCGTGTGCCCACCGGTAATCGCCATGATGTCAAAGGATTTGGTCTGGGGCTAAGTTATGTCAAAGCAATGGTCGAAGCTCATGAAGGCACAATTTCTGTGGATAGCGAACCCCAAAAAGGAAGTACATTTACTATTGCTCTACCCTTATTTTCTCGATTATCATCATAATGTTTTATCTATTTCTCAATGTCGTATGAATCACAATATTCTTTTGGTTGAAGATGATCCTAATTTAGGAGCAGTATTACAAGAATTTTTAGAATTAAAACAATATAAAATTCGCTTGCGCAGTGATGGTGATGAAGGGCTGCAAGCATTTTTAGAAGAAAAGCCCGATTTATGTGTGCTGGATGTGATGATGCCCAAACGTGATGGCTTTGACCTTGCAAGGGAAATTCGTATGCGCGATACCAATGTGCCTATTATTTTTTTAACGGCAAAAGGTATGAAAGAAGATAAAATCGAAGGATTTTCCATAGGTGCAGATGATTATGTGACAAAACCATTCAGTGCAGAAGAATTATTATTCCGTATTCAAGCCGTTTTACGTCGTTGCTTACACATTAAACAAGAAGTGCCCAAAACCAAATTTTCTTTGGGGGCTTTTTCCTTCGATTATGATGAGCGTTTATTGACAGCCGACAATTATCGCCAACCTCTCACAAGCAAAGAAGCCGATTTACTAAAAATGCTTTGCGAGAATAAAAACACTGTGTTGCGTCGCGAAATAGCCTTAAAAAAAATATGGGGCGATGATAGTTATTTTAATGGCAGAAGTATGGATGTGTTTATTACACGGTTGCGCAAATATATGCGCAATGATCATCATGTGGAAATTGTCAATGTTCACGGAACGGGCTATAAACTTTTAGAGCGTGCAATGTAAAACCCATAGAGCTTTTTGTTGTATCATAATAGGGAAAGATTGTATCTTTGAGTGGAATTTTGATACATACTCGGGCAATCAATGAATATTACAGTACTTGGTGCGGGCAAAAGCGGCATTGCTGCGGCATTGTTGGCACATCGCAAAGGAAATCGCGTATTTCTTTCAGAATATCAATCTCTTGAATATCATCGTCCGGCGGCGGCGAAGCTTGATTCGGTCGGCATTGACTATGAATTTGGCGGGCATTCCGAACGGACACTACTCCACACAGACATTATCATTACCTCTCCGGGCATACCGCCTCATGCGCCGATTATACAGCAAGCCGAACAAGCGGGCATACCCATTATCAGCGAGCTGGAATATGGTTGCACTTTTCTCGAAAATCCGATTATTGCCGTCACAGGCACAAATGGAAAAACAACGACAACAACCCTTATTGCATTTATTTTAAATTATGCAGGAAAAAAATCTGTTGCAGCAGGAAATATAGGCACACCCGTATCGGAGCTTGTGGACACCATAGATCCAAACACAATAATTGTTGTAGAAACAAGCAGTTATCAACTTGATAGGACACAATCATTTCATCCTCATATTGCAATTATTCTCAATATTACGCCCGATCACTTGGCATATCATGGCACATTTGAGAACTATACGAAAGCAAAATTTTTCATCACAAAGAATCAAACAGCAAATGATTTGCTAATTTTGAATGCCGATGACAGTGCGGTTGCAGCATATCCGCATCAATCGGCAGCACAAGTGCAGTATTTCAGTATGTCGCCAATGCAGCAAGGTGGCTATAAAAAAGACCGTACTTTGTGTATAAAAAATACTATACAGCATAAAGAGGAAATGATAATGGTATTCGATGAAATGCGATTGCCCGGGGATCATAATGCGCAAAATGCTTTGGCAGCAGCGCTGGCAGTGCGGGCTTTTGAAGTCAGCAATGAAGATATTCGCGAATCGCTTATGAAGTTTTCGGGCGTGGAACATCGTCTGGAATTTGTACGTACCCTCCACTCTATTGATTTCATTAATGATTCTAAAGCAACCAATGTCAATGCGGCATGGTATGCGCTTTCAAGCTATCAAAAACCTATTGTCTGGATTGCAGGCGGCAGAGGCGACAATAATCATTATTCTTCCTTGGATGAGCTGGTACACAACAATGTACATTGCATTATTTGTATCGGTGAAGAAAAAGATGCAATTTTCAATCATTATAGCGCAATGGTACGATGTATCCGTGCCGATTCTCTTGAACACGCAGTACAACTTGGCTTACAGAATGCCAATCCCCATAGTATTGTCTTATTTTCTCCGGCTTGTAAATCCTTCGATATGTTTTTAAATTATGAACATCGCGGTGAAGTCTTTAAACAAGCGGTTATGGCACTTCAAGAAAACTAAGATATTTCTATAAAAAAAGGGCTTTTTTAAAGCCCTTTTTTGTGGAATTATTCAGTATAACTAAATCAAGAATGAATGAAGACGATTTTCCCATTTCAAAATACTTCACATACATCACGTGTATATATAAGACACATCATGCAATAATCTTTCGCATACAGGAATAACCGACAACATAGAAAACATCTAAAAATACATTTGTTAGTAGTATTGAAAATTAAGAACTAATATCTCCTAAAAGCAGATTCTCTATATAGTTTCTTATATTCAACTAACTCAAGATATCGGTCATTTAAATTTGTCAATACTCCAAATTCTTCAATATACTTTTTGAGATTAGGATACTTATCAGAGAATGCTGCAAAGAACAATATAAATAATCTATGTCTATCTAAAGCATCAACAACCATATTCACAAAAAGCTTCTTCGAGGTCATATCATCGGGGTTTCTCGTGTTAAACTCATGAGAGATATATTCAAATATCCTTAAAATCAAGTTGTTTGAAAATCTGAACTGATAGCCGACTTGGTATTCACAAAAACAGAATACAGCTCTAAGATAGTTAGGATCTTCCTTACCGTTCTTTATATATTCCAAATTTTCTTTCTCACTATTTTTCTGTTCGTTAAGAATATACGTTTCCGGAAAATTAAATATCTGGAGGAAGCGTTCTCTAAAAAATTTATAATCCTGTTCTTGCTCTTGACGTATTACATCAACATATAAGCTAATCAAACGAACAATCGTTTCTTCCTTATTCTTTCGAGCAATAATTTGATCTCTTTTTTCTAATGATGTTTCGAGTTTTTTAGTATAGTCTTTATTCTCTTCATTTTGTTTGATCAGTTCTTTTACCTCACGAGATTGTAATATAACCCCAACAATGAGTAATGCCAAAGCCAAACCTGTATATAGTGCATTTAAGAACGAACCTGTAATTTCACTATAATTGTAGAAGTAGCCAAACCAGACGTAAAGCCCTATAACAAAGAAAAAAAGAAATACAATAACAATAGGAAGCGAAAGACCACCTACAACCAACTTTCTCTGGGGTTCTTGATTTTCCATTGTACTTCAACTATTCTTTGTTAAATACCTATTTAATAACCTCCAGTAAAAAAAATTACCCCTTTTTTTCCCGAAGTGCATTCATAATATCACGATTTTTCAGACGTTGTTCACGACGTAATGCTGCCGCTTCATAACGACGTTTATCATCGTCCGTTACAGGCTCCACTTGCGGCACCGACATAGGTTTTCCATATTGATCAATGGCAACAAAAGTAAGATATGCCGTTGATGTATGCGCCTCAGAACCATGAATAGGATCTTCACGAAATACCTTCACACCAATTTCCATAGATGTACGAAAAGCACGATTAATGGAAGCATGAACACGCACCATGTGGCCTAATTTAATAGGTTCAAAAAAATTAATTTCATCCACAGAAGCAGTCACACATACACGAGCAGAATGGCGCATTGCTACTAAAGCAGCTGCAATATCCACCCAGTGCATAAGCGTACCGCCAAGTAAATTACCAAGCTGATTTGTATCATTGGGTAAAACTAAATGTGTCATATTTACCACTGATTCAGCGGGAGTTTTTGTTACCGGAGTGTTCATAAAAAATAAAAAAAAATTATGGTAAAGAATTGGCAATACTCATCACGCGGTCGCGCATCGTACCTTTGGGAATACGTGCATTATATTGTTCTATTGTTGCTCTTAATTCATCTTTGCGTTTAAGATCGGAAAGTGCTTCGATTTTTCCAACAAATGCTGCTTCATAATATTCTGTGTCGGGATAATCTTCAATCACAAAATCATAATACACCAGAGCCGATTTATTGGTATATAATTTTCGATAAATTTCCGCAGTTTCATATTCACGTCGTGCAAGTTTATTGCGCAATTCATCAATTTTTTTTCCTGATTCCATATAGAGAGAATCATCGGGATACAATGCTTGATATTCTGCAAAATGCTGAATTGCTTTTTTTGTATAATCTTGATCGCGATCAAAAGGCGGCGATAATTCATAATAACACAAAGCCGATTTATAGCGCGAAATACGGGATAGTTCACTCATCGGATAGCTGCGTCGCACCATATCAAAATTGAATGATGCCAGAATATGCTCACCTTTGCGAAAATGTAATTCACCAATGTAAAATTGTGCATCATCAGCATAAGGCGATGATGGATATTGCAGACGAATAAGATCAAAGAGTTTTTCACTTTCAAGCCAATCCTCGTCCTCGAGTTCTATCATGGCTGCACGGAAAATGGATGCCGGATCTTTGGTATCAAGTTCATAAGAGGTGCCGCAACCGATAAAGCTGCTTACCCATAATAGTGCCAATGGCAATAGTAACAATCGTGCTATGTGAATCATCTGAAGTAGATTTGTACAAAATTTTTTGTAAATACGGTGCAAAATTACCGCTTTAAGGACAATGTACGGTTGCGCACTTTTTTCAGCGGAGTTTTTTATGAGTAAACACCATATCATTTTCGATTTTGAAACGGTAGCTTTGCCATACGCAGATTTTGACGAAACACAGCGTGAATATCTTGTACGTGGAGCAACAACCGATGAAGAAAAAGACAAAAAAATCGGGGAAATGGCTTTGTCACCTCTTACTGCCAAAATAGTATGTGTCGGGCTTATCATCTTTGAAGAAACCAAGGATAATGACCTTGTGGAAGTGTTCCGCGGCGCATTCGTTACTGATGACTCCCTACCCGATGGCGACTATGTGCCATTGACGACAAACGAGGGTGGCATCAAGATAGTATGTTGCAATGAACGCTCGGCTATTCAACGATTTTGGAATGCTTTAGATAAATACAAAAACGCTCATTTGATTTCATTCAATGGTCGTAACTTCGATTCGCCGTTCATTATGTTACGTTCCGCTTTGTTACGGCTTCATCCTTCGCGCAACTTAATGGAAGGATCGCGCTTTAACTATCGCAATCACACCGACCTCATTGATGAGCTTACATTTTATGAGCGTTCTTCGTATGGTCCGATGAAACGCTATAACTTCGATTTTTATACAAAAGCTTTTGGCATTACTTCACCCAAATCCGAAGGTGTGGATGGCTCTAAAGTGGGCGAACTCTATGCACAAGGGCAGTTAATGGAAATTGCAGAATACTGTTTGCGCGATGTGCAAGCCACATGGAAACTCTATTGTGTCTGGGCTGAATATCTTAAATTTAGCCAATAACCCTCCATATACCTATTTTTGTACAAAACTATTTCTTTATCGGAACATCATCAGTATTATGCGCGAAGAAGAAGGCACTAAGTGGTTCAATACCCTTACCGCACCACGTAAAAAGTCGGCTGAAGGTAAACAGACAGCATCGGATATCAGCGTACAGCAAGGCAAAATGCCGCCCCACTCTTTGGAAGCGGAGATGGCTGTCTTGGGTTCCATGATGTTGGATACTGCAGCCGTTGCCAAAGCCATCGAGATTATCCAATCCGATTATTTCTATCGTGATTCCCATAAGCGTATCTATGAAGCCATGCTGGGATTATTTGAACGGCGGGTGGAAATTGATTTACTCACTCTTTCCGAAGAATTGCGGCGTCGCGGGCTTTTAGAACAAGTTGGCGGCTCATTTTATTTGACCGAATTGAATATGAGTTCGCCCACGGCATCCAATATAGAGCATCATTGCCGTATAGTACAAGAACGCTGGCTCAAACGTTCACTTATCAGCACAGCAGGTGAAATTTTATCACGCTGTTATGATGATACTACCGATGCCTTAGAAGAAATTGATAAAGCCGAAGCACAGATTTTCGACATAGCCGAGAAACGATTGCGGCGAGGTTTTTTAACCATGAATGACCTTGCCCATAAGACTTTTGCTTTCATCTCGGAGATGTTAAATAAAGGCGAACATAGCGGTATCACAGGCATACCCACGGGATTCACCAAATTGGATGAAATGCTTTCCGGTTTACAAAAATCCGATTTTATTGTCTTGGCTGCTCGTCCTTCCATGGGTAAAACAGCTTTAGCATTATCCTTATGTCGCAATGCTGCTATTGTCTATGAGCAACCTGTTGCTATTTTTTCGCTTGAGATGGCGGCAACACAACTCATGCAGCGTTTGCTTGCTGCCGAATCACAAATTAATTTATCTCGATTTCGGGGCGGTAAATTATCGCAAGACATGATGCCCAAAATTCTCGATGCCATTAATCGTTTGGCTGAATCGCCTATTTTTATTGATGATAGTCCATCGCTTTCCATTATGGAAATGAGAGCAAAATGCAGACGATTAAAAGCAGAGCATAATATTCAATTGGTGGTCGTGGATTATTTGCAGCTTATGTCATCGCCCAAAGCAGAAAGCCGTGAACGAGAAATTTCGATTATTTCACGCTCGCTCAAACAAATTGCCAAAGAATTAGATATTCCCATTATTGCTTTGGCTCAGCTTAATCGGGGTGTTGAAGCTCGTGCAGATAAAACCCCCATGCTTTCCGATTTACGTGAATCCGGCTCTATTGAGCAGGATGCCGATGTCGTGATGTTTGTCAATAGACGAGAATATTATGGCATTACAACTTATGATGATGGCGCACCAACCGAAGGAACAGCAGAAATCATTATCGGTAAACAAAGAAATGGCAGTACAGGCGAAGTGCGACTTGCTTTTTTGAAAGAATTGGCACGTTTTGAAAATTTATCGCTTCGCCATGATTTACCGCCCGCTTATGGCAATACTTCCTATGACGATGTGGCTTTTTAATACTGTATCAATCAATTTTTTGTACTTACATCATTGATACGAACACATCATATCCGAACATTATCATCAAATATACTTTATTATAAACCCACAAGGGCTTGAAAAAGCCCTTGTGGATGGGTTTTATTTTTCTACAATAAATGATACGGATGTCGAATATTTGCCAACTATCATTTCAGCTATATACACTCCTGTCGGTAAACTATCAGGCACGGGTATTGTGGATAATGAACCATTACTCGACATTGCTGCTTGTTGCGATATATCGGCAACCATAGAACCGAAAATATTATAAATTCTCAGCTTCGGAACGACTGCTTTATCAACATATAAACCATACAGATGCAATTGCGAGGCACCGCGTGAAGGATGGGGCAATACTTTGATATATAAATTAGGATGATATGAACCACCTTCTGCTATGCCTGTTTGTACTTTACGCAATGCTTTCGGCAATATAATACGCATTAAACGGTGATTACCTGATAAAAATGCAAGACTATCATCTATAATAAATATCCTGCTGTATGATAATTTAAAATCATTCATATATGAATAATAATGCGGAGCTACAAATATATATTGTTTATTCCATGTTGTTCCACCATCGGTTGTTATTAATATCGTATCATTATTACCTAAAGCTATACCGACTTTCTCATGGAAAAAATCTATATTTCTTAGTGTTTTAATGGAAGAGTTATGTATCACATCCCATTTATTTCCGCCATCTATTGTCCGTAATATCTGATTTCCGGCGAGTATAAATCCTGTGCTTTTATCAATCCATTTCATTGAGGAAACCGATCTGTCGGGACGTGCTTCCGTATAAAGTGTATCCCATGATTGAAAGCCGTCCTTTGTACGTAGCACAGAAAAAACAGTTTTTGATTTAAATGGAAAATTTATCGTATCTTTTGTTGGAACACCCACTTTTACTGATAATACTATTCCTTCATCTTCCGTAAAAAAATGTAGCTTTGAATAATTATTGTTCGGTAATTGTTTTTGACTCCATGTATTTCCACCATCGGTCGTTTTGTACAATGTAGAATCACCAATAAGAAATCCCGTTTGTGGGGAAATAAAATGTCCTATACTTGCAAAAATTGTACCTCTGTTCCACCATGTTTTTCCACCGTCTTGTGTATGAAGAATAATACGTTTCAACGATGCCGGAGAAGCAAATAGTTCACCCACAGCAAAACCATGACTGGGTGATGAAAAATGGATATACGTTAAATTACTACCTGTACCATTGCCAATAGTGTCTTTATTAGGATAACGGTATAACCACGTTTGCCCATTATTATGTGATTCGAATAATCCAACTCTTTCGCCAGCCATAAATAATGTTGTGCCGTTTTGACGAGCTATATGATATATAAACCTACTTCCCGAAGATGAAGATAGTGCAGCATAACTCCTTTCTCGCCATGTTAATCCATAATCTGTTGTCGTTAATATTCCATGATCCGTTCCTACGACTAATCCATAACCGTTTTTTGTTATATCAAGTCCTCTATTACCATACCCAAAAGTAACATGAAATTTACCTTTATATACATTTGAAAATTTAATGGTATCAAGTTTCCATGAATTACCGGCATCAGTAGTGCGAGCAATAAATTTGGAACTCAACAAAATAAACGCATTATTACTGTCTTTTCTATAAATAATTTTGGCAGCAGTCGAATAATAATATTGTTTTATTGCATCGGCAATAGGACTTTTCTGCCAAGTGTTGCCATTATCCTTAGTTTGCATTATAACAACCGGCTTAGAGTCGAAATCCATAGTAGCCGTATAACCAATTGCTATTCCATCATTATCATTAATAAAGCTCATAGAAAGAAATTGTGCATAGTCAGGACCGGATATGACTGTATCCCATGCTTTGCCATTATTGGAACTGCGAAAAATCTTACCTTTGTCCGCAAGTATATACCAAGCATCATTGGTTGTATAAAAAGTATTACAATGCAATCCTGAAATAGAAAATACGGTATTCCATGTATTTCCACTATTCTCAGTATAATAGAGTTTTCCATTGGCTGACAGTACAATAATGGATTGTGCATTGAGCCATTGCACTGCATGAATTGTGGAATCACCAATCTTTTGCACTGCCCATTCTTTACCTCCATCAAATGTGAGGGCAATATTACCATTAACATCACCAAGAATTCCTTGATTATTATCAAAAAAATCGAGTGTTTTTATATGGGTAATCGTGTAAGGTATATGTATAGAATTCCATGAATTACCATAATCTGTACTTTGTAATAATGCCCCGTATAAACCACCTACATAATAGCATGAATCATTTATTGCACAACAAGTTGTAAAATCTGAAAGGATATTTTTTTCAGAAAACTCTTGCGCAGATAATTGCAGCGAAGAATATATACATATAATCACCGCAAACCATGAATAAAGTACATTTTTCATATAGTGTTGTATTAAAAAATAATTACCGTCATAATTTTCAATTATGACGGTATAAATAGTAAAGGTATTTTTATGGACATTCTTGCTTGCAACCGGTCGGGCAAGTACCACCTATCTGAACATTACCTGTAAACAGTGTATAGCGAGCACCTGTTAATGGATCGCAGCAAATCTTAAATTCTTCACCGCATAAAGCATCCAAGCTATTACAGAATAAACCGGTAGTTTCATGTTTGCAACTTGTCCAATATACTCTATAATTTGTTTGTGCCGGCGGACAGGGAGGACAGGGAAGATTTCCGGCAGGATTCTGCCTTAATAGTTCTCTACCACCTATTGTTATCATGTCCGTTGGTGTGAGTTCGAGCTCACAGGGAACTAATGTTTGTGCAGAACAAATATACACTTCCGTAAACTCATTTGGGCTTACAATGCCCGAAGTACGATAACAATAGCAAACACGCCACATACAGGTAACTCCTTGCACTGTAATAGGAAAGTCCACACATCCATGATTGATCCATGGCAAGCCGGGCCATATACCAATATTGTCCGGCGGACAAGAATTACATAATGTTTGTTGTGCCATTGAACGTGAAGGCAACAAAAGAGCAATGAGCATAATGACAGATATGCTCACATTGCGGAGAAGGTTTACCCCCCCCCCCGAGTTTCTCGCGCGTACGAGAAGGAAGAACTGAAGTGTTCATAAAAGAACTCCTTTAAAAATGTGAAAAATATGAATACAACTACGGTGGTAAAGCGCGGGATTTATACAGTTTCGGACGTGTATAATGGCACTCTAAGAGCCGTGGTCATTTTTGTGGGTGCTAAAATACACTTTTTGCTTCATATCTCCAAACAATGCCAAAAGTTTTTTTCACATTGAGTGGAAGTATTCCAACTGCTTGAAAAACCGACCTATATAAAATCTATACCATACGTATAAAATCTATACCATACGTATAATGCTATCGGTTATACGATTATATGCACAAGTATGATGTCGAATATATATATGTCAATGACTTACAAAAAACCGACCTATACAAAACCTATACAGCAGATAAAATCATTTTTTACTCGGCACTGTGTACATCACATCAACAAAAAAAACACCACTCTTCCCGCATATATTTCTGCATAAATATGTAATTTGCAATCTGAATTTTGTTCGTTCCGGTTTTTGACATTTTTTCCATACATAACTATGAAACCTACTTTTGCTTCACGAACCCAAGGCATGGGCACATCCATATTCTCGGAAATCAGTATGCTTGCACGGAAGCATGATGCCGTAAATTTAGGACAGGGCTTCCCCGATTATGACACACCGGATTTTATGAAACAAAGCGCCATAGAAGCAATAGTTCAAGGAAAAAATCAATATGCCATTGGCAGCGGTGAAAGAATATTGCGCCATGCTATTGCCCGTCATTCCGAACATTGGTATGGATTATCGTTCGATCCCGATGATGAGATTACCGTTACTTCCGGTGCCACAGAAGCATTATTTTGCTCATTATTAGCGATTATCAATCCCGGCGATGAGGTCATCGTATTTCAACCCTATTATGATTCGTATTGTCCTGCTATTCGTATGGCAGGCGGAATTCCCATTGCAGTGACACTTCATGCACCATATTTCAGCTTTAATCCAATGGAATTAGCGCAGGCATTTTCGCCCAAAACAAAAGCAATAATTATCAATACACCCCATAATCCGACAGGAACGGTTTTTTCTTTACAGGAATTACAATTTATTGCGGAATTATGCAATGAATATCATACTATTGCCATTTGTGATGAGGTCTATGAGCATTGCGTCTATGATGGTATAACCCATGTACCAATGCAAAAATTAGCGTCAATGACCGACAAAACAGTGCGCATAAGCAGTATGGGCAAAACATTTACCGCCACAGGATGGAAAATCGGCTGGGCAATAGGGTCGGCAGAATTTCAAAAAGCACTACGCAGCATTCATCAATTTGTCGTATTTGCCAGTGCTACTCCTTTTCAATATGCAGCCGCCGCGGGCTTAAGTGCCGATGATACATTGTATCGTGAATTCGCCCTTGATTTACAAAAAAAACGTGATTATCTCTTCTCGGTATTGGAGCAATATGGCTTACAACCTCAAAAACCTGCCGGAAGCTATTTTATTCTATGCGATATATCGGGCGTGACCACATTGCCAAGCACGATGTTTGCTAAAAAGTTGATAACAGAACTTGGTGTGGCAGCTATTCCACCGGAAACCTTTTATCATACTCCCGAAATAGGAAACCGACTTTTACGTTTTTGCTTTTGCAAACAAGATGACACTCTGCATAAAGCAGCAGAACGCTTGTCACAGCTATCAACAATTTTGTAATACTATGGAAACGACTTTGCCGCCCTCATTACATGACTTGCTACAGACTCATACACAACCTGTGCTCATAGATTTTTGGGCAGAGTGGTGCGGACCATGTCATGCTCTTGCACCCACACTCAAGCAGATAGCAAAGGATTTTTCGGGCAAGCTCACCGTTATCAAAGTCAATATTGATGAAAAACCCGCCATTGCACAACATTTCGGTATTAGCTCCATCCCCACCTTACTCTTATTCAAAAACGGCAAACAACAATGGCGACAAAGCGGCAGTATGCCATACACGGAACTTCGCCGACACATCGAACCATTGATTGACTAAAAGCACTGTTTTTTGCTTCATAGTACAATTAAGCACTATTTTTGAACAGACTATGGATAATCTCCACTTATGGAGCTTGCTTATCCGTCATGGTTTTTCGTTGAATAATAATCATTTAATCGTTTTACAGATATGAATCGTTTATGGTATAGTGTCATGCTGGTATGTGTGATTGTCTCTACAATGACCGCATCGGCAATAGAAAGAAAACGTCACGCCTCAGTGACGATGAATCCGACCTCACTTTCGGTAAAAGCAGGTGAAAAAGCATCGGCAAAGTTTATCTTGAAATTGGATAAACACTGGCATACATATCCGCAACGCGAACAATTGAATGCGGACGGCATCGGTCCAAGCACTACCTTGTTTTCCATAGAACCCAAGAACATCGTCCAATTTGATGGCACTATCAAAGATCCCAAAGGAAAAAAGCACTATGATGCCGGTTTTGAAATGGAAACGGAATCCTATGAAGGGATGGTGACTTTCGAGATTCCCTTGCTCGTAAAACCAACAACCAAACCGGGTACATATCAGATAAAAATTATTTCTTCCATGCAATTATGCGATACAGCAAGTTGCATACCTCCCGATGATTATATCGGCACCGTGGCTTTGACCGTTCTTGATAATCCCGATGCTGCGAATACCGCCACCACAGCAGATACACAAGCGGTAGCAGCCATATCAGAAAGCCCAATGACAGAAAAAGAAAAAAGTACAACAAAAATAATGCCTCAACAAGCTACAGAATCAACCAATGAACAACCGGCTGATACTTCATGGGCTACCTTATTATTAAGCGCTTTCGGCTTGGGAGTATTATCTTGGGTAATGCCATGTGTATATCCGATGATACCTATTACTGTATCATTTTTCACCAAAAGAGCAGAAAAAGAACATACAAAACCTGTTATTGATTCCATAGTCTATGCTTTGGGAATTATGGCAACATTTGTCATTTTTGGCGTTGTAGTCGCCATATTTTTCGGAGCTTCCGCCGGACGTGATATTGCATCGAATCCATGGCTTAATTTATTTTTGGCTGCATTATTTCTTGTTATCTCATTTAATCTTTTCGGAGCGTATGAAATACAATTGCCTTCGAGCTGGATAAACTCTCTCAATAAAAAATCGAATGAAAAAAGCGGCTACGGTGCTTCTGCCATTATGGGTATGGTATTTTCCATGACTTCTTTTACATGTACCGTTCCTTTTGTCAATACTACCAGTATGATGGCTGCGGGGGGTGAATGGTTCAAGCCCATTGTCGCAATGATTGTGTATTCTGCGGTTTTTGCCTTACCATTCTTTTTACTTGCTTTAGTGCCAACCCTTTTAACAAAATTACCCCGTGCTGGCGGTTGGATGAATAATATTAAAGTCGTTTTCGGTTTTGTGGAAATTGCTTTTGCCGTGAGCTATTTTGCTCGCACAGACAGTGTTCTGGGATGGGGAATTATTTCCCGTGAAGCAGTATTGGCAATATGGGCAGGATGCTGTATTCTCATCACGCTCTATATACTTGGTGTCTATAGATTAAAATTGGATTCTCCTTTACAATTTGTTGGCTCACCAAGAGCAACATTTGCATTAATTTTTGCTACCGTGACATTTTTTATTATCGGTGGTATGCAAGGAAATTCTGTCGGTATTTTAGAGCCATTTGTCTATGTGGAAGCAACGAATCAACCCATCGCAACAGCAAGCAGTAGTATAGCAACAACAAATACTGCCACCCATGACGGATGGTTAGAAAATTATGAGGAAGCAATCGCAGAATCAAAAAAAACGGGCAAACCACTTTTCATTGACTTTACCGGCGTATCATGCACAAATTGCCGTTGGATGGAAAAAAATATGTTCCCGCGCAAGGAAGTGCAGGCAGAATTAGAAAAAATGATTAAAGTCCGCTTATTTACCGATCGTCGTAATGTGCCGCAAGATAAGATCAATCAACAAATGCAAGAAGAACGCTATGGTTCCGTGGAATTACCTCTTTATGTCATAGTAACACCCGACGAAAAACTCATAGCAAAAACACCGTATGATGCAAATCAAGAAAATTTCATACAGTTCTTACAAAAAGCACATCAGTAAACTATAGAACAATCGCTGTATTCATTTAAAAGGCGCATTGCCATATAATGGTAATGTGCCTTTTTTTTACTATTCCTTCATAAATAAAGCTGAAAGTTTCACAAAGAAAAAAGCATCTTGATTTTTTGCATAATCAATGACCTTCATCCATAATTGTTTGTCGGGGGCATCATCCGGTATATGAAGGTTTTCTATGAGTCGTATGCAATCTTCAAATTCTTGAAACTCTATAGACTCCGCAATATCTTCTGAAAAATATGGTGATTGACGAAGCACCAAAAATTCATCATAATCCATTGGAGTAACAGGGATTAATAGTTGTTGCACAGATGAGGTTCCAAAATTACCGGAATAATTAATAGAATTATTTTGTAACAATGTCCAAAGTTCTTTCACATCTATGGGTTTGTGAATTATCGCATCAAAAACGCTATAATCATTGTCGGCTTCTTGAGGTAAGGCGCCAATAATTCCCGCAGTAACGGCTGTGATGAATGGCTGTGCAATATCATTATTTGCACAATATTCTCTGATTTTTTTTGCACATTCCACACCATCCATGATCGGCATCACAATATCCAAGAGTATTTCTTTGGGCTTATAGGTCATGAACATAGCGAAAGCGTCTGCACCGTTTTCAGCTTGATAACAAATATATCCCTTACTTTTTAACAATGATGTTAAGAAAAAGCGATTACTCTCCACATCATCGGCAATAATAATCGTAGGCAATTGCGGATATTTATCTTTGAATTTATGCGATTCCACAGTATAGACATCTTGCGTAGGAACTTTACTGTGCATTGCTTGTAAAATCACAGTAAATGAAAATATAGAGCCAATGCCTTCTTCGCTTTCAATAAGTAAACTCGAATTCATCATTTGTAAAATCTGTGTACAAATAGATAAACCCAAACCGGTACCTTCATTACTCAAAGCATCAATCTGATAAAATGGTTGCGTGATGAGCGGTATTTGATCTTTAGGAATTCCCTTTCCTGTGTCTTTAATGGAAAAATGAAGTGCATATTTTTGTTCATTGAGCTGTTGAAATTCAAGTTGTAAAGAAACAATGCCATGTTCCGTAAATTTTACGGCATTGCCAATCAGATTAACCAATACTTGACGCAACCGCTTTTCATCACCAAAAAATCTGGAGGGCAGATCTTTTTGAATATTGACCTTACATTGAATTTTTTTTTGTTTACATGAAATTTGGAACATACTTTCAATATCACGAATTAAGTCATAGACAGAAAACTCCACATATTCCAATATCATTTTACCGGCTTCAATTTTTGAAATATCAAGTATATCATTCAAAATTCGCAGTAAATGCACGCCACTTTGATACATTGTGCGTATATATTCAGAGTGTTTCGGCAACAATGATTTATCTGCAAGAAGTATTTGCGCAAAGCCAAGGATTGCATTTAACGGCGTGCGCAATTCATGGGACATATTAGACAAGAAAATACTTTTTGCCAAATTTGCTTTTTCTGCTGCACTTTTTGCCGAAATCAGTTCGCTCTGATATTGCTTTCTTTCCGTGACATCTTGATGTGTGCCGGACATAAGTAAAGGTTTACCGTCGGCTGTCCATTTAGATACCTTACCACGATCCAATACCCATATCCATTGCCCATTTTTATGCTTCATTCGTGCTTCGCATTCATAATAATCTTTTTCGCCTTCAAAATGCTGTCGTAATAATTCACCGGATTTTTCTAAATCCTCAGGATGTCCGAACTTTATCCATGTCTCAATAGATATTGGGGACAATTCCTCAAGTGTATAACCGATAATTTCAGCCCAACGTTCATTAAATATTGTTTCACCTGTTTGTATATTCCATTCCCATGTACCTACATTTGTGCCTTCAAGCACAGATTTAAAGCGATCTCTGGCTTCCACGACATCATCAACGGGACGACCTTCGGGAATAACATAGACAACTTTGCCTTGCTCATCAAATATAGGTCTTAAACTAAATATAATTGTTGATGTACGATTATCTGCAATCGCAATTTCCACTTCATAAACTACTTGTTCGCCTGCAACTGCTTTTTTGAATTGTGATATCAGTTCTTGACGAGTTTGCTCAGAAATTTGCCACCAAGGAAAATCCCAAAAATATGTGCCGACAACATCGTTTCTTTCAATACCACTTAATGTAAGCGCGGTATTATTTACTTCTAAAAGAATACCATTAGTATTCAAGAAGCCAAGCAATGAGATAGTAGAATTGAAAATGCCTTCAAACATTAACTCACGCTCTTGAATATCCGTAATATCTTGAAAACTTCCTATCACTTTATCGCCAATACGTTTGCCGGTACTTCGCACCCATCTATGATTACCTTTTGCAGTAATAAACATACACACAACATCAAAAGGTAAACCTTCATTTATAGTCTTTTGAATAGCTTCAGAAATAAAAGGGCGATAATCAGGATGATAAAATTCTATACCATTGACGGCATTATGATCAAAATCAAAGGGAACTTCATGAATCGCATAGACTTCATCGCTCCAAACAGTTTTACCCGAAGCAATATCCAATTCCCATGTTCCTATATTTGCACCAAGCCGAATACTCTCTAATTTTCTTTGTTGTTGCTCTACAAATTCCAAATTTTTAACTTTTTCGGTGATATCAAGCATAATCCCATTATACACTATTTCTTCGTCATTACGACGAAATATAACGGATTTTCCTTGCCACCATTTAATACTGCCGTCCGGATATAATAGTCTTCCTTCAAAATTCCACGATGTATGATTTCTTTTCGATTCTTCTATGCTTTCTCGCCATCGTTCTTTATCGTCGGGGTGAATACGTTCTGCAACAACATTCATTTCATCGGATTCTATGTCAAATATTTCTTTTAGTTTGGGACTTACAAACGTAAAACCATAATCGCCATTACTTTTTTCATACCATTGATAAATAACACCCGGAACATTTATAGTCAAATCACGGAAAGTATCTCTCTGTATTTCAATAAGTTTTTCATTGTTTTTTTCATTGGTAATATCTTGCATAATCCCACGTAACACGATAGTTTCTCCAACAAGATTTTTTTCTGCCCATGCATCCATTTTCAACCACTGAATTTTTCCGGATTTGTGGAAAATTCTGTACATAAAATTTGAAATCCCTTCATTGGGAATCTCTGACATTACTTTGGCTAATCCATCTTTATCTTCGGGTACTATACAGCCGAATAAGAAATCGAAATTATGATACAATTCATCCGGCGTATAGCCCAAAGTATCAATAACGGCATCACTCACATACAATAATGAAGACATGTCGGGCGACATTACCCACACTATCTGCCCTAAGGTACGGAACAACTCTCCATAATCTTCTATTCTCGGTTTTGTGCAGCATGGTGTGTTGAGGGAATAATGCGTAAAGTCATGAAGAATAATATAACCGACAAGAGATGTACCCTCTTTTGCATAGTTGAGTATAAGCGTTTGTCGGTTTTGTAAGACAAGTTGTAAAGAATGGGGTTGATTTTCCGGAATTGAAAACGATTCTTCCAATAATCGTGCTGATAAAGGAGTAAAAAGTTGCTTAAATTCCGAAAATTGAATCTCAGAATATTGTAGCTTCAAAGCTTCGCGTAAAGCTTCGCTCACTATCACATACTGTTTATCCGCAACATACTCAAACGGTAATAATCCCGCAAGACGCACCGCAATATCATTCATTCTTGTTTGTGTGTTCATTACTGTACCTTAAAAACATTTGGTATCTAAAGATACGAAACTTTACCATAATATCGTATGCCTACGAGCAAAGGAAGTCCGCAATATTGCTTGAAATATTTTAGTGTGCGTATCCATCATACACATATCTTCGTAGATTTTTTGGTTTATACACTCCTTACCATTGCTCATTACAAAAAGCAGCCCTTAATCTTTATTATTCAGAGCAAAATAATTAGCTGATACCATTATTGAACCGGTGTTTTAACAACAATATTGACAGTACGACAATAAAATCTACCTTCGGGAATATCATTATTAAAGAGTAATTCTGCATTTCCTACACCCTTAACAACAGCATCATTTTTTGCAAGTGCCTGCTTAACGGAAGATGCACGTGACAATGAGAGTTTTTGATTATAATCAACACTTCCCGTTCGGTCCGTATATCCAAGAATTTCTATCTGCGAATTTTCTTTTATACGTCCTTTAATAAAATCAATTATTCCTTTATTATTTCCTTCGATAGATGATTTATCAAAATCAAATAATATTAAGCTGAATCTCTCAATTTCATAATCACCTTGTTTTTCTATGCGTTTTTCCTGTATTGTTTTGACTGTAATATTCAGATCATTGGCTTTAATATTTTTTACGTTACCTTTGCTATCTTCAATGAATAATTCACTTATGAGTTTTTCTTCAGACTGAGGAATTGTTTTTTGATCTTGCGCCAAAACCCAATCAATGTAAGAGGGCATGGGAGCCGTACCTATTTGTGTGAATGTATATTGTGTTTGAACTTTCTGATATGATTGAACCTTCCACGACACTAAAGGAGCATCCGTTTGTGCAGAAATTTTAAAACGTGCAGTAGGAGGATTTGCACTTCTATCTATTTTCTCAATAAATATCGGCTCCATAATTTTTGGATTATCCGAATATATCTCTACTCTTCGATTTTCAGCTATTTTATCCGGTTCATTAAGCGGTGTGGATGCTTTTTGCGGCAAAGTACGCGATTGAATTTGTATTCGGCTTTCATCAATATTCCAAACATTTACCAAATAATTTTTTACTGTAGAAGCTCTGTTTTTTGACAATTCCTCATTGCCTTTTTCGGCACCCTGATCGGCATTACACCCGACAAGCGTCATTGTTGCTTTTGTCTGTTCTGTCATACGCTTACCGATAATATTCAGCAAATGATAATATAATTCTAAGGTCGTTGAGCGATACAATCCATCAATAGAAAAAGCTGAAGTTTGATTTTTTTGTAATTGTGAATATCGCTGAGGCAAAATATCGGAATTATCATCAAAAAAGATATAAGGAAGAAGCGGATCTAATCTATTGGAGATATATTCCTCGATGATGAATTGAGGATTTTGCACTTCATTGCCCGCTGCATCAATGCCAAGTGCAATAATGCTTCCTTGAAGAGCATAATTTTTTTTGATGAAAAGAGTATCAATACGGCGGACTATTGTTGTGTTCAGAATTTCTGCATCATTTTCCGATGTTTCGATTGATTGTTTTTCCATACCACGACTATATGAATTTGCCGCAATCTCTTTTTCCACACGTACAGTATCAATCCTATAGTCTTTAAAATATTTTTCTTGCTTCGGTGGTGTGGAGCGCGGTGAATAAGAAAGCCCTATACCAAATGCAAGCGCATGTACTTTCCATGAATTTACCAATTGATCATTGACTATATTACTCAAACCTAAAGAATAACGAAGTTCCGGTTGTAAATAAAATGTTTCCTCTTTATTCAAAGGCATAAGATAGGATAAAGATATAACGGGGGCGAATAATAACAAGGTATTTGCTTCTTGTAATGTGCCGGAAAAAACATTACGTTGACGTGAACGGCTGTCTGTGCCATCAGGATTAAGAAAAGTTCCAAATTCAGCAGGTTGAACAATGGTTTCTACTTGTGCATACTCTTTTGTCAATAAATATGATGCAGTAAATCCAATATTACCTCGAATATTATCAAATAATGTCATACCTATTGACGGCTCAAAACCAATGATACCAAGCGTGGATTCCAATGTATGCTCAAAAGCACCATCGGTTGAAATACCTCCCACAATAATGGTGGTCTTTTCTGTACTGCGCAATGTACCGCTCATATCATGATATGCGAGTCTTCCTGAAAGAAATAATCCTGCGGATAATGGTATATCCATCATGATGCCGCCATAGAGTCCGCTTCCGCTTCCTTCTTTATATCCGGGAGAGCAACTGGGGCAATCCGGTAATCGTTTAAAATCAGAAGTATGTGTATTAAGGGAATATCCTGCAATAATACCATAACGATTTCTCGGTTCTTGTTGTGCATACAATAAACAAGGGAGCAACAACAGAATCATCATCATTTTTTTCATATTTTTTCCTATCATTATTATTTTTCAATCATTATTTTTTCTTTACGAACAATTGTCGGCGTGCGCACTTCGATATAATACACACCCGCGCCATATTTTTCCATGTCAAATATAACTGTTGTTGAACCGATAGCATCAATAAGTTCTCGCTCTACCATCACATTACCTTGTATATCAATTATCCGTACTTTTGTCAAACCTTGTTCGATTAATTCAAGATCAACACTCATAATTCCTTTACTCGGATTCGGATGAATGCGCATCAAGGATGTGGCTTTTCCCGGATTTATTAATCGTGTACCGCCCTCTTCACATATACCAAGTAATGTAAATTTGCCTGATTGCGTTTCAAAATCATAATCAACATATTTACCATTTTCATCAAGTAAACGGAATTGCACTATATCAATATTCGTTTCCGTAACATTACCTAAACCCACTATGATTGGAATTTGTGCTAATTCTGCATTAGTACCTATTGTACCTTGTATTGTCACATAATTTGAATCATTTTTTATAGTGTTCACTCCCATCATTGAAGCCATTATTGTATTCTGAAATCGTAATGTCGCTTCATACTTTGGTGCTATGGAAGCAATACCTGCGGGTTTAACATTATTCATCATTATACGTAATATTTTTCTCTCACCGGCATACCCTGAATCATCAGGTACAGTAATAATACCGCCAATACCCGTTCCAAATAATTGTGCAATTGCCGGTGAACCTGTGCCATTATATTCAAAGCCGATTCTACCGGATGTTCTACCTCCATATTTGGGCTTAAAGCGTAATGTTACTTTTCTTTCTTCTTGTGGCGACAGAGTAAATCCACCATCGCCGGAAAGAACAGAAAATTGCTCAATATCCGGTGATAATTGTTTTGTGTCAATAATATCTATTGAGGTAGTACTTATATTTTTGAGAACAACAGTATCACTGATTATTTTTTCATCTCCAATTTCAACTTTACCAAAATCTATTATTGTTGTCATAATTTGTAATTGCGGTGCTATACCAATACCCGTTATCGTTTGCACAAGAGTATCAGTTTGAGTAATAATCACAATGTCTGCATTGTGAACACCTATTTTTTGCGGAATAAATCGAAATTCTGCAAAATGATGATTATTCGCTGCTACACTATATGACGGTACACCGGAAACAAGTCGAAAAGCATTGGCATCAGCACCTCGGAAATAGATACTATCTACTCTAAATTTCCATGAACCAATATTGCGCACAAAATCTGTAACTACAGAATCTTTACTGCTGCCTACAAGGCATTGACGCATATCCACATTTTGCGAGGCAGGCAAAGGCAAGACTATTGACCAAACCGCATCGGAAATGTCGGATTGAGTTTGACTTCTTGCAACTGTAACAACACGAAAACCTAAGTTGAGACTCCTGTTATTAACATAGTAGTAGTCGCGATTCGCACTACGACAGTTGAACGCATAGTCTTTCCCACTGCCGCCGCGAATCACGCGGTCAGAGCCCGTAGTAGGTCCCTTAGTAGGTCCCTTAGGGTCAGTTTCCGGTGTACTAGTGTAGTTAGCATACCAATCCCAGCACCATTCCCATACATTACCGCTCATATCATATAAGCCAAAATCATTCGGTGCTTTTTTGCCTACTTCTTGGGTTTTAGAGTATGCATTTCCGCAATACCAACCAATACTGTCCAAGTTTGCATCTATGGGCGTGCAGTCCTGATTCGTTAAATCACCATTATAAAAATCTGTTGTTGTGCCTGCCTTTGCCGCATATTCCCACTCCGCTTCTGTTGGCAAACGGTAGCCGGTGGCATCCCAATCGCATACTATACCACTATAACACTTATCTAAACCCTCAATTTCGCTCAGCTTATTGCAATACTCAACGGCTTCATACCAGCTCACTGTCTCAACCGGTAGAGAATCACCCTTAAAATTACTCGGATTTGTTCCCATGACTTCCTCATATTGTTTCTGGGTGATTTCATACGCACTCATCAGAAAATCTCGGCTGATGGTGACGCTTCGTAGCGGCGTTTCATCCGAACCACCATTTGTGCCTATATTTCCCATCTGAAACGTTCCCGCAGGGATGGGTACCATTCCATTTTCAGATCCACTCTTCGCCGCCGCTGTTACGCGAGCCAAGCACTGAGTACTCGCTATTCGTGGTACTCGCCAATTATAGCTCAAGCCGATTGCACTCTCCGATAGAGTAAGCCATTTTGTTCCATTATTGGTACTGTATTCCAATTTCACCGGCTCATCAGGGCTTATTCCTTCCCACGTTATCACTGTATCACTACCCGCAACAAAGACTTCACCACCGTTGGGGTGTATGAGTTTGAGCGTCTGTATCAATGGCTTCTTACCTTTCCATCCGCCACTCGCATACAATCGAGTTTGACAGAGAGTATTCTCAATCTCAAACCTACAGTAATTAAATCCACTATCTGCAGGTGTATAGCTTACCGTTAGTTCTATACTTTGACCGTTGGGCAATATGAAATTCTTCGGAGTGATGTCAAAACCACCATTATTGCTCGTTATATTCGTGATATTAAAATCGGCATTCCTTGCTGTTACGGTTATTTTCTGCTCCGTTCTTACACCTACTTGTGGGTCGGCAAATTTTATACTTTTCGGATTAAATTCCAACTTTGCAATGGTTGATTGTGGTGATTGATAGCTATCTGTTGCCTTCTGTGCTTGCCATTGCAACTCCACATTCGTATTTCCCGCCTGACAAGAAATCCTACTCTGCCATATTATCTCACATGGCTCACTACCTTGAACTGCTTGTAATATCTTTCTATACACATCTTCGGCTTCTTGTACACTCGTTACATTTTCGAATACCTGACCGCCCGTGCCTGCGGCAATAGCTTTCAAACTTTGCGGTGCGGACATACCAAGAGTAACACAGTAGATGATGCAATTTTGCTGATTGGCTTCACCTACGATTGCATTAATCTGCGGATTAGATCCCTGACCATCAGTCAGAAATACAATCACTTTTTGATGTTTTCCATTTTTGCTCACTAATAAGCCACCTGCCATTGGATTCAGAAGTGCCATGTCATAATCCGTACCGCCTTGTGGCTGAAGAGGGTTTATTGCTCCAAGCAGTTTGGCGCGGTTCGTCGTGAAATCCTGATTCAGGTAATTACTATGATCAAAACTTGCTATTGCACATTCACTTTTGCCAAGGGGTAATCCGTTTACCCATGCAATGGCAGCAGCTTTGGCAAGTGTTATATTTAAACCTTGCATAGAACCACTGACATCAATTACAAGAACAGAAGATAATGCTTGAGGCGTCTTCAGTGCGGGACATGAAATACTCTTTTCCTTTCGTTCTACACCATTTTCCTTGAGTATAAGATCTTTAGATTCAGGACGTATTTGATTACCATTACTATCCAAAGCATAAAATTTTGCTCTCATGACAGGAAAATTACTTGCATCAATGTCAAAAAGTGACAAAGATTGGCTGTACAATGTCTGTGCAGACAAAAGCAGACACAGGATGAGGAGTGATTTCATATTTATTCCTATTATTTTTATTTTTCAATCATAATTTTTTCTTTGCGAATAATTGTCGGCGTGCGCACTTCGATATAATACACACCCGCACCATATTTTTCCATGTCAAATAGTACTGTTGTTGAACCGATAGCATCAATAAGTTCTCGCTCTACCATCACATTGCCTTGTATATCCATTATACGTACTTTTGTCAAACCTTGTTCGATTAATTCAAGATCAACACTCATAATTCCTTTACTCGGATTCGGATGAATGCGCATCAAGGATGTGGCTTTTCCCGGATTTATTAATCGTGTGCCGCCCTCTTCACATATACCAAGTAATGTGAATTTGCCATTGACAATATTTATATTTGCTGTGCCGCCATAAAGAGTCAGATTGGATAAATCCAATGAACATTGTTCTGCATTACCAAGACCGACTATACAACGAATGCTATGTAATATTTTACCACTTTCAGCAATGATTGGTATATTTTTCATGCTGATTTTTCCGAGTGTATCATTGATAATTTCTACACTATATCCTATCGGCGATAATAAAGTAGGATTAAAACTCAGTTCCATGTCTATACTTGTGATACCCGATTGTGCTATATTCTCTTGTGATGTTAATTGTATCGGTATTTCTATTTCTTCACCTGCATAACCACTTCTATTTGGGGATTGTAAAGAAGCAAATGCGCTAAATACTGTACCTGCGAGTTTCACGGTAATTTCTTGTTGACAATTCATTTCTCTGACTATAATATCTCCGGTAATATCTGTTGCTGTCGCACTGCCTTTATATTCTACTCTCAGAATTTTACTACCTAAAGGAGAAAGAGACACATTGGTTTCTGATAATGTCATCGTTGATGGGCAACTTACTTCATACGTTGTTGCAATATTGCCCGTATTGACAAGTTCAAATTCCATGAAGGGTTGGGCATTAAATGATATATTACCAAAATCTAATTCCTGTTTGCTGCAAGTAAATGACACCGCATCTTTTTTACCTGTTATGGGAATAGTAAGTTGTCCACTATTTTCAGCATTTGAACTAAGTGACAATGATGCAGTTTTTATACCCGTACTTTGAGGTTTAAACAGTATAGGAAGGGCATACACTTTCCATGGCTCTATAACAAAAGGTAGTTTTTGATTTACAATAAAATCATCTTTATTTGCACCATTTATTTGAATATCGGAGATAATCAAATTCATCGCACCATCATTTTTTATTTTGATGGAATCTGTGAATTCTTGTTCGCAAAGTAAATCCTTAAAGACAGGGGTAATATGTGTTATTTGTGGTTTTTTTCTACCTTCGCCAAATAATTGAATAATCGCAGGACTGCCAAGACCATTATAATGAAATTCTAATGTGCCGCTTGTTCTGCCGCTATCTGATGGAGAAAAGCGTAAATCCATTAATTGTGGTGGTCCCGGATTAAGTACAAAAGAAGTATTACCCGTAATGGTGGAAAAATCTTTATCATTCGGTAAACCGTAGGAGGTGCGAATAATAGTAATTGGCACTGTTCCTATATTTCGTATTGTCGCACATTTCAAACTATCTTTACGACTACCTAATCCCACAATACCAAAATCAATAAATTTTTCGGCTATTGCCAATTGTGGTTGAATACCTTCGCCCGTGATTTCTATCGAATCAATAAAATCACCAATTGTCGTGCGAATGGTTATTTGTGCTGTGCGTTTACCGACTCGATTAGGCATAAAAGCAAACATCATAGCTCGACAATTATCCGGTGTATTCGGCTCTAAATAAAATTCTCCGGCACCACGAGGAACAATAAATTCATTTTTATCGCCATTGGTGACATCCACACCCAAAACATGAAGAACGGCATCACCTTTATTGCACAGCACTGCCGTGACCATTGTATCTTTGGAGGAGCCGACAAGCACTTTTCCCATATTTATATTTCTTTTTTCCAACACTGCAACAGGCGCAATAATAGAAAAAACAGCGTCCGATTGATCTCCTTGAAGTACAGATTCAATTTCCCAAATTTTGATGGTGTTATCTTCACTCCCAGAAGCAATCCTGCTGCCATCGGGGCTATAGGCGACGCTCAAAACCGAACCCGTATGGCCCGTCAGCGTTCGAAGTTCTGCTCCCGTATTTGCATCCCAGATTTTGATGGTCTTATCCCTACTCCCCGAAGCAAGCGTGCTGCCATCGGGGCTAAATGCGACGCTATAAACCCAAGCAGTATTCCCAGTAAACGCAGGAAGTTCTGCTCCCGTACTTGCATCCCAGATTCTGATGGTTCCATCCTCACCCCCTGAAGCAAGCGTGCTGCCATCGGGGCTAAATGTGACGGTACTAACCCGGCCTGTATTATGTCCGGTCAGCAGCGTACGAAGGAATACTCCCGTACTTGCTTTCCAGATTTTGATGCTTGCGTCCCCACTCCCAGAAGCAAGCGTGCTGCCGTCAGTGCTGTAGGCAACGCTCGGAACATCACCATCATGCTCCGTCAGCGTTCGAAGTTCTTCTCCCGTACTTGCATCCCAGATTTTGATGGTTTCATCTTTACTCCCCGAAGCAAGTCTGCTCCCATCGGGGCTAAATGCAACGCTGTACACCACATCATTATGCCCCGTAAGCGTTTGAAGTTCTTTTCCCATACTGATATCCCAGATTTTGATGGATGCCTCTCCAATTCCACTCCCTGAAGCAAGCGTTCTGCCATCGGGGCTAAATGCGACACTATGAACCCAACCTGTATGACCCGTAAGCGTTTGAACGAGTGTACCCGTACTTGCATCCCAGATTTTGATGGTATTATCCCACCCCCCCGAAGCAATCTTCCTGCCATCGGGGCTAAATGCGACGCTCCGAACAATGGAAGCATGACCCGTCAGCGTTCGAACACTGTCCTTTGAGTTTGTTGATATTTGTATCACACGTATCAAACATTGAGTACTTGTCGGTAACGGTATATTCTTCCAATGATACTGCAAACCAACAGCGTTTTCTGTAATTGTTTTCCATATCTTTCCACCATCTATGCTATAGTCCAAACGTACAGTATCTGTGGGTGAAATCCCTGTCCAAGTAATAAGAGTATCACTACCCGCCACAAATTTTTCTCCGCCATTCGGATGTATAAGTTTGAGCGTAGTTAGTTTGGCTTTTTTTCCGAGGAAACCTCCATTTGCGCTAAAAAAGGCAGGGCATTTATCCGTGCTTATTTCAAAACTTGCATAATTTAAACTCGAATCTTCTGGTGCAAAACGTATAGTAATTGTTCTACTTTCATCTTTCGGAATAAGCAAAGGGAAATTCGTATTCACTATGGTAAAATCTGCTGAACCAAATTTTCTCTCCACTCCCATTATCGTAAAATCGGCATTGCGTGCTGTTACAGTAATTGTCGTATCATAACTTATATTTGGTATCCTTTTTCCAAATCCTATAAAAGAAGAAGTTATTTGTAATGATGATAACTTCGACAAGGATACCGTGTATTGATTCAGACTTTGTTGATTTTGCCAAGCAAGCTCTATTTCTTTAAGTGGTGTGCAAGTCGGTTGTGCTTGCCATTCAATCGTACATGGCTCACTATTCTCTCTAATTGCAATCTTATCAAAAACATTCTCTATTTGCTGTGCATTTTTTACATTCTCAAATACTTTTCCGGATGTACCTGCTGCTATGCGACTAAAAAGTTTAGTATAATCCGTTGTGCCCAATAATACCGTATATATCGAAATATTATATTTCTTTGCATCAGCTATGACTTTTGCTTCATCTATATTTAAGTTCGGACAATGCAAATCACTCACCAAGATTAATACCTTCTTTTCCGATGAACGATCTTTTATCATCGGGATACCCCCCGTATAATCAGAATAAAACATCGTATTCACATCCACTCCCGGTGCCGGCGGGATGCTTTGTACTTTCGCAAGTGCTTTGTCCTTATCTTTCGTAAAATCTTGCCATATTGCTGCCCTGCCCTCCATATACGTGACGGCTACTTCATCTTCTTGTGGCATATCCAAAAAACCGATTAGTCGCTGTGTCCCCAAACGAGCTATATCAATGTATTTATATGTATCCACCATAATACAAACAGAAAGTACTCGCTGTTTTGGCGGTGGACAAGTTATATTGGTGATAGTGCAAAGTTCACCATTTTCCTTGAGCGTCATATCACCGATATTCGGAGATTGTTGCTTCCTTTGTGCATCAACAGCAACAAACTTCGCCTTCATCGTAGGAAAATTACTTGCATCAATGTCAAAGAGCTCTATACTTTGGCTGTACAATGTCTGTGCAGACAAAAGCATACACAGGATGAGGAGTGATTTCATATTTATTCCTATCATTATTTTTCAATCATTATTTTTTCTTTGCGAACAATTGTCGGCGTGCGCACTTCGATATAATACACACCCGCGCCATATTTTTCCATATCAAATAGTACTGTTGTTGAACCGATAGCATCAATAAGTTCTCGCTCTACCATCACATTGCCTTGCATATCCATTATCCGTACTTTTGTCAAACCTTGTTCGATTAATTCAAGATCAACACTCAGAATTCCTTTACTCGGATTCGGATGAATGCGCATTAATGATGTGGCTTTTCCCGGATTTATTAATCGTGTGCCACCCTCTTCACATATACCAAGTAATGTAAATTTACCATTGACAATATTTATATTTGCTGTGCCGCCATAAAGTGTCAGATTGGATAAATCCAATGAACATTGTTCTGCATTACCAAGACCGACTATACAATGAATCGTGTGTAATATTTTACCACTTTCAGCAATGATTGGTATATTTTTCATGCTGATTTTTCCGAGTGTATCATTGATTATTTCTACTGTATATCCTATCGGCGATAATAAAGTAGGATTAAAGCTCAGTTCCATGTCTATACTTGTGATACCCGATTGTGCTATATTCTCTTGTGATATTAATTGTATCGGTATCTCTATTTCTTCGCCTGCATAACCACTTCTATTTGGAGATTGCAATGAAGCAAATGCGCTAAATACTGTACCTGCGAGTTTCACGGTAATTTCTTGTTGACAATTCATTTCTCTGACTATAATATCTCCGGTAATATCAGTTGCTGTTGCACTGCCTTTATATTCTACTCTCAGAATTTTACTACCTAAAGAAGAAAGAGACACATTAGTTTCTGATAATGTCATCGTTGATGGGCAACTTATTTCATACGTTGTTGCAATATTGCCCGTATTGACAAGTTCAAATTCCATGAAGGGTTGCGCATTAAATGCCACATTACCAAAATCTAACTCCTGTTTGCTGCAAGTAAATGACACCGCATCTTTTTTACCTGTTATGGGAATAGTCAGTTGTCCACTATTTTCAGCATTTGAACTAAGTGACAATGATGCAGTTTTTATACCTGTATTTTGAGGTTTAAACAGTACAGGAAGGGCATATACTTTCCATGGCTCTATGACAAAAGGTAGTTTTTGAGTTATAATAAAATCATCTTTATTTGCACCATTTATTTGAATATCGGAGATAATTAAATTCATTGCACCATCATTTTTTATCTTGATGGAATCTGTGAATTCTTGTTCGCAAAGTAAATCCTTAAAGACAGGGGCAATATGTGTTATTTGTGGTTTTTTTCTTCCTTCGCCGAATAATTGAATAATTGCAGGGCTGCCAAGACCATTATAATGAAATTCTAATGTGCCGCTTGTTCTGCCGCTATCCGATGGAGAAAAGCGTAAATCCATTAAATGGGGTACTCCCGGATCAAGTACAAAAGAAGTATTACCCGTAATGGTGGAAAAATCTTTATCATTCGGCAAACCGTAGGAGGTACGAATAATAGTGATTGGCACTGTTCCTATATTTCGTATTGTCGCACAGTTCAAACTATCTTTACGACTACCTACACCTACTTTACCAAAATCAATAAATTTTTCGGCTATTGCCAATTGTGGTTGAATACCTTCGCCCGTGATTTGTTGAATTAATGTATCTGTTTGAGTAATAATCACAATGTCTGCATTATGAATTCCGACACGTTTTGGCGCAAAACGTATTTCACCATAATAATTTTTATTCGCTGCTACACTATATGGAGGCACACCGGCAACAAGTCGAAAAGCATTGGAATCAGCACCGCGAAAATATATACTATCTACCCTAAATTTCCATGAACCGATATTACGCACAAAATTAATGACAACAGAATCTTTACTGCTGCCCACAAGGCATTGACGCATATCCACATTTTGCGAAGCAGGCAAAGGTAAAACTATTGACCAAACCGCATCGGAAATGTCGGATTGAGTTTGACTTCTTGCAACGCTAACAATTGATATAAAAGTTAACAATAATATCAAATATTTTTTCATAGATTGAATCCTATTTTGAATTAAATAATGTAGTTCATTTCTTACAACGCTCTTCCTAAGATTGCAAAGCTTCGGATGGATGTTTTATTAAATTTGATAAGGTCTTTTAGTGATAATCTTACTAAGATGTACCACATTTTTCATTCGCTTGCCCTTTGCTTAAAAGGAAGGACGGAAATCCAATGTTACTTGGGTCGAACAACACGAAAACCTATGTTGAAATACCTGCGAAAGGCTTTGTCGGCGAGGCGATCCGCACTACGACAGCGATACGCACTGTCGGACCAACTGCCGCCACGGATCACACGGTCAGAGCCCGTAGTAGGTCCCTTAGGGTCAGTTTCCGATGAACTAGTGTAAGAAGCAAACCAATCCCAACACCATTCCAAGACATTACCGCTCATATCATATAAGCCAAAAGCATTCGGTACTTTTTTGCCTACTTCTTGGGTTTTATCGTTTGCATTTCCACAATACCATCCTATGTTATCCAAGTTTGCATTTATCGGCGTGCAGCCGCCCGCATTCGTTAAATCACCATTATAAAAGTCCGTTGTTGTGCCTGATTTTGCCGCATATTCCCATTCCGCTTCGGTAGGCAAACGGTAGCCGTTGGCATTCCAATCGCATACGATACTTACTCCGCTTCCGATATAACTCTTCTCTAAGCCCTCTCGCTCCGAGAGCTTATTGCAATACTCAACGGCATCATACGAACTTACACTCTCTACAGGTAAGTTCTCACCCTTAAAATAACTCGGATTTGTTCCCATGACTTCCTCGTATTCTTTCTGGGTGATTTCATACGCGCTCATCAGAAAATCTCGGCTGATAGTAATATCACGCACCGGCTCTTCATCCGAATCGCCACCATATGCTCCTGTATTACCCATTTGAAAGATGCCGGCAGGGATGAGTACCATTCCATTTTCTGCTCCACTTTTCGCAGCCGCTGTTACCCGTGCCAAGCACTGACTACTCGCTGTTCGTGGTACTCGCCATTTATAGCTCAAACCGATTGCACTCTCCGATAAAGTAACCCAGTTTGTTCCATTATTGGTACTATATTCCAATTTCACGGGCTCATCAGGTCCTACGCCTTCCCATGTTATCACCGTATCACTACCCGCCACAAATACTTCACCACCGTTGGGGTGTATGAGTTTGAGGGTCTGTATCAATGGTTTCTTACCTTTCCAGCCACCACTTGCAAAAAATTGAGTTTGACAGAGAGTATTCTCAATCTCAAATCTACAATAATTGAATCCACTATCTGCAGGTGTATAGCTTACCGTTAGTTCTCTACTCTGTCCGTTGGGCAAAGTAAAATTCTTCGGAGTGATATCAAAACCACCATTATTGCTTGTAATATTCGTTATCGAAAAGTCTGCATTTCTTGCTGTTACTATTACTTTTTGTTCGGTTTTTACACCTACTTGCGGGTCGGTAAATTTTATACTTTTCGGATTAAATTCCAACTTCACTATGGTTGATTGAGGTGATTGATACGAAGTTTTTGCCGATTGACTTTGCCATTCTAACTCAACATTGGTTTTTTCTACCTTACAGGATACAGCGCTCTGCCATTCGATGGTGCAGGGTGAGCCGCCTTGAGCGATTTTCTGTATTCTGATCGCAATATCCTTCGCAGCTTTCTCTGATGTGATACCATCATAGAGAATGCCGCCTGTCGCAACAGCTAATGCTTGAAGTGATTGCTTAATGCCATTCGGTTCGGCTTCAGGACGACTGTAAATGACGGCATAAAATTCTATAGCATGTTCTTTACATAACTGTATGCATTGTTGTAATTCGGATGAGGACAAAGCATACCACCATGCATCTGTATAGAGTACAGCAACACGTTTATGTTTGCCCGTTTTTGCAATGTGTAGTAGTCCTGTGAGGGTATTCAATAAATGCTCAACAAAGTCATTACCTCCTACGGCTCTTATAGGAGTAATACCATCAAGTATTTTGGAGCGTTGTGTGGTAAAGTCTTGAATAATCATTGCCCGATGATCACATGTTTGCAAAGCAAATTCGGATGGAGGCATTACTATATTTTTACATAGTTCGCTTGCTGTTGTTTTTCCAAGTTCTACGGGCACATCGCCAAAACCTGTATAACGCATCGAACCCGACACATCAATACTCATTGCAACAGATACCGCCTTCAGCGGCACAGGTGGCGGGCAATTTATATTTATTATCGTCCGCGCTGTACCATTTTCCTCGAGTGATAGCTCCGATACACTTGGGCGCACTTGATTGTCCTGTGCATCAAAGGCATAAAACTTCGCCTTCATCGTAGGGAAATTAGTTGTATCTATATCAAATAGCTCTATACTTTGACTGTATAGTGTCTGTGCAGACAAAAGCATACACAGTATGAGGAGTGATTTCATATTTATTCCTTTAGGGTAATTACAGAAGTGGCAGACAGTGCGCACGCTTCTTTTCAAAAATACAATATTTTGTTTTGCGAATAATTATCTCATACCATAGATTGAAATGTATATCATAATCTTTATTGGGGAAAACCTGCCATACATTTTTTACTCACCACTACTAATGATACAATTTTCCACTGCCATTATGCAGTAATTTTTTGATAGAATACCACTTCACCGCGTGCATTAATGCAAGAAATATATGCCGTCATATTCTCAATATCCATAGATATAAATCCGCCATTCGTTGCAGCAAAAACTGTATGATCACCATAAGCGGTATCGCGTGCTCCGCCACCTGCACCTGATACTAAGCAAGTAAATGTATCCGCAGGATTTTTTATCCATTGAATATCATGGTCATGACCACACAGATATAATTTCGCACCGTATTTTTCCATTATCGGTTTAATATCGCGCAAAAGATTGTGCGAATCGCCATAATGACCATACGAACGCATGGGATGATGCCCGACGACTATTTTCCAGAGTGCTTTTGATTGTGAGATTGCTTTTTCAAACCATACAATTTGCTCATTGGCTTTTTTTTGCATTATCATTTGTGTGTCAAGCATAAAATAGTCAATATTTGATGAAGCCGACCATGAATAATACCGTGCAGGCATATTCCATCGCGGATTTTTTGCATGATATTCAATTTGTGCATCGGGATTATTTCGATAATCATGATTACCAAGAACGGCATACCACGGCACGGCTATGGATTCATGATTATACATCATTTCAAATTTAGTTTTCCATTGAGTATCATCGGCGGATTCCACACCGTCGGGATAAATATTATCGCCCGTACTGATGATATATAAGGGCTTATGTTTTTGCGCTTGTGTGACCATAGCTTCCGCCACTCTTTTTTGAAAAATCCCACCGGCACCCCAATCACCGATAATAAAAAATCGCAATGCTTTTTTCGATATATTTTCTTGTGTAAAAGGAGGTATAGGTTTAGCATTTTTTACTGTTTTTCCACCCGAGACAAATGACCATAGATCAATAAAAGATATACTCGATAAACCCGCTACGGCAGCAAAAAGGAAATTACGTCTTTTCATACTTTATTCTCCAATATCACTGTTAGCATACATTTTTTCTATAGTCTCGCGGTATTTTTCTTCTACCACCTTACGTTTTATGCTCATTTTGGGTGTCAATTCTCCGTCCTCTACAGTCAGTAAACGCGGGAGAATCGTAAATTTTCTGATTCGTTCATATTTAGCTAAATCTTTTTGCCAATGATCAATATCGCGATGGAATAAACGAATAATTTCCGGTTTTTGCACTAATTCTTCTACCGTATTAAACACTATTCCTTGTTTTTCGGCATAATGCATTAATTCATCACTATTGGGAGCAATGAGTGCCGTGCAATAAGGGCGATTTTCTCCTATGAGCACACATTGTTCGATTAATGCGCTATGACAAATAAGATTTTCTATGGGCGTGGGAGCAATATTTTTTCCACCGCTTGACACGAATAAATGTTTAATTCTATCAGTAATTTTTAAATTGCCCTTTTGTGTCCATATTCCCACATCACCTGTTTTTAACCAACCATCATCCGTCATTGTTTCTTTGGTGGCTTGCTCATCATTCCAATAACCGCGCATAATATTAGCCCCACGAGCTTGAATTTCCCCTTCTGCCGACAATCGTATCTCGACATTAGGCAATGGTTTACCGACAGTACCGATTTCAATGGAATCAGGTCTGTTTACCGTAAGTACGGGCGACGCTTCGGTCAATCCATATCCTTCCAATATTGTCAATCCCTGCATAAGAAAAAATTCGGCTGTATCATTTTTCAAGGCAGCTCCGCCGGAAACAAATGTGCGAATTTTTCCACCCATGCGTTCACGAATTTTGGAAAACACAAGAGCATCAGCGATTTTGTATTGCATTGAATTTATCAATGATGATTTGCCTGCCATTTTATTCCGTATCCATATCGTTCCCACCTGTAATGCCCATGCAAATATTTTTTGTTTTGCGGGTTTTTCTTTTGCCATCTGATGGACTATACGTGTTTGTATTCTTTCAAATAATCGTGGCACACTTGTCATTAATGTAGGGCGCACTTCATTGATATTTGCGGCTACTTTTTCTATGGACTCGGCAAATGCTACCGTAGCACCTTTGGCTAATGGTAATAAATAACCGGCAACACGCTCATAGGAATGACATAGCGGTAAATAGGACAACATTGTATCATCAGATGTAATGGTATAACAACCGGTACAACTCATCACATTCGAAGCAATATTTCCATGGGTCAGCACCACACCTTTGGGATGACCTGTCGTGCCGCTGGTATAAATAAGTGTCATAATATCGTCGGCACGAATTGCTGCCGCTTGCTCTTGTACAAGACGGTGACGTGACTGCATATCCGCTATCTTTTCACCGAGAATCATTATATCATTCATGGATTTGACAAATGGATGATTACCTTTAGCATCATCATTCATCGTAATAATATGACGTATGTGAGATAATTCATGCTGATGAGCGAGTATTTTTCCCAATTGAAATGAATTACTGACAATAATTGCTGAAGCGGAACAATTATTAAATACATATTCGCATTGTTTTGCCGTTAAGGTCGGAAATACGGGGACATCAATTATTCCCGTGACGGCACATGCTACATCAGCAATAATCCACTCTAAACGGTTTTCGGAAATAATACCGACGCGGTCGCCTTTTTTTATTCCCAAATCAAGTAAACCGACAGCAAATTTTTCCACCATATCACGTACTTCGGCAAATGTTATACCATGATATGTATCATTAATTTTTCGCATATATGCGAATTTATCTTTATTGTGTTCATAAGCCGAAACAGTATTGTAAAACAGTTCGGCAAGTGTCGAAAAGGAAGGTATGGATTGTTGCATAACAGTAGGAAAAATGGACAAAAAAAAGAAGCCCGATGTTTTTACGATCGGGCATACTATTCTTATATAATTTTCGGGGGCGTAAGGGATGTTAATTTTTCGGCAATCGCATCGGGTGATGGTGTATGAATATCCGGCAAATACGGCGAAGCATCTTCAAATAATCCGAGTGTTGTTTCTTTGTGAATATATTTCACTACTTCACGCATATCGCCCGTTTCATTGAATACACGCAATTGCCTGTCGGCACCGCTGCCCATTTCGAGAATTTGGTAAATATATTCCACTTCTTTACGTGAGCCGAGATCATCAAGTACATCATCAACAAATTCTATTAATTCTCTCACTAACTCCCGTGCGGGATATTCACGCTGCTTACCAAAATCAATTAATTTACCGTCTAAGCCATAGCGCACGGCACGCCATTTATTTTCCATAATTAATGCACGAGGATAGCGACGGAAGCTCAGATTTTTTTTGTAGAGCGAATATAATTTTGCTGCAATCGCTTGGCATAATGCCGCAATGGCAATTGTTTCATCCACACGCATCGGTAAATCGCAAATACGTACTTCCAATGTCGGGAAATGCGGATGAGGACGAATATCCCACCATATTTTTTTTGCATTATCTATGCAATTGGTTTTGATAAGGAAATTCACATAATTTTCATATTCTGACCAGCTTGCAAATTCATAAGGCAAATTCGTGCGCGGGAAACGGTCAAATACCTTCGAGCGATACGATTTTAATCCTGTATTTTCACCCATCCAAAACGGTGAATTGGTCGTAATTGCCAGAACATGAGGCAGAAAATAGCGCATCTCGTGCATAATCTGAATCTGTAATTCGCGGTCTTCGATGCCGATATGAATGTGCATACCGAAAATGAGAAGAGAGCGCGCCAATACCTGCATATCTTCCACAAGAATTTTGTAACGCTCATCAGGATAAATTTCCTGATCTTGCCACCGTGCAAAAGGGTGAGTGCTCGCAGCGCCGAACGTTAAATTATTCGTGCGTGCCAGATGCCAAATGATGGAACGTAACTTCGTCAGCTCAAAACGGGCTTCTCGTGCATTCTTGCATACTCCCGTCCCGATTTCTAACATGGAACCGTGCATTTCGGGTTTCACATGCTCATGAAGAAGCATTCGACCTTTTGAGATAAGTTCAATGTTGATATGTGAGCGCAAATCAAAAGTTTGAGGGTCAAGAATCATGTATTCTTCCTCAATACCTAATGTAAAGGCTGGCGGTTTATCTCTGTCGAATGAGGGCGAACCGCTAATTGTTTGTGTGTCCATACTCTACAGTTTTCCTATTGTGTTATTGATGTCCGTTAATTATAGATAGCAAAATACAGGTTTTCTGTCAAATGGTAAGAATGTGCAAGCATAGATACACTTTTTTGAGGACTTTGTTCTCTTAGGAAAATACCCAATTTGATATGCTCAAACACACTTCGCAAAAAAACAAATATCGCTAAACTGTTATTTTTCTTTCACTTGATAAACAGAAGATAATCGCATCATTGTTTTTGTTCATCTGCATTGCAACGTTCCCGCAATGGTTGTGTTATTGGTATTGTACACGGCTCTTTTGCCACTTTTTTATTCACTTACTTACAGGGTAGTTCACCAATGAAAACACTACTTTCTCGGCTTGCCACAGCAAGCGCAGCTTTTGCAGTTCTTTTTCTTATCAGTTGCCAAGATCTTCCGATTGATCCATGGGATCCCGGAGATGGCGGCGGACATGGCGGCGGTCGCGACACAACTTGGGACGGCGACTGCGATACAAATTGGGATTGGGATGATGATCGCGATAATGTGGGCGATACCATTATTGATGGCGACACCGTCATTATCTGGAAGCGCAATTAAATGCAATTGTCTGACAGTGTAGTATAAACACCTATCACCACATTCACACACAAACGACCCGGATAGCACCACAGTCCGGGTTTTTTTTATACCCTTAGAAATACTCAAAAGGATAAACACAAAGCGAATCGTCTCTCTTTATCATAGCATTCATCACCATGAAGAAATAATGATGGGATATGCGGATATAAAGCGAATCAGAATGAATAGACAAATTGTCTGATTATCCTAAGCTCTTTACCATGCCAAGACGGTCGTATAATACAGGGAAAAAAAGTATAATAGCTGCCTAAAATTTATCTTCATCTTGATAAAACAAAAAATTAAATGAAGTCATAGAGCCATAGCATTTCGTAATATAGCCCTGCAATTTTACTTTTTCTCCTTCGGACAATATCGTATGCGCATTGATTTGTTGTTCGAGCACCCTCAAATTATCGCGCATCATCACAATTTTATGCATCAGTTTATCTAAGGGGATTTTATGATCCTTGAGCGATGTATCTTTAGGCACAACAAAAACGCTTGCTCCTTCCCATTTAGGGGCTAACTCTGCCGAATGTTCGCTATTCATTTCATGGACAATTGCTTTAGCCAATGCCCTTATTTCATGTTTTTCCATAAATTTCTTCCTATATTTACCATGTTATTATGCGCAATAATAACAAAATTATTCAAAGAAAGCGGTTTACAATGCAACAAGAAACACCACAAACCATTGATACAGTTCTTACACGGATGTTCGCATTACATCGGCACGGCATCAAACCCGGCTTAGAGCGCATAGAAGAACTTATGCAACAATCGGGCAGACCACACACAAAATTTCCGAGCATCCATGTTGCCGGAACGAATGGCAAAGGCAGCGTTTGTTCTATCCTTGCAGCCATACTCAGTGCAGCAGGCTATCGCGTCGGTTTATATACATCCCCGCATGTTCGACACTTTCGTGAACGTATTCGTATCAATGGTGTGCCCATCACCGATGAAGAGATTATTGATCTTGCTGCGCCAATGATTGCAAATGCGGAAAAAACCAAAACTACATTTTTTGAAATTACTACTGCTATGGCATTTCAGTACTTTGCGCAAAAAAAAGTAGATATTGCCATCATTGAAACAGGCATGGGAGGACGCTTAGATGCCACAAATGTGCTTCATCCTCTGGTTTCTGTGATTACTTCCATTGATTATGACCACACCGATTTTTTGGGAACAAGTTTAACATCTATCGCTGAAGAAAAAGCAGGCATCATCAAATATAAAGTGCCCGCCGTCATAGGTGAGCCGCGCCAAAATTTGCGCCCTGTTTTTGAAAGAAAAGCTGCCGCAGCCGACACCATTGCCTATTTCCCTGATGATGATTGGACAGCCAAAAGCACCGAATATCGCACCGACATGACAATGTCCGTTCATGTGACAGCACCTATGGGTGAACTCAAAGATTTGCGATCTGCACTCATCGGCGAACATCAAAGCCGCAATATATTGACAGCACTCTATACCCTACGACTTATTATCAAAGAATTGCCCGTATCGGAAAAAGCAGTACGCGAAGGTCTTATCAATATCCATGCACTCACCGGCTTAACAGGACGTGTGCAATTATTGCAAGAAAATCCACGCTTAGTGCTCGATGTGGGGCATAATTCTTCCGGCATGACCGCCTTGCGTCTTACTTTAGAGCGATGTTTCGGTAAAGAACCGACATGGAATCTGGTATTTGCCGCAATGTCAGATAAAAAAGCTATAGAAATGCTCAATAATATTCGCCCGATTTGTAAAAGTGTCTTTTTATGCGTTCCTAAAGTGGAAAGAGCTTTGCCACTTTCTTTATTGCATGAAGCAGCCCAATCTGTGGGATTTACCGATATTCATGATTGTACATCCGTTGCCGAAGCTGTGCAAAAAGCTCGCAACACACATGAGCCATGTATTATTGCGGGATCATTTTATTTAGCCGATGAGGCATTGTCGTATTTACAATCACAATAAATGAAAAAAATACTTTTTATTTGCATAGGAAATTCTTGTCGTAGCCAAATAGCGGAAGCATTATGCCGTGCACTCTATCCATTGCAATGGCAACCCTTCAGCGCAGGTATTGCACCCGAACCGATACGAAAAGAAACAATTATTACTTTGCAACAGAATTACAATGCAGACACATCAATACTCTATTCGAAATCTATCGAAACATTTGCTCATCACAACTTTGACACCGTCATAACATTATGCAATTATGCCCGTGAACATTTGCCATATATTCCCCAAGCCACACACCATATTCATTACCATATACCCGATCCGGCAACCGCACTCAATAATATTCAAACAATATATGCCGAAACAGCAAAAAGCATAGAAATACTTCTCTCAGAAATATCTGATTTGTGCGGCGAAGAGAGTTAAAGTATCTTTATAGCCTTCTATAATCTACATTCTCTTTCAAATACATTATTCATAGACAAGGTAGTTATGCTTATCTTAATTATCTTGGCTCGCTTACAATGGTAATGTATATAGATTCACAATAATAAAAAATATATGGTACTGGTTTTATTAATATCTTGTGTGTATTACAAAACAATCTATTCCTTTATGCTTCAAAGACTACTTCATTTATTTAACATATTTCTTCGGAACGAAAAATTCCTTGCATCAATATCTTAGATACAGAATCTGTTTGTGTGGCTTCAAAAGAAGTTGCCATCCTTGCGTATTTGAAGCAGCTATTTTAGAATTCTACTGCCATCGTAGTAATGCTCTACAGAAGGCTTAGGCACATTTGGGTATTTGTTTACATAACTACTAAAGAACACCTCAATTTTCTTTTTATATAATTCCGAATAAAACAAGGCATTCTGATTATCTACAACAACAATATCAGTTGGTCTGTATGTGTAAAAGTGTAATTTAATATAACACTCAATATCACTTAATATAGTCGAATCTTTCAGAAGGAAATCTAAATCATCAGCAAAATAAAGGTTAGATGCAATGATAACAGATTTATCGAGAGTATCAACCAATACTAAATTTCTCGGAGTATGTTTCAACAAACGAACATCATATTTACTATTGCTGTCGAGGTTTCGTTCGTACACATTATGTAGCATGTGCATACCCTCATTTATCCAATGCTTACCTATATTGGCGATTTTCCCATTAACTTTACCATAGCGATTAACTAAAATTTGTATTTCATTTAAGTATCTAAATTCGTAAGCCTTAAATCTCTTAGGCAGACAAGAAAAATTTACATCTTTTACTTCATTTATTTCGATTACGTATCTGTATGTAGAATCTCTTTTATCATAAGAAAGATTATTCAGTCGAGATACAATATTTCCTTTCTCATAGAATTTATCACTCTCATGAATGGATTCTAATTCGAAATAAGCATAGGTGAGATCTATTACATTTGTTACTTTTTCGCGAATTATTTTATCATAAAAAAGAGAATCATTACTCAAAAGTGATTTTGGACAAAATGCTATAGTAGCAAATACCAATAACAACAATTCATACCTCATAATATTTACTCCATTATTTGTCAATGCTTTATAGATTTTTTCTTGGTCACTCCTATTACAACTACTATGTCCGATACCCGCTTGCGCCATACCAAAGGGTTAATAATTACTGACCATGTTATCACCATAAAAAACAATTTCCACAAAACTACGAAACTTTGTTAATCCTCTGCACGCTTTTTCTCTGATATCATTAGACTTCCACCTTTTGGATAAGATATGCTGTCAATAATATAAAATAAAAGCATGCTGTCTTCTCGTCGCTGTACATTGCACTGACAACGCAAGTTTTTACCTCAGCTTTCCCCTTTTTTTGCCAAAAAACGCCAATTTTTAGCCAATTGACAGGATTACGAGGGGTCTCGACGCGACTACGAGGACTCTCGACGCGACTACGAGGGGTCTCGACGCGACTACGAGGGGTCTCGATGCGACTACGAGGGCTCTTGATGCGACTACGAGGGGTCTCGATGCGACTACGAGGGGTCTCGATGCGACTACAAGGGCTCTCGATGCTCATCAATCGGCGACGTCATCGCATCAATCGGGGTCGTCATCGCATCAATCAGGGTCATTATCGCTTCAATCGGGGTCGTTATCACTTCATTTGAGCTCGGCACCGCTTCACTCGGGGTCATTATCGCTTCAATTGAGCTCGGCACCGCTTCACTCGGGCTCGGCACCGCTTCACTCGGGCTCGGCATCGCATCAATCGGGGTCGTTATCACTTCATTTGAGGTAGTTGTCAGAACAGGATTGCAGAGATTATAGGATTAACAGGATTGTATTCAGTCATTATTCTCGAAAATAAATGCAGGATGAATTATGATTAAAACATCCCGCACGGGATGAGATGATAATAGAAATAAAATGTTTGTTTTTTTTGCCCCATCCCGTCCTTCCCCGCGGGGAAGGCATAATAAAATTCTCGCCGTCGGGGAGAAAAAAGAGGGGCAAATTTCAATCAATACATTCATTCACCCCGTCAGACTGCGTCTGCCACCCCTCAAGATGGGAATTTTTTTGGGATTGTTTTTTTTTATCATCTCATCCCGTTGGGATTTAATTCCAATTCCTTAACTGTCGTGAATCGGTAAGTGCAAAATAAACAAAGCCGGATATGGGCAGAATGATTGAATTGTTTAAAATTCCCATAAAAAAAAAGCGTATCTCCGAAGAAATACGCTTTCTTTTTCCGTGTGGGGTATGGAGTGGAAAAATTATTTCACTATTGTAAGCATTTGCGATGCTGTACCTTGTTCACTGCGAATTTGCACAGAATATGTGCCAATCGGCAATGAGGAAACACTAACAGGAATATCGAAAATACCATTCGTATTTGTTGTGTAATTTTCAAGTATTGTCATCACTTTTGTGCCAACCATTGTGTAAATATCCACAGAAACTACCGTTTGTGTGGGTACGGAAAAACGCACTGTGGCTGATTCTGATGCAGGGTTCGGCATAACACGCAAATCAACCATGTCAAGTGAAGGAATTTCCGCATCATTAACGCTTGTGAAAACTTGCGGATATACTGTATTGACGGGATTATAATTAGCCCACGGTAAATCCCAGCGTTCTTGAACATTAATATCAAAAGCACCGCGATAATTCACTCTTTCAAAAAAGTTATTATCTAAAGAAACTGTTCCTGCATTCGCAAAAGAAGGAGCACCAAGAGTTGCATTCGGCACAAAATTCGGTGTTTCGGGATCGCGTGCAATAATTCCGGAAAATGGTGAATATGCACTGATATTGCCTGTTCCATTTGTTAATGAATTAGCAAATTCCGGTTTTACTAACCATGCTGCATTCATGCCATCAACGGCAGTTTCACCCGATTCAAGACGCACACTTAATCCGCCTCCTTTAATACCATACCATGAATTATTGCGTACAAGTAAAGAATCTTTTGAGGCAGCGGTTAATGTACGTGCACCGCGTAATTCATAGCCCGCTCTTGGGAAGCCGACAAAAACGGAATTAACAAGAGACATGTGAGAATTACGGCGCACTTGTGCTGCGGAGCCATATTGCGCGCTCCATTGTTCATTCCCTGTGCCGCTGCTGCGTGATGTGTCGTCAATAGGTCCGACTAAGGTCATATTACTGAAAATAGGACTTGTGCGCGGAAAATTATACGTACCTGTACCATCATTATCTGATTCAAAACATTGGCTTGTGCTTTGGTCGGCAATTTCACGATAGCGTTGTGCAATACCAAATTGAATACGACCGCTGAACCCGAAATCGGTATCAAAATCATCATCCACAGTACGATTAGCAATAAGATGTTTTGCATCAACATTGCCACCAAACCATTCGAAGGCATCATCACCATTATAGGTACATTGCACATGATTAATTGTTGTGCCTTTACCAACTGCGCCTAAAGTCAAGGAATTAAGTTCTTCATTCGGAAATGCGGCAATACCCGCAAATTCAATACGCACATATTCAAGAACACCGCTATTATCATTATCATCAGTACCGCCATACCAACCGCGTCCGGGTGTTGCAGATGCGACGCCGCCTTCGAGAGCTGCTTCACCTGCTTTGACATTCAGACGTGCTTTTCCGCATATCAACAAACCACCCCAGTCACCTGTGCGACGTTGTCCCGCCGGAGCCGAACTTGTGAAAACGATAGGACGTGCTTTTGTGCCGCGAGCAATAATTTTACCGCCACGATTGACACATAATGCCGAATTTGTGCGCGGTGTGTCGCTGACTATAACAACACCCGGTTCAATGGTCAAAGTTGCACCGTCTTCAATGTATGTATAACCGCGTAAGCCATAGATTTTTCCTTGCACATAAGGAACAGTCACATTACCTGTGATGCTTTGCGGCAAATATTCATCAATATTAATAGGTTTCGGCGGTGGAGAAATAGAAAATTTATCGCTTAATCCTATAATTGTCGGTTCTGCACGATTAACAAGGCGCAAATAACATTCTTCGCCTGCTGCGGTGGGACGGAAAGCAAAACGTGCTTCGCCTCTGCCGCGATTTGAACCCGCTGATGCAGTGCCGGAATCATTATGAACCCAATCCACGGGTAATTGTGTGACCGGATCACGACGTTTGATGCGTGTCCATGGACCTGATTCTCCTGTAACAGAAAATTCGATAAAATAGCGTGTACCGCGAGGTGAATTTGTTGTATCCCAGCGAATGGTGTATGATTGCCCCACGCTTAAAGTGGCATTAGCCGCCGGTGTTGTAATTTTAGGTCCGTTTTGTGCCGAAGCAGCAAGCGTAAAAACGGAAAAAACGGCACTTGCAAAAAGAATCAATGATTTCATGGACAAAAGCCCCGAATAATGAAACATGAAAAATTATAATTTAAATCCGATACTGAAATTGAGGGTGCGACCGCGTAAATTAGAAGCAACATTACGTCCTCCTTGTAACCAAATAAGTTCTTGATTGAGTACATCACGTACAACCAAACGTGCTTCTAATCCTGCAATAATTGGCTGAGAAAGTGAAATATCAACAACATCACGCGGCTGTTCATAAACATGAGGATTTGCAAAATCATAGCTGCCCAAAAGCCCTACTTGTATAATGCGCTCACCGGAACGATTATATCCTACATTTACTTGCGTGCCTATATCGGGATGTTGATAGAATAATCCGAGATTAATCGAATATGGTGATTGTCCCCACATAGGACGTGTATCATTAAGATTACCTTGACGCACATTCACTTCTGAATTTATCAATGATACATTCACCGATGCGCCGAGATTTTCTAAATCCTCTGCAATAAATCCGAGTTGTTTTCTTAATTCAAACTCAATACCATAATTTAATGCAGTGCCGGAAGCATTTTGGAATGAAAAGACAGGATTGCCGCTTGATGGTAAAATTGTTTCTTCAATTGCATTTTGGAAGCTTTTATAAAATGTACTGACAGAAAGTACTTCACCCGGACGAGGGAAATATTCATAACGTGCATCGAAATTCCAAATAAGTGCGCGTTGTAAATCCGTATTACCTTGCACACGTGCTTGACGTTGGAAATCGAAAAAGGCAAATGGCGCAAATTCACGTAAATTGGGACGAGTTAAGGTTTGTGAACCCGATACACGTACATTCGTATTTTCTGATGTTTTCCAAATAAGATTTAATGCGGGAAGAATATCTGTTGTATTTCTTTCAATGGAAATTAATTGATTATCGCCCGTATAAACCGCCGGTAAGCGTTGTGTATTATTTTCAACACGTACTCCGGTAATAATGCGGAAATTCTCATCGCCAATGCTAAAAGGCATATCAACCATTGCATAGCCGGCATTTAACTGTTCATCAGCCGCATATTGATCGGATTTTTTTGAATCCTCGGCAATACCTAAGCCATTTGCACGGAAATTAGTCGAATCGAATAATTTATCAGGCGAAGCCGTAAGATTAATACCTTCGGGATCAACATCGGGGAAAACAGATTTACTTTGAATAATGGTAAAAGAACGTGCGCCAAATTCACGGTCACGGCGTTCGAGTAAAGCCCCTGTTTTAATTTTTGCTGTGGATACAGGTATGGTGATATTCAATCCTGCCGTATAAGCATTGTCAATTAAATCGGAAAAGAAGCGTCCGGCAACAGTACCGTCACCTTTGGCTGTTTCGCTTGGCACATCAGCAGAAAATAATTCATTGTCATTTTGACGTGAATAACGCAAGCGGCGCAAATCCGGTTCATTACGTGTGCTGCGAGAAAAGCCGCCATTCCATTCCGTTAAAATATCGCCCGGCAAATTATGCTGTCCGGCAACCTGACCGGAATACAATGATTTTTCGACAAATTGAGCACTGTAAAAACGACGTTCGCGATCTTGATTATAATCATTACCTTGTAACACTACTACTTCATCATCGGCAGATTGATTGTAAATATTTTTAAAGGATAATGTGGAATGTCCGCCAAGTTTATATGCCATATTAAATAAACCACCCCATCCCATACTGCGTGTGGATACCGAGCCCGCATAATTATATTGCTCATTACCTGCACCGGATAAACCTGCGCGACCTATTTGGTTAATATTATAGCCATTCGAATAATTAGCCGAAGCAATAATACCGAAATCATTATCGGCAATATCAAATAAATTACTGTAAGAAATGCTTGTGCCTGTATTTACCGGAGCTGCAATTGCATCTTGTTTCCATACGCCGGAATTAAATGATCTGCCAAGTGCAATCCATTCACGTGCTGCTGCGCCATTATCTGCTTCGGGATTACCCGCACGGCGAATTAAATTATCTAATTCTGTGGATGTGGAAGGCATCCCCGACACCAAAGCACGCGTGCCGTCATCGCTGGCAAGCCAATCGGTTGCACCGCCCGAATATGTTTGAAATGCACCGCTTTTTAATGAAACATTATCATTGTAAGCAGAGGATAAACCTACTTTAAAAGCAAATCCTTGCGGAAAATCAATGGTATTTAATTGCACCAAACCACCTGCAAAATTGCCCGGCATATCGGGTGTAAACGATTTAATAACATTGGCACTTTGCAAAAATTCCGAAGGGAACATATCAAAAGCAAAAGCTTTTTTATCGGGTTCGGTTGAGGTAAGAGCAGCACCGTTTAAGGTCGTATTATTATAGCGTTCGCTTACGCCGCGTACATACACAAATTTATCACCCACAACGGTAACTCCTGTAATACGCTTTAATGCTTGACCGGCATCGCCATCGGGTAATTTGGCAATTTCTTCCTGTCCGACACCATCGCTCACCTGAGCTGAATTTTTTCTTTGGGCTAAAATAGCTTCTTTGGATTCTTTATTGGCACGAGCTGTCACAACAACTTCTTCGGCTTTCTTAGTTTCGGGAGATAATGTAACATTGACGGTGACATTTTTTCCTGTTGGCACTTCAACATTTTCAATGAGTTTAGTTTCATAGCCCACATAACGGAAGCGCAAAGAATAGACACCTTGCTGCACTTTTTTAATGGTGTATTTTCCTGTCACATCGGAATATGCACCTTTTTTTGTGCTTTGTTTATCTTTGGTTAATAATTCCACCGTCACGCTGCGCATGATATCGCCTGTGGAACCGTCGGTGATTTTACCGCTGATGATAGCATCTTGAGAGAATGCGGCGGTGACTGAACAACTGAAGATAATGAAAAAACTGATAATGCGTTGGCTCATGGCTACGCTTCCTCCATAATAATTAACTAATGTGTGTCGCTCACGCTTTTTCCCCACACGATTTGCGACATATTTACTAAACAGTCACAAAATTACCAAGGCAGTGTATCGCCAATGTTACGGCAATATTATCAATTCATAATATGAGGTTTTCTTTATAATAGCACAGAGACGAAGTCCCCTTTAACGACAAAAGGTCTTATGCGGATTTGTTCTTTAACATGTTGATTGTTCGGTAAATACGTATTCTGTTGTGGCGTTGAAGTGCTATAGGATAGACATTAAAAACAAGTGTCAGAAACAGCAATAAACAATAGTCAAACACAGTGTAAGAGTGTGGTAGAATCAAAGCAATGAGGAGAGTACCGACTATACCCAACCAATGACGGAGTTCATAAGAGCGAGTTTTGCGATCATAGAGTTGTAAGTCAGCTAATGTAAGATACGTTTTTTTTTCGGTCATTCCCGAAAGAGGCATATAGGATTTATACAGGCGAATACCCATAAAGTCATAGATTGTCTTGTCAGCGATATATTCCCATTTCTTCGGACGAAAATATGCTTCAATTATCCCTTTGGAAGAAGAAGCTGTACTATCCATCATTATGACTTTCAATAATCAAGTACCTAATAAGTTGAGAGCAAAAGTACCAATCTTACACCAAATATCATAATGTAAAGATGAGAGATTCTGCTCATGTATTCTTACTATAGTTGGCAATATTATGAACATTTCGCCACATTGAGCTAAAGAATGTTAAAGGAACGTTAAAATAGTCTTTGAGGACTGAGGACAGATGTAACATTGTATAGTGATGAGCGTTTCAAGCCCACCCAATAAAAAACAAAAGAGAAATATATTATAAACAAAAATTGCTTTAGAATATGAAAACAATCATTATTACATTATGCTTATGTTATTCGAGTACTGCGTATGGTCAAATTTTTACCAATGCCAGTACAAATTTACCTAATAATGGAGCGAAAGGGCAAAGTATGGATGTCGTTGCCGTTGATGTGGACGGCGACAAGGATCTTGATATCGTTTTAGCCAATGAATTTCAAGCAAATACTATTCTTATTAATGACGGCAAAGGAAATTTTAAGAATGGAACAGCAGGGAAGTTGCCACAAATTATCCGTGACAGTGAGGATATTGCATATGCTGACTTTAATGGAGATGGATTTGTTGATTTGGTTTTTTGTAGTGAAGACGATATTGTCATGGGAAAAACAAAAGTGCATGAATATTATCTGGGGGACGGAAAAGGCGGCTTTACAAGTGCCCCTTTTATATTACCTGACAGTGAAGCAAATGCGATTGCTACAGCAGATATTAATCGTGATGGATTCCCTGATATTATTTTAGGCAATAAGGGCAAAAATACTGTTCTTATCAATGACGGCAAAGGAAATTTTGCTATTGAAAACAATCGTTTGCCCTCTGATGAAAAAACAACACAAGACCTTGCTTTTGTTGACGTAAACGGCGATGGAATTCTTGATTTGTTTGAAGGAAATGAAGATGGCAATGAATTGTATATTGGTAATGAACAAGGCTATTTTACAAAGGTCACAGAAACACATTTACCGAAAGATTTCGATATTGAGACAAGAAAAATATGCTTTGCCGACATTGATCGAGATAAAGATATGGACATATTTTTGGCAAATGTTGAATTTAAACCCGGTAAAGATCCACAAAATAGATTACTCATCAATAATGGTAACGGAATATTCACTGATAAAACGGCAGCACAATTACCTGCTGATGAAGATCATACAATAGATGCGATTTTTGAAGATGTGGATGGCGATAAGGATATGGATTTACTTCTTGCGAATGTCTTTGGTGCTCATATAAAATGTTATTTTAATGATGGTAATGGAAATTTTACTGATAACACTTTAGATGTGTTTGAAGAATACTATGTGCGTGATGCTTTGGGGATTATTGCTGCCGATTTCAATGGCGACGGCTTACGCGATTTGTACATTTGTGACAGATATAACCCTAATAAAGTACAAAAAGATCTTTTGCTCATCAATGCCGGCACAACAAAAGTAGCTTCTTTTGATGATAAACCCAATGATTATAAACTTTTCCCTCATCCTGTCGGTAACACATTTTCCGTGAATATTGATACTGAAGATATAGAATCAATATCTCTTATTAATCAATGTGGTGAATATATTAGTCCTGTGAATTATGTCGTAAGAGAGCAGGGAGTCGTTGATTGCCTTATTGAGAATGAAAATTTAGCAAATGGGGTGTATTATGTAAAAATTGGTCAAAAAAAATCATTGTTGACCACACCAATCATCATACAAAAATAAGGCATAGAAAATAATCTATAGAAATGTACTCGTAAAGTTTTACGGAACATCATGCTCTCATTGCTTCAGAAGTCGTAATAATGATGGGCAAATATTGAAGTTCATTGTCACTGATAAAGGGGAAAATAATAGGGTAAATTTCCTACTACATTTTTATATTTTACTCTACATCCACCATGAAAAACTGTATGCATAAATTGCTCTAAAAATTGTAGTTTTTAGATTTTTTTGTTTTATCAAAAATTATAATTAGTGAACAATCAAAGATGTTGTTATGATTGGCGTTTTGTTATGGCTATGTAAAACAACAGAATACATCCCTGTCGGTAATGTATGTACAGGAAACGAATACCCATTATATATATCAGATTCATGAAAAACTGGTTGTCCAAAAATATTATAGACTGTCAATGAAGTAAGTTCTGTATGCATAAATGAAGTATAATAAACAGTACACAAGGTAGAGGTAGGGTTTGGTACTATGCGGAATGATTGCATGGAGATAGCATTGTCATATATACCGGTGATACTGCATGGCGCTCCTGAAAAACCGGGAAAATAATGACGATCCAGAAATTGCAATGCTACAGCAACAAAATTGCGTGCAAATTGAGTGCGCTTCACGCTGTCGAAACGAATATCAGAATATAATTCCATTTGAATTGCGTCTATGGTACCACCCGGGGATGAACCGTGGTAATATGTATTATATCCACCATTAAAGTAAGGGTCACCAATTAAGGGGAAAGGGTCTTGTTTACTTGGCACTCCGGGATATCCTCTTTCTGCAAATTGCGTCCCCAATGCTTCGTTTCCTCTTATTAGTTCGGCATGTGTTGTATTCATAGCATTATTTCCGGCAAGAGATTCAATCGAACTTACACGTATTCTTGCAGCGGTATTCATCAAAGAATCACTTTCACGCAATTGACTATCATACACTAAATACCCATATTCGATTCTTTGTTTTGTATGACCATGCCCATGAAGATCAATAAATAATCCTTTACCAAAATGTAATGTGATGTGTTTTTTTGCAGAATCAATAAAATTATGATATTCATGCCAATAAACATCAAGCGAAGAATTACTGTCTGTTGCCATAATAATATCACGATTCATATCAAGTTTTTTTCTATGAATACGATTATATATCATATATGGATAGCACCCCGTTTCTTTTACAAAAATTTCACGGATAGTACGAGCTAACTCTTGTGTAAATGCGTCTTGCACATAAGCACAGCCTTCACATTGGCGGTCGCGGATGTCAGATGGTTGTTCATATCCGCCATGAGGCACAGATATAATCAATGGTAGATTTCCCGGCTGATATTCAATATATTGACGTGTTCCCCAATATGTTTGCCCGGGAATATATGGCTGTGCATGGAGATATTTGCCCAGAAGAAACAATGTAATAATAAGGATAATTTTACTTTTTTGCATTATAACACTACTAATTATATGACTTATTATTATTCAACAATGATATATTCTTTATTTATATCCTGCGGCTTGCAAAGAAAATAACTCTGCATAATGTCCGCCTTGTTCCAGTAATTCTTCGTGGCTGCCTAATTCTTTCATCATACCATTTTCGAGAACCAATATTCTATCTGCCATGCGTACTGTGGAAAAACGGTGGGAGATAAGCACAACGGTTTTTCCATCCATTAATCCGGTAAATCGTTCAAAGACATCATGCTCGGCTCTGGCATCGAGTGCGGCTGTCGGCTCATCGAGAATACGCACTTGGGCATCACGCATATATGCACGGGCAAGCGCAATTTTTTGCCACTCACCTCCGGATAAGTCTATGCCTTTGGCAAATCGTTTGCCAAGAGTTTGATTGTATAATTCGGGCAATTTTTTGATGACCGAATCGGCTAAACTTTTCTGAGCTGCATATTCAATTCTCGGCTCATCATAACGATGCTCAATATTACCCACAGCAATATTATCGGAAGCCGTAAGTTGAAATTTGACAAAGTCTTGGAAAATAACGCCGATTTCTTTACGCAATTGCTCCGTATTATATTCTCGTAAATCAACGCCGTCTAACAGTATTCTTCCTTCGGTCGGGTCATATAACCGTGATAACAATTTTACTAATGTGGTTTTTCCTGCTCCATTTTCACCGACCAGTGCCAATTTCTCACCCGGTTTTAATGTAAAAGAAATATTACGTAAAGCCCACTTTTCAGAATTATGATATCGAAAACCGACATTTTCAAAGACGAATCCTTGTGCAATAGGACGAGGAAACGGTGCCGCTTTCACAGGAGATATAATATGCGGTTGTAAAGCAAAAAAATCGAAAAGATCTTGCAGATATAATGCACTTTGCGCTATGGAAGAAAATCGCCCGAAAATTGTTTCCATCAATCCGCGCATACGTGAAAATGACCCCGCAAGAAATGTTAAATCACCAATCGTTAATGATCCGGAAATTGTTTGCCACACAAGTAAAATATATGCACCGTAATATCCTGCCATCCCTATTGTGTTGGTAAGAGTTCCCCAGCTTGCCCGCCGCAATGATAATCGTTTGTTTTTTTCATAAAATTCTTCGGCGCGAACTCGATATTCATCAGTTAAAAATTCTGATAAACCAAAAACTTTTACTTCTTTTGCCGTTTCATTACTCGCACCGGTAAAGCGTAAATAATCCAGTAAGCGTCGTTCAGGAGTCCAACTGTAGAGGAGCGAATAACCTTGCGCATTGAAATGAGATTCACCGATAAAAGAGGGTAATAAAGCTGCTGCTAAAATAACAATAAGCCATGGATTGAAAACCATAAGTGCGGCTGCAAGCATTGCTAATGTAATGATGTCTTGCGCTTGCGTAAAGGTTTGGGAAACCAGCTCCATGCGACTTAATGTTTGCTGACGGGCGCGTTCCAATTTATCATAAATGGTGGAATCCTCGAATTGCTCTAAATCTAATGTTGCTGCATGGTTCATCAGTTTTACCGATGTTACATTAGCAAATTTATCGCCCAATAAAGCATCAAGAAGAGAAATACCGCGTCCGATAATTTCACCGATAATGCTGATACCGGCTTCAAGGGCAATATAATACCATAAAAGCGAAGTGGCTATTGTTTGCTGATTATTGACTATCCCGATTATTTCATCAATAATTAATTTACCGACATACATAAATAGTACAGGAATGCAGGCACGTAATAAACGTAATATCAAAGTACTTATCACCATCGCCGGGCTTATTTCCCAGACTAAAGAAAATAATTTGGGTAGATTTTTGAGTGCTATAAACCGCTCTTTGAATCCTACTTTTTTGCTTTTCGATTCTTCAACGGATGATAATTGAGTGGGTCGCTGTAATGCCATGCTTTTATATATTCGGGGGATAAATGGACTATAACATAATTCTTTTGCGTATAATTTTTTCTTGACCAATGCGAATTTCGGCAACATAATCACCTTGAGTCATCCTTCTGCCGCGTTCATCGCGTCCATTCCATGTAAACTTGTATGTTCCGGGTTGTTGTACTCCCTTAAAGACAATCGCAACCAATTTTGCATTCGAAGAGAAAATCACAATTTCAACGGGTGTGGTATAATCTATTGAATATTTAAGAACAGGCGAAAAATCCTCTGTTAAACCAAAAAAATCTCCAATAACACCAAATGGAATTTGTAAACCTGTGTTTGGTGTTTGTGGTAATCCTTGCGGGCGTGATTGCGATTGCATAATGGCAAATTCACGTTGCACTTGTTCGCGTCCTGAGGGTAAATAATATTCGGAAGGAATGTCAAGGTTTTCGGTAACAATATCCCATGTGGGTTTTAATTGTCTTTCTAACATTGCTCTCCATTGTGCTGCAAACAATTTTGCATGGAGTTGCGCAAGTGTCGCCGGAGGAATACCCAAAGATTTTAATCTGAAATAATTGCTGTCTTGCCCGGGCGAAAACGCTGAATTTCGCGGTGTACCCGTATAGTCCTCAATTTTTTCCATCGTTGTTGCCGTGATTGTATCGGCGATCGCTTCTTTAGTTATGGACTCAATAGGTTTAACAGCAGATTTAAACAATACTGATTTAGTATTGGGACTGTCCGTGCTGTCGGCATTCTGTGCCGTCAGTGAAAAGGTATGCACACAGAAAAAAAGTATGAAAAGAAGCAATCGCATAGTGTTGTGAGTCAAGAATGAATAAGTTCCAATGAACGCATAATGCCATAAGCTATAACTTTGATTGGATTATAGGAGTATGACGGCTGTCTTTAGCTTTATTTTTCAACGACAAATGGTTCACATTCGCATTGACGTTGCACAATTTCTTTTGCTCTTTCGGCTGATTCACGATTGGGATACTCACCGATAATCACAGCAAAGACTTTTTCATTACCGACATTTTTTTGCAAGAGAGCCGCTCTTAATCGTTTTTTTCTAAATTCTTCCACCATTTCTTCCGCCGTTTCTCTTGTTGCATAGCTGCCTACTTGCAAACTGTATTTTACGGGTTTTATTGGTTCTTCCACCTTTTTGGGCGGTTCCTCAGTCTTTTTGGGGGACTCTTCCGCAGGATATGTATCCGGTTTTAAGGATTGCGGTGCAGTTTTATTGGTATTTGTGGTCTGAGGTTTTTGTGTGGCGACAGCCGATTGTTGCGATTTCAGTGCCGCTTGCGGCTTGGAATCCGCAGCGGTGGATATTTGTTGCTGTGTGCCGAGTCCGACGGTTGCACGCACGGTTTCCATAGCTGCAAGTAAGAACTCGGACTGTGGATAATTGGTTCTGTATCTGTAGAGTTCTCTGCGTGCACGGCTTGTATCACGTTTAAGGGCATAATACTGCACAATGCGCCATTGAGCGTCATCAGCCCATTCGCTTGTTCCATGCTCATTCACAATGCGCGTGTAAATAGGCACGGCTTTATCCGCATCGTCAAGCACGACAGCATGCAAAAAGTGCACACCCGGATCATTCGGATACTCCGCCAGTAAGTCCGGCACATCTCTTTTCACATCTTGAAGTTTACCAAGGGCAACATCTTGCAATCGTGTTCTTACCGTTGCCGTTTGTCCCAAAGCATCTATTGCACCAATGATACCCATTATCAAACAGAGGGCAAATATCATCATTCTGTACTTCCTTTTTCATTTATTGACAGCCAAAATAATCAAACTTTAGGTAATTTTGCTCGGGTCGAGGCAGATACACTGCTATAAATCTTTTTTAACATCACTTTATTGAGGAAAATGTCGCATTCTCTCACCATACTTGCAGCAGCCGGCGGCACCGGTGGAGATCTTTTTCCCGCGGTGGCAGTTATCGAAGAATTACAAGCACTTGTGCCTTCATTGCATGTACTTTGGGTTGGCAATCCGCATCGCATTGAAGCTAAGATTATTCCTCAACTCGGCTATGATTTTTACCCGATTAGCGTGACCGGCTATAAAGGGCTTCGTTCCTTGGATTCATATATGTTACCTTTTCGTATTGTGGGTTCTTTGCTGGAATGTCGGCGTCTTATGCGTGAGCATAATGTTGCAGGCGTCCTATGCGGGGGAACATATATCAGCTATCCTGCGGGTATGGCAGCCCATCAATTAAAGATTCCTATGATGCTGCTTGAACCGAATGTGGTGCCGGGAAAAACTAATCGTTTATTGGCACAAAAAGCCGATGCCATTATTCTTGCTTTTGAGGAAACACGTCGCCATTTTAGCGAAGACTATCACAAAAGAATGTATCCTTTCGGTAATCCTGTCAGGCATACGATGAATATATCATTACCGCAGCAATCGGCAGCTCGCCGTGCTTTGGGCTTAGATGAATCAATACCAACTGTTTTTGTGTTTGGCGGTTCGCTCGGTGCGCGCTCACTGAATCAAGCTATGCTTCGTTTTATGGACGAAACTTTGCCGAGTAGGGTGCAAGTTATCTGGCAAACAGGGCGAAATTTTACCCCACCTTCCATTGTACCGCCACATATCCACATCTATGAATTTATTGAGGATATGGCAACAATGTATGCGGCAGCCGACTTGGTGGTTTCTCGTGCCGGCGGGGGGACTGTGTCCGAGTTGATGAATGTAGGTAAACCCTCTGTTTTAGTACCATTACCAACGGCGGCGAATAATGAGCAATGGCACAATGCACGTGTGTTGGAAGAACATGGTGCGGCTTTGATGGTAGAAGATAGCTATATTCGTGAAAAATTTACGGAAATACTGTTCTCTTTGCTGCATGATACCGAACGTCTTGGCGCAATGTCGCGGGCAGCGCATGCTATGGCAAAACCGGACGCTTCACAAAAAGCAGCACAACAATTTCTTTCATTAGTCCAATAATGACACTATGAACACTCATCAGAGCAATGGCAAAATTTTTATGCAGCGATTGAACTATTATTGGCAATCCATAGCCATTTATGCAGTGGCTCTTGTTCTTTATGCTATTCTTAAAGGTACTGTGCAGGAAGGAGAATTATCCATGTCGGTTGATGATCCGCTTGTGATGTTACTCTTTGCTTTTGTTATAATGTCAGGATTAGGGTTGCTTTTTGCTTTGTATATGCGTCGCTCGATTATTATTACTGCCGACAGCATAACATTTCGGAGCCGTCACCGAGAAAAAACAATACAGCTAAACCAGATTAAAAGAATTCGTTTGGCGCGTGAACGGCGTGATGAAAATGGGGTGTATAAAATTGTCAGTATTTCAACGGATGTGCGTCGCCGTCCTTTTCGAGTGCGACCTGCCGGTTTCGATAATGAAAAAGAGATGATTGCAGAGTTCATACGTATCAAAAAATCTTTGACTGCTTGATTGCCCATAATATGAAATTGATGAAAAGAGCATTGATATTGACAGGGTTTTTATGTTGTGTCTTCATCATACCATGTTACTCGCAGCAGAAGAATATTCTGCTTATGGATTCATTAGCACAGAAAGCCGTAGCAAGCATTGTGCCCGATGTTCAGCAGTGGAAGCCCGATTCATTGGCATTGCAAATAACTCCTCATGAAGCATCGTATCTTATTACTGATAAAATGTTTACTTCTCTTGCCCATGCTGTTGTTTTCAATGAAAAAGCGCGGATAATTTGTTCCTTGTCGCTTTTGGATTATGGCATTACATACACTGCGATGCAATCAAGTTCTGATTCATTAATTCGAGAAGCACGTCTGATGGGCAGTGGAACTGTACGCAACAGAGAATCAGACATAAGAGCATTGCAACCCTTTACTTTTATCATGCGTGACACCATAGCGCGTTCTTCCGTAGGAATGATTGAAAACAGCGCACTTCCTTTTACGCAAGCACCTGTGCCTGCCATGCCTCCATCATTCTGGCATGAAATAGCTGAGCCGATAATCTTTGTTTCCGGTGCTGCCTTAACGGTGTTTTTGCTCTTCTCATTACGGTCAAATTGATAGATTTCTTTGCCAAATGTGATGGTACGTCATCAGTTCGTGTTATATTTGTCATCTTTGTATAATCACGCATTTCCTTATTATGTCAGACGTTATTGAAGGAGAAAAACGGTATAACTTCAGTTTTAGCCGCGCCGGTGTCATTGTTTTGATGGTCGGCTATGGGCTTTTATGCTTCCTTTTTTGCGGGGTTGGTATCTATATCGGCTACGATTATGCCAAGCAGCAAATAGGTGAAATAGCATCAGAGCGTGCAAAAATTGAAGAGCGTCCATCATCGGTTGTCGGAGAAACAGAACCTTCCGTGCCCGCACGGACATTTATCTCTTTAGAATCACAATCTACTGAGGAACAACAATCGGCAACAACAGCTCAAGCATCGCAACAGCAGCAAACAGCAGCTATTGCCCAACCATCACAGCAACAGCAAATGACTGCACAAACAATGCAGCAATCTTTGCCGGACTCCATGAAAAAAGTTGTCAATTTTCGTATGAATTCTACTTCGGTTGCCAAAGATTCTACAACCGCCTTGCCTGCATCAAAATTACGAGATACATGGGAAATTCAGGTGGCGGCTGTTTCTAAACTTGATGGTGCCGAAAAATTAGTACAGGATTGGAAGAAAAAAGGGGTGACAATGTTTATTGTGACCATAACCGGAAAATCAGGCAAAAAATGGTATATCGTTCGTACCGGACGTTATGATTCCAAAGAAAAAGCTGATGCGGCGGCGGCGACCTTTTCCAAAAAATTAGGATTGGAAACTATTGCCCGACCTTATGGTGTTTTCTAATCTCATTTACACATTCGATAATGTTTATCTGATAGTATGATTTATTTTTTTTCGGATGTACATCTTGGCTTAGGCACCCGTGAAGAATATCGTCACAGAGAAGATATTTTACTTGATTTTCTTGCCATGATACGTCATGATTGCGAGCGTCTGTATATTGTCGGTGATTTATTTGACTATTGGTTTGAATATAAAACTGTGGTGCCGAAGTATTTTTTTCGTACTATCACCGCTCTCTATAATTTACGTCGCGACGGCATAGCCATCGAATATCTTATGGGAAATCATGATTTTGGGCATCATACTTTTTTTCGTGATGAACTTGATATTCCCATCCATACCGATGACATTACAACAACACTTCACGGTAAATCTTTTTATATTGCTCATGGCGACGGCAAAGCATATAATGACACGGGATATTTGATATTGCGTGCCATTTTACGTAATCGTTTTGCACAAACACTCTATGGTGTACTCCATCCCGATATTGGCATTGGGCTGGCTTCCAACACTTCCAAAAGCAGCCGTTCTTATACCGACCGTAAGGAATATGGCACTCGTGACGGGCTTTTGGATTTTGCCGAAAAGAAAATTACCGAAGGGTTTGACTATGTAGTCATGGGGCACAGACATTTGGCGCAAATGCGGCAATGTGGTACGGGATATTACGTCAATTTAGGGCATTGGCTCAGTATGCCTGCAACCTATGGGCTATTTGATGGTAATGCAATGCACTTACAACAATTTCCTGCAAATGCAGTAAAAACAAACACATTTTATTGAGAGATACTATTTTATGGAACTCGGAACTATTGATACAATCTGGCAATTTATTAAACTCATCGTCATTATCGTTGGTGTCCATGAATTTGGGCATTTTATTGCTGCGCGCATGACAGGAATGCGTGCCGATGTCTTTGCTATAGGGATGGGCAGACGACTGTTCGGATGGAATAAAATTACCGGATTCACTTGGGGAAATTTACCCGAAGATTGGGACGGCGGCGGACATACCGATTATCGGCTTTGTCTTCTACCGATTGGCGGATATGTGAAAATTCGCGGTATGATTGATGAAAGCATGGACACCGATCAGATGACCTCGAAACCCGAACCATGGGAATTTCGCTCAAAAAATGCTGCCCAAAAAGCATTGGTTCTCTCGGCAGGTGTTATCATGAATTTTATCCTTGCTATTGCAATTTATACAGGTCATGCTTTTTTCGTCGGTAAAGATTTTACTGCAACAACAACGGTTGCCCATGTTGCTCATGGCACTGTCGCAAAGCAAGCCGGATTTATGAAAGGTGACAGAATTCGCAGCGTCAATGGTGTGAAAGTTGAAAATTGGGATGATTTTTTTCGTACTGTGACTCTTACTGATTTGGGCAGCGATAAACAAGTAGAAGTTTCACGCGATGGTTTAATAGGCGGAACAGCAGTCATCACATTGCGTGGTAATGATTTACTCGCTATTGTCAGCGGTAAACAACCATTTGGATTATATAAAGAAAACAGCTCTGTTATTATTGGTGCCATAGAAAGCTATAGTCCGGCGGATAAAGCAGGTATCAAAGGCGGCGATACAATTCTTTCCATTAAAAATGTCCCTATTGTTGCTGCCGAACAAATGCAAAGAATGGTGAAAGCCCATAAAGAGAAAAAAATTCCTATTACATACAAACATCAAAATACCATTATTGACACTATGATTACGCCTACAAGTGAGGGGCGCATAGGCGTACAAATCGGTGAGGTCTATACCGGAGCAACCGTGCATCGCTCTTATGGCATTGGCGAAGCATTGATGGTTGGCTTAAATGAAACGTGGGGAGCAGTTAAAACAATGGGCGATTTTGTCGGTAATATTGCTTCCGGTGCTATGAGTGCTTCAGAAAGTGTGGGAGGTCCTATCGAAATTGCTACTATGGCAAAACGTGCGTCCGACAGCGGATGGGATTCTTTTTTACTTTTTACGGCACTTATCAGCGTGAACTTAGGCATTATTAATCTTTTACCTATTCCCGCTTTGGATGGCGGACACTTAGTGGTTGTCTGCATAGAAGCAATATTGCGCCGTGAATTAAGCTTAAAAGCAAAAACCATTATTCAGCAAATAGGTATGTTTATACTGTTCGGTTTAATGGGATTTGTTATTATCAAAGGCATCATCAGAATATTTTTGTAAAATCCGTTAAAAAATATTGAAAATAACCCTATGACACGAATTATCACATCGCCCAGAGGCAGTCAGTTAACATGTAAAAACTGGCAAATAGAAGCGGCGTATCGTATGATACAAAATAATCTTGATCCCGAAAATGCAGAAAAACCCGAAGACCTTATTGTCTATGGCGGTTTGGGGAAAGCGGCTCGTAATTGGGAATGTTTTGATGCTATTTTGGAATCACTCCGCAACCTTGAGCCGGATGAGACTTTGCTTGTACAATCCGGTAAGCCCGTTGGCGTGGTGAAAACACATACGGATGCACCGCGCGTTATTATTGCTAATTCTAATTTGGTAGGCAAATGGGCTACATGGGATGAATTTCATCGTCTGGATGCCCTTGGATTAATGATGTACGGTCAAATGACTGCGGGGTCATGGATTTATATAGGCACACAAGGTATTTTGCAAGGAACATATGAGACTTTTGCCGAATGCGCACGACAACATTTTGGCGGAACATTGGCAGGACGTTTGGTGGTGACGGCAGGGCTTGGCGGTATGGGCGGAGCGCAACCTCTGGCTGCCACATTCTGCGGTGCAATTGCTTTATGTATAGAAATTGATGAAGCACGTATTGATAAACGTATTCACGATCGTTACTGCGATATCAAAGCATATACACTTGATGAAGCAATGGCAATCGTGGAGCAACATCGCCAAAGTCAAAAGCCTGTTTCCATTGGTTTACTTGGTAATATTGCCGAAATATTGCCCGAAATGATTGCTCGCAATATTATACCGGATGTTCTCACCGATCAGACATCAGCGCATGATCCTCTCTGGGGATATTATCCCATTGGATTAACAAAAGAGCAAGCCGATAATTTACGCGAAAGCAATCGCGAGGAATATATGGCACATGTCTTCGATTCTATGTGTATTCATGTGCGAGCCATGATTGAAATGCAAAATAAAGGAGCTGTCACCTTCGATTATGGCAATAATTTACGTGGTATGGCAAAAGAGCATGGGGTGGAAAATGCTTTCGATTATCCGGGTTTTGTGCCTGCATATATACGTCCGCTCTTTTGTGATGGCAAAGGTCCCTTCCGTTGGGTAGCACTCTCCGGTGATCCTGAAGATATTGCCGTCACCGATAAGGCAATCATGGAGCTCTTTCCTGAAGACGAAGCATTGCATCGTTGGATAAACAAGGCATCCAATTCATTGCGTTATCAGGGCTTGCCTGCGCGTATCTGCTGGCTTGGCTATGGCGATCGTGCCAAAGCCGGTGCTTTATTCAATCAATTAGTGCGTGAAGGTAAAGTTTCTGCTCCTATTGTTATTGGTCGTGATCACCTTGATTGCGGTTCGGTGGCTTCGCCCAATCGTGAGACGGAAGCCATGAAAGATACATCGGATGCAGTAGCCGATTGGGTATATCTCAATTTTGCACTCAATGCCGTTGGTGGAGCCACATGGGTATCATTGCATCATGGCGGCGGTGTCGGCATGGGCTATTCTCTTCATGCAGGTATGGTAGTCGTCGCGGATGGCACAGCCGAAGCCGATGCGCGTTTGCAAAGAGTGCTCACATACGACCCGTTTATGGGAATTATTCGCCATGCCGATGCAGGATATGAAAGAGCGCAAGACAATGCCCGACAATCGGATATTCATATTCCAATGATGAAATAAGGGCGACAATGCACCAAATTAAGAAAAGGCGGAGAGAGATTTCTTCGCCTTTTTTTTATGAAAAAACCTCCTTTTACCTGAAGAAAGTAATGCTGAGAAATGAAGTGGACTTACCCCATAAAAATGGATGGTGTTTCATAGAATACATTATTCTATTATCATTCCATCCCTTCGGGATTAAATTTCATTCAAGCTCCGACAGGAGCGATATAATAATAGAAATCACAGAAATAAAAAAGCAAAAAAGCTCCGAAGGAGCGGCATAATAATAGAACATATCATCCGTTTGGGATTTAACCGACTCTGAATTTCATCCCATCCATCGGAGGGGTGTCCGAAGGACGGGGTGGGTTCTCATTGAGAAGTGTCAGACGCAGTCTGACGGGGTGAATGAATGTATTGATTGAAATTTGC
>DDTD01000053.1 GCA_002344005.1 Ignavibacteria bacterium UBA2373 | reverse complement strand
TACCTTCGATAACGAAGGTACTTTGTGCTATCATACTCAAAACTATAATAATTTGTATCCAAGATGTATTTATCATAATTTTTCAATTTTTGCCTGTATAAAGAATCTTTGATTGATAAATTTTCAGCTTGATCACGATACATTTTATATTGCATACTAGTATCCAATACAGGAGCATCTATATATGCTGTATCATTTTCACTGTAGTTACGAAAAATTAATGAAACAAAGAAAGTGTCTTGGGTTTGAGAGTAATCATATCTTGCTCTGAGATGAACGAATCTTGGATTGTCTGCGAATAAAGGTACTACATATATCATGTAAATTACAATACCAAGTATGATTTTTATTATTAATGTATTTTTCATTATTATTTCCTTAATTATTACAATTGTCAGATTTAGGAGTATGCCGGCTCCGGTTCTTAGCGAAACCTTTAATATCTTTGCTATTGAGATTTCGCCCGGGTTGCCCCATACCGAAGGGGTAATAATTTGTATTTGTTGTAATATATTTCATGCCAACTATTTTACTCGAACATAACTCAATTTAATGAGGATGTGTAACATGAGCAAGAAGGAAATAACTAACTACTCCTAAAAGCCCTACAGTTACAGAGATTATCTTTAACATTTTGTTTCCTATAAACATAGAACATCCTAAACAAAATAATGTAATCAAAACATAAACGTATAAGTTCTCGAACAACCACACCATAATGCTAAATTTGTGGTTAGTACTAATGATAAATACGATTGTGTAAAAACTTCCAATAAGTAATGAGTTAATAATTATCAATACTGTAAAGAAAAATAATGTTGTTTTTTTAATTGATTCCATTTTAAATAATTAAACCTTCTAATAGTTGCATTTGCTTTTCATAAATATGATGACCGCACAGTTCATAATGCTTGGCAAATATCTCGCGCTTATACAGTATTTGATCATTCGGCACTTCCACAATACTGAGACTCACCCGATTGGATTGCCCCACACCCGGATAATTGCGCACTCCCAAACGCTTACTGCCATATATCGTATGTTCATCAAGATATACAGTGTTCGGAGTGCATTCTTGACGTGAATATGTTGCAAGCAATGTTCCCTTATCAGCATAGACATAATAGGTGGTCATCGTTATATTCGCTTTCTTTTTCACTCTATTGTTATTAGCATCATACTCAAAACTAATGATTTTTGAAATAGTAGCGCTATTATCCTTTACTTTCGTTACTTTCCCTTTGATATTCCAATCAATTATCAATTGTTCTGCATTATCGTCGATTAAATTACCGGAAGCATCATAGGAATAATTATTGGCACTTTGCGTTTCCAAATCTTCGGTGAATGGGCTTGGGGTAATTTGTGAAATGCGCCCCTCTTTTTTCGCCTTCCCCGCGGGGAAGGACAGGATGGGGCAAAAAAACAAATATCATAATTCTATAAACCTGTCATCCCTTCGGGATATAATTTCATTTAAGCTCCGTAGGAGCGGTATAATAATAGAATATGTCATCCCTTTGGGATTTTATGTTTTGTTGTATCGTTTTCTATTACCGTGTCATCCCTACGGGATTACATCATAAAATTCGCCCCTCTTTTTTTCTCACCGACGGGGAGAAGTGTATGCCTTTTCTTTCGGCGAAAGTCAGCACGGTGCTAAAGAATATTGACAAAAAAAAGCCGCTGTACAATTGTATCAGCGGCTTTCAATATAATACCATTGATGCTATATTATCGTTTGATTGTTGGTTTGCCTACATAATTGCTATGAATATTTGCAATAGCAGCTATGCGTTGTTCGGCAATCAAATTCGATGCTTCATGATTAAGAATATTACGTTCTTCTGCCATAGCAAAAACACGCAACATAATATCATAAATACCTTCCGCTTGATGTAAGACACCTTCTTTACTGTATCCATCAATTTCGGAGGCAACGTTCATCAAGCCACCTGCATTGATAACATAATCGGGTGCATAAAGAATACCGCGAGCTTTGAGTGCTTCGCCATGTTTTTTCTCATCAGCAAGTTGATTATTCGCACCACCGGCAACGATGGAACATTTAAGCTCGGGGATACTTGAATCATTAAGAATTGCACCAAGCGCATTCGGCGAGAAAATATCACAATCAATAGAAGCAATTTTATCGGTTTCTACAAATTCAGCACCGTATTCAGCACAAATCTTTTGGGCTTTGTCGGCATAAATATCAGACACATATACCTTCGCACCGTCTTTGGTCAAATGTCCGATTAAGTATGTTGCCACATTGCCCGCACCTTGCACAGCAACTGTTCTGCCTGCAAGACTATCCGTACCAAATTGTTTTTTAGCACATGCTTTAATACCATTATAGACACCATACGCAGTAAATGGCGAAGGATCGCCGCTGCCGCCAAGTGCGCTTACGCCTGTGACAAACTCGGTTTCCATACGAATCCATTCCATGTCGCGCACTGTTGTTCCGACATCTTCGGCGGTGATATAGCGACCACCAACGGATTCGACAGCTCTGCCATAAGCTCTGAACAAAGCTTCATTTTTTTGTGTGCGTGAGTCCCCTATTATCACGGCTTTGCCACCGCCTAAGTTAAGCCCCGCAACGGCAGCTTTATAGGTCATACCTCGCGAGAGACGCAAAACATCAGTGATTGCTTCCGCATCATTATTATATGCCCACATTCGTGTTCCGCCTAATGCCGGTCCCAAAACAGTGTTGTGAATACCGATAATTGCACGCAGCCCCGATTTGGGATCTGAGCAGAATATCAACTGTTCGTGACCGTAACCTTCGAGATCAGAAAAGAAATTCATTAGGTCATTCTCCTTTATCAATATAATCAGTAAAATCGGCTAAAGTTGCCGAAAAAATCTGTCAAAAATAGAAATTTTACCCCTCTTTTCACCTATTTCGACAAAAAAAAGTGAGTAAAAACACGATTTTTCTTTATCACAATGTCGAAATCAGCAAACCCAATAGAGAAAGTATGCCGAAAAAAAGATGGATTTTTGCGGTATCTGCCGTGATAAGGTTATATATATCAGCAGGATAATCAGAACGCCGTATGAGCTTTGTTACTGTTGTATATGCCGGAATGAACGAAACCATGCACAAGAGCGACCACAGAGGCATGATACCGAAATAGGCATATATCAGCATCAATCCAAATGGAGCATAGACAAGAAAACGGAAAAAGTGTTCGGATGCCGATACAGATATGCGAGTGGCTAATGTTTTAGCTCCATATACAATATCCACTTCACGATCCCGATGATTATTGGCATGAAGTATCGCATCAACAAGAAAACTTAATGGAAGTGACATCATGACAATACGTCCATAATCAATAAAAGTCGCCACAGAATATGCTTGAGTTGTATATGCACCGACAATCATCAATACACCAAAGGATAGCAATACTTGTATATCGCCCAGACCACGATACTTTAATCGAAAAGGTGGCGCGGTATAAGCCCATGCCGACACTGCTCCAAAAGCAACCAGAGCAGCAATGGGTAAACCGCACAGCACGATAAAGTATAATCCTATGGCAAAAGCACAAAAAAAGACTATATATGAAGCTCTTTTCACTTCAGCCGCTGTGAGTATCTCTTTTACTATTGCATTGTCGGCACCCGCTGCTTCGGGCACACGGTCTAAACCGCTTTTTTCATCGTGATAAGTATTGACAAAATTGCTGACAATATGAATACAGACGCATCCGACAGTGGACAACACACAAGAAATCACATTAAATTCAAAGCGTAACTCATTGAAAAAATGATAGTATGCAGCAACATTACCGAAGAGTGCGGCAGTAATGGATGCAGTAAAGGAAAAAGGTCGAGCTGCGCGCAGATACGTTCCTATATTAGCCATTGTATGATATGTTTACTTGTCCCACGGTTTGATAGTACCTTGTTTTGGTGATGATTGACGATACAAGAGCAAAGGATTGTCCGGGCTATACTGCACAATCAAAGAATCGCCATGAACGGCACAATATGCTTCTGCTTCAGGTGGTAAAAATTGGCGAACAAAGACAAGTAATTTTTTTTTATCCGTGCCCCACAGTTCGCTGTATCGTTTAAAAATCAATGGTAAAGAAAGTACATTTGCACGAATATCAAGTATGGCTCCATCGTCGGAACGCAAATAGGTACGAATATGCGATCTGAGTACCGATTCAACATTATGAGGATGAAAAGCCCTTGATACTAAAGGAGGATCACTTTTTGCGCCATGAAAGATACCAAAAACGAAATAAGGATGGGGATGTAGCGATAATGCCTTAGAAATTAATCCACTTAAAGAATTTCTGTACCCTGCAATCACAAATGTATCCCGTGTATAAAAATCAGGATAATTCGCCAATGAACGCATACCTTTGCGCAAAAGAATAGCTCTGATAACACAACTGTTAATGGCATTCAACCAAAAAGCAGTTTTCTCATTGTCATGCAACTTATCTAAGTGCACTGTGGCAAGAGAATCACAATAACGGTAAAATGTCGGTGTGTCAAATCCTTGATAATATGGCTCACCGCCGCGGACATTGTGTTGCAATAAGGAATCAAATAACTGATGGGAAAATGAAATGGATACTGTTTTTTTGACTTTTTGGGCTAAAGAAAGTTGAGTCCCCAAAAGCAAAAGAAAACATGCTACACCGAAACAGCGCATGGAATGTACAGATTTAAACCACAACAAATCCATAAATTTCAAATTATTATACGCAGTACTTTACAAACCGTCATCCGAATATGTATCATTATCGGCTTCATTATGCACTTCCCCTGTTTGGCTTAATATTTCATCAACAGACAAATGTCTGACCATACGTGCTTCAATGAGGAAAATGACGCACTCTGCAATATTAGTGGCATGATCAGCCATTCTCTCCACTTTGGAAAGCACTTCAAGGAAGCGCACCCCACGTTCAATGAGAGAAGGATTCTCTTTCATAGCAAGTACCACATCAGCAGAAATTGAACGTTCCATCTCATCAATTTTACCATCCGAAGGTAAGATATGTCGAGCTAAATCGGGATCATTGTTTACAAAAGCATCTAAGCTGGCTTTCACCATTTTATAGGTTGCTTTTGTCATGGTGTCCAAATTAAATTCTTTTGCCAAATCAGCCATCGGATAGCCATCAAGGATCATTGATGATATTCCCACAGCAACATCGCCGATTCGTTCAAGCTCATTGTTAATCTTCAAAGCGGACAGCAACAAACGTAAATCGCGCGCAACCGGCTGCTGCAAAGCGAATATTTTTTGGCATTGTTTGTCAATTTTGATGTCAAGTTTATCAACTTTATCATCACGGTCGCGAATCAGCTTCGCCAATTCCGCATTATTATCTAAAAAGGCACGAAAAGAGAGTTCTACTTGCTCTTCCACCAAACTTCCCATGCGTATCAAACGCGTTCTGAGTTTATCAAGATCATCTTCAAATGAGCGATGCATAGTGTATATATCCCGTAAAAATGTAGCAAAAATATGCGGTAAAACTTAACCAAAGCGCCCTGTGATATAATCTTCTGTTTCTTTTTTTGCCGGTGTCGTGAAAATTGAGCGTGTTTTGTCGAATTCGACGAGATTACCCATATAGAAAAATCCAGTATAATCACTGACGCGTGCAGCTTGTTGCATATTATGGGTAACGATAATTATGGTATAGGTATCTTTCAATTCGCCTATGAGCTCTTCAATTTTAGCGGTAGATATAGGATCTAAGGCAGAACATGGTTCATCCATAAGCAAGACTTCCGGATCTACGGCAACAGCACGAGCAATACAAAGGCGTTGTTGCTGACCGCCCGATAAACTCATTGCTGAATCTTGCAAACGATCTTTGACTTCTTCCCATAATGCTGAACGGCGCAAACTCTGTTCTACTATATCATCAACTTCGGATTTGGGCTTTTTACCACCAAGATATAATCCATAAGCAACATTATCATAGATAGATTTGGGGAAGGGTATATGTTTTTGGAACACCATGCCGACTAATTTGCGTAATTCGACCACATCCACCGTTTTATCATAAATATCAATACCATTGATTTGAATGATGCCTTCTGTGCGAGTGCCGTCAATAACATCATTCATACGATTCATTGAACGAAGAAATGTGGATTTGCCGCAGCCGGAAGGTCCGATAAATGCCACGACTTTATGTTCGGGAATTTCGACGGAGATATTATGCAAAGCGCGATTATCGCCATAATAAAAATTAAAATCCTTGGTGTGGATTTTACTGTGATCCTGTTCTTTTGCCATATATGAGATTTCGTAGTTTTGAGAATATCTGTTATTAAGCAAGACGTTTTTTTCGTATGCGAGAACGTATGATTGTTGCCGTAAAATTCAGACCAAATGTCAATAATAGCAAGACTACCGTCGTTGCATATTGTTGAGGAGCTGCGGCTTCTACGTCCGGCGATTGCGTTGCCAACACAAAAAGGTGATAGCCAAGGTGCATAAATTGATCAGTGACAGAAGTTGGTAACTCCGGTAAAGAATACACTGCCCCTACAAAAATAATCGGCGCAACCTCGCCTGCACCACGCCCTACAGCCAAAATAGAACCTGTCAGAATACCCGTAAGTGAGTTTGGCAATACTATTTTCCAGATAGTTTGCCATTTTGTTGCCCCTAATGCCAACGATGCTTCCCGCAATTCGCGAGGCACAGCGCGTAATGCTTCCTCAACCGACACGATGACCACCGGCAATGTAAGCACGGACAATGTTGCAGAAGCCCAAATCAATGCCGGATGACCAAAAACAGCACTGCTGCCGCCTTTTCCTATCAGACCATCAAGCCCACCGCCCACAAATTGCACAAAGAAGCCCACACCGAATAAGCCGAAAACTATGGAAGGAACACCGGCGAGTGTATTAACGGCAAATCGTACACTTTTGGCAAAAAATGAATTTTGTTTCGCATATTCCGTTAAATATAAAGCAGTTGCAGTACCTACAGGCACTCCGAGCAATGCCATAGTGAGCACTAAAAATGTAGTGCCATAAATAGCAGGAAAAATGCCCCCCTCGGTATTATTATTGCGTGGTGCCTGGCTAAGAAATTCCCAAGAAATATGCGGCAGCCCTTTAACAAGAAAATGTAACAACATAAACAATGCTGTTCCAAACACTACAAAACCACCAATGACGGTTATACCAACGGCAAAATAGCCAAAAAGCTTTTTATTCAGTTCGCTGCGTGTTGTTCCGGAATGTCGTAAAGTTGCCATACTATTATGCCTCTCCTTGGAATTTTTTTGCTAACATACCTTTCACAAAAAATTCTGTCAAAGCATTGATTGTAAAACTTACAAGAAAGAGCAATACCCCAAGCATAAAAAGTATATTGTAATGCAAAGATCCCCAGATTACTTCGCCCATTTCCGCACCGATAGTTGCAGCTAATGTTCTCACAGGTTCAAGCATACTACCCGAATAGACTGCCGCATTTCCTGTTGCCATTAAAGCAATCATGGTTTCACCGAATGCACGTCCCACACCCAAAAGAACAGCCGCGACAACACCGGGTAAAGCCGCAGGAAGCATAACCTTAAAAGCTGTTTGCCACTCAGTTGCGCCAAGTGCAAGCGATGCTTCGCGATATGTTTTTGGCACCGACATCAAGGAATCTTCTGTGATGGTAAATATAACCGGCACAATTGCAATGGCAAGACCTATACCGCCAACAATGGCATTTAATCTATACTCAACGCCAAATGTAGATTGTACAAAATCCGCAACAAGCATTAAACAGAAAAACCCAACAACAACGGAAGGAAAACCTGCAAGCAATTCTATGACCGGCTTCATTATTTCGCGTAAGCGACGCGGCGCAAAAAATGCCGTATAAATAGCTGCAAGGATAGCTAAAGGTGCTGCAATAAGTATAGCAAGAAATGTCGTTTTTGCTGTTCCAAGTATAAGAGGCATTATACCGTATTTGGGTTCAGACGAAATCGGTTGCCACACTTCACCGACAATGTTCTGAGACAATGTTTTCGTTATGAGCGGCTCCGATTCTTTTTCTGTTCCTGCATCCGTTGCAGTATAGTCAGTAACATCTGGATTATAGGATTCGGGTTCATCGGAAGAAGAAGTTTCAGTCGGGACAATTCCGGAAGTGTCGGTGATGGTTTCCTGAACATCAGGATTATAGGATTCGGGTTCATTTGCCGGAGCGGGTTCTTCACCATAGGAATCCGGTTGACTGTCCCCATACGTTTCGGGTGCATCAGTATTAGATTTGTGGACAGTAACCTCAGTTTGAGCAGTTGGCGACGAACCACTTAAATAAGAAACAATGCCCCATGCTTCACGCAGAACAAAGACTAAAATGAGGAAAATCATCAAGATAGAAACAGATGCCGTTAGACGTATCAAAAATTCGGCAATCCGCTCACCAATATGTCTTTTACGACGACGGAAAGGATGTGAACCTGTTGATTGAGGTGCCATGCAATAAATAAATAGTATGCAATAAGTCTTTAGTGTTCAGCAAAAATCCGCCGCATAACAATGCAGCGGAATAAGCATTGATAATAATTTCGACTGCAATTTACTGTGAAAAAACACAGCACAAATATCATTATTTCTTTATAGGGAAATAACCGACTTCATTTACTACTTTTTGTCCATCTTTAGCAATTACCCAATCAATAAACGCTTTCATTTCATTTTGCGGACGTTCTTTTAAGTAAAAGTACAGAAACCTTGAGATAGGGTATTTACCGGAAAGAATATTAGCTTCATTTGGTATCACATACTCTTTGCCCGCACCGGAGGCAATGGCAAGTTCTTTGATGTCTTTACCATAAGCAGCACCACCATAACCAATGCCATTGACATCTTTGGCAACTGCATTCACTACAGCGGCTGTACCGGGCATGTGCTGAGCGCGCGAATCAAAATCTTGTTTATTGAGAACATGTTCTTTGAAAAATTCATAAGTACCCGAGTTATTTTCACGACTATAAAGCATGATTTTTTTATCAGGTCCGCCCAATTCTTTCCAGTTGGTGATTTTGCCTGTAAAAATTTTCATAACCTGTTCAATTGTTAATTTTTTGACAGGATTAGACTTATGAACATAAATAGAGAGACCGTCACGAGCGACTTTGACTTCTATGCCTTTGGTATTGAACTTGGTTTTCAATTGCTCTACTTCCGCAGGTTTAATCGGACGACTTGATGCGCATATATCTGTCGTACCATTGATAAGAGCAGCTATGCCTGTTCCTGAGCCGCCACCGGTTACTTGAAACTGCACATTTTGATTCTTTTCTGAATATTTTTCACTCCATCGCTGACAGAGTATCACCATGGTATCAGAACCCTTGATTGTGATTGTCTTTTTGGGAACAAATGCTGCCGATGTAAGAAGAAGTGTGAAAGCGAGTACAAAAAAACCTCGTAGTTTCATAAAATACACGTAATGAATATGTCAAAAAAACACAGCACTCTGCTGCTAATTCTGCAAAATTACAACCATATTCTCTGATAGCCCATGTTATTATTTGACAACATAATCACAATCGTCCATTATTTATGTGTAATTATACAGCGGAAAAAGAACAAACCGGAGTCTGTACGCAATTTGACACTATACAATCCATGCGAAAATGAATGAGTATCAATAGAACACAAGTTATTTTTTTGTAAAGACTTACACACTTCATTTCCTTGTACATCATATATCATCACATCATAAACACCATTGTAGTCCACATAGAGTAGATCATCGCAGGGATTAGGATACACCCGAACAGACAATTCATTCGAAGACTCTACCCTATTCGCTGATTCTACTTCTATATACTCTAACTTCCGTTTCTCCGATTCTTCCCCTTCTCTATTACGTATGCGCAATCCCACGGTATAGATTCCCGGTTTGCGATAGAGATGCAATGCGTCACGTTCTTCGGACTTAGTTCCATCACCAAAATCCCATTCATAACTCAAGTCACCATTATAGGGCACACTCATATTAAAAAATTGCACCGTATCGCCCACATAAACGCGACGCTTCGTACTACGAAAATCTGCCACCGGCTTCACTGATAATGTCGGTATCTGCCACAAGGAAACACTACCAGTACTTGAACCGAGTGCGCAATACTTTCCATCGGATGATACAGCCATTGCGCTCACATCTATAATCCCTAAAGCAGTGCTTCCATAAAAATAGGCTTTCCACTGTTGTTCACGCATGCTATAGATACCCGCGACGGCATTCTTTACCGGGGGTGATACGGCAACAACATGATCGCCATCGGGCAGAACTTCAAATTGACCTTTTAACCCGGATTGTAAAGTCACAACTCTGCGATTACTGTCTATATCCCATATTCCATTCGTAGTCCATAGATGATAACCATCAACGCTGTAACGCACGCAGGAAGTATTATCATTGAGTGTTTTAAGCACTGTTTTTGTTCCCTTTTCAGAAATGAGAATTGCGGGAGGATAGGGAGCACATTCTCCGAGACGATCATAAAATCGGTCTGTACTTGCAGCTATATATTTCCCATTCTTCTCAATATCTAAGGATGTTATAGGTGAGCGAAGATACGATACACAAGGATTCGGTTTATCGGTGGTACGATTATCCAAGGATATCAAATTATTGATATCGAAATGGAGAATATCTCCACGTGTGCTAAATTTATCTATATCAAGCATACCCGAAGACCTATATTCTGAGAAAACATTCGCCGAAATTGCAAACCAATCGCGCGAAAGAGAAAAAGAAACAGAATACTGACACGTTTCTTCATTAATTTTATGCATACTCCACCAGTATGGCTCTACTTCATAATGTTCTAACAAAAATGGAAATATTTTTGAAGAGACAATCTTACCTGAGTTTAAATCAAGTAATCGGTAACGTACAGAAGGTCTTTGTATTGAAGTAGAATAAGCTCCATTTTTAGCAACATCTTTTGTATAAATTTTCGACAACACAACAGCTTTGTTATCATACAGATAACCAGAATAAAAAAAATTACTATCTACTAATAATAACTTATATGCTCTATCCGAAATTTCATAAGAGAATACGTTGTTATTTGAAGTAAACATTAAGAATGTATTATTCTTTGAAAAATCCAACGAAGTGATATTCTTTTT
>DDTD01000056.1 GCA_002344005.1 Ignavibacteria bacterium UBA2373 | reverse complement strand
TCGTTTGCATTATTGGTAATGTTGAACTTGTTTAAAGCTTGGTCATAAGAATAATAGCGCATACAATATGCAAAAAGGAAGATGATTTACTGATTTTTTTTCATGCCTTATGGCAAGTGTTCTAAAACTATCTATCCATGCAAATAATCGTTCATTGACATAACGTAATTGATAATGTTCATCATCGAAAAAGCGTTTTGTCCCGCGCTTAGGTGCGCGGCGGTTTCGTTTGTTTTCCATATTGTTTGGAATGAGATTCATACGAAATATCTTTTTACGTAACTTAATACAATCAAATCCTTTATCAGCATTGATAAATGTTCCTTTCGCAATCATAATACCACCTTTCTTTAATGATCGTATCATTGTTGTAATGTGATAATCAACTTGATAGAGGTCATTATGATTTCCCGCAATAGGATTTGAGCAAGCAAGAGGTGATCCGTTCTCTTGACAAAGGACAAGCATATTTGTAGTCATATGCTTTTTTACGTCCTTGATAGCCTGTTTTATCGCCCTTTCTTTTGCAAGGTGTATGAGTTCCATCAACATAAAGTGCTTTAATTGTTGCTTTGCTGCAAAATAGTGAACGTACTTTTTCCATCAGTAATTCAAGAATGCCATTTCTTTGCCAAAGAGTAAAATAATAATAGACGAGTTGCCATGAAAATGGACGCTTAACTACATCATTATCAATGAATAAGCATCGCCACTGACACCCTGTTTTAAGTTTGTTGATGATGCAAACTATAATTGAGTAAAGAGAATATTTGGAGCGAAAAGTGAGTTTTTTGTCTTTAAGAATCTCTTCACAGATTGCTACTAACTTGTTTTTTTGTATTTTTGTCAAGTTCATATCGGGGAGTTGTTTTGTAAGTGTAGGTTGTTGTTTTTGCAAATATACAAACATTCAACTTCCCGACTTTTGTTTAGACAAGTTCTATATATACTTTTTTCGTACTTTATTAAATGCTACTATAATGAAACAACTTTTTCTTTCCTATACTCTTCGTGCACTAATTGTTGCAACCGTTTTTTCATTTTTCTCCTCATGCAGCGATGACCACACAACCGCGCCCGACGCCACAAAAACGGGTTCCATTATCTTAGAATTTGACAATGTAGCAGGCGATGATGAGTTTACTTTCAACAAGGAATATACCAATGCAGCAGGAGAAAAATTCACAACTACAATCTTAAAATATTATATCAGCAATATTTCATTAGTAACAACATCAGGCACTGTCTATACCGTGCCGCAAGATATTAGTTATTTTCTCGTGGATGAAAGTGTGCCGACTTCAACAAAAGTAAAACTATCCAATATTCCCGAAGGAGATTACAAAGAAGTACGCTACACTGTTGGGGTTGACAGCGTGCGATCCACGATGCCCATAGAAAAACGTCAGGGTGCACTTGATATGAGTGGACAGGGTAAGGATATGTACTGGGAATGGAATTCCGGTTATATTTTCTTTAAAATGGAAGGTTCATCGCCTGCAATAAATGAAGTGGAAAATAATTTCCGATTCCATATAGGTGGCTTTGGCGGCTATAGTGCGCAAACAATTAATAATATAAAAACAGTAACATTATCCATGGGCACTACGCCTGCAACCGTGCGGAGTGATATTGCACCGGAAGTGCATATCCTTGCCGATATTCTTAGAGTATTCAGCGGTAACAGAACTATAGAATTAGCAAAAAATCCTTCATATATGTTTTCCCGCAGTTCTGTGGATATAGCCAATAACTATATGAATATGTTCAGTTTTGATCATGTTCATAATGATGCAGCGCATTCCCACTAATCCCTAAGAAAAATGTAATCGAAGGTATAATTATTGATCATACGAGGTTGCTTTATGAAATTTATACGTCCATTCCGATGCATGACAGCACAGAAAATACTGCGTCTTTCATTCATCATAATTATACCATTCGCTTTACTGTCTTGTGGCGAAACAGATACAGCAATAAACCAAGAGCCGGAGAAAATAGAATTCATTATTCCGTCCAATTTTCCGGCTCCTGTGTATAATATTTCGCGTAATCCTATTACGACTGACGGTTTTATTTTGGGACGTACCTTGTTTTATGATGGTATTCTTTCCCGTGACGGAACCATTTCATGTGGCACATGTCATCAACAATCTGCGGCTTTTGCCCATGCTGCCCATGATTTAAGTCATGGCATTGACGATCAGTTAACATTGCGCAATACACCGGCATTGCATAATCTTGCATGGCAAAAAGAATTCTTTTGGGATGGTGGTGTCGGCGATCTTGATTTGTTTGCCATCAATCCCATTCAAGCACATAATGAAATGGATGAAACATTACCGAATGTTCTCAATAAATTACGTCAATCAGCAAAATATCCGCCCCTCTTTAAAAAAGCTTTCGGTAGCGATTCCATTACTCTTGAACGCTTTTTGAAAGCACTCTCACAATTTCAACTTATGTGTATTTCTTCAAACTCCAAATTTGATAAATATCAACGAGGAGAAGCATCATTGACAGCAGAAGAGATGCAAGGAAAAACTCTTTTCGACAATAAATGTACCTCATGTCATAAGGGTACATTTTTTACTGATTTATCGTATCGTAATAATGGGTTGACAATACGAAATAAAGCCGACAGCGGCAGAGCAAAAATTACCTTAAATTCTGACCATTTGTATCAATTTAAAGTTCCAAGTTTGCGTAATATTACAGAAACCGCACCATATATGCATGACGGACGATTTTCTTCCTTAGAGAAAGTCCTTGACCATTATGATAAAGGTGTAAAAGACAGCCCGACACTTGACCCTTTATTACGTCAAGGCACAATATTGGGCATACCGCTTACCGCTGAAGAAAAACGGTTGATTATTGTATTTTTGGCAACCTTAAAAGACGATACATTTTTGCGTAATCGTTTATTATCTCAACAATGAAATTATTTATTGTATTTTCGTTAATTTTTATATTTTCTTATAATTCTTCTTTAATCGGTTGTGAAGTCTGCGGATGTGGTGCAGGGGCTACCTATTTTGGATTACAACCAAATTTAGCACGCAATTTTGTCGGCATCCGTTGGAGAACAATGGATTTTGATTCCCATCTTGGAATGGGCGAACGTTTTCGTACCCAAGAAATATTCCACACAGCAGAATTACTCGCACGTTGGTATCCTCTTGATAGATTGCAAGCATTGATTAGTGTTCCTTACTCGGCAAATACACAATACACAAAAACAGGAAATATCAATCTGAATGGCATTGGTGATATTGCCTTAGTTGCCAATTATAATATTGTCGAAAGAGATAATACCTGCGCACCCGACGAAGTATCTCATGCTTTTACTATGGGAGGCGGCTTGACTTTACCCACAGGACGACATGAATTACCGGAAACCGATAATAATGATGAAGTAAATAATCCCAATTTTCAAATAGGTACTGGAAGTGTAAGTTTTCTTGCATTAGCGCAATATATAGTACGTTTAGGGAATTATGGGATAAGCGTTGATGCGCAAGGAAAAATTCATACCGTTAATGCAGATAATTATCGTTTTGGTAATCGTGTGTCAAGCACGCTCAATATGTTCGTGATTATTGATAATGATGATTGGAAAATAATGCCGTCCTTGGGAGTCTATGGCGAATATTCGGGATATAATGACAATAATGGATTGCCTATTACTGTAACCGGAGGCTATCTGACAAATGGTATTATAGGAACGGATATTTTTTTGAATAGTTTTATGGTCGGATTACATTATCAAATACCTATTGTGCAAAAATTAGGCAATAATTATTTGCAATCCAATCAGAGATTTATGACCACATTCGCGTTTATGTTTTAAGTGAAATTACTTTGTGAAGATATAAGCACTAATCCGATTTGACGGTTAAGGTAGAAATTTTATATCAAAGATATTTTTACAATCCTGCCAATGGATTATGGGCATCGCTCGCAAATGGCAGAGTAATTTTGAATGTTGTGCCGCGTATTGCTTGTCCCGACACCACTTCTATGCTGCCTTTATGCTGTTGAATAATTGATTTGGAAATAGATAAGCCCAAACCTGTTCCTTTACCGCGCTGTTTAGTGGAAAAAAACGGCTCGAAAATATGCTCTAAGTTCTCATCAGAGATGCCTGTTCCCGTATCGGCTACGGTAATAATTACTTTACGTTTTTCATATTTAAAAACACCGATGGTAATAGTGCCGCCGTCGGGCATGGCATCGCGGGCATTGAGGAGTAAATTAAGAAATACTTGCTCTAAATGAGTTTTTGACCCTACAATATTCATGGATTGTTCTTCATATTCTTTGACAATATGGACAGCATCGCGATTAAGTTGTGAACCGACAAAAGAAATAACCCCGTCAATAACAGCACAAATATCCGTAGGAACGGCAATAAATTCCGTAGGAGAACTGCGCGCAAAATCCAATAAACGTCGCGTAATTTCACTGATGCGGAACACTTGATTTTTGATGACTTCCATACGTCTGTCGGGATCACCCACACCTGATTCCAATAATTGCAAATGAGCAAGTAATATTTGCAATGGATTATTTATTTCATGGGCTACGGTTCCCGCAAGTTCGCCAATGGAAGCTAATTTTGAAGATTGCAACATTTGCCGATTGAGAATATTGAGCCTTTTGTTCATGCGCACAATTTCAGCCGCACTGCGAATATTATCCAATGTAATAGCAGCAGTTTCAGCCAAAGCCATGAGCCGTTGACGTTCCGCAGCATCGCAATCGTCATCATGACGATGGGTAAAACCGGCAAAAACACCGGCAGGCGCACCGCGCAACATCAATGGTATAATCATAATTGCGCTTTCACTTTCATCCATACCATGCAAATTAGGAACAATGCGTAATTCCTGCTGACCTATAACCCAATCAAGAATACCTTGTTCATCAAAATTGCGTACCGCTATAATCAAATGTTCTTCGCCGGGCATGGTGGAAAGAGGCGTAATACCGCCATGTTCAAAAAAGAATACATTTACTAATGATAAGCCGTACCTCTCGCGACAATGGACACTTAATGTCGCTATGACATCATCGGGACCGGTTAAAGCAAGCAATACAGCCGAAATATCTTCCGGCAATCCTTCCCCACTGACGGTTTCTTTTACTGCCTCAACCGGCTTGCGTTGTTGACGCAAATGTTCAACCTCTCTTTGCAAGACCTGATATGCCATTTCTAAAGTACGTATATACTCTTCTTGGGACTGGGCAAATTGCTCCGCAGTCGGCAGCATTGTGGTGTTTTGTTGTGTGTCGTTTACTTCCATACCAACTAATGAAGTTAATTACTATGCCAAACTACTGCTAAAGAATATTATCAGAATTGCTGTGTGTATATTGTTACCGCATGAGTGTCGGCACATTCTTCCAATAATTGTTCCATTGTTTTTCCGAGAATGGGATGGCGCATGGAAGCAGCAATGTCCGTAATGGGTTGCAATACAAAACGTCTTTGAGTCATGCGAGGATGCGGGATACATAAATGCTCAGTGGATAGAATCGTATTGCCAAAAAGAATAATGTCAATATCAAGCTCACGTTCATGCCAACGGGGGCGCGATTGTCTGCCAAAATGATGCTCTATAGCACGTAATGAAAATGCTAAATCATTAGGGTCAAGAACACAGACACCACGCACGGCACAATTGAGAAAAGACGGCTGTTCAGTGTAACCCACCGGTTCGGTTTCATACAATGGAGAAACGACAATATGGGTGAGTATCGCCGTTTCTTGCATCATTGATATTGCTGCGCGAAGAGTTGCAGCCCGATTACCGAGATTTGCACCTAAGGATAAAACCACCTCAGCCACACTTATCCCTCGCGGCTGATAGTTTGCTCTGCTTCCACATAACCAATAACTTGTCCTATTGGAATATGGAGTTTGCGTACACGCACCGTAGCCTTCACCACCAAAGGAAATCGCTCCATTATTGCTGTTAATATGTCATAGCACAATGTTTCGATAAGATTATAAGGCTCTTCAGCATTAAATATTTCATCCACAGCATACATAGCTTCTTCATAATTTACCGAATCGGAGACATCGTCGCTGATAACGGCACTTCGCGCATTATAATATAATTCAAGATCAATTTGATATTTACCACCAAGCGTGCGCTCTTCATTTTTTACGCCATGATAACCATAAAATTCAGCATTTTTAACCGTTAATTTCATCGGTTGCAAATTTTTCACCATCTGAGATAGCTCCTTATTAATTATTGAAGTATTGATTGAACGGCATTATATGCTTTTGCCAAATCTTCTGCCGTTCCTTTTCCTGATAAATGTGCGCGAACAATACCTTGTTTATCAATAGCAATAAATGTGGGCACATTCTTTTGAATATCATAATATTCGACTGTTTCGCCATCCCAATCCATTAAGATAGGTGTGGTATAAGTATCTTTGAATTTACCGCGAATAAATCCTTTGAGAAAAAAAGGCACAGAACTTACATCTGCCATTGCTACTAAGTTAATTGTATTACCATAGCGTGCAAATAATGGTTTTGACCAATTATCGGTAAACTTACTTCCTTCACGATCACCTAATAATAATACAGTTGGTTTGCCGCTGAATTTTTCCCATGAATGTTCTTTGGAAAATTGATCTTCCATCACAAAATCTTTAGCTTTTTTTCCTATGAGAGTATTGTAGTAAAAACTCATTGATGTGCTTACGCTTACAATACACCCAATAAGCAACATGATTGCTAAATGTCTTACCTTTTGCATGTTTTTTTTTGTTTCCATTACCAAATTACTGTATATCATAAAAAATTAGCGAGATAATTTTTCTTTTTCGTTTTTCATTTTTTCATAATCATTTAAAAAACTTTGCAAGCCTGAATCTGTTAAAGGATGTTTAATCATTTGCAGCAATACTTTATACGGTACTGTAG
>DDTD01000089.1 GCA_002344005.1 Ignavibacteria bacterium UBA2373 | reverse complement strand
ATAAATAATCGTTTCTTTTATTCATCAAGAAAACAGTAAAAATCACACATATTTTTATATTTCCGCCAATTTAAAACATTACTTTGTAACACTATATTAATTATTAGTCTTAAAAAGAAAAGCCCATATCCGTAAAACAGATATGGGCTTTCTTATATAATACACACCTTTGATTATGTCACGACGCGACGCCGACTATTGGAACGGCGTGGAGGTAATTCGGGTTCCGGAGCCGGTTGCTCTAATGTAATGGCATCTGCTCCGAAAATATTACCTATTTCACTCGTTACCAACATTTCTTGATAGCGACGGATACCGGTACCGGCAGGCACCAATTGACCAAGAATAATATTTTCTTTAAGTCCATTGAGTGTATCTAATTTCGCAGCAACTGATGCTTCAGCCAATACACGTGTTGTTTCTTGGAATGAAGCAGCCGATAACCAGCTTTCTGTTTGAAGTGATGCTTGAGTAATACCAAGCAATACAGGTTCTGCAACTGCAGGTGTCGCTGTTTCTGCTATAACTTGCTGTTTTTCTTTTTTAGCAAGTTCATTATTGACTTCACGCAATTTTTTCTTGGTAATTAGAGCACTGACTTTTAAGCGGGATTCACCTTTGTCTAACACTTTCATCAATAATTTAAGTTCATTATTAGTATCCATGAACTTCATTTTATCAACTTGGTCATTTTCAAGGAATGTTGAATCGCCGGAATCAATGATGCGGACTTTTTGCAACATTTGACGAACAATCGTTTCGATGTGTTTATCATTGATTTTCACGCCCTGCATACGGTAAACCTCTTGAATTTCATTCACAAGGTACTCTTGCACGGCACCGAAACCTTTGATACGCAAAATATCATGCGGATTAATCGAACCATCGGTTAATCTATCACCTGCACGTACCAAATCGCCATCTTGTACCAACACATATTTGCTTGTAGCAACCGAATGTTCTGTACGTGTTTGACCATCCAAGCTCGTGACAGCGATTGTTCTTTGACCACGTTTTGCTTTCTCGAAAGAAACAATACCATCAATATCAGCAATAATTGCCGGATTTTGTGGCGCACGTGCTTCAAATAATTCCGTTACACGCGGCAAACCTCCGGTAATATCACGCATACGACCACGATCACGCGGAATTTTGACGAGTTTTGTACCAATAATAACATTATCGTTTTCATCCACAATGATTTGCGCACGAGTCGGAATGATATATGTTTGTAATGGTTCACCATTTTCATCAACAATTTCGAGTGCCGGCATTTTTGTTCTGTCACGCGAATCAATAACTACTTTTGTAATGTGGCCTGTTTGCTCATCATTTTCCTCACGGAATGTAACATTCGGTATAAGGTCTTTATATCGAACAGTACCCGCTTTTTCCGTAATAATGACGGCATTGTATGGATCCCAATCATAAATCATATCGCCTTTTTTGATTCTATCTCCATCATTGACTTTAATGACAGCACCGTAAACGGCATCGTATTTAGTGAGAATACGATTGCTGTCCGGCTCAACGATGTTGATAACACCACTTCGGCTCACAACCACATTTTGTGGCTCTTCTTCTTCTTCGGAAATAACAGTTTTGATGTTTTCAAATTGGATAACACCATCAAATTTAGCAACTACCACAGAGGATGATGAATCCAACATAGCAGTACCACCGGTGTGGAAAGTACGAAGAGTAAGCTGTGTACCCGGTTCACCGATAGACTGTGAGGCAATAGTACCGACGGCTTCTCCAATATCCACTAATTGACCTGTTGCAAGATTTCGTCCATAGCATTTTGCACAAACACCACGGCGTGATTCACAAGTCAACACCGAACGAATCATGACAGACTCTATGGATGTTTCGCTGATTTTCTGTGCAATTTCTTCATCAATGATAGAACCGGCTGTGATAAGCATCTTATCTGTGAGCGGATCAATAACATCAACCAAAGCAACACGACCAACGATACGTTCAGCTAATGGTTCTTTGACATCTTCGCCTTCTTTGAGTGCTTTCATGTCCATACCGCGAATGGTATTACAATCCAATTCGGAGATGATAACATCTTGCGCCACATCATGTAAACGACGTGTCAAATAACCGGCATCCGCTGTTTTCAAAGCAGTATCGGCAAGACCTTTACGTGCACCGTGCGTTGAAATGAAGTACTCCAGAATAGACAAACCTTCTTTGAAGTTCGCAATAATTGGGTTTTCAATTAACTCAGCGCTGCTGTTACTTGCTGATTTTTGAGGTTTAGCCATGAGTCCCCTCATACCGGCAAGCTGGCGAATTTGCTCTTTAGAACCCCGCGCCTGAGAATCCAACATCATCCAGAATGTGTTAAAACCATCTTGAGCTTTTTGCAAATCGGTATACAATTTATCAGCAACACGATTGGTTGCGGTGGACCATGTATCAATAATTTTATTATAGCGTTCACCGGAAGTGATTACCCCATTTTGATAGAAATCCTCAATATTATCAACTTTACCTTGAGCATCTTTGATAATTGCTTCTTTTTCTATCGGAATAACCACATCATGAATACTCACAGATAAACCGCCGCGTGTAGCATTCATAAAACCGGCTTCTTTCATATTATCTAAGAACTCGACAGTTTTTGCCAATCCTGCTTTGCGGAATGTTTGACCAATAATCTGACGTAAGCGATTTTTTGTCAGTAATTCATTGATATATCCCATTTCAGTTGGAACGATTTGATTGAATATCACACGACCAACGGTGGTTTCAATCATTTGTTTATTCCAACGAACTTTAATTTTTGTATGAAGTCCTATTTGTTTTGAGTTATATGCAATAATTACTTCAGAAGATGAACCGAATACTTTGCCTTCATATTTTGCTCCGCGACGCATTTTAGTTAAATAATATGCGCCCAAGACCATGTCCTGAGATGGAACTGCAATAGGATCACCATGTTGCGTGTGCATAATATTATGCGATGCCAACATAAGAAGCAATGCTTCAAGCTGAGCTTCATGACTGATAGGAACGTGAACAGCCATCTGATCACCGTCGAAGTCAGCATTGAACGCTGTTGTTACCAATGGGTGTAACTGGATAGCTTTACCTTCAATCAAACGAGGCTGAAATGCCTGAATACCTAAACGGTGCAAAGTAGGAGCACGATTAAGCATCACCGGGTGACCGTCAATAACTTTTTCAAGAATATCCCATACTTCATTTGTTTTACGCTCGACTAACTTTTTGGCACTTTTTACGGTTTTTACGTAGCCGCGCTCAATAAGTTTACGAATAATAAACGGCTTAAATAATTCAACCGCCATATCCTTCGGCAAGCCACATTCATGAATTTTTAACTCGGGACCAACGACGATAACCGAACGACCGGAATAATCAACGCGTTTACCAAGAAGATTTTGGCGGAAGCGACCGGCTTTACCTTTTAACGTATCAGCAAGTGACTTCAAGGCGCGTTGCGATTCAGCTCTTACACTACGACGACTATTGTCAAACAATGCATCCACGGCTTCTTGCAACATACGTTTTTCATTACGTAAAATCACTTCCGGTGCCTTGATGTCAATAAGGCGACGTAAACGATTATTACGAATGATAACACGACGATAAAGGTCATTAAGATCAGATGTAGCAAAACGTCCACCTTCCAATGGAACCAAAGGACGCAAATCCGGTGGAATAACCGGCACTACATCGAGTACCATCCACTCGGGATTATTGGGTTCACCGTCTGCACGCGGTTGAAATGCTTCGAGAACACGCAAACGTTTTAACAACTCTTGCTTACGAGTCATGGAAATATCACTGATGACTTCAGTGCGTAATTCCTCATGTAACTCCAATGGTTGTAATCGTTTCAACATTTCTTTGATAGCTTCGCCGCCAATAAGTGCTATGAACTTACGAGGGTCTTCATCATCCATATCAAGTTCATTTTGCGGCAAATTAGCCAACACTTCAAGATACTGATCTTCGGTAAGAAGGTCTTTTTTCTGTAAACCTGTGCTGCCGGGCTGTATAACTACATAGGATTCATAATAGACAATACGTTCAACATCTTTAGTGGGCATCCCCAAAGAGTGAGCGATTTTACTTGGCAAAGAACGTAGAAACCATATATGCACGACAGGTACTGCAAGCATAATATGTCCCATTCTTTCACGGCGAACAGATTTTTGCGTTACTTCTACGCCACATCTATCGCACACGATACCTTTATATCGAATACGCTTATATTTACCGCATGCACATTCCCAGTCACGAATCGGACCAAAGATTTTCTCGCAAAAGAGACCATCTTTTTCCGGTCTGAATGAACGGTAGTTAATTGTTTCCGGTTTTGTGACCTCACCATGTGAGCGGTTGAGCACTTCGTCCGGAGACGAAATCTTAATTTTTATAGAAGAAAATCCTTTTCGGGGTGCTTGGATTGTTTGCATGTACTTCTACTCCTGAAAAAGAGAAATTGTTTCAAAATTATGAATAATATATCCGAGTAATACTCGGCAATGAAAGAACTTAGACAATTTCAACGTCCAAGCACAAGCCCTGCAATTCACGTATCAATACATTGAATGATTCCGGAATATTAGGTGTTGGCATATTATCGCCTTTTACAATCGCTTCGTACATTTTAGCACGACCCTGCACATCGTCAGATTTCACGGTAATCATCTCTTGAAGAGTATAAGCAGCACCGTATGCCTCCAATGCCCATACCTCCATCTCACCAAGACGCTGACCGCCAAATTGAGCTTTACCACCCAATGGCTGCTGTGTAATCAATGAGTATGGACCGATAGAACGAGCATGAAGTTTGTCTTCGACAAGGTGAGATAGTTTCAACATATAAATAACGCCAACCGTTACTTCATTATCGAACCTATCGCCTGTACGTCCATCAAACAATGGTGTTTTACCTGTTCGCGGAAGCCCTGCTTTTTCAAGATAATCACCTACTTCATCCCATGTAGCCCCATCAAAAATCGGTGTAGCGAATTTTACCCCAAGTTTTTTACCTGCCCAACCAAGTGCAGTTTCATAGAGCTGCCCAAGATTCATACGTGAAGGTACGCCAAGCGGATTAAGAACAATATCCACAGGTGTACCGTCCGGTAAAAATGGCATATCCTCTACCGGCACTATCTTCGATACGATACCTTTATTACCGTGTCTTCCAGCCATTTTATCACCAACTTGCAGTTTGCGTTTCTTAGCGATATAGACTTTTGCCATCTGAAGAATTCCCGGCTGTAATTCGTCGCCTTGACCAATTTTATTACGTTCAGCATGACTATCACTGCGAATATCATCACGTGTCATGGAATAATTATAGACCAATGTACGAACATCACGCGCCAATTCTTCATCTGCAACAACCGGTTTATCCAAGTCAAGAGCATCAAGATCAAGAATGCCTTCGCTGAATTTTGCCTTGATATCTTCTGTGGTAATGGTTGAACCTGCACGGAAAACAACTTGACCACCAATGAGTGACAATCCTAATGTTTTTTGATCATTGAGTAATGTCCCAAGACGTTCGATACAATCTTCCTGCAATTCACGAATTTTACGAACTTCATGTTTCGTAATCATTTCTTGACGTTTTTTCTCTTCTTGACGAGCTTCTGCATCGCTGGCATGAATACGACGACTAAAGAGTTTTGTATTAATGACAGTACCCTTCAAACCCGGTGTTGCTTTTAGTGATACATCTTTCACATCACCTGCTTTATCACCAAAAATTGCTCGTAAGAGTTTCTCTTCCGGTGTTGGATCGGTTTCACCTTTGGGGGTAATTTTACCGATAAGGATATCACTCTCTCTGACCTTCGTTCCTATACGTACAATACCTCTTTCATCTAAGTCTTTTGTTGCTTCTTCACTTACATTCGGAATCTCACGCGTGAATTCTTCTTCACCACGTTTTGTATCACGAACTTGTTGCGTAAATTCAACAATATGAACAGATGTATAAATATCATCGGCAATGAGTTTTTCCGAGATAATAATAGCATCTTCAAAGTTATAACCACGCCAAGGCATGAAGGCAACAAGTACATTTTGTCCAAGCGCTAATTCACCGTTTTCAGTCGCAGCACCATCAGCTAATGGTTGCCCTTTCAGGATTCTCTGACCCGCTTTTACCAAAGGTCGTTGATTTATACCTGTATCTTGGTTCGTTCTGAAGAATTTGTGTAATTTGTAAACAACCGGCTCAGTTTTGTCAAATGAAATCAGTTTCTCTCTCTCCGAGCGATTGTCATCATAACGTACACGAATATAGTCGGCACATACATACTCGACGACCCCATCTTCAATAGCGGTTAATAAAGCACGTGAATCACGAGCAACACGCGCTTCCATGCCTGTACCTACGATAGGTGCTCTTGGACGCAATAAAGGAACACCTTGGCGTTGCATGTTTGAACCCATCAATGCACGATTCGCGTCATCATGCTCAAGGAATGGTATTAAAGCGGCTGCTGAAGATGTAATTTGATCGGTCGAAATATCGAAATAATCAATTTCATTGGGATGAACAATAACGAAGTCACCTGATTGACGCGCTTTAATCCTATCGCCGATAATATTATCATTTTCATCAAGTTCCGTTGATGCCGGTGCAATAATTTTGCCTTCTTCTTTGTCAGCAGGCAAATACTCTATATCTTTTGTAACACGACCATTGACAACTTTACGATATGGTGTTTCAATAAAACCGTATTCATTAATTCGCGCATGAATTGCTAAAGAAGAAATCAGACCGATATTCGGACCTTCCGGCGTTTCAATAGGACATAAACGACCATAATGTGTATAGTGAACGTCTCGAACTTCAAAACCGGCACGCTCACGTGTCAAACCACCCGGTCCAAGAGCAGAAGTACGACGTTTATGGGTCAATTCCGATAGAGGATTGACTTGATCCATGAACTGCGATAATTGATTTGTTCCAAAGAACTGATTAACAACACTTGTGATTGTTCGAGCATTGACCAATTCTGATGGTGTCGGAACATGTTCGTCATGAATACTTAAACGCTCTTTCATTGTCCGAGCCATACGATTGAGTCCCAATGCAAACTGAGCGGTCAATTGTTCACCAACTGTTCGAACACGACGATTAGATAGGTGGTCAATATCATCTGTTGCCGCTCTTTGTCCGTGCAATTCAATAAGATATAGAATTATCGATACTAAATCTTCAATACGTAAAATGGTGAATGTCAGTGGCGTATCAGTGATACCCAATTTTTCATTTATTCGGAAGCGTCCTACTATACCCAAATCATAGCGTTTATCATCAAAGAACAATTTTTGCAATAAACTTGCAGCAGTTTCTAAGTCTGGTGCATCTGTTGAGCGCATCTGGCGATAAATCACTTCAAGTGCTTCTGCATAGCTTCTTGTTGTATCTTTTGCTAAAGTTTTAGCAATCACAGGCTCATCAGATGTTGATTCATAGGCAAAAACCTTAATCGAAATCAATTCAGCTTGTTTAAAACGTTCGAGTAATGGTTCATCAATAACTTGATCACGAACGGCTATGATTTCTCCTGTGCCTAAGTCAATTACATCAGCAGCAATACGACGTCCGATATATGCTTCGGAAATATCAGCCGCCGGGATATTTGTAGAAAGAGAGAATAAATCAATAATTTGTTCATCGGATGAATACCCCAAAGCACGCAACAGGGTTGTTACCGGAAATTTCTTCTTCCTGTCAATATATGCATACATGACATCATTAATGTCAGTTGTAAACTCAATCCACGAACCCTTGAATGGAATAACACGCGCTGTAAATATTTTTGTACCGTTTGGGTGAAGTGCTTCATCGAAGAAAACCCCGGGTGAACGATGCAACTGGCTCACTATAACGCGTTCAGCACCATTAATAATAAAGGTTCCTCGATTTGTCATCATCGGAATATTTCCTAGATAGACATCTTGGACAATAGGGTCTATATAATCTTCTGATGATGGATCGGCTTTACTTGATAAACGTAACTTTGCTTTGAGTGCTTTAGAATAACTAAGTTCGCGCTCTCTGCACTCTTCTTCACCGTATTTTGGTTTTTCTACATAATACTCCAAAAACTCTAACTGATAAGTTTCAGAGTTATCATCAATGGGAAAATTTTGAAGAAAAGCATTTTGTAAGCCCATTGCTTTACGCTCATATGCCGGTACATCTTCTTGGAGAAAATCCTTAAAAGATTGAATTTGCAATGCGAGTAAATCGGGATAATGTTTTTCTTTTTCTATATCACCGAACCAAATACGTTCAGTAAGGCGTACCATTTCGCCTTCGGTAGCTGATTTTACTTTATTCTTCACGAAGAACTCCTGTTCAAAAGGATAGGAAAGTTTCGTAATATGACGGTGTTAGTTCCGCCCTTAAATAAGATTATACCGTCATAGAATGCAACAGAAAAAAAAGTAGGATTCCCACTGGAAACAGCAGAAGAATCCTACAAAATTATGTTGTACCTATTCGGTATATTTCATTAGTTGTTTGCCAAATGGCGAGTGTTTGATAGCAGAAAATATAAGTTGAAAAAAGACTATCACTAAATGATAGTCTTTTAACCAAACAATGCGTACATTATGATTCGATTATGTGTAAAACACGTATCGAATTCATATACTTTGAACTTACTTCAAAGTAACTTTAGCACCGGCTTCTTCAAGTTTTTTCTTCAATGCTTCTGCTTCTTCTTTAGATGCTGCTTCTTTTACAACCTTAGGAGCACCCTCAACGAGGTCTTTCGCTTCTTTCAAACCTAAGCCTGTAACTTCACGAACAACTTTAATAACATTAAGTTTTTGAGCACCAGCATCTGTTAATTCAACATCAAATTCAGTTTTTTCTTCAACTGCTTCTGCTGCTGCTGCTGCCGGAGCGGCTGCCATCATCATAGGAGCTGCTGCTGTAACACCGAATTTATCTTCAAGTGCTTTTTTCAATTCTGCTGCATCTGCAAGCGTAAGGTTACTGATTTTTTCTACGAGTTCATCAATAATAGCTGACATTGTCTATTTCTCCAAATAAAAATTGTTTACAAATAAAATATTGAATACTGCATATTTTATGCAGCACGTTTTTTTGCGGCTTCTTCAATAACCGATGCAAGATCACGCATGACGGCATTGATTGAACCGACGATACCGGAAATCGGAGCTTCCAAACTACCGAGAATTCCAGCAATAAGTTCTGGACGCGTTGGCAATGATGCAACGAGTGCCAGTTTTGAACCATCATATAATTGCTTTTCGATGACAGCTGCTTTTACCTGAAGCTTATCATTTTTTTTCGTGTAATCTTTAAGAATTTTTGCCGGAGCAATCGGATCTTCATAACCCAGAGCAATACCGGTTTGTCCTTTCAAATATGAGTCCGGAATATCGTAGCCACTTACGATTTCAAATGCACGCTTTATAAGCGTATTTTTTGCCACTCTATATTTGACTTGACCTTTTCTAAATTCAGCGCGAAGCTCACGTTCTTCTTTTACTGAAACACGATTAAAATTAAGAAGGTAAATTCCTTGTGCATCTTTAAGCAGTTCTACAAGTTCCGCTACCGTTTCCTGTTTTTGCTGTTTCGTCACCATACTGCTTTTCCTGTTTATATATATTGTATCGTATATGTACCAATCAGCATAACTGATGGTAGAAGCGTACATTTACGATATGTGCATAATAGCCGCTTGTAAAAAAATATTATTCGTGTGCGATTGATTGGTCATTCACTGTAACACCAACGCCCATTGTTGAACTAAACGCAACACCTCGTACATATTTTCCTTTAGAAGTTTGTGGCTTGGCACGAACAACACTTTGGAAAAATGCATGAATATTGTCAGAGAGTTGTTCCGGAGAAAAAGAGCATTTCCCTACAGAAGCATGAACATTGCCTTGTTTATCAACGCGGTATTCAATTTTACCTGCTTTGATTTCTTTAACTGCCTTACCCACATCAAATGTCACAGTGCCACTTTTAGGGTTAGGCATAAGACCTCTAGGACCGAGAATACGTCCAAGTTTACCGACTTCACCCATAACATCAGGCGTTGCGATAATAACATCAATATCTGCCCAACCACCTTGAAGTTTTTCGATATATTCTTCAAAACCTGCATGGTCAGCTCCGGCAGCCGTACCTTCTTGAGCTTTTGGACCTTTAGCAAGTACTAATACACGTACCGTCTTGCCGGTTCCATGAGGCAAACTGACAGTGCCGCGTACCAATTGATCAGCTTTACGAGGATCTACCCCCAAACGTACTGCAATTTCAAATGATTCATCAAATTTTGCAGTTGCATTTTTTTTGACTAATGCTATGGCATCACCTAATGCATATGTTGCTTTTGCATCATAAGACTTTACAAGTGCGCGGTAGCGTTTTCCGTGACGTTTCATAATCAATAATATAAATATGCGTTATAAGTTTTTGATTTACAATAGATTAATCGCAGGTGACACCCATGCTTCGTGCTGTACCTTTAATAAGACTTTTTGCACTATCCATGGTGTGGCAATTAAGATCATTCATTTTTTTCTTGGCAATTTCTTCAAGCGTTGCATTGGATAAATGACCAACCTTTACACGGTTGGGTTCTGCTGAACCACCCTGTAAGCCAAGTGCTTTCATAATTAATACGGCAGCCGGCGGTGCCTTAAGTTCAAATGTGAAGGATTTGTCGGAGTAATATGTAATTACTGCAGGAATAATAGTATCACCTTCTTTTGCTGTCCGTGCATTAAACTGCTTGACAAACTCCATACCTGCAAGACCGCGCTGACCAAATGCCGGTCCAACCGGTGGTGCCATTGTAGCTGCACCGGCTTTTAACTGAAGTTTGAATGAGCCAATAACTTTTTTTGCCATTGTACATCGTAATTATTATGTGATCAAATTTATGTTTTTGCTTAATGGTTTTCCATTTCAACTTGACCGAAATCAAGTTCTACCGGCGTTTTACGTCCCAATATCCCTACTTCAACCTTGAGTTTTTGTTTCTCATTGTTAACTTCTTTGACCGTACCGGAGAAGTTCGCAAATGGACCTTCGATAACTTTAACCGGATCGCCAACATTGAAGGCTGTTTCAATAGTTGATATATTTTTACGCTCTTCTACCCTGCCAAGAATACGATCAACTTCTTCCTTTTGAAGTGGTGTGGGTTCTGATTTAGTGCCAACAAACCCTACAACCGCCGGTGTATGAACTATAATTTCTTTTACTCTTTTGTTCATAACCATTTCAATAAGCACATATCCGGGCAAGAAGTTTTTAATCCGAGTACGTCTTTTGCCATTACGAACCTCAAAAACTGTTTCATAAGGTATAACAACATTAACAGTTTCCGGGTCAATATTATTTCTTTTGAGTTCAAGCTCAATCGCACTTTTTACTTTAGTTTCATGACTCGTAAATGTGCGCAGAACATACCATTTTGGTAATTCACCCACTACGGTTTCATGAGATTTGTCTGTATATTGTTCACTCATGGATTTGTGTGCATTGAGATGGTAAATAAACGAAATGGACAATTGTGGTTAGCTTGTGGGACGATTAAAATATTGTTTGATTCAACCAAGCCATGGCAATATCAATTACCCATACAAATAATGTCAAAATTGCACATGTTGTTATAACAACAACTGTGGATTCAGACAATTGTTGCTTAGTTGGCCAAGAGACCTTTTTCATCTCTTTCGTCACATCTGCTATTGTTGATTTTATGGAAGCAATCATGTTTTGATCCGAATCGTAATTTGTGCTAAACTTTTTACTTGTGATAAAGAATGCCGCATTTGTCATGTTTTATGCACGGGCGGAGGGACTCGAACCCCCAACCTGCGGTTTTGGAGACCGCTGCTCTACCAATTGAGCCACACCCGTAAAGATTAACTCTTGTAGAGCTGATGATCGGGATTGAACCGACGACCTCTTCCTTACCAAGGAAGTGCTCTACCACTGAGCTACATCAGCGTTTTATCAATCAAGAAACTGCTTTGCTCATTATCGTTATTGATAAGTATTACACTTCTTGATTTGTCCCCAACTTGATTCTTTGTGTCTATGTACGTAGAGCGGGAGACGAGACTCGAACTCGCGACCAACAGCTTGGAAGGCTGTGACTCTACCAACTGAGTTACTCCCGCACACTGAATCGTAATGTGGGTAGGGAAGGATTTGAACCTCCGTACTCGAATGAGAACAGATTTACAGTCTGTCGCCTTTAACCCCTCGGCCACCTACCCATTACTTTTGAGCTTGCAAAAATATGAAAAAAAATTATTACACAAAGTTTTTCTTTGTTTTTTTTGTTCTTTCTTAAAACATCAATGCAGATATTAGCTTCAATTAAAACATGTAATTTATTGATAAATAACAACTAACTGAATTTTTCAACTTAGATTCACCATAACCGTTATTGATACCATACTTACTACGATTCTTCGCGATGATAAAAACATGACTCAATGTTGGACAACTATTTACTCTACAAAAGGACTGTACCTGTAAGGATTGAGAGTGCATAAACTCCTTGGCGTAAAGACATACAAGGAATACGAACTTCTTGCGTAGTGATAAATCAGTGTGCAACGTTTTACCAAAAGAATTAGTAATCGTGATGAGATACGGTTCTAAAGGTGTACTATGAAAGAATTTTACTGTTACCTCTTCTGAACAGGATTTGAATATATCTTGATCTTCTCTTTGATGTCTCATGAGTATTAGTGTAGCATGCATCTTCAGATCATTGAGCACAAAGGTAATGCAGTCGTTTGTTTGAGTGCGAACCAACAAGTTTATATAACCCATCGGTGAACTTCCGCTAAAATTATATCGCCCTACAATGGCTGAATCACCCCATACGGTTAATTCTTGTATTCTGATTTAAACTTAGCAAAAGCATAAACTGCTTTTGTTGATTTCTGGTCAAACATCCCAAGACTGTGTTCGCTTGTCGTCTGCCCGCCAATGAAGATGATGACGGGTTCATCAAAGCCGCATATCTTACGTTAATTGTAGCCGCGATGCACAAAATTCAGCGTTGAAGCTCAATCAGCATGATGTACTGACACAGAACAAAACAACAATCAAGTTTTTATGATAAATCTACGGAGTAGATGGGAGTTGTAATGACACTATGTGCAGCTACATGCACCGTGAATAATAAATGAAAAGAAGAATATTATGATTTCTACAAATCTTGGAAACTCCCTGATGTAATTCAAGAATATTACATTGGTATTCGTAAGTCAAAATTCAAAAAAAACCTCTCCTGAACAAAAGTTCAAAGAGAGGGTCACCTTTACTCAACATTATTGCATGATAAAATACTGAAGGAGTTTTTCACAATGTCTCCTTAATTATTGAAGTTATGAAACACATGTACTCCCTAACCACATCTTTTCGTGTGTTTATACTTATGAGAATGCCTGAATGCCTGTAATGTCTGCACCAAGAATTAGGGTATGAATATCATGAGTTCCTTCATACGTGCGTACAGATTCCAAATTATTTGCATGACGCATAATCGGGTATTCATCCAAAATACCGTTTGCACCGTGCAAATCACGAGCAATACGTGCAATCTGAATCGCAATATCAACATTATTTCTTTTAGCCATGGATACTTGTTGCGGACGCATTGTGCCTGCATCTTTTAATCTACCCAAATGATAACATAATAATTGTGCTTTGGTAATTTCATTGAGCATATAGACTAATTTTTCTTGTACCAATTGAAATGATGCAATCGGTTTGTCAAATTGAATACGCGATTTTGCATAATTTAATGATGATTCATAACAAGCTAAAGCTGCGCCTATTGCACCCCAAGAAATACCATATCGTGCTTGTGTTAAGCAAGAAAGCGGTCCTCGTAAACCTTCCACATTAAGCACATTTTCTTCGGGAATTTCTACATCTTGAAACACCAATTCACTTGTGACCGAAGCACGTAAGGAATGTTTGCCTTTCATCTCCGGTGCAGTAAAACCTTTCATTCCTTTTTCGACGAGAAATCCGCGCACTTTACCTTCAAATTTAGCCCACACGACAGCGACATCTGCAAGAGTGCCATTGGTTATCCACATTTTAGCACCATTAAGAAGATAGCCGCCATCAATTTTTACTGCATTGGTAATCATACCCGAGGGATTTGATCCAAAATCCGGCTCGGTTAAGCCAAAACAACCAATCGCTTGCACAGAAGCAAGTTTCGGCAACCATTTACGGCGAATTTCTTCTGAGCCATAGGTATAAATAGGATACATCACGAGAGAACTCTGCACCGAGGCAAAAGAACGAACAGCCGAATCACCACGCTCTAACTCTTGCATCGCAAGTCCATAACAAACATTATTGGCTCCGGCACAACCATATTCTTGCGGTAAAGTAATACCGAAAACACCAAGTTCTGCCATTTTTTCCGCTAAATGCATAGGAAAAGTACCTGCTTGATAATGCTTCTCAATGATCGGAAGTACTTCATTATCAACGAAATCTGACACTGACTCCTGTACCATTTTTTCTTCAGGCGACAATAAGTCATATATGCCCATATAATCGCAACCATGAATTGCCATATTCTGTATCCTTATACTAAAAGTGTGAATGAAATTATCAAAGAAATTTGTAAAGTTGAGTACAAAATTAGTCATTAGACGATGAAATGCCGGAAAATTGAGTAAGCTATCGCATAGATACGAATGCAGATACACGCCCGTAGATGAGCGTCCGACTTAGAATGATGGGAGATGAAGCCGGGAATCATCACTCACAATGTATGTTTCACCCCCACCGTAGCATAGAAAGTACGGGGATCGGCAGGAATGATTCCGGGACCGGGATAGCCATCAGCTCGACGTGTGAAATAGAGATTATCCAAAATATTATTAATGCCGCCCTCAATTATGAATATACCATAATGCCAACGAGCAGAAATATCTACGATACTATATGCGGGTATGATACCTATAACCGCTGTGGATGAACGCTCGGCATTGGTTGCATCCGAAAAATGCCGGTCAGTAAAAGAATATAATACAGTAGCACTCAAATCACCATATCCGACGGTTGCCCCAATACGCATTGTCAGCGGTGGCACCAATTCCACTTCTTTGCCTGCAATGGACTTATCGGATGCTGCTTGGCTGTAAATACCATATTGATAACCAATGTTAAAAAATGTACTTAAATCTACAGGAAATGAATAATTCAATAATCGTGCATATTGCACCATAGTATAGGATTCTATGCCGGCAGTAAAAGACGAGGCAATATTGGTGCGAAAACGATATGGTAAATATAAAGGCGGGGCATCCGCTTTTTGTAATAAGCCGATACGATTATTATAGCCAAGATAAAAGACTGAAATATCGCAATAAATACCTTGAACCGGAATACCTCGAAAACCAATATCAATATTATAACCGCGCTCATCTTGCAAATTTGTATCAACGACAATATTAGGATTTGCAACACGAATATCGCTAAAAGTCACAGAACGATAGTTTTGTGAAATATTCGAATATATCTCCAATGCTTCGGAGGGTCGCCAACTTGCACCGATACCAAAAAGCACAAATTGTCTTGGTTTTTCCACAGATTCGCGAATCATTGTATCTGCTACAATATTTCCTGCAAAATCACGAGTAATTTGTGAATAATATCCTTGGGCACGGGTGGCAATATATTCATAGCGCAATCCGGGTGTGATACTGAAATTATCCGATACATTAAAAATATTTTCGACAAAAAAAGCATTATTCGTATTAGGAAATCTAAAATCAGAAACTTCAAGCTTATTCGGTGACAGAAAAGTAAAATTAGCGGAAGAATCTGCTGAACCGTCACCTTGCTTTCGGACTGTTGTGCCGGAATATACACGAAAGCCCATCGCTAAAGAAGAAGGAACACCGACAAAATCATGTTGCACAATAATACGTGTTTCATTGCCCCAATTAGCATATTCATCGAAAAGTAATTGTCTGTTTTGTCCTAAATCAGCAACCGTAATTCGTTCTAAATTACCTAAAGCACCGCGTTCTGCTATCAAACCAAAAAACTGTGATTTAATTTTGATATCATGATGTAATCGTGCATCAATACGCGCCGAAAATACATTCCATTGCACCTCAAACCAATTTCTTGCACGCAATGATTGTTGGGGATTACGGGCAAAATCCGCATCGGATAAACCACCGGGTTGTTTTGCCAAATAATCCATACGTGTATAATCAAAACCAAGAACAATATTATCCGTGACACTAATATCCGACGCTACATATATATTTTGTAAGGAATATTGCGAATTAGGTCGCCACCCATCCCCTTTTTTTGATTGATAATAGCCATATATTCCAATAGATTTGTAACGAGTATTGATACTGTTGAATGTACTCAACATCCCGAATGAACCGGCGGATTGCAAAGATTCTATCGTTAATGTGGTGTCGGCAAGTGTTGGTTTATGAATACTGAAATTTAACATACCGCCGAATTGTGTACCGTATTGCAAAGAAGAGGCACCGCGTATGACTTCTATTTTTTCTAAGGCTTCTGCCGGAGGCGTATAATAACTTTCGGGATATCCCAAAGCATCCGCACTAATATCATAACCATTTTGTCGTGTATTGAAATTCGATGTTCTATTTGGACTTAAGCCACGTGCACCAATATTGAGTTGCACGCCGGAACCATCATTTTCCCAGACATTTATTCCGGCAACTCTACTGTAAATTTGTCGTGCTGTATTGGAAGCACGATTAATCGGTAATTCTTCCAGAAGTATTTGTTCCGATTTTTTCGATTCATAAATTGTTACATCCGATATTGAAGGCATGTGAAATTCAGTTGCACCATCGGAACGGTCGGCTTCAACAACAATTTCTTTTCCTTCATACGAATCCGGCACAAGAACTATAGTAAAATTTGTATCAGAACGTGCGGATAATCGAACTTTTCTCTCAAAATAACCCTTTGCGGAAAATGTATAGAGAATAGGTTGCGCTCCCCTATGCTGCAAAATTACTTTTCCCAATGAATCCGTGCGTAATGATAGTGCTGATTGTTTAGCAAAAATCGTCGCGGAAGAAATCCCCTTTTTTGTGCGGGAGTTAATAACAGTGCATTGTACGGTATATGTTTTTACATTTACCTCTGCAGCAGATGCATGAAGCAATGATAAAATAATACACAAAAGAGGAACAATTAATCGTTGTAATGATATATCCATTGTTTTTCGCTAAAGTCATCGGAACATTCTAAAAGATTGATATTCGGATCTATCAATAATCTGCTTGGGCGACCATTAAGAGTTGCATATACTTCAGCCCGTACCGCCGCAATCATCATACCTTTTCGTCTATAATAATCACCCAAGAAATGTGCAAATTGTACTATCATATCGGGTTGCATCGCCATTTGCTTCTCTTGATGACGATTCAAAAATTCACTGTTAATCACCATTCCTTCTTTTCCCGATTGTGCATCTTTAACAAAAAATGTTGCAGAACCGGATTTTTCCATCAGCATAACTCTCCAACCGAAACGATAGCCCTGTTCTGTCCAAAAACGATTACCTTGATACAGCAGAAAACGCCAAGGCACTATAATTTGTACAAAAAGTATTATTGCAAAAATATAGGGAATGCTTATATGTGGCATATATGGAGAACCTGATGAATAATCTGATGGTCGATAAAATAAGGAAAGTACTTTTTTATGGAAATTTGCATCAAAAAAAATGAGAACACTCAATGACATAATCAGAGGAAAAACACCAATTTGAAAAAAATACCCAGTCATTGCATGAAAAAAAAGTACGGCACAAAAAGCAAGAATGCGAGTCCTTTTCATCATGAGAAAAAATGGTATAGTGCAATCGAATAACATCCCACCCCAACTGAATATATACGCAGTGACTCGCTCTTTGAAAATAAAACCAATCAAAGGGAAAGTATCTTGTGCAGGCAACCACAAAGAGAGTGGCATAGCTTTCAGCAACCACTCAGAATTAATTTTTGCAATTCCAGCATAGACATAGACAATAGCTATCATACATCGTATAATATCCACATAATAACGCGGCACAGTTTCAGCTACAAAGGAAGGATTGCGTTTACTGTCTATTGAACAGACAATATGAGCCGGTATAAAACATAAAATACCCGCCATTACACTGAGAAAATAATAATGATTCAGATAATATGTTTTATCAATAAGTTCAATATACGTGAATACCAGAAAGAACACTATTATACTTACTCGATAGTAAAAACCGAGTATGATGCCAATCGTGGAAAGCAATAAACATAGGAAAAGTCCATAGACAAATTCCGGTGAATATGCTTGAATGAACTCAAGACCATAATAAGGAAAATGATATGACGGCTGAATATATTGTTCTTCAATCCAACCAAGAACAATAAAACGAAGAGTACTAAAGAGCATTAGCATTCCAAAGATTACTCTAAAGAATGCTAATGAATATGACGAAGTCGTCCATGATATATACTGACTTATGAAGCCCAATGATTTAATCACCGTCCCCGCTTGAATATGTAATACTGATGCCTAACAGTGATGACATATCACTTTTAAAAAATCTGGTTATCTTCTGCAATTCGGTAAATATCTCATTCACTTTTGCTTGTTCATTTATCACTGCATCCGACAAAGCCTTATCCGGTGGATATTGTTGAAGTGATTTTTCCACATCGCCAATATGTTGAACTATTGAAGCACTTAATTCTTTACCGCCGACGGTACTTTCTATATATTCTTTAAACCCTATCCCATCATGTCCATGGCGTGTTTGCCCATTCCACACTCTGACAATTGTTTGCCAATGATATGTCAGCATCCTAAATCCCAAACCACTATAATATGCTTCCACCGTTGCCGGTTCAGGTTTTGTTTGTCCTACCCTATTACCCAAAGGAATACCTAATTTATAGTTTTTTATTGATTCAAAGCTTTTCACAAATTCATTGTATAATTCGGAAATGGAGCTACCTGCATCCGTACCGTTTCGTGCAATAAAATCTGATGTATATGATTTCCAACTATTTCCGCAGCTAACTACCCTATTATGAATATCTTGGGTAATTGCTTGTAAATAATTTTTTCTTTTTTGACCTTCACTGCCCATGAATTTGGCAATAATCTCTTCATTCGTACCACTGAATAAAAGATATTCAACGCCCATAAATCCACGTGTATCACGGGCAAAGTTATTGAGCGAGTTATCACCCGCTATAATATAATCCTCAATGCCTTTTCTTACTTGATCACCGGAAACCTTGACCGGAAAAGTAGCAATATCTTCGAGTAAAGTACCAAATGTGCCAACAGCCGGACCAAAATTAAACAAAGAACAATACTGCCACTGTGTATAACTTTGTATCCATGAATTTTGAGCATTTTGCAATGTCGCAATTGTGGGACTATTGATAAAATCAGTCACTGAATTGGAAAGGATTTGCGTTGTTCCCGCTAATCTTTCATATTCCGGTATTATCAAAGAATCGGCATAATATGACAAAAGAGCTCTTCTGTTAAAAGAATCAGGAGTTATATTATTCGTGGATTCATTGCCGCAACTTTGTAATACCAATAGTATGACCAATGGAAAGACAAATACATATTTTTTCATAGCATTACGATATTATCTTTTTTGTTCGCTGATCCAATTTTTTTTGAATGCTTCCATGTCCGCATCACTAAAACCATAAATTGCTTTAATTTTATTACGGATATCATCAAAATTTTTCAAATATGTTGCCGGTTCTGTCACAAATAAATATGATGTCACATTTTGTGGGTCTGTTGCCAACATCAATGTTAGAATTTCATCAATTTGTGCATCGGTAATAATTTTATTGGGAATAGTTTTAAATCCATGAATAAATCCGACTCCTTCAGAATAAGCATGAAGTGCGGCACCGATTTCGGCTGGGGTTGGATTAGTCTTTTTCAGACCATCTACAGTTGCATAAGAATAATTGACAACCGTTGCAAGAAGTGCTTTTTCCCAATTTTCACGAATTGCTTTTATTGCATTCTGTAAATCGGCGGAATACTTTGTGCCCGCTGCTAATGCTGCTTGAGCGATGCGGAAATTCTTTTGGATGCTGCGGTAAAAACCATTACCATCATTATTATCGCGTCTTGCAGCATATAATGCACCGTGAATATCTGGTTTTTGCGTATTTGCAGCGGTGTTGGTATTCGGGAAACTCGGATCGGCACCAAACAGTACAAGTGCTTGATGCAATTTTTCTTGGGTGATTGTGCCAGTTAAATATTGCATCACCGCATAATGATACAAAGCCGCTCCGAACAGACCTTTTTCTATAAGTTGTTCGGGTTCAATACCTTTTTCATCGAAAAGATAAGCCCCCAAAACGCCCCCTTGACCATTTTGTTCCGGTGTTTTGAACGGATCATACTCCGTGCCGCTGGCGTACACAATTTCTTGCATATATGTCTCAAGTATCGTGCGATAATACGATGTTGAGGTTGCTGCAAAGCCATTCTCATTAAATAAAAGATTCAATTGAGCAAGATCAAGTTTAGTCCCTTTCGTTCTGCCCTTCTTTATCTCATTAGTCAGATTTACGAGCGAAGCACGCCACAAAAGAGGTTGCTTTGATGCTGCTGCAAAGCCCGCTGTATCATAAGTCTGTGGAACTGTTAATGCTGGAAGTTGTTCCACCGGAGACTCTTCGGAACAGCCAATCATGAACAAGGCAAGCGATGCGAAAACAACAATACGTTTCATAGTATTTTTCATAGAAAACTCAAAAATTGACAAAAATCTTATTTAGACTAAATCTAAATTAAGGAAAAATTTTCACTTTACAAAATGTTATGAAAACTTCATATACTTGATGACAATTTTCTCATTTTGTCCATGCTGTCTAAAAAAAACGATATTTGGCAATATAATTGCCTAATTTTGTGCATATTTCTTATGTTTCATAATTACAATTGCATTATGTTAAGCCCAAATAGCGCGTACATTGATGCTTTATATGCGGACTTTATTATTGATCCGGATTCAGTAAGCGATCAGTGGCGACAATATTTTCTAACTCAATACAAACCAACAGTTAATGGAGTTGAAGGTATGACTGTGCCAACAGCAAATCTTGTGCAAACGGCTGCTGTCATGTCACAACCTGCATCATCGCCACCGACAGTTTCCGAACCAAAACCGGAATTATCGGCTCAACAACAATCCACCCAAATTATTTCAGAGAGTAAACCCCAAAACACAGTGAAACAGACAAACATCAATCTTGGACCGAACGATAAACCGGAGATTCTCAGTGGCATTCCGGCGCGTATCGCTGACAATATGAATAATAGTCTTAATGTGCCGACAGCAACCTCTTTTCGTGCAATTCCCGTGAAGGTACTTGAAGAGAATCGTCGCTTGCTCAATAAATTTTTGGCAACTCGTCGCAAAGCGAAAGTAAGTTTTACTCATATACTTGCTTGGGCTTTGGTGCGTTCATTGGTAAAATACCCAAGTTTGAACGATACCTTTACCTATATTGACGGTAAGCCCGCACGTGTTCGTCGCAATGGTATCAATATTGGTTTGGCAGTGGACACCACTCGCAAAGACGGTACGCGGATGTTGGTTGTTCCCTCCATCAAAGATGCCGGTAAATTATCTTTTGCCGAATTCTGTGCTGCTTATGATGATTTGATTGCTCGCTCACGCAAAAATGCTCTTACCGTAGATGAACTGACTGGCGCAACCATATCATTGACTAATCCCGGTACGATTGGAACTATGGCTTCCGTGCCGCGTCTGATGGAAGGTCAGGGGCTTATCATTGCCACAGGCGGTATCGAATACCCTGCGGAATTTCAGGCGGTCATGCCCGAAGTTCTTTCAACGCTGGCTATCAGTAAAGTACTCAATATCACCTCAACTTATGACCATCGTATTATCCAAGGGGCGGAATCCGGTGAATTTCTTGCTTATCTCAGCCAATTAATTCTCGGACAGCATAATTTCTATGATCAGATTTTTGCGCAATTACAAATCCCTTTCGAGCCAATGCGTTGGGCTACCGACAAACGCTTAAATCCTTTCGGTTCACAAAATGAACTTGAAGTCTTAGACAAAGAAGCACTCGTGGCAAAAATAATCCATTCTTACCGTGTGCGCGGTCATTTGCAAGCGAATCTCAATCCTCTTGGCTTACAAACTTATTATTATCCCGATTTAGATCCTTCGCAATATGGTTTTACTATATGGGATCTTGACCGTCAATTCGATACCGGCGGACTCGGCGGCGTTAACCGTGCTACATTGCGAGATATTATCGAATCTTTGCGCGATACCTATTGCCGTCAAATCGGTATTGAATTCATGCATATTAATGACCCCGATAAACGTGAATGGGTGCAAGACAGAATCGAACCTTCGCATTTTGAAGTAAAATTCGATAAAGAAGAGAAAAAATATAATTATCTCAGTTTATTGGAAGCCGAAGCATTCGAACAATATTTGCATACAAAATTTATAGGGCATAAACGATTTTCTCTGGAAGGCAGCGAAACTACATTATCGTTTATGGAAAAAGTCTTGGAACAAGCAGCTGAAGCAGAATTACATGCCGTTGTTATCGGTATGGCGCATCGCGGACGCTTAAATGTCCTTGCACATTTATTAAATAAACCTTATGAAAAGATTTTTGATGAATTTGAAGGTAAATTCGATCCCGACTCTTATCATGGCAGTGGTGATGTAAAATATCACATGGGCGCACGCGGCGATTATCAAGCACGCTCCGGCAAAAATATTGAAGTATTACTTGCTCCGAATCCAAGTCACTTGGAAGCAGTCAATCCCGTTGTGGAAGGAATGGCAAGAGCTATTGACGATATTAAAGCCGATAAAACATTATCCTCTGCTTTGCCTATTCTGGTTCATGGTGATGCTGCATTTATTGGTCAAGGCGTTGTTGCCGAAACATTAAATATGGCACGTTTAACCGGCTATACAACAGGCGGAACAATTCATGTAGTCATCAATAATCAAATTGGTTTTACTACCTCACCCGATGATGCACGCTCCACCACCTATGCAACAGGAATAGGAAAAATATTGCAAGTGCCTATTCTCCATGTCAATGGTGATGATCCCGAAGCTGTCAGAGCTTGTGCTTTATTTGCTTTTGAATATCGTCGTAAATTTAATGATGATGTCATTGTAGATATTTATGGCTATAGAAAATACGGGCATAATGAAGGTGATGAGCCGACATTCACCCAACCATTATTATATAAAAAAATTCGTCAGCACACAGCAGTTCGCCAAGTATATCGCAAACAACTTCTCGAAGAAAAAGCATTCACCGATGCCGAATTAACCGAGATGGAAGATAATTTCAAAAATATTCTCAATAAAGCATTTAATGAGCGTGTTGTTGAAAAATGGCAGGATAATGACAAACGCTACAATGATGACACCAAATTATTTGAGTCTGTCGCAACGGCAATTACAAAAGAATTAGCTGCGGAAATTACCAATGCCATTACCCATGTGCCCGAAAATTTCCACATTAATCCTAAATTAGCCGATTTATTGAAAAAACGTTCACAGATGATTGAAAATAATGAACCGCTCATTGATTATGGTATGGGCGAAGCTCTTGCCTTCGGTTCTTTATTAGTTGCGGGGCATCCTATTCGCTTTACCGGACAAGATGTCAGCAGAGGCACTTTCAGTCATCGCCATGCAGTTTTATTTGATTTCCAAACCGAAGAATCGCTGATTTTGCTTAATCATATTCGCAATAATCAAGAAAAATTACGCATTCACAATAGTCCCCTCTCGGAAGCTGCCGTCATGGGTTTTGAATACGGATATTCCACATTGCGTCTTGACGGTTTAACACTTTGGGAAGCCCAATTCGGTGATTTTGCCAATGGTGCGCAAATAATTATTGATCAATTTATTGCAAGTGCAGAAGAAAAATGGGGGCAATTATCCAATTTGACTCTTTTATTGCCTCATGGCTATGAAGGACAAGGACCCGAACACTCCAGCGCACGCTTAGAACGCTTTTTGCAATTATGCGCCGAAGACAATATGATTGTCTGCAATTTCACAACTCCTGCGCAATATTTCCATGCACTGCGTCGCCAAGTATTGGCAAGTTATCGCAAACCATTAATTGTCATGACACCCAAAGCGAATTTACGTCGTCCCGTGTCGCGGCTTTCTGATTTTACCGATAATGGCTTCCAAGAAATTATTGACGATATAACAATCGAAAATAAAGAATCAGTGCGTCGTGTTCTCTTATGTTCAGGCAAAGTATATTTCGATATGGTTGCCGAGCGTGAACGTATTAATGCAAATGATGTGGCTATTATTCGTGTGGAACAATTATATCCTTTCCATACAGAAAAAGCAAAATCCATATTAGCACAATATGCACGTGCTTCCCATATTGTATGGGTGCAAGAAGAACCCAAAAATCAAGGGGCATGGACATTTATCGCGCCATATTTGCAAGAATTATTATTAGTCAATCAACAATTAAAATATGTGGGACGTGCAGCGGCAGCGGCTCCCGCAACGGGACTTGCAAAAGTCCATGAATATCAATTGCAAGAATTAAAACATTCTGCTTTTGCAAATATGTAATCAGCTTTCTATCCTTACAAAAGCGGCTCACTTACGGAGTCGCTTTTTTTTTATCTTCACTTCCATAAAAAAACAATAATCACAATTGAGGTATGTATGAAACGCTTTTTCTTTCTTGGGCTGCTCCTTTCTTTTCTCTCATTAGGTCTTGCTTCCGACACAAAAATACTCTCCTTTAAACATCCCGATAAATCTTCGACCATTATTTCATTGCCCGGTTCTGATTTTACGGAATTCAAAGAAGAATGGAAAGGAAAACATTATTATTATATATCCCAATCATCGCAAAGCGGGATTGTATGCTCTTTATTTTTTTATTATTTAAGCGAAGCCGAACAAAAAGCATTACTCACAATGCGAGAAAAATTTGCCGTACCAAAAACAAGCCCTGCATTTCCTTTTTCTTATTATACCACATCATCCAAAGTAAGTAAAGATGAAAAAAATACATTTGAATGGGGCACGGTGGATGGTGATTTTATGTTCCGCCATGCAGATATTGAAGAAATCGGCGGCAGTAAAATACATCAGAAAAATATGTTTGCCTATGCAATGATTGGCGATGATATGTTTGCAACGGTGCATTTGTCCAAAATACTTTGCACACCCCAAGACTCTGTGGCTATGCGCTCCATGCTCCAAGCAATAACACTAAAACGATAAATCAAATACATCAGAAAGAAAAAAAGCGGCTCATACACTGAGTCGCTTTTTTTATACTGTAAATTTTATGTAATTTGCAGATGCCGTTTCTGCGATTGCCTCCTACTTTGTGCTGCAATCCCGATACAATTGTCAGAAATCTATGATGATACACAAAAAAAAAGCCCGAGCAGAGCTGGGCGTGGAATAAATCCTAGGATCTTGTACAAGACCTTTATTGTAATAAGGTCAAGTATTGTTCTTTTACATTGGGCGCAAAAATACAGAATCGGCATGTATCATACAAATTTTTTTTACATTTTCTTCAAAGGAGCCATACTATGGCAAAAGTTTTAGGACTTGATGTCGGCACCAACTCCCTTGGTTGGGCTTTACTTGATACCGCTGCACAAACCATTATTGATTGCGGTGTACGCATTTTTTCGGGTGCTTTGACACCCAAAAAAGATAAGTTAAGTAATGCGGATCGCAGACAATTCCGACTCACAAGACGGCAATTTGAACGCCGCAGAAGACGCAAAGAAAAATTGCGCCATCGCCTTCAACAACTTTCTATGATGCCCGAAGACATCAAACAATTCTATCGCATGAACCCCTATGCCCTTCGCGCTATGGCTTTGGATAAACAATTGACTTTGCATGAATTAGGCAGAGTTATTTATCATCTTAATCAACGCCGCGGCTATCGTTCCAATCGTAAATCAACAAATGAAGAAGAAGAAAAGGGCACTATTTTCAAAGGTGCGACGGATAAGCCCGGCATTAACACCGTTGAAGAAGCCCTCAGCTCCGGAAAGTTCCGCACTTTGGGTGAATATCTCGCTTCGCTCGATACGACAACGCAACGCATTCGCAATCGCTTTACTTTGCGTTCCCATCATGAAGATGAATTCAATCGTATATGGAAAAAACAAGCGGAGTTCTATCCCGATATTCTCAATCAAGCACAATATGAGTACATTGCCAAAAAATGTGTCTTTTTCCAAAGACCTCTCAAATCACAAAAGAAGAATTTGGGGAAATGTACTCTTGAACCGAAAAAGTATAAAGCGCCGAAAAGCCAACCCTTATCCCAAATGTTCCGGCTTTTGCAAAATCTCAATAATCTTCGCATTATCACACCCGACAGAGTCACCGATGAAAGTCGTATGCTCACAACCAAAGAACGTGAAGTCATTTTTGCCTATCTTTCTTCCCATGATATCTTAGACACGGAAAAAAAATTCCCTGCCGCTTTAAAAACCGAACTTGGCTATGGAAAAAGAGACAGCATTGCATTCAATATCAAAAAATTGCATGGATTGAAAACCGAGATTGCATTACGCAATGCCCTTGGCGATACACATTTTCTCTCCCTCTCCGACGAGGAAAAACATCAGATGTGGTATATTCTCTATGGTGCCGAACATGAAGAATGGGTAAAAAATTATGCAAAATCGCATTGGCAATGCAATGATGAGCAAGCCAAACAGCTTGCGGCCATGCGTTTGGAATCCGGCTATATGTCCTTGAGTTCCAAAGCTATGAGAAAAATGATGCCTTTTCTTGAAAATGGCGATCGCTATGATGAAGCTGCTTTTGCGGCAGGGTATCATCACTCGGATTTGCGCCAAGACAAAGGTGTGGCTGATCGCATTCCGCCTATCAACACTATTCGCAATCCTATTGTGATGGTATCGCTTACCCAAGTACGTACAGTAGTTAATTGCCTCATTGATGAATATGGAAAACCGGATGAAATTCATGTAGAAATGGCTCGTGATTTAAAAAATTCGCTTTCCAAACGTTTGGAAATTGAAAAACAACAAAAAGACAGAGCAAAACAACGTGAAAAAATCAAAGAAATATTGCGTCAATATATTGCCAATCCATCAAACAATGATATTCTCCGCTATGAATTATGGCAAGAAGTCAATGAACATTGCCCTTATACGGGAGATTATATTTCCCCTTCGCGGCTATGCAGTGATCATTCCGATATTGATGTAGAGCATATTTTACCCTATTCACGCACACTCGATAACTCTGTGATGAATTTGACTATATGTGTGCGTGAAGAAAATGCCCGCAAAGGCGATAGAACACCATGGGAAATGTATGGCGGCGATGAAGAAATGTTTGAGGAACTATGCCGACGCATCAATACAGAAAAAATGTCTGATGAAAAGCAAAAACGTTTTCGCATGAATGATAAGCAATTTGAAGAATTTATGACCTCCGGCGAAGGCGGCGATTTTCTCGATAGACAATTGCATGACACTGCATACATTGCCAGAGAAACAAAAGCCATCATGGAAACTATATGCACAAATGTCATTATAACCAAAGGAACTGCAACCGCCGATTTACGCCATTTGTGGGGACTCAATAATATTCTCGGAAAAAAGAATACCATTGACAATATAGCTATAAAAAATCGTGATGATCATCGCCATCATGCCATTGATGCCATTGTCATTGCTCTGACTTCACGACGCACATTGCAATTACTTTCTTCATGGAATGCCTCCGAAAAATTCAATCGCCGCACAAAAGCTCGCTTCCAACTTCCCCGACCATGGGACGATATTTTTCTGCAATCACAAAAAGCCATTGCCAATATTATCGTGAGCCATAAAGTCAATAAAAGAGTACGCGGTGCTTTGCATGAAGAAACTGTCTATGGCAGATTAAAAATGCCATTCACGGGTATGCCCGCTTATAATAAAGAAAAACAACAACCCTATTATGTGGTGCGAAAACCTTTATCAGGTATGACGGACACCAATCCCGTGTATAAAATTGTGGATCCCATTGTCAAAGAAACGGTATATCAACGCCTCATAGAAAAAGGCATTAACGAACATGATTTACGCAGTGCGGAAAAGAATGAGAAAGCAAAAAAAATAAAAATTCCTAAAGATGCCTTTGCTGAGCCATTATATATGCCCGCAGCAGAAGGGAAAAAAGCTCCGCGCATTCTTTCCGTGCGTATTGCTGTGCCGGCAACAAAGATGTTCCCCTTACATTCGCATGGCGACAGTGCCGCTTTTGTTGAGCCGGGCAATAATCATCATGTTACTATTTTTGAAAGAGAAGGAAGAAGAAAAACTGAACGTAAGGAATATGTCATATCACTATTCGAAGCAGTGCGCAGAGTTATTCAAAAACAATCCCCTATTCAGCGATCCATGGACGGATGGGATTTTATCTGTTCCTTACAAAAAAATGAATTATTTATTCGTGATTATCATCCTGATGAAATAAATCTTGAAGATAAATCACAGTATCATACTTTTGCGGAATCTGTCTATCGCGTACAAAAATTTACAGAAGGTGAGATTAATCTGCGATTACATCGTTTAGCAGTACTAAAAGCAGTTATTGATAATAAGGAAGTTGATATTGGAAGATGGATTTGTGCAGCCAGTACATTGAGTGGTTTTAAAGTACGTATTTCTCCTATCGGAAAATTGGAGATCGCCGATGATTAAGCGCAGCATCTATATTGGCAATCCGATGTATATTTCAGCCAAAGATGAGCAATTGGTATTGCGCAAACCCGATGATAAGGACTTTGCCCATACTATGTCCATCGAGGATCTGGGCTATGTGGAATTAGATCATCCGCACATCACTGTCACCATGACTGCACTCCAAAAATTGGCGGCAGAAAATTGTGCGGTGGCTCTTTGCGATCAATCCCATTTGCCCATGGCTTTGGTCTTGCCGCTCAGCGGACATAGTGTCCATACCGAGCGCATGAAACCACAATTGGAAGCAACACTTCCGCTCACAAAACGATTATGGCAACAAACCATCATAGCCAAAATTCGCAATCAAGCGGCGGTCTTGAAACAATTCGATAAAAGCTACGAGCCATTATTGCAAAAAGCCGAGAAAGTACAATCCGGCGATGCCACTAATCGTGAAGCTGTGGCTGCTTCGTATTATTGGAAAACATTATTCGGCAAAGATTTTCTACGTGAGCGTGAGGGCGATTATCCCAATAATCTTCTCAATTATGGCTATGCCATTCTTCGTGCAATTATTGCCCGTGCCATTGTCGGTACGGGCTTATTGCCCGCCATAGGGATTCATCATCATAATCGCTATAATAGTTATTGCCTTGCCGATGATCTGATGGAACCCTATCGTCCTTTTGTGGATGCTTTGGTATATCAATACTTCCTCGACAATCCGGCATTGCTTATGCTCGATCGCCATGCCAAACAATCGCTATTGCATATTCCGGCTTTGGATGTCGGCTGGGGTGAGGAAACACGACCGCTCATGAATGCTGCCACCTTAACAGCTGCTTGTTTGTGGAAATGTTACAATGGCGAAAGAAAAATGCTGCAATATCCTGTCTTTCTTTCATAAGTCATTATTATGACATGAGTTCTGCCCTTACCATAATGAAAAAGCAATCTGCAGCGGTCACCAAAAGACGACGCCTTCGCTCTTCTTTGCAACGTACACATCTCAGCGAGTATAGAATTATGTGGATATTAGTCTTTTTTGATTTGCCGACAGAAACCAAAGTCGAAAGAAAAGCCCATTCCGATTTCAGAAAAAAACTTCTCAAAGATGGCTTTACCCGTATGCAATTTTCTATTTACAAAAGGCATTGTGCTTCCATAGAAAATGCAGAAGTTCATTGCAAAAGAGTGGAAAAATTCATACCCGTCAAAGGTTTAGTCTCCATTATGATGATTACCGACAAACAATTTGGTATGATAAAGACATTTTATGGCAAAAAGTCGGTGATGAAGAAAAGCGATCCGCAACAATTAGAGATGTTTTGATACAAAAAAGGGATATGATATGCTCATATCCCTTTGCTTTGGGTATTGTTTTTTTGTCAGCTCTGCGATGCAGAATGTTGAAAACTATGGCTTTAGAGTAAAGATAATGTAAAAGAACAATACTTGATGCCAAATTACAACTTCCCACCCGTTGCTGTGCTGTCGGGTAATAATGTAAAAGAACAATACTTGATGCCAAATTACAACACGATTTTGCAGTATGGCCTCTTGGAATTAATGTAAAAGAACAATACTTGATGCCAAATTACAACTGATGATATTGTTCGCTATGCGTGCAACTAAATGTAAAAGAACAATACTTGATGCCAAATTACAACGATAGTAGGTTTCAAGTTGTTCAAGCATTAATGTAAAAGAACAATACTTGATGCCAAATTACAACCAGAAACGTGAGAAACTAAACGTATATTTAATGTAAAAGAACAATACTTGATGCCAAATTACAACTTCTTCCAGACAGAAGTGTAATGCCTATTAAATGTAAAAGAACAATACTTGATGCCAAATTACAACTTACGTCCAAAGCATAAAAATTGATACTTAATGTAAAAGAACAATACTTGATGCCAAATTACAACGTGTCGTCAATAAATTAGCATTTTCGGAAAATGTAAAAGAACAATACTTGATGCCAAATTACAACACATCTTTACGCTAAGTCACTCAGCTTCGAATGTAAAAGAACAATACTTGATGCCAAATTACAACTAACATTGTGTAAATCCTTAAAATTTGATAATGTAAAAGAACAATACTTGATGCCAAATTACAACCAGTGCGTAACAAGTATCATCGCACGCCAACAATGTAAAAGAACAATACTTGATGCCAAATTACAACGTCAATGATGGCAATTCATTAATTATTGCAATGTAAAAGAACAATACTTGATGCCAAATTACAACCTTTGTAGTGTACAATAATGAAGTGCTTTTAATGTAAAAGAACAATACTTGATGCCAAATTACAACTTGTGGTTGCTCCGCAGCAGAGCCACACAAATGTAAAAGAACAATACTTGATGCCAAATTACAACATCTTTCGTCTGCAAGTTCGTTGTACTTTTAATGTAAAAGAACAATACTTGATGCCAAATTACAACTTGCATCATTTTGTTTTTGTTGATTTGCAAATGTAAAAGAACAATACTTGATGCCAAATTACAACGAAGTGCGGAGTATATCATTATACTCTTCGAATGTAAAAGAACAATACTTGATGCCAAATTACAACTACCTGTGTCACGGCTCTTAGCGGTATATCAATGTAAAAGAACAATACTTGATGCCAAATTACAACACGCTATGACTCCAACACAAAAAGCCGCATAATGTAAAAGAACAATACTTGATGCCAAATTACAACTGTTGTGAGTTTCTCCGTCGGCTTGACCAAAATGTAAAAGAACAATACTTGATGCCAAATTACAACAAGTCGAACAATACCCGTGTTGTACTCTATAATGTAAAAGAACAATACTTGATGCCAAATTACAACATAAATGAAAGAAATGGTAAATCTGATAAAATGTAAAAGAACAATACTTGATGCCAAATTACAACATTGAACTCTATTTCTGCTGCAAGAATGAGAATGTAAAAGAACAATACTTGATGCCAAATTACAACAAAGCGAAGCGAGAGCTAAAGTTCCATTGAATGTAAAAGAACAATACTTGATGCCAAATTACAACATAAATCAATCATTTCACGGAACATCGTGGAATGTAAAAGAACAATACTTGATGCCAAATTACAACATAGTTTCATTGTAGTTGTACCGTTAAGTAAATGTAAAAGAACAATACTTGATGCCAAATTACAACGCCGCTGGCAAATCATCAACATCGTAGGCAATGTAAAAGAACAATACTTGATGCCAAATTACAACAACGCCATCCATTTATTGTTGTCTCTTTAAATGTAAAAGAACAATACTTGATGCCAAATTACAACCTGTATCAAGACGTGGCAAGTTGTGTAAAAATGTAAAAGAACAATACTTGATGCCAAATTACAACTATTATTCACTTATTAACCCATGCCGAGATAATGTAAAAGAACAATACTTGATGCCAAATTACAACATAAATCAATCATTTCACGGAACATCGTGGAATGTAAAAGAACAATACTTGATGCCAAATTACAACACTCGGCGTTGATGTCAGTGCTTTTTTTTTAATGTAAAAGAACAATACTTGATGCCAAATTACAACAGTAATTGGCTCTACTTTCTTGTTGAACGCAATGTAAAAGAACAATACTTGATGCCAAATTACAACAGCAGCAAGCTCTGCCATTACTGACTTCTAATGTAAAAGAACAATACTTGATGCCAAATTACAACTCACTACTTGCCACATCGCGAATGTTGATTAATGTAAAAGAACAATACTTGATGCCAAATTACAACATGAAACTGACCGCGTTTTCCCCGACCCTAATGTAAAAGAACAATACTTGATGCCAAATTACAACAAGTGGGATGCTGGTATAGCCATCAATGTAATGTAAAAGAACAATACTTGATGCCAAATTACAACTAACGGAATCGCATTGTGGATTTGTACATAATGTAAAAGAACAATACTTGATGCCAAATTACAACTCACTGACTAAACTTGCTCAGAAGGTGGGAATGTAAAAGAACAATACTTGATGCCAAATTACAACCGGCACAACATCGGAAAGCAATCATATTGAATGTAAAAGAACAATACTTGATGCCAAATTACAACCGTCTCGCTTTGCATGGTATTCTTTTTGTTTAATGTAAAAGAACAATACTTGATGCCAAATTACAACAGCGATAACGATGGCGAACTATGGCAAAAAAATGTAAAAGAACAATACTTGATGCCAAATTACAACGTTTTGATTTTCGCTTTCATTTCGTTCTCAATGTAAAAGAACAATACTTGATGCCAAATTACAACCTACTAAATCCGCATCATAAACAATCGTCAATGTAAAAGAACAATACTTGATGCCAAATTACAACTGCTCAGACTTACCGTGATAAGCCCTTCTAATGTAAAAGAACAATACTTGATGCCAAATTACAACCCGGAACTTATTCACCTGCAACAACTTTTAATGTAAAAGAACAATACTTGATGCCAAATTACAACTGCAAGTCTTTCGCGATGCTGAGGAAGAAAAATGTAAAAGAACAATACTTGATGCCAAATTACAACTCCGTCAATATCACTATGGTTTTGCTATACAATGTAAAAGAACAATACTTGATGCCAAATTACAACTAATCGTGTACCTCAGAAATTCCCTTACACTAGTCCGTGGGTTATCTTTACTAAAGACTTCTGTAAATACCACGCAAAGAACTATTGCATGTATTGCAAAATACTTCATAACTTTTTTCAACATACAAGGTATAACTTTAATTAATCTAATCATTAGACTATTATTACAAAAACACTAAAATTATATTGAACTTGTTTAAACAAAATCCGGGAAGTTGAATATTTGTGTATTTGTATAAACAACAACAAGTTAGACTTACAGAACGACTCCCCTACATGAATTTGACAAAAATACAAAAAAGCAAGTTAGTAGCAATCTGTGTAGAGGTTCTTAAAGAAAAAACTCACTTTTCGCTCACAACATTCTCTATACTCAATTATACTTTGCATTATCCACAAACTAAAAACATGTTTATGGGTTGAATTTATTCTATGATTCGATGCAAATTCTCATTGAGTTCGCTCATGGTGGCGAAGATGTGGTCGGGTTGGGTAATGGTAAGGTCTTGGCTATTGCCTATATAGATGGTGCGGACGCCGGCAGCTTGTGCGGCGATGATGTCGCTTTGGCTGTCGCCTATCATCCATGATTGTTGTGGGTTGATGTTCCATTGTTGGATGGATTCTGTGATCATGCCCGGGTTGGGTTTGCGGCGGTGGTCATTATCTTGGGCAAGCGATGTGCAGAATCGTATGTCGTCGAAGTCTGCGCCTGTTGCTAAGCGGATGTGTTGTTGCATGTGGGTATGGATGCGGCGCAGGTCATGGATGGTCATGAGTCCTTTGCCGATGCCTTGTTGGTTGGTGATGACTATGGGTATATAGTTTTTATGGATTGTATAGGCAAAGACGGTGAAGAAGTCGGGTATGAAAACAAATTCTTCCGTTGTGGTGATATAGCCCCCTATTTTTCTGCGATTTACGATGCCGTCACGGTCGAAGAAGATGGCTTTATTTTTTGTAGTATCGTGCATCGTGATTGTGATGGTCTGTTTCTATGAAGAGTTCGTCTATGATGCTGTCGAATGATTTGTATATGCTTTCCCATGAGTGATAGCGTTCGACAATTTCTCTTGCGTTTCGTGCGAGTCTGTCGCGTTCATGAGGGTTGCGCAGCAAGAACAGCACATGCGCAATGATTTCTTCGTCGGTAGTGCCGATGAGTACGTCGCGTCCATGTTCTACTGGTATGCCTTGTATGCCTGTTGGTGTTGTGACGACGGGGCAAGCGCATGCCATTGCTTGGAGTATTTTGTTTTGTATGCCGGAGCCGCCTTGATGTGGGTGGAGAAATATTGCCGCCGATTGCATATAGTCTTGCATTCGGGGTACATTGGGATATACTTTTATGTGGTCATTTTGCAATTTATTGACTAAGGAGCTTGGCGATGTTCCGACGATGGAGAATGTGACGGATGGAATTTCTTTTTGAATAATGGGCATAAGCTCATTTGCAATTTTTTTTACCATCATTTCATTAGCCCATACATCTAATTTTCCGGAGAAAAGCAGTCCGCTTCTTTGTTCTTGATTGTAATTTGGGGCGAAAGTGTCAAGTTCCACTCCATTAGTGAGCAAACGATATTGTGCGGCGGGGTTTTGTTTTCTCATGCCTTCGATGTCGTCATGGGTGACAAGTGTAGTTATGTCGAAGTATCGTGTGACATCGGGTTCATATTCACGTAGTTTTTTGACTTCCCACCAACGAATGAGTTTTTGTTTGACGCTGTCGGATGCTTCATAGGAGCGTGATTGGTACATTGTTCGGCAATCTTCGGCTATGAGTATTTTGGGGAAAGATTTGTATTTGATGTATTCTGCTGTTCTCATGAAGAATGAGATTCCGAGATCGAATTGTCTTTCACGGCATAGTTGATCTACCACGTTTGCAAATTCGGGTTGATTGTAGAATGCAATTTCTAATGGTTTTCCATTGATCATGCTTGCGACGCATCTCATTCCAGCTTTGACGGGATTGAGTACGATGGTGTGGAGTTCTATGCCGAGGTCACGGATTGCCGCGAGTTGCTCGGGTGATGGTAATCTTCTGTGATTGAATGTGACGAGTGTTACATTGTTGCGGTGGGCAAGATGCTTGAGCAAGTGATATGATTTGATTCTGTCACCGCCATAGAGAGGAAAAGGGAATCTGGGGGTGAGGAATAATATATCAAGAGGTTTTCTGTGATGATACACACCGTTTGTATGAGATTTTCCGTTTAAGACCGTTTGCATTAAGTGAGTTTTCGCAAAGTGAAACGAATATTAGCCGCCGAGAAATAACATTCGTGAATTTTTTAGTTGCTCGGCAACCCTATACACCGCAGAATTCACGTAAAGTTCCATTTCGTGGTGCAAAATTACACAAAACGGTTAGAAGGCATGAATCCGAATTGTTTTGGATGATACATTTTCTTAACATTGGCTAATTTTGACCATTGGGATTTGCCCATTTTTTGTAAAATTCTTTTGTTATTGGTATGAGCATGATTGCCCAAAGTATGAAGTTGAGTGTGTGATGTTCTTTGGGTGGTGTATGGAGGTAGAGCGCGTATGATGCCATTTGTATTGTTGTGATAAGAGCTATGGATTGGAAGCGTGTGATGATATTGAGTGCTAAGATTGGAACGAAGTACCATGTGTGGACTTTGGGGCTTAGTATGGTAAAACAGAGCAATATAGCTAAGGCGATAAGGAAGAATTGTGCGTTGAGTGTTTGAGTGTGTTGTTGTTTGGAGTGTTTGTACCAGAAGGCAGCAAGGGCAATGAGAGCTGCAAGACGTATGAAGGTGAGTAATGTGGGCGCTTTATGCCACCATTGATGGATATTGAGCAGGGCGAGTAGTTCACGGATGATTATGAGTGGGGGCGAGTTGAAGTAAGTTCGGTTGTAGAATTGGAGGACATTGGCAAATTGTTGTAATGATTCGGGTTTATAGAGGAATGGCGCAGATATGGCGATGAGTGAGGTTATTGCTGTGAGTATGATAATGATTTTGTTGCGCCATGTGAGTGTCCGGAGAGCGATGAGTGGCAATATGAGTACGATGGGGTAAATTTTGATTGCTGCCATAGCGCCTATTATTGTTCCTATTACTAATGCGAGCATTGGTGTTTGCGTCTGGAATAGTCGTGAGGCGATGATTGCCATGAGTATGATAAGTGGCAGAATCAATCCTTCATTGTGTGCTTGTCCCATAATTTCAATGACGGGTAAAGGGCTAAGAGCGAAGAGCAATACTCCTTTGTTGATGGAGTGTGATAGTATTGTTCTGGCTTTGGCGATGAGCGCGAAGGTTATTATTTCCATGATGAAGAGTATGGACTTCCATCCCATGAGAGCGGCGAACCATCCATCAGACCATAGTTCCCCTATCCATACGCCGAGAGCAATCCATAGTTCGGCTAAGGGTGGATATATGGCGGGAAATTGTTTATATGCCATGAGGTTATAGCTGGCATTACGCAGATGATGATACAGTGGCGAATCGGCATTTGCTTCGAAGGGGTTCATGCCATGAACGGTGACATGTCCATACCATAGATAGCCGAAAACATCATCGGAAAGCCAAGGGAGCATGGGAAATAGAATCATTCGCGGCACAAAGAAGAGTAAGGCAAGCAAAAGCAATGAGGGCATTGTTGTTTTGAGTGTATTCCACAGCAATGCTGCGATGATAGAATGGACTGAGAGCGCTGCCAGAAAATAGCTGATGGACTCTGGATTGCGGACCGGTGGTATGATGATGTATGCTGCATAGATAATCAGATAGAGCAATACAAGGAAAAACGTCAGAAAAGGCGTAGATTTGTGTTGGAGAAATGTTGTCAGATATTTATTCATAGTAAAGTAATCAATCATGAACACAAGATTAGCCGAAGCTCGAAGCATTGAAGAGCGTATAATCCGCGACCGTCGTAATTTACATGCGAATCCGGAATTGTCATTTCAGGAGTTTGCAACGCATTCGTATATTTCTTCACGTTTGAATGAGCTTGGCATTGAGCACAAAACTATCGGTGAAACGGGTATTGTTGCTACGATTGGTCATGGAAAACATTGCGTTGGTTTGCGTGCGGATATTGATGCTTTGCCGATAATGGAGGAAACAGATCTGGATTATGCTTCACAGAATGCGGGTGTGATGCATGCCTGCGGTCATGATGCTCATACAGCGATGTTATTGGGCGCTGCTGCTTTATTGAAGCAAAAAGAGCAAGAATTGCAGGGAACTGTTAAGTTAATATTTCAACCCGGGGAAGAGAAAGTGCCGGGCGGAGCCAGCATTTTGATACGTGAGGGTGTGTTGGAGAATCCGCATGTGGAGGCGATGTTTGGTCAGCATGTATTTCCGGAGGCAAATGTTGGGACAATTCAGATGTGTGAGGGTTTTGTTATGGCTTCGGCGGATGAATTGTATTGGACAATACGAGGGAGCGGATGTCATGCGGCGCAGCCCCATTTGGGTAAAGACCCGATTTATGTTGCTTCTGCCATTATCACACATTTACAAACTATATTAACCAAAACAAAGAATCCATTGTCGCCCGGGCAAGTGACTGTTACTTCCATCCATGGCGGTTCTGCAACGAATATTGTTCCGGAAACGGTTGAAATGAAAGGGACATTGCGTTCATTCGATGCTGAGTGGCGCGAGCTGACAATTAATCACATAGAGCAACATTCACGGATGATTGCGGAAATGCATGGTTGTACTGCCGAAGTGACGGTATTGCGTGGCTACCCTGCCGTGATTAATAATGCAGAAACAACTTCTTTTGCATGGTCTTTGGCGCAAAGGACTATTGGCAGCGATAATGTGCATGTATTTGAGCCGAAGATGTGGGGAGAAGATTTTGGTTTTTATGCGCAGCTCATTCCTTGTACTTTTTGGCTTTTGGGAGTGCGCCCTCCAGCAGTGGAGAGTATGCCGGGTTTGCATCATCCACGCTTTGCGCCGGATGAAAATGCTTTTGCCATTGGGACGGCAATGCTTGCAGGTGCGGCGATTGATTACTTGAAGGAACGTGCATATATAGCATAGAATGTGCTTAATGTGACGCATGTAAAAAAAAACTGAATTAAACAAGAACAAATGACCTTGAACATATAAGATATTATCGCTAATTTAGACAAAGATTTCAATATTTAAGGAGTCGCCCAATCACATATAAGTGTTAAGTATCACTCAAAGAAAGCAACTTCCTCACGTTACAAAAACGTGATTTTATATAATTATCGGGTGAAGGAGAATTGCGCTATGAAAGTGTATGATGCGCACCATATTAGAAATATCTGCCTCATGGGTCATGCGGGCAGCGGCAAAACAACATTAGCCGAAGCAATGCTTTTTGAATCGAAAGAAATAACGAGGCGTGGCAGTGTAGAAGAAAAGTCCACGGCATCCGATTATCACGACATTGAGCATGAACGCGGCTCTTCGGTATTGGGTACGGTCTTATTTGCAGAATGGAAAGATTATAAAATCAATATCATTGACACGCCCGGCTATGATGATTATGTGGGCGAAGTGATAAGCGCCTTACGAGTAGTGGACACCGCCATCATGGTGCTGAATGCGGCTCATGGAGTGGAAGTGGGCACAGAAACGCTCTGGAAATATACCGAACAATTCCACACACCTGTCATCTTTGTTGCCAATAAGGTGGACTCCGACCAATCGAATTTTGATAAAACAGTGCAACAAGCCAAAGACCGTTTCGGCAGACAAGTCACTGTGGTACAGTATCCGCTCAATGAAGGGAACGCATTCAATGCCATCATTGATGTGTTAAAAATGACAATGTATAAGTTTCCTGCTGAAGGCGGCAAGCCGGAAAAATTACCGATACCGGAATCTGAACGCGAAAAAGCCAATGCACTTCATCGTGAACTTATCGAAATAGTGGCAGAAAACGATGAAGAATTGATGTCACAATACTTTGAAAAAGGTGAATTGGACGAAGATGAAATCCGCATAGGTCTTAGAAAAGCAATGGTTGAACGGCTCATTTGCCCTCTCTTTGTGACCAGTGCAAAAAAAGATATGGGCAGCGGACGGATAATGGGATTTATTGATAATGTGGTGCCCGCTCCGGTAGAAATGCCTCCTAAAAAAACAGTTGATGGTAAAGATTTAGTGTGCGACCCACAAGGCAAGCCATCACTCTTTGTTTTTAAATCAATGAGTGAGCCACACTTGGGTGAAATGTCCTTTTTCCGGGTGTATTCGGGTACCATCCATCATGGGCATGATTTAGTGAATGAGCAAACCGATGTCACTGAGCGATTGGGGCAAATTTTTGCAGTCAATGGTAAAAGACGAGAAGATGTAGCGCATCTTTATGCGGGTGATATAGGTGCAACGGTGAAGCTGAAAAATACCCATGTCAATAATACATTGCATGAAAAGGGTGAGCATCTTGTTTTACCTTCCATTGAGTTTCCTGCCCCCAAAGTGCGCATAGCAGTTCATACAACGAAAAAAGGTGAGGAAGACAAATTGGGAATGGCACTGCATCACTTACATGAAGAAGACCCTACTCTTATTGTGGAACATTCACAAGAATTAAAGCAAACGCTCATCCTTGGACAGGGTGAAATGCACTTAGGTGTTGCAAAATGGCGATTACAAAACAGATTTAAAGTTGATATTGAGTTTACAGAACCAAAAGTACCGTACAGAGAAACAATTCAAAAAAGTGTCAAAGGCATGTATCGCCATAAAAAACAATCAGGCGGCGCAGGACAATTTGCAGAGGTTCACATGATTGTTGAACCATATCACGAAGGTATGCCTCATCCGCATGGCGTTTCGGTGCGCGGAGAAGAAAAGCATGAATTACCATGGGGTGGACAATTAGTGTTTCTAAACTGTATCGTGGGTGGTGTCATTGAAGCACGTTTCATGCCGGCAATATTGAAAGGTGTTCTGGAGAAAATGCATGAAGGTCCTATAACCGGTTCTTATGTCCGTGATATACGGGTATCAGTATTCGATGGAAAAATGCACCCGGTGGACAGTAATGAAGCAGCATTCAAGACAGCGGGACGTATGGCATTTCGTGATTGTTTTATCCAAGCCGACCCTAAGTTATTAGAACCGATGTATGATGTGGAAATTATCACTCCCGATGACTATATGGGCGAAATCATGAGTGATATTCCGGCACGACGCAGCATCATTATGGGAATGGAAGCCGATGGTCATTATCAGAGAATAAAATGTCGTATGCCTTTGTCTGAATTGGACAAGTATTCCTCGTCATTGAGGAGTATGTCGCAAGGAAGAGCCACTTTTTCCAGTGGTTTCGCTGAATATGCAGTTGTGCCGTCACAGTTGCAACAAAAACTGCATAATGAGTATATAGCGCACCAGCATGATGAAGAGTAATAATGAGTGTTTTCAGATTAATGTGGTAGGATATGACATTTTTTGCATTGTTTAACACTCAATTTATCGTATATTTGTGTTCTATACTTTGTATTAAACATCGAAAACGGAGTTCAACAATGGCTAAACGCTGCCAAATAACAGGAAAAACGGTTCTTGTGGGTAATAATGTTTCCCATGCTAACAATCGCACAAAACGTCGTTTTTTACCAAATCTTCAGAAAAAACGCATCTGGGTTGCTGAAGAGCAACGCTGGGTAACAATGAAAATTTCTACAAGTGCTCTTCGCACATTAGACAAAAAAGGATATTCAGCAATGATGCGCGACCTTAATGCATAATTGACTCCTAAGACAACTCATTTCAGCCCTGTCGAAGTAATTCGGCAGGGTTTTTTTTTGCGTTTGTTAAAGCATTATGATAAGATGAAGTTTTTGTATTGCTGTCTTTCATCGTAATTTGCACTCGGTTTAATGATTTATAACTTGTAACGGTAGCAGTCTATGTCTCAATTATTGGAAGTCCGTAATCTTATCACAGAGTTTCGCTCTGAAAATAGAATAACAAAAGCGGTAAATGACGTTTCGTTTTCACTAAAAAGAGGCAGAACGCTTGGTATTGTCGGTGAAAGTGGATCAGGTAAATCGGTTACCTCACTGTCTGTCATGCGTTTAATACCCGACCCACCCGGAAAAATTACCCAAGGCAATATCTTATTTTATGAAAAAGACGGCAATGCTACTGATTTACTGACTTTGCCCGAAGAGACAATGCGTACATATCGCGGTAACAGAATTTCGATGATTTTCCAAGAGCCGATGACTTCGCTTAATCCTGTGTTTAGATGCGGAGATCAAATTATTGAGGCAATTATGCTTCACCAAAAGTGCAGCAAAGCCGAAGCTCGCGAGAAAACATTACAGTTATTGCGTATGGTGAAATTACCAAGACCGGAAACAATGATTGACCAATATCCACATCAGTTATCAGGAGGACAAAAACAGCGGATTATGATTGCTATGGCGATGTCATGTAATCCGGCTTTGCTCATTGCGGATGAGCCGACTACCGCTTTAGATGTGACTGTACAAGCGACTATTCTTGATTTGATGCGTGAACTCCAACGAGAGCATGATATGGCTATGATGTTTATTACCCATGATCTTGGCGTTGTTGCTGAGATTGCTGATGACGTCATTGTGATGTATAAAGGTAAAATAGTTGAAACAGGCTCCGTTCAACAGATATTCGAAGACCCACAACATCCTTACACTAAAGGCTTACTTGCTTGCCGCCCACGGCTTGATATGAAATTGAAAGTATTGCCAACTGTACGTGATTTCATGGAAGAACATCCGGATGGTAGCATTTCTGAACGTTCGCATGACGGGGTGACAGAGGTTTTGACGCGTGTGGCAATTACCAAAGATGAAATTGCATTACGCAATTCAGTGTTAGCACAGAAGACTCCCCTGCTTTCTGTCAAAGACCTTCAAGTATATTTTCCCATTCGTACTGGTCTGTTCAGCAGTATCAAAGGGTATGTCAAAGCTGTTGACAGTATTTCCTTCGATGTGAAACCCGGCGAAACACTTGGCTTGGTTGGTGAATCAGGTTGCGGCAAAACGACTACAGGAAGAGCAATTTTGCGATTAGTCGAACCAACGGGCGGTTCTGTACACTTTAACAATCAAGATGTGACAACACTTTCTTCATCCGAGTTGAAAACGCTCAGAAGAGATATGCAAATTATTTTCCAAGATCCTTACAGTTCACTCAATCCGCGATTATCTGTGGGCAGTGCCATCATGGAAGTCATGCGGGTACATTCAATTTTTAACTCTGATAATGAACGTAAAGATTATGCTCAATACCTTTTAGATAAAGTAAATTTACTGCCTCACCATTTTAATAATTATCCGCATGAATTTTCGGGTGGGCAAAGACAAAGAATCTGTATTGCTCGCGCTTTAGCCATGAAACCCAAGTTTATTATTTGCGATGAATCGGTATCTGCTTTAGATGTGTCTGTTCAAGCCCAAGTGCTAAATTTATTGGTACAATTGCGCGATGAGTTTAATCTTACGTATATTTTTATTTCACACGATTTAAGTGTCGTTAAATTTATCAGTGACCGAATTGCTGTGATGAATGCAGGGAAAATTGTAGAAATGGAATATGCCCAACAATTGTACGATATGCCAAAAGAGGAATATACTCGTTCATTAATCAATGCTATTCCCAAAGGGACAGTAGAAGATATTAGAAAAAGAAAAATTTCCCAATAATACATCAATGCAACATGAAAAATATTTTATTATCTTTTCTTCTTTTCGTTTGCAGTATCATTTCAACAGATACTCTCTATGCGCAAAATAAGTCTGCCGATATAAAACGAATAATAACACTCACCAAAGCTGAAGACTATGTGCGGTCATTTTCAAAAATAATGACGCAAAAACTTCAATCTACGTTTCAAGACCAATTTAAGAATGTAAAAAACAAAGCACAAGTAAATACATTCATGACAAAAGTGCAACGTGAAGTCAGCGTCATGTTTGATAATATTCTGAAAAATGATATGGAAGATATTTTTGGCAAATTGTTTACTGATTCAGAAATTAAAGAGATTCTTGCTTTTTATGAAAGTCCGACGGGCAAAAAACTCCTCAATATCACAAACCCTCTTTCTCAACAAATCACCAAATTGATCGAAAAAAAGTACACTCCACAACTCACCCTTACTTTACAAAATGAAGCACGTAAAGTCACACAATCAAAGTAAAACATCATGAACAACAATAATATAAAACGATACGAACGTAGAGAATTTATTAAAGTACTTTCTGTTGCAGCAGCAAGTTGTACAAGTACATGCCTGTATGCTTGCAGCGAAAGCACCAATTCTCCTGTTACTCTGACAGGGAAAAAAATAGAAGTACGCTTAGAAGACAATCCTACATTGCTCACCGTCGGCGGTTCTGTTCGTAAAACATTTTCGGAAGTAAACAATGGAAGACCTGTATTGATTGTACGAACTTCGCAAACTTCATTTCGCACCATGACAATGATATGTACACATCAAGGTAGTACTATTAATAATCCGACTAACAACGTTAATAAAGTTATCTGTCCTAATCATGGAGCACAATTTAGCATTGCAGATGGTAATTTCGGTAAAAACATTGGCGGACAATCCACGGCTGATTTGCAAACTTTTGAAACGACCTTTAATCCGACTAATAGCACTATAATCATTGAATTTTAATATATTCTTAGTAACGTTTGTAATTACTTCAACAGACTATGAAAACTATTCCATCTTTAGCAAGCATTGAAGGGCGAAATCTATTACATACGGCTTACAGGGAATTACGGTATGACCGAAGAAACGGTATGTTTTCCACACTCATCATTTGTTGGCGAATATGCACATCAGAGCAATCTCTTTTTCGTTATACTTCCATTGATTATTCTATTGAACAACCCTTAGGAATACTGTCAGGTACTTCATTATGGATGCAGGAAATAATTAACAGATTTCATTTTGCAACCGTAAATTCTTTTGTATATTTTGGAGCAGCTATCTTGCTTGTAGTCATTGGTTTACGTCGAGTTTTTGATTCGATGGTTTCCGATACTTTAGTGATTTCCTCGATTGTGTTGGAAGCAATGATGCTCATTTTTATGTTTATTGTAATGTTTTTTACTCCTTCCGAATCCGAGGATGTTCAACATGAAAAAGATACCGAGCAACAAGAACCATTAGAAGATATTGTGAGAGAAATCGGAGAAATTTCCCGTGATTATGCTTCAATTTCGGTACGATTGGATTCGATTGCGGATAATTTAGAAACTATGGTCAAAATTCAAGAAGAATTAACTAATGCAACCCATATTGCAATACGCACAGCAACTGCCGCAGTGTCCCCTAATCCTGAATTATTGCAAACAATGCAGATTACAACAGAGGCATTAAAAGATTTGACAAGAACTATACAACAAGTGACAGAGGCTGCAAAAACCGTAGAAAAAGCTGGTATAGAACAAGCCGTTCGCAATGAATTAGCACGAATAATTGGTAACAACATACAAAACAATCATGCGTAACAGTCTTAATAGAAGACCTTTTGTCGAAATTTATTTTGTGCTCTACCTTTCGGCTTTAGTATTATTATTGCCTGATGGACCTTCGGAACAGTCAAAAGATAATGCTGACATTCTCTCTGCTGTTCTCCAACAATCGTTTAATGCCATTCCTGAACAACCTGTATTAAACTGCATTATTGATGCAGAAAATACAAAAAACATAATTCATTTCGACTCACTTAATCATATTCTGTTTGGCGGCTCAATCAAAGATCTTGAATACGAGGCAATTATCGAGGACTTAATGACAAGCGAACAACTCATTTTAGTAAAAGATCGCATTTCACCGTCGCCAATGTTTTCTCTACAGTATATTCAAGCATCTCAAACTGCTCGTTTTTCTTGGAAACCACCTTTACAACATGATAAAAAAAATCGCTCCTTTATTGTAAAATTACGCGCATCGGCAACTCCCGTTTCGTATAATGGGAATGTATCATTGGATAAAATGATTCAAGAATCGGGTACAAAGGTAACAACTGAAACATCTTTCAGCATTAATATTGTTTATAAACAAGATTCTGATGATAATACAAATCTGATAGCTCAAAACCAAAAAGACACTGTATTTCTTGTACCGCAAAACCCCGGACAATTGACTCAAAATTCTACGGTAATACCGTCGCAAGTATCCCTTGCGATGTTGACAGCCCAACCACAGTTCGAACAGATACAGTCTGTGTCAACATTACAATGGAACAATAGTGTATTTTTGGGTGGTATAAATAGTTTGGCAGATTTAAAAAGAACACCGATTGTAAGAATTGACGGCAGTGGCGTACAGCAAGGCGGAACTGCTGAGATTACAGAAGTTCGTGGCAACCAAATTATTCTCACCGGACGAACACCTTTGTCCGGCTTGATGAAGGTAAATGTCATTGCGGAAAGACGAGCCGACGGAAAACAAGTCTCTACAAATTTTATCATCGAATCCCAACCAATGCAATCTCCTGTTTTACCGGCAGAAATGAATCCGGGAATTACATATACCTTCGATCCCAAAATGCCACAGAGTATCTCAATAGAATCGAAAGCATTATTACGGTCTTCCAATGGTAATGAAATCATTGTCAGCCCAAAAGGCTCACCGTTTACCTACACCCCCTCTTTGTCTGATACGGGTAAAACAGTCTATTTTGAGCGATGGTTTGGCGGTAAGAAATCAGGACAATCCGTATCAATTGTAATAAAAGATTATCCTGCACCGGAGATTGTTGATATAGTGCCAACAGGTCAAAACAATGTAATACAAGTTAAAACAAGATGTTATGGATTAGTAAAAGGTAAAAAAAATGAAGTGAAGATTGAGATTGTTGAAGGTAATGGCTCCGTCCGTGATCTGCGTGGATCTATTCAGTACTTAGAAAACAATGTGACAATTCAAACTTTTAAAATTACAACTATAGGTACAGTAAAGTTTAGAGCATTTGACCAAAGAGGGGTACGCTCTACCGTTCGTAGAGGCGGCGAATAGATTGCAGCCGTACCTATTATTTCTCGTTACTGTTCTGTATTTTTGTAATCGAATCAAGTTCATATCATAAGAACTTATCATAATCACCGAACTCAAGGATTAACATACTATGAAAAAATTACTGGCATTGCTTCTCATTATCGTACCGTACCTTAGTATGTATGGAAGCGTGATGAACCACGCCACTCATAATATTATATCAAAAAACAATTATGGGTTTTTACGAAATATTGGCCAATGGAAATCATCAATACTATTTATTAGTAATATTCATAGCCGACAAAAACAAATAATTACGCCTCAAAACTGCTTAACCGTTACTGAACTGCCCCCACCTTTTTCTACGTCTATTCTTGAAACTTCTCGGCATAATCAACAGACACAATACAGTATAGCTGTTCGTTTTGATGCACCATTAACTGCTATCAAAGAAAAAAAAGTAATACATTCCAATACACATTTTATCTGCAATCAAAAATCCACACATAATATCCCACTTATTTCTTTTATTGAAGCAAATATTGGTAACAAGTCTTGTGAAATATCATTAAACGACGACGGACAGATTCTCTACACAATTACTCTCGACTCTACAGCTACTTTTCAGTATTATATTGATGGTGTAAAGAGTTTTGAGAAGCAAGACACAATAGTAAAAGGTAATACACCCTATGATCAAATTATTATACAAAGACCTCAATTATTTGGTATAAATGACAAAGGTAAATATGTACCGGTACCAAATGAATGGAACATAGAAAATAACGGGAAATGTACAATAAAAGCAGTAAATGAGAATTTTTCAGCATTACGTGTGGTTTTAACCCAGCCAAGTTTTTCTACATTATTGGTCGGCTCCAATGACGATGAAGCAACTACAGTACAGGTAGATTCTTCGAGATTTATTTATGTTGCAGGAGAAACCAACTCCCAAGATTTCCCGATTACCCCCGGATCGTTTGAAACCGTATTGAAAAATTCGCGTGACTGCTTTGTTTCAAAATATTCACCCGATGGCTCACAACTTATATATTCCACATTTATTGGTGGCGATGGCATTGATCGTGCTTTAGATATGGCAGTACAGAACGATGGAAAAGTATTTGTGACAGGCTCGACAACGTCCAATAATTTTCCATTATCTGCTAATCCGTTTCAAAACAAAAGAAAAAATTTAGACCAAGGAAGTGATGCGTTTATTGCTGTATTACAAAATGATGGAAAATCATTATTGTACAGCACCTATTTTGGCGGACAATTAAATGATGCCAGCGAAAGTATTGCTTTAGATAAATTCGGCTTCATTTATATTACCGGTAAAACAGACGGACCTAAAGAATTTCCTATTAAAGATGCGTTCCAAAATAGTTTTGGCGGAGGAACAAGTGATGGATTTATCACAAAATTCTCACCTGACTTATCTTCATTGGTTTACTCCTCATTTCTTGGAGGAGAATTAGATGATTATCCTACTTCTCTAACAGTGAATGATTCAGGATCTGTTTTTGTTGTTGGACAAACACAGTCACGTAAATTTCCCGTCACACCATTTACTGTTTCTAATACATTTGGCGGTGGTATTTTTGATTCGTTCATTACACGAATATCTAATGACGGTTCATCAATATCATATTCTACTTTTATTGGAGGATTGGGAGACGATATTGCCACAAGTATTATAACTGATATTTTTGATAATGCCTATGTTGTAGGCAATAGTAATTCGCAAAATTTTCCAATAACAGTCATAGCTGCCGACACATCATACAATGGAAAAAATGATGCGTTCTGCTATAAAATCTCACCTAATGGCGGGCGATTTATTTTCAGTAGTTTTATAGGAGGTGCGAATGATGATTATGCTCGTAGTGTAAGTATTGACCCTTGTTTCGCCGTATATATAAGCGGATATTCTAATTCAAATAATTTACCAATAAGTGATAATCCGATTCAGAATCAATTAAATGGCGAATTTGATGGTTTTCTCACTAAAATCAATGCTGATGGAAATCTATTTGTATATGGGACATATCTTGGTGGCTCCTCTGACGATAAATGTCTTGCAAGTACGGTTGATTCAACAGGTGCTGTAATGCTTGTTGGTTATACTTCTTCAGCCAATTTTCCATCTCAAACGACGTATAAAGGAAGGAAAGATGCTTTTGTAACAAAAATTCAAGTCGGTATATTACCATTGTCTCCCAAAATAACGGCTGATGGTCCTCTGTCATTCTGTGCGGAAAATGGATTTGTTACATTAGATGTAGGCGCAGGTTACCGTACGTATCAGTGGAAAAAAAATAATACAATAATTCCGGGAGCAAATTCGCCTCGTTACACAACATCGGAAAGTGGAATCTACACCATAGAAGTCATAGATTTAAGTGGTTGCACAGGTATCAATAATGTAGAAGTAAAAGCATTTTTACCACCCTCGGTGACTTTACAGAAAAAAAATATTATTTGCCCGGATTCATCAGTACAATTATCGCTTAATTCCAAAGACTCATTAATTTCTTTTCGCTGGATTCCGACACTCGGATTATCTTCCGATCAAGTACGCTCTCCGATAGCAAAACCACCTGTTAATACAATGTACACAGTGATTGTCACCGATACAAATGGCTGTACATCACGAGATAGTCTATGGGTATATGTCATCAATCCAAATAGTCTGAGTATTATTTCTCCATCCGAAATTTTAGAGGTTTGTCCCTCTGATACTTTAGCAATCAATATAGCTCTTAAAAATGACGATATAATTGAGAGAAATGTTATTCTATCTACGCAGACTCCACGTTTCAAACCACTCCAAACATCATATTCTCTCCTTTCCAACGAAGATACAATAACATCGGTCAGATTTTCAGGAAATGCAGCTCCGGGTTTATATCGTGACACACTGTTAGTCACAGATATTTGTGGCAATACGATACAACAACCCTTATCTGTGAGAGTTGGTATCCCCTCTATTGCACTTGAGCGTTCTAATGACACAACAGTTTGTGCGAATGAACCAGTCTTACGTACAATCAAAGTATTCAATTCCGGAACTATTGGCTCCACATTAAAATTAAGTTCAAATAATCCTCTTTTTGCCTTTCCAACTGATACTGCAAGAGTTAAAGCAAATGATAGTTCATATTTTTTCACTGAATTTAAGGGTGCAAGCCCGGGGATTTACAAATCTCGTATTTACACCCTCAATGCATGTGGAGTGAAAGACAGTGTTGAAATAACCATTATTGTTGAAGGTAATCCCGTACTATTTTCTTTATTACCTTCAAATACACCACAAACTGTCGGTACCACGGCAGCCATTGATATTAATGTTGATAACACAACAATTATTGACACAGCCAGAAATAAAACAATTTCAATTGTAGTTAAAAATGAAAAAACCGCGCTGGAGTTAATAAAAGTACATTCCACAAATTGTGCTGTAGAATATACATCCAATGATTCAACAGTTATTATTTTACTTACAGCTTGTCGTGAGGGAATAACAAATCCTATTGCAACATTAGATTATACTTTAGTCATTGGAAAAACATTACAACCTGATATTCACTTCGAATCTATTACTATTGGTGATAGGTGTATTGACCCGAGTTCAACAAAAAATACAATCTCAATAAGACCCTTTGGTTGTGAAATTCGAACACTGAATGTTGAATTATTTGAATCACGGCTTGAATCAGTAAGCCCCAATCCATCGAATACAGGTTATATCATAGTTGATTTTTCATCAGTTGAGGAAATTCCGACATCAATATCCTTGCATAATATTATCGGGCATGAAATATATACCATAGATAATGCTTCAATACAACAAGGTGTTTATAGAGCATATATTCCAACAACAGGATTACAAGAAGGACTCTATCTTGTTTCGTACAAAGCTGGAAGGTATTTTTCCACTTTGCCGATTATGATTCAGAATTAATATTGTTCAACATATCCCGGAAGTTCAATAAAAAACGAACTACCGTAACCATATCTGCTTTGGCAATATATAATGCCGTCCATCTGCTCTGTTAATTGTTTCGCAATATAAAGTCCCAAGCCTGTCGAGCTTTCAGCATTTGTTGGTCTGGCAGATAATTTTGCATACTTTACAAACAGTTTTTCTTTATCGTTATCAGTTAATCCGGGACCATTATCTCGTACTTCTATTCGTACTTTGTTTTCATTAAACGCATATTTCACAATGACTTCCGAATCGAACGATGAAAATTTGATTGCATTTGAAATAAGATTATCCATAATCTGCACAAATTTGTTCTCATCACACCGTATATAAATACAGTCAAACGTACCGTTTAAGTTAAGTGTAATATTTTTTTCTTGCGCGGCAATTTTAAAACTCTGTAGAATCTGTCTTAATAACGCGATTACATTATAATTCTTTATTTTCATATTTAAGCCGACCGGTTCTCCACGATGTACTTGTAGATATTCAGAAATTATAGAAAACATTTTCTTAGAACTTTTCAGAATATCATTGTACATTTCTTCACGTTCTTGAAGACTTTCATCGGGATATGCCAACAAGTACTGAGCCATTAACTGAATTGAATGAAGTGGATTTTTTAAGTCATGGGAGGCAATTTTTAAAAACTCATCTTTTTCTTTAATTAATTTTTCCAAATCATTATTTTTTTGCGTCAATATTTCTTGTTGTTTTTCCATCAATACTATTGTTGTGTTCTGAAGTTCTTGTTTTGTCTCTTCTGTATAAATTTCTTTTTGAATTTCATAATAATATTTTTGATACTGAGCATGTGACTCCCAATCCTTTAACTCAGTATAAATATTTGACAACAATTCATACACTTGCATTAGCTCTTTTTTAGTACCAAGTTCGCGAAAAATTGCTTCTGATTTTTTGGCATACTCTAACCCTATTTCTATTGAGTAGAGTTCCCATGCTTTTTCAGAATATATGTTTGCCAAATTTCCATACTGTATTGCAATACCATACGAAGAACTTTGATTTTCTGCTAAACGTAATGATTTCTGAAAATACTGCAAAGCTTCATCATAATATCCAATTGAGCGGTAACATGAACCAAGATTGCCATACATTCTCCTAATTCCTGCATGATAATCACATTGAATGCTGATCTCTAAAGAACGAAGATAATACTCAATAGCTTTTTCAAATTGATTCTGAAATGCAGATATATTACCAATATTTCCATAATGTCGGGCAACTTCCGGTTGTAAATCTTGAGTTTCAGCAACTTGCAGGGCTTGATTATAATAATATTCAGCTTTTGCATAATCTTTAAGTCGTACATATACAACACCTATATTACCAAGGAATAAAGACTGGCTTTGAAAATCATTTGTATTTTGTACTTTACTCAATGCCTTTGCAAAATAATCCAAAGCTGTAGAATAATCACTAATAGCAAGATAAATAGTCCCCATATTTCCAATAATTGTAGCTATTGTTGCCGGTTCTCCAACCTTCATGGCATAATCTAAAGCAATTTTATAGTACACCAAAGCATTTTTATAATCAGATATTTGGTTATATATATTTGCTGCTTTTTCGGCACAATCACTTATCAATTCATTATCACCTATAATACTTGCTGATTCATACGCTGATAATGCGTAATTAATTGCAGAAATTTTTTCAGAAATTGCCTTGTGTGTTTCTGCAAGAATTTTTAACAATTCACAACATTCACGTCTATATTTTTCTTGATTAATTTCACGCAATCTATCATTAATTTTATTGATATATGTCAATATGTTTTCAGAGTCTTTATTTTTAACAGCGGATTGCATAAGATAATTATATACTTGACATTGTTCCATTGTCAATATATCATCATGAATTGAATTTTCAATATATTCCAAACATTTTATTTCTGTTAACAAATAGTCTTTCAGACTGAAGAGTTCCTTAATTTCAAGCAATAGCATATTGAATATATAGATGTAGTGATAAAGAGTTAGAAAAAACAATTCGATGTATCAGAAAGTAATTGCAAATATCATTAATCCAAGAAGAATTCTATATACTATAAA
>DDTD01000023.1 GCA_002344005.1 Ignavibacteria bacterium UBA2373 | reverse complement strand
ATTTACAACAAAATATATAATTGCGAACTATTACCCATTCGGAATGCAGCAGACAGGAACGGCAGACAGCTATAATCTGAGCAGTGATTACCGCTATGGGTATAATGGCAAAGAAAAAGATGATGAGATAAAAGGAGAGGCAAATAGTTTAGACTATGGCGCAAGAATATATGACCCGAGAGTAGGTAGATGGATGTGTACAGATAAATAAATTATTATTAAAGGTTATAGATATGAAAGTGAGAAGATTATTTTTGTATGTTATTTCTTTACTACTTCTTTCTGCGTTTAAGAATAATGATAGTATGTGGAAAACAAGATTTTTGTTTGGCATCAATTGTGAGTATGCAGATATTCATCATGACTCAAGAACCCATGTCGAATTTGCGATTGCTCATGATTCGCTAATTGTCTTTCCAATATATAAAGACACAATAGTATTCTTTAACATGGGTGGTAAGATTGTCCATAAAATACATCACACCATGGGATCATATCCTATAAAAATAGAATATGATAATACTAAGGATTTACTTTATTGCTTTGTAAGACAATCAAACACTCGGCAAGATCAAATTGTTGTACTTAATCGTGATGGTATAATCCAAAAGACATATATTGTTACTAAGAATTATCTACGAACATGGTTACGCATTGCTGGATATTCACAAAAGAGGACTTCTGAAATTTGTAACGCAGTAAAGGGTTGTAAGAGTTATCATCCAAGATTAATTTTTCCTAAAGAACTTGTACCGCTTTTACTCTACAAAGGAATATTGAATGGAGATAAAGTTTTATTGCAGTTTTGCTACTTAGGGTATGCAAATGGTTCGACTAGTTCATGTGATATATATCTTATAAAACAAAAAAAACATTCAGAATTTCTAAGCATCTCAAATTTTACTTATTACGATAGTCTTCCATTTGAGAAAAAAATATGCGACACTAATTTAAAGAATTCTAATTTTAGTAAAGTACGAAGTGCTGCGGAATCAAGACCCTTAAAAAGCAAGAATACAATTATTAGTATTAAAGAGTTATTTGGAGGATTCTATTTTTTCTTAACCGAACCTCCAACGCTGAAGTGAACCATATCAAATTGTGCCGAGTTACCGTATATTTGCACTATCCATTTTCAAGGACAATATACTTATGAGATACATTCTACTTTTGTCTGCGGTATTGCTTGCTAGCAATGTAGCTATAGAAACTATGGACTTTAATGGGACAACTGTAGAAACTGCGTCTTTCTATACGTTAAGTACAAGTTCAGACACAGACAAAAATAATTACGGTGGAAGAGAGTTTACATTTGTTAAACAGGCAATGGTGTTTGGAAACAATTAGGCGGAAAGGAATATGAGTTTAAAGGGTTTGGCCAAATGAAGAATGTTAAGGCGACTAATGAAGAGAAGAAGGAAGCTAAAGAACTGGTAGATAAGTTAATGACCCCAGATACTGAAAAATAATGAAAAATAATTTATGAAAAATTATGTAATTTTAGTAATAATTAGTTTACTTTTTTGCCAAAGTTCGGCTTCGCAAAAATTTAATTCACAAGAAAAGAGAAAGGCTGTTGAAGATATTCTAAATGCAGTTATAAACTCAGATTGTTTTCGTAAAGTATATAACTTTAAGATTGTATATTTTAAAGCAAATGAACTTTTAACAGAGGACTCAGAACTAAATTTAACTAAGAATGGTAAAAAGGTACTTATCGTTGAAAAAGTACCCAAAGGAAAACCTTTTGCATCGTTAGCGCATTTTTTTATATATGGTAAGGATTCTGCCGGAGCAGATGTTCAACTATATATTTCAATTAAAGGACTAACATTAAATATTGGTGTTCGTAAAATTAATAATCTATGGTTTGTAGATAACTGTGATGTAATTCCACCTAATTACACAAATCACGGGCGGTGAGTACAGTGCCATTTACAACAAAATATATAATTGCGAACTATTACCCTTTCGGAATGCAGCAGACAGGGACGGCAGGCAGCTATGATCTGAGCAGTGATTACCGCTATGGGTATAATGGCAAAGAAAAAGATGATGAGATAAAAGGAGAGGCAAATAGTTTGGACTATGGCGCAAGAACATTGATTGTCATCTCATATCAGTTTTGTAGTTTTGAAGAAGTAGATGACAACTTCACACATAGGAAGAGTCTGTCCCTGCAAAATCAACAACGTAATAATTAAGTACAGAAGGTACAAACAATGAAAGCAAAATATGTCAATCCGTTTACGGATTTTGGATTTAAGAAGATATTTGGCGAGGAAGCAAGTAAGCCGCAGCTTATTGACTTTCTAAATGCTTTATTGCCTCTGAAAGAAAAGATTGTAGATCTGAACTTTAAGAATACGGAACATCTTGGTCAAAGCGATATTGACAGGAAGGTGATTTATGATATCTATTGTGAGAATGAAAAAGGCGAGAAATTTATAGTAGAATTACAGAAAGCGAAGCAAAATTATTTCAAAGAGCGAACAATATATTATTCGACTTTCCCAATCAGAGAACAAGCAGAAAAAGGGGAGTGGAATTATAATTTACAAGCGGTGTATTGTGTTGGTATATTAGATTTTACATTTGATGATTATGAAACAGAGCCGGAAAAGAGCGAAGTAGTTCATACGATAAAGTTGAAAAATCAACATGGTAAAGTATTTTACGATAAATTAACATTTATCTATATAGAAATGCCGAATTTCCGATTAAAAGAGGAAGAACTTAGAACACGTTTGGATAAATGGCTTTATTTTATTCGCCATTTGGAAGATTTTCAAACAATTCCGTCAATATTTTCTGATGAAGTATTCAGTGAGGCATTTGCGAAAGCAGAATTAGCGAAACTTGGCACAGCAGAATATGCGAATTATGAGCATAGTTTGAAGATATATAGGGATTTAAAAAGTGTAATAGATACAGCGTTTGATGAGGGTAAACTTGAGGGTAAACTAGAAATTGCAAAATCTGCAAAACAAATGGGTCTAAAAATAGAAGATATAATCAGATTAACCGGCTTGAGGCGTGAAGATATTGAAGATTTATAAACGCTATTTCCCCACGTCAAGGATTCATCGGCAAAGAGCTTGACAGCGAAAGTGATCTTGCCGATCATGGTGTCAGAAAATATGATTATATTACGGGTAGGTTTATGGCGGTTGACCCTTTGTGGGAAGAATATAGATCATGGACAACGTATGGCTATACACGAAATAATCCTATAGGTTTAATAGATCCAACAGGTTTCGGTGATGAACAAACTACAGGTAGTGCAATATTTAGTTCGACTCTAACGTTAGTTGGTAGCGGTTTTGGACTTGCATTGGGAACCGCACTAGTATTTGCACCTACGGGGATTACACAGGTTATCGGTGGAGCCTTAATTGCCACTTCAATAACCTCCGGTACGCTTGCAGCTGGTACTTTGGTAGCAGCATTAGACGCAGAGTCGAAAGGTCAAAAAACGATTGGATATATGCCGTTAGGTATAGGGGAAGCAGTTGGATATGGTCTTGACAAAGGTACAGGCGGTGATGGCACAAAGGGTGCTGCTATTGGTGGACTTATCGAAGCCGGAGCAGGGATTGCCGCAGGCGGACTAACAGGTAAATCGGCTACTTATGTAGGAAAATTAGGAGAATCTGTTACAAGTATTGACGCTATAGTGCCTAATACTGTCACTGGTTTAAGTCTTATTTTACCGATTGGCACTTTGTTGGAAAAACCGGCATCCGAAAAACCTGCGACACCTACAAATGGCAAAAGAAATGAAGGTGATCCAAAACCCAAAAATGGGGGCAATGGACTTACGACGCCTTTACTCATTAGACCGGATCAAGCACCATAAAATATAGTTTATGTAGAATAATTGAAATAGTTATGGTAATATTTGAAGTTAAAAGATGGTTTTGGCAATTCCGAGTTTTATTGATTCATTATCTCATTCGAATAATTTTATTTGTATGGTCTCTTGTTTTTTATATGTATGACAGTTATTATGTGGTTCCATTAAGTATGTTTATAATACTCTGTTTGTTGTATTATTTTGATAAGAGCGACCAACAAGGTTTTATTAAAGAACTACGATTTGATGATGAACAGAAAACACTTGAAATTATATATTATATAAAAGCATTCATAAAAATGAGCAAAACTATTCCATATCAGTTTCTGTGGTATTCGCCTGCGGTTGCGGCAAAAAGTGAAATATGGAGAAGTGACTATACTCATTGTTTGATATGGTACAGTGAATGTACATCTCATCTTCATAGCCATTTTGCAAATAGTCCGTTTAAGCATTCTTTTAGTCATGGAATCTCAACATATACAGAAATAGAATTTAAGGCAATACTCAAAAAACTATCTGAAGTAGGGCATCTGGTTGATACAACGGACGATTTTTTCAAAGGGTACACCTATAGTTTTTTTAAGTAAGAATCACTGTTTTTACAATATACAAAAGAAAAAATATGAAAAAAATACAATGTAAAGCAATAGTAATGAATAAAACTCTTATATTATTAGTTGTCGTGATAATGGTAATCGCAACTTTTCTCGTTCTTTGGGCTCCGGATGAATTTCGAAAATTCTATCTGACATCTACGCTTTTGTTCATGTCAAGTATTGGGGTGTTTGGGATGTTTTATCTCAATCGAAATGAGGTCTATACATTGATCATTGATGGCGAAATGCTACATCTTGATTTTTTTAACAAAGCAATTTTCAAACGAAAAGAATTAGTGTTGCAACGCTCGGACTTGACAACCCAAGAAAACGACTCGATGATAGAGCTATTTTATGAGAATAAACATATAGCGAATATACGAAAAGCGTCAATGAAACCTGATGAGTGGGAAGTAATTTGTCAGTTTCTAAAAAAATAGAAGAGACTTAAACCATTGCAATAGATACTCATCCACTTTCCTTATGTTGCAAAGGATAGATGATACAAAATTGGCATATTGCGTAAGTTTGCAGTTTCGGATACTTGATACTAAGCATATATAAGCATGAAACATATCATTGTTCTTTGTTTTGTCATACTGTGTTGTTGCGGGACATTGTTTTCGCAAGATGCCCACAAAGGCAAGGAGTTTTACATGGCGGTAATTCATGCCGGATATGAAGGGGTGTTTATTATCTCTTCTGACACAGTGACGAAAGGCACAATTCTCTTATATCGGGGTGGAACATGGGCAGATACTATACCATTTACTATACAAACGCCACATCAACCCACACTCATAAAATTTGCTCCCGATAGGTATGAATTGCATGGTGCCTCGAGTGGTAATCCGAATGCGTTCATGCATAATTTGCAGCCGATTAAGCGTTCAGTGTATATTCGTGCAGAACATGATATACAAGTAAGTTACAAAATTGGTGGTCAGGCGATTTCTCCTGAAACATCGCTTATTTATCCGGTACAAAGCTATGGTAAAGAATATATTGTTATTGCCCCACAGGCACATTATTTTAGCAAACTTGAAAATAATACATTAAATCAGCAATACGATTATTCTGCTTGTGCCATTGTTGCAACAGAAAATAATACTTCCATCAAGATAGAATCTCCCGTTAATCTTATTGGTGCAAGCGAGCGTATATTAACGGCAATATTACAGGTGAGAGTATAAGATGACAAGTCGTATGGAAGATAATCAATTAATTCTTGATTATACGGCGGGTTGAGATGGAAAAACGGAGTGTACATTATTAAACTCATTCGGTGAATTGATTGGTACAATCTGCCATCAAAGTGATAAACAAGGTACACACCGTATTGTCTATCCTTTGGGCACTCTGTCATCGGGTACTTATTCTTGGTCTTCCGTTTAGGCATATATAACCACACCACATTATTTACAGTGGTAAAATAAATGGGGAATAGATGTACAACAAGCACGGTGATATTACTCATCGTGCTTGTTGTTTTCAACATTAGCAAAAGGGGAGAGGGGTATCGCCTTGCAAGCATTACTCATTATTTACAATGTGTTCGGCAGGTATTGTGATATGTGAACACGGTTTCGACGACTTGCTCTTAGTAAAAATTTGTAGATAACTGTTACAGCTGCCGGGTTGTCCAATTGTTATGATCAACTTCAACTATATGAAGAACTCCCTTTTGTCTTCATTTTCTTTACGTATCGGGTTGCGATAATATGTCCAACTGAATTGCGTCCGCACTGCGGACGCAATTGGAAATGTGCGTATAAAAGTTTCTGTTCATTATAACTGGCGAACGGAAAAACTTGTTCCTAAACTTGCTTGAAATGCTTTGGAAATAGATCGTATGATGAACTGCCATAGTAGGCAATCGTTTGGTCTTTACTGCGGATGACTTTTGGCAAACACTTTCCGGCTATGACGGCAAGAATGAAGCATGGATTTTGAATACTTCAAGCAAAAAGATGCTGTTATTGCAAATGTTTTGAATAAAACAAAGAAGAAGGAAACATTTAGGAACCATACGATACAAAAAGGAACAGGCAAAACACTGTTTTTACGCTATATCTTCTCATCAATCTTGCTTTTTCTCCGTTCAAACATCCATTTCTTGCCCAAACATTCATACATTCTTTGCTATAATCAAGGTTTTGCCTATAAAACTAACCTAAAACCGTAAAAAAAACTTCATTTCAGAGCCCTACGAGAAAAAATGAGAGTTTTTGAGAAGAAATTCATGCTTTTTGAGAGTTTTTGAGAGTTTTTGAGAGTTTTTTACATGTTTTTGAGAGTTTTTCATATTGCCGTGTCCGGTAAAATGGTATATTATGCACACTTTTGACTGCTTTAACCTTGATAAACTCTCCTCAGACAGCTATCCAAACTCATAGTGACCCTACGCTTTATCCCATGATCCCACATTGTTCTAAACAATCACCGATGAGTTGTGCAATAGTTACGGCTGTTGGGGGCTGTTATTCTCCTTTCTTGTCGTTTATCGTCTTTGAACATACTGCTTTTTCTAAAACTTCGCCTTTTGATGCAATTAGTCCTAACCAATGAGAACACTCGTCACGTGATAATACAATTGCTGAATGAATTACTGCCCTTTTATCCCAAGGTCCTAATGCATCAATGTTGTCTTTAATTTCTTTTACCCAAGTTCTGTCGTTTGACCTTCTTGCGATTAGAGCCCTTTCTCTAATTCGGTGAATCTTTGAGTAGTCAATTTTTATGTCTGTCTTATTGAATGAAAGGTCTTGAAAAAGAGTGAATATCCAAATATTTATAAATTTGTCATTCAAATATGGCTTATCTAGCAAACTTGAAAATTCCGCTTCATAGCGTTTTGCAGTCCTATCGTTAAGAACTCTGGAAAAGTAAATAACTATTTCCCGAATCACAGGTAATAGATTATCGAAGTGTTCAAAGATTAAAGGAATAATGCTTCTAACTTTGTATCTGCCCGCTTGTCTTAATATGTGTCGCATTAAGCCTAAGTCCACTTTGTCAAACGAAACTGATTGCAAAAACAATTCTACATAGGCTTCCGCTCTTAATCTAAATTTCTCTTCTCTTTTTAATTCATCAAATTCTGGCTGCTTTTCAGGTAGTGGATATTCTCCAATCTCAATTTCATTTATTTTGCTGTGCAGTTTTTGCTTTTCAACTCTTTTTTCATTCTTCAAGTGGTCAGAAAGAAACTCACCTGTAGGAATTATCCGTGTCTTGTCTGATGACAGAACTAAACGGTGATTGGAATGAAGGTAAATAGTTAAATCGCGTAGTAGTCTTTGGGCTTCTGCTTTGTTAGGAAAGAAAATGTTTATGTCATCAACATATCTTGTGTAGTTATCTGTGTGCCCTACAATTTTTTTGTCAATGTCAGAAAGAATTGCTTCTGAAACTACAATGCTTGGGACGGGGCCGACAGGGATTCCTTTCGACACATTATTATTTAGCCCTAAAAGGAATTTTTCAAAATCGCCATTATTTGTTGAACCTGCTTCTTCTAAAATATTACTTACACGGTGCAGATAAATCTGATTATAAAAATCAACAAGGTCAGTCATTAAAACGTAGCCGTCAGGAAATTTCGCAGCAAGTTCTTCAGCTTTTGATAAAAAGTGTTCAAAGCCTTTATTGTCAGTGTCAAAGAATGAACCGTCAGTGTCTGGATTTAACCTATATGAGCAAGCAATGAACCTTTCTTTTGGTATTCTGACATCTTCAATTTTAGAAGCGTTTTCGTATGCAAGTGCAGTAAAAATTAAACTGTCAAGCGGGTCAAGTTGATGAACTACCCTGTAGGAACAATTTGGTTTTGGTGCAGCAGAAATAAATGGTGTCTTAGGTGCATATGTATTAATATCAAGTCCAAGTAGGAACGGTAAGATATTGTCCCAATCATGTTTAATGGCTTTAAACTCGAATAATGTCGGATAGAAGTCGCTGTCGTAAAACTTTATCAGATGTATTAAAGCCCACTCGTATGATTCTCTCTTTATTGTTGCCATAGTGTCCTATATAATTACCGCCAATCGGGAAGCATCTTTACTCAGTTACGGAACCCAAACGGAGTTTGTCAATGAAGTAATTGTGTAAATCCTTTGACTTATGCAGAATGGCGGCACATCTCTCGCATTGACACCATCCGTCATTCATTTCCCCAAAACTACAAAAACTTTGCTTATCCATCCAAATAGGAGTAATGTAAATGTTTCTATGCCTGCGAAGAACAGAAAGTACAGTGAATCGAAGGGCTGTATAGATGCCATGGTTCTCGATTTTATTCATACTTGCTCTGAAACTACGTTCACAAACAATGAGTGCCTGCCTATATTATACAAACACCGGCAATCTTCTTAACAGAACTGCTTCGTATTGCTAAAGAATGCTTTGAGCAAAGCTCGATCTATACAAAAACACAGAAATCACATTAGCAAATGAGCATTTTTCCATAGACAATGATGATTTTTCACTAAAAAACGATGAAATTTTGTTATAAATGTTCAATTTTTTGAGTCTGGAAGTAAGTTTTCGGTAAGTTTTAAGTAAGTTTTCGGTAAGTTTTAAGTAAGTTTTCGGTAAGTTTTAAGTAAATGTTTTGAAGGTCTTTTATCGGTATTGAGCATGCCTCGGGCAGATATTGAGCATATATTCAGTAGGTTTTCAGTAAGTTTTGAGGTGTTTTTGGGGTATTTCAGCTTATTTGCGAGCCAAGCCATCATCAAGCAAGAGATTTTTCTGTGCAATACATCTCATTTGATCAATCAAAGAGCATGAATTTGTTGAAGTAATATAGTTCACGTTATGTAAAGTTGTACGAAAATGGGTACTCTCTTGCATCTTTTGCAGGTTGTGGATGGCTTGTTTGCGGGAGTTTTGCCCTCAATGAAATCTGACAAATCTGACACTCATAAAAAAGGGCTAATATCACTGAAATCTCTCATAAGAAAGTGAAATAATGGCAAAAACTTTGACAAAAAGCTGCTGATTGCAAAAAAGTGATCGTGTTTGCTGCTACAAAACATGGTGTTTGCAGTATGAAAAGCCTTAAAATGATGGTTTTATGGAGTAAATCAATGGAAAATAAGATGTTTTGACTTTTGCTGTGTTCAAAATGT
>DDTD01000022.1 GCA_002344005.1 Ignavibacteria bacterium UBA2373 | reverse complement strand
TCGTATGCGTATGTATTTGATGGTGCTCTGTGTCTTTATCAGCTTTTTCTTTCTCTCTTGCGGTGACGATGCCGTGCAACCGCAACTTAATGATAAGGAGCGTACTTTAGTCAATGGCAATTGGAAAGGTGTGTGGCGTATAGACGGCGACGAAGGAAGTTTTTTTGCCCAACATATGCGATTTGGTGCCGATAAGCAAGGTGATATGCAAAGCTGTGGACAAAAATCTTCATTTTCATGGTCAATTATTCAAGATACTACCATAGGTACGAAAAAATATCGAGGTACATATTTGCAGCTTTTCTTGAAAGATGTATTCCCGCAACAGCGTATGTATAAAATAACAAAGTTGACACCAGACTCTTTAGCCTTTTATGATGAAGAATCAGGGGATATCACAAGTCGTATTCTTATGATTCATAATTTCAGTGGATATCAGGATATTCAAATAGCTCGTACCGATATTGTTGGTAATATTCTCGGTACATTCGGTTTATGTGATAATAGTACAGGAAGTAAGGCAGAAATACCGGACTATGGGTTTCGATTATATTGTACTCCTAATCCTTGTTTATCTGCTACACGAATACAATTTACTTGTGGAGTTGCTGCCCAAATAAATATTACCTTTGACGCTGGACCTGCAACCCAACAACGAGTGCTTTTTGATGTGATGCTAAATGCCGGAAATTATTCGGTTGATATTAATCCCGAAAATTGGCAAGAGAAAAATTGGGCTGAAGGCATAGGGAAAATCACGGTGACAGTGACACCGGCGGGTCAAAGTCCACGTACAACATTTCTGTATTTGGGTATTTCAAGAGTAATCTATGGAATACCATAGAAAATAAATACTTACGGCGTTTCCCGAAAAGCCATAGTATAAGAGTAGGGGTCATATATTTTGTTGTTGATTATGCAATTACAAACATCCTCATTGGGAAAAAGATGTATTGATTTCTTTCATACAAATCTATGGAAGAAGTATCTGATACTCTGTGTGCTTTCTCTTTTTGTTGTTTTAGACACAGGTTATGCTCAGTCAGATAAAGAAAATTGCAAAGAACACATCATTATTCCATCACGAATTCCTGATTATTATATAGGCAATTGTGATGTCAATGAATTTTCTTCACATACAGTATTCACTAAAAAAGGTGAAAAGATTGTTGAAGGGAAAAAGACAGTTCTTGAATACTTTATCAAAGAAGGCGGTAAGAGTGTCAGCGAAGTTTTTGTACGTAAAAATTATATGGAAGCAATCAAAAAGCAAGGAGCAAAAATTGAATATGAAAGTGCGGGGCGGGGCGTTGGAGTAATTAAACAAGCCGATGGTACTATGTTTTGGGTAGATGTAGCAGGATATATTGGTATCGGCAGCCCTGAACAAACCGGACAATATATAGTAACAATTGTTGAAATTGCTTCTATGGAACAAGTAATTACTGCCACATCACTTGGTGATGATTTACAACAAACGGGACGAAGCGTTCTGTATATTCAATTTGAGTCCGGTAAATCCACCATAAAACCCGAATCAATGAAAATGATTGAACAGATGGCACTATATCTGAATGCCAATAAATCTAAGAATGTGTTTATTGTTGGTCATACCGACAATGCAGGAACTATAGATATGAATATGAAATTATCTGAGGAAAGAGCTGTTGCGGTTGTTAATGCTCTTGTTGGGCAATATAATGTTTCGCCGAAACAAGTGATAGCAAAAGGTATCGGTCCTCTTGCTCCTATAGCGTCTAATAATAGTGAAGATGGAAAAAAACTCAATCGAAGAGTTGAGATGGTTTTACAATAATGATATAGCATATTGGATGTACAAAAGAATATATTATTGATTTTGAAAAACTACAAAAAATCCCCTTCTTCTTACAAAAAGAAGGGGACGATAAAAAAACAGAGTACAACAACATTATTCATGATGATATGGTTCATTACGTAAGATGGTAAATGCTCTGTATAATTGCTCCACAAATAATAAACGAACGATTTGATGAGAAAAAGTCATTGCCGAAAGAGACAGTTTGTCATGTGCTCTGGCATAAATTTCATCGGAAAAGCCATAAGCGCCGCCAATAATAAACACTAATCTTTTATGGCCTGCGACCATTTTTTTATTGATAAATTCCGCAAAGCCCAAAGAGTGATATTGTTTTCCTTTTACATCGAGCAATACAATGCTGTCCGTCGGTAATAATTCTTGTAAGAGTATATGACCTTCGCGTTTTTTTATTTCATCATGAGATAATGAGCCGTGATTTTTTATATCAGGTAAAAATGTTATTGTACAAGGATTATAGCGTTGTAAACGCCGCGAATATTCATCCATACCTTCACGCACAAAGGGAAAATCAGTTTTACCAATACCGAGAAGGAGAATGTGCATACGCGTAAAGCGTCAGATATTATTGGGTAATAAATATGGGATATGAGCGGATTGTATTATCAACAGCGATACGAAGAATATATATGCCATTGGTAATTGTCGGTACATTGATATGATATTCTTGACCATTAAAAGATGATGGTTGCACGGTAATTTCATTACCAAGTAAATCCGATAAAGAAAATAATGGTGTGGACAGCGAAGCAGAAGCCGGACGAATAAACAATGAATGAGATTCTTGTCTTAATGAAAAACCATGAGAATCAATATTATCATTAACCGATGTTAGTGAGGCATTCATTGGAAAAAAGAGACCTGATGTCGTGATTCCGTAAGGATTTTGCAGCATAGGAAGGGGGAAGACATCAGGTCCATATTGTTGTATAATTATAAATGCAATCGGTTCTGTATTTGATACAGGAATTTCATTACCCGGAGAAGCCAATGATATTTCTGCTTGTGATTGTGTAGTATCTATGTGAATAATGTGTAATGAATTTTCGCCTTGAAACATTGTTCCCGGTTCAATACCGAGTACACGATAATTACCGCCATTATTGTGCCAATTTATTATTGTGGACATACCAATATACGGTTTGTCGGATGTGAGAATAATAGGCAATTTTATAGCATCAGGCGGATATTCACCTAAAGCTACGGCGTGTTGAGATGGTTCTGTATCGGCAAGTACGGATTCGCCTTCCATTTTAGAAAAGTGTTTTTTACCGAAATTATATGCAGTGACAAGAGCATCTTTTTGAGTGACATCACCACTGCCATCACAATCTGCGTAGGTAGCTGTTGCACTATCCCATGCAAGAGCCGTTTGTGCTTGCCAATAGACACTTGCCGGATTACGCTTATAGCCACGATAGCGTGTACCGCCGGAGATAAACTCGGCAACGGCTGTCCAATCGCGAGTGTCCACAGTGCCGTCATTATTGGCATCACCGGGAAATACGGAAACAAAACTTCGTATGGTATATGCTAAAGGAGTGGTTTGCAATGTGACCGTACCGCTGTCGGTGACTGCTTGTGCCACTGTAAAAGTAAATGTACTTGTAGCATTATGTGGTGCATTGGAAGTTGTGACAAAATCAAGGTGAATAATCACCGGGTTTTGTGGTGCTTCCTCTATGGTTTTATTTGATATAACGCTGACATTCAATTTACCGGAGCCGGTAGTGGTGCTTGCCTGATCGGCAAATACAATGATGCCGTCTCTTCCTAATTGTCCTGCGCTATAACCGGAGTATTGAACATATTGCGCATTGCTGTAACGCAGTTCAAAAGCTGCTGCCGAACAACGCCCGGCATTTTCAAGTTTCACATCAATACCAAAACGATACGTTGCCGTCACAAAATGCGAACGCGAAGAGTCCACATCCGACCGCACTAAACGGATAGACTGACTCAATGCTGTGACTGCGTGCAGACACAGCAGAAGCACTATGACTACAATCCCTCGCATCATGATATTGGCGTGGATTCTTCTTGTGTTTTTTCGGAACGAATTATCTCAAATCGTCCGATAAAAGAATATGTTATCGGGGTATGCATCGTTCTATGAAGTATTGTGAATAATATGCGTTTCTTATCGGCAGATAACGCTTTATCCTTGAGTACAAGCAAGATACGTGCCAACAAGACTATCGCTTAATACAGCGGTCGAAGTGATGTAAAAAAATGTACAATGTCTTTTTGGAAAAACAATGCGGAATCGGTTGTAATAATCGTGCTATTATAGATTGTGGGGCGACGTGCAAATAATCGTGTATGTCCGTGATACGAGGTGGTGCTGTCTTGAGTTGTATAATATATATCCAGACCCGAAGCCCCGTCGGGAGAATAGCGTATGGAGCGTGCCTGAAGTGAACGCAAGAACTCTTTGCCTGTTTGCTCCAATAATTCGTCATTTGTATTAAGTGAAAAACGCGCTTCGGGATAATGTACGGCACTAATAATTAGGGCTGTATTTCCTATCTCCGTCATTGAGGTAAATGTGCGTGCCGATAATCGGTCATCAATACGAATAATAGAAGAATCCTCCTGTACATCAGAAAATCTTTTGGGTATGTCCACGCTATAATTACCACGTGTGGATGTGTAGTGAAATATATCAAGAGCAGTATCTTTGTTATTCTGTTTTGATTGGGGAGTGCTATTGTCATGTGAACATGAGAACAGACAGACCATACATACCGCGGAGCAAAGAAGAAAGATATTCATATTATTAGAAAAAATAAAGGCAAAGATAGATAAAATGTTTTTGTAAAAATCTATATGAAATTCACCTAAGAAATTTGACGATATATTCGAAAAAAAATATCAATGACTTTCTTTTCAAAAAAAACAGCCCATGAAAAAATCCATGAGCTGTGTTGAAGAAAGTGTTTTGAGCACTATTTTTTATCTCATAAAGAACGGTACGAACACAAGTGAAATAATTGCCATCAATTTGATGAGAATATTTAATGCCGGACCGGAAGTATCTTTGAATGGATCGCCGACAGTATCGCCCACAACGGCTGCCTTATGAGTATCGGATCCTTTACCGCCAAGCTGACCTGTCTCAATATATTTTTTCGCATTATCCCATGCACCGCCTGAATTTGCCATAGAAATAGCCAACATCACACCAACGATAAGCGAACCGATTAACACTCCGGCAAGCATCTCAACGCCACCGAGAAAACCGATAAACAATGGAGATAAAATGACAAGAAGACCCGGAGCAATCATCTGTTTGATTGAAGCCGCCGTTGAAATTTCAACACATTTTGCATAATCAGCGCGGGCTTTCCCTTCAAGCAAGCCCGGTATGGTACGGAATTGACGACGTACTTCTTCAATCATCGCCAATGCTGCCAAACCAACCGATTTCATTGTCATTGCAGAAAATGCAAAAGGCAATGCAGCACCGATCATAAGACCAAACATAACATCAGAGTCCAAAATATTAACATTGGTGATATTGGCTCTGGTCAAAAATGCCGATGTTAATGCAAGCGATGTAAGAGCAGCAGAACCAATGGCAAAACCTTTACCGATAGCTGCTGTTGTATTGCCTGCGGCATCGAGAGCATCTGTACGAGTACGAATTTCTTTACCCATTTCTGCCATTTCCGCAATACCGCCCGCATTATCGGACACCGGACCATACGCATCAATGGTTAAGCCCACCGCAATAGTACCAAGCATACCGATAGCTGCCATCGCTATACCATACATACCCGCAAAGTTATAACCGATAACAACCGTAACACCGATTAAAATCATCGGTAAAACAGCACTATTATATCCAAGAGCCAAGCCATAGATAATATTCGTTGCTGCGCCTGTTTTGGAAGCATCCGCTACCGAACGAACAGGACCATAACGATGCGAAGTATAATATTCTGTGATAAGACCAATCAATAAGCCCGAAATAAGACCTGCTGCCACGCTATAGAAAACACCCATATTGGTGTACATCGTGCCGCCCATCGTAAGTGAAAACTCTTTTGGTACCATTTGCATTGTCAATGGATAGACCATGCCGAGCATAAGTAATGTAGAAATAACCAATACTGCTTTAAGGGCATTTTCTACTTTATTTTCTACTTGAGGACGTGCGAAGAACAAAGAAATAAAGCTGGCAATAATCCCTACACCGCTGATGGCTAATGGGAATAATAATGCCGCTTGTTTCATATCACCGGGTACGCTGGCAAATGCCGTGGCACCGATAACCATTGCTGCGCAAGTACTCTCAGCCACAGAACCGAAAAGGTCAGCACCCATACCGGCAATATCACCCACATTATCGCCCACATTATCGGCAATTACCGCAGGGTTACGCGGGTCATCTTCGGGAATACCGGCTTCTACTTTTCCCACAAGGTCAGCACCCACATCGGCAGCTTTGGTATAGATACCACCGCCAACGCGACCGAACAATGCCACCGAAGAACCGCCCAAACCAAAGCCGGATAAGATTTCCATAATCACAAGATCACGGTTATGAACTTCCACAGGCAAAAAGAAGTCAAATCCCATATACACAAGCATTAAGCCCAAAACGGCAAGACCTGTCAAACCAAAACCCATTACCGCGCCCGAACGGAAAGCAATCGAAAATGATTGCGCCAAAGAAATGCGCGCTGCTGCTGCTGTGCGTACATTACCTATCGTGGCAATACGCATACCGATATAACCCGATACGATAGAGATACCCGCGCCTATCAAAAAGCTGATGGCTGAATATGCGCCGAAAGGCAAAGAAGCATTATGAGCATCTTTAATCACAAGAAGGATTATAAGCGCAAATGCAAGCATGAATCCACCAAGAACGGTGTATTCCCGACGTAAAAACGCCATCGCACCTTCGGCGATTGCTTCGGAAATTTCTTTGAGACGTTTAACTTCATCCGGGGAAGATGCTCCGTCTTCAATTTTAACATTGGCAACTTGGCGCGCATACATAAATGCGACAAGAAGCGAAAAGAGACCAAGACCCAGTACGATTGGAATTACCATAGTGACCGGTTAAAAATGTGAAACAAAGTATAATAAGTTCAAATGAAAAAAGCCGCCGATCGCTGTGCCGACCAACACGGCTTTTCTAAAATGGACTGCAAAAATACCGCAATCCGTCCTATCTTCATGAATCTGTGACTAAATACATCGGTTTTCGATGAAGATTGACCGACTCTTATAACGATGTTTATCGGCAAACAAACCATCCTCCACAATGTCGAAAGTTCGTTTTATAGTCGAGCCAATCCATATTCCAATCAGCATCCCTCAATGGCTCATGAACATTGGTCTTATCTCACTGATGTCATACTTGTTTAGAGTATCGGTAAAGAAAAGACGGGTTCATCATCACGCTCTTCACTGTATTCTTTTTGTTCCCACTGTGATTCGGTCTCTTTTTCCAGTAAGGCAATAAGCGTCAGGGTTAATTCATCGCAAAGTGCATATCCTTTGGCTAAAAGAGATAAACGTCCTTGTGATATATGCGCCCAATGATTTTGCTTCCACCACAGTAATTCATCGCCCATAATGTCCTCAATATTAAGCGAAAAATCTTGCATAAATTGTTCTAAGCGAATACCTTTAGCGCGCAATTCCAAAAATGCACGTTCAAACATTTGTTCATGAATTTGCAATGTTTCTTTATTGGCAATCGGCAATATCCCACGTTGAATATAATCCGAATAACGTCGCAGACTACGGAAATTCCAATAACGTTCATCACCAATAAATCCATGTGCCGAAGGACCAAAAGAACAATAACGATCGCCACTCCAATACAGGACATTATGGCGACATTGTTTACCCGACTTTGCAAAATTCGATACCTCATATTGTGCATATCCCGCCGCGCTTAATGTCTCTATCGCAATTTCATATAATTCCGCATCATGTTCTTCTTTGGCAGGATTGGCAAGTCCTTTTTTCATGAGCGCAAAGAGGGGCGTTCCTTCTTCAAAAATCAAACTGTACGCCGAAATATGATCGGGTTGTAATGCAATCATTTTATGCAGCGAATTTTGCCATGTTTTTTTGTTTTGATCGGGCAGAGCAAACATCAAATCCATATTAACATTATCAAAACCGGCAGCCCGCGCTAATGCCATGGCTTCCATGGCTTGCTGTGGCGAATGAATTCTTTGCAAAAATTGTAATTCTTGCTCATCGAAAGATTGTACACCAAAACTTAGCCGATTAATTCCCAAAGAACGATATGCCGATAAACTGTCGTGAGTGACAGTGCCGGGATTACATTCCATGGTTATTTCTGCTGTGGCGGCAATCGAAAAATGTTGGCGCAATGTGGAAAGTATTTTTTCCATCTGTGATGGCGATAATAATGAAGGCGTTCCACCACCAAAAAACACGGTATCTGCTTGCGGAAATGTCGTATCAGTATTGGCTCTCATGATAATTTCACGGCATATATTTTCCGTAAATACATCTATTTCTTCCGTTCTTTCAATGCTATAAAAATCACAGTAAATACATTTTTTTTCACAAAACGGTATATGAAGATAAAGTCCGAACATAATGGGTGTAGATAATTGAAATAAAAAACTTAGCTGCTCGCGCCGGAATATGAATATAATGAACGACGAAAGAAAAGTATTGATACTGTTGAAAAAAGTATGGTGACAATTATTGATGAGACAATAGTGTACGCCGACACCTTCCCCATAAGTGCAAAAGCAGGTACGGAAGCAAGTAATGCCATGGGAAACCATGTAAGCAACATATTACGCATAAATTGCGGATAAATCGTATCGGGTTTGGCGGCTAATATATCCAATGAATAATAGAGTTGCTGAATACCGTCGGCATTCACAAGATAGACTGCAATGGCACATAAGCATAATTGAAAAGAAATCATCAATAGTTCAGAACACAAAACCAAGAGTATAAATGCCACAATATTGTAGCCGGAAATCATACCCGTATAATGTGAAATTCCCCATAACAGAACAGACAATGATGTGATAAAATTGAGAATAGAGCCAACATTAAAATAACGGAAAAGCGAAAAAAAGACGGTAGAAACGGGTTTTAATAAAATAAAATCCAAATCACCTGTGGCAATGAGTGAAGGAAATCGCCAAAAATTGGATGAGACGAACATCATATTGATGGAATCCGTCAAAAATAATACACCCAAGAAAATCATAATTTCTTCATGGCGCAAGCCCCCCAAAGTCGGCGTATAGAGATAGACAACCTCAAAGACGCTCATTTGCACGGCATACCACATAATGTCAATAAAAAAGACAAGTAAAAAGTGACCTCTGAATTCCAATTCACGTGTAAGGCAATTTGCTATGAAGGTGCGTAACAATCGCAGATAACGTATCATGGTTGATGCTACATAGAAGTAAGTTTGTAATTTTATTGCGAATTTAGCATAATTATCGTGCATGGAGAACACTATGAACCCACGGGCACTTCTTGCGGTCTTCCGCACAGGCATTGCCAAAACAGCCGAATACCGAACAGTATTATTGCTTACGTCCTTTGCTGCACCCGCATTGAATGCAGGCATTCAGGGATTTTTATGGAGTACGGTCTATCATTCATCGGGGCGAACGCATCTCGGTAATTTATCGGAATCCATGATGGTCACCTACTGCATCATTGCCGCTTTATGTTATGCGTTTACAGGTATTTCACGCAATGTACGGGAGTCTTCGGAGGATATACGAAGCGGGGGCTTAAATAAGTTTTTATTGCGCCCGATAGCACATGACCTTTATACCTTAGCCGTTGGATTGGCAGAAAAAGTTCCTATTGTGATGATGATGTTAGTGCTGTGGGCAGGCATAACGTTTATGCTTCCCGAAGTCATGCACTATGGCACTATAGGTTCTGTGGCAACCATGTGTTTTTTTCTGATCTGTGGTTTTCTTATCCGATTTTTTATTGGGCTGGCAATATCGTATTGCGCTTTTTGGTTAGAAGAGGTGTGGACATTTCATGTGCTGACAGACATCAGTTTATGGTTTTTGTCCGGGATGTTAGTGCCATTGTCCATGTTACCTGCCGGAGTGCAAGAGATAGCACACTATGCACCATTTCAATATATGTCCTATATTCCTGCGAGTATTTTTATGGGTAATATAGAAACAGAAATTATGGTGTTTTATGCTTTTCTTGCAGTAAGTTGGGTGATTATATTATGGGGTCTGTGCCGTTTGTTATGGTGGCGCGGCATTGTTCGCTTTGGTGCTTATGGCGGTTAAAAAAAATGTCGGTCAATTTCTTCGATCCCATACAATGTGACATTGTTGCATCATATAATTTTATGCTCAATGAGAGGGTTCTAATCCCACTTTAGCATAAGGTAATCTTGCTATTTGTTGTGTTGTGTGATAACTGTCTAAGCCACTGCATGTGATAGTGCCTGCTTGCTCTATATTAATAAAACCATCTTCATGAATATATTCTTGCGGTACAATAACTTTTATTATTTTCCCGATAATCATGATAGTATTATTTATTTCAAGATTGATTCTTTGCACTAATTCACAGGCAAATTTAATGGTACTTTCACGCACAAAAGGAGCAGGGCAATCATCAATATATTCAGGGGTTAAACCAACTTCCTTAAATTCGCTGATTCCGGCATCATACTTTGCGCTGCACTGATGAGCTTGTTTGTAAAATGTCGGTAAAATATGATTAACGGTATAATGTCGAGAGTGTATGATATTACCCAAAGTATTTTCTTTTTCTTCATTTGGTCTTATGATAATTCCACATAAAGCAGGGTCGGCACCGATATGAAAGAGACTGCTGAAAATAGCCAGATTTTCATTACCTTTTTCACTTTTAGAACCAATCAATACCACGCTTTTAAACCCACCTAAAGAGTTAATCAAGTTAGCTCTAAAGCGTCTTTCTAATGTAGTTATATCGTCATTATTAAGTATCATTGTGTATGTTTATTTCTATAATATTTAGTTAACTTCTAATGTATGTATTACTTTTTCACATTGTTTCCAATAAGAAAAAAATGAAGGATAATATCCTTTTACTTCTTGAAAAATCCAATCCCGCTGATGCTGAATTCCTTTATAATGCTTATTCGTAGGATGTTCTTTGTAATAGACTGTACTTGGTTGAATGTGGCTGTACAGTTCATCAAATTCTCCAACAAAAATCTGGATATTTTCTATATTCTGCGATAATGACAAGAGATATTGTATTGTGTAATCCGAAACGGGATATTTTTGAAAAAATTTGGGTTCCAACAATAAAATACGATTAGCGTGTATATCACTCATCCACCGGCAATCAAGATTGTAAAAATTATAAATACACGTTGGTAGCGAACTGTCTATTTGCAACGGTGTGTTCTGTGGTAAATTTGTTCTAAGGTCTAAAGAACTTAACTCTTGCAATTCTTTGGGAATATCCATATTTTCAATACTCTCATACGATACATCAAGAAAAGTATTATATTGCTTGGTATGACAAAATTTATTGATGTTTTCTTGATTTGCATAATACTTTTTACTGCTGAAACTACCCGCAGTCCATTGCCAACTCAATGCATTACTTGCCCAATCGGCATCAAGGAGATAATAATACATCCACTGTGCAGGTGTATGCCAATGACTTTGCGCAATATTGCAACACAGACTTGCAACATACATTCTCACATGATTGTGCATATAACCATTTGTGTAGAGAGCTTTGATACATGTATCAATGGCTTCTATACCTGTATTATGATGAATAATTGATGATGGAATGTTATGATGGGATACTTTGGATTGAATATGCTTCAAATCATTATCAATGTCATTTCCTTTAGCAATCCAAACTTGTTGGAAATAATCTCTCCACGCCAATTCTTTTAAAAATATTTCTATGTGATTGGGTTTATATCCTTTTGCGATTACCGATTTTGCAATCTGCTTCGTGGAAATAATACCTCTCGAAATATACGGTGATAATTTTGTAACCGCCCCATCAATATAATTACGGGTTTTGCCATATTGTATGGGATCAATAGCATCTATTTGATCTATAATTTTTCTATATTCTGTTGCAATCATCTATAAATCTAAAGTATTACGTGAATAGGTGTTTATATATTTTCCGTAAATGTACTTATCTCAATATTTTTTTTCTTTGGATGTTTTCGGCTTATACTGCTTTTTACGCGCTTTCTCCACATAGTAAAGCTACTTTTTTTCAATTCTTTTCTCATGAGAGCTATGACATCTGCCTCACTAAAGTTAAACTGATGTTTAATTGCTTCAAAAGGAGTTCTGTCCTCCCATGCCATTTCTATGATACGATGTTTATCTAATTCGTTAAAGTCTTTCATATATTCTTTGTTTTAATAATAAATTCATATTCAAAAATTATTATATTTCATTGCAGAGTATAGTACAGATTATATGCCACGATGAAAGCAATGACAGAGATTTTCACAATGGATTTCCTTGATTTGTAAGGGTTTGCAATACTGATACTCCAAAATTACGTAGTTTCGGAAATTGGCACATTGCCATAGTATTCATCCTTACATTTTAATAGAACTCATGCCCCCGTCAACATGTATAATCTGCCCTGTTATCCAACTGCTTTTATCGCTTAATAAGAAAGCAATTGCATTGGCGATATCCAATGGATTACCTATTCTTTTCAAGGGGTGACGCTGTGCATTGGCTTCTATTTTTTCAGCTGTGTTTAATAAACTGCCCGCCAATGGAGTATCGGTAATTGATGGTGCAATACAATTAACTCTGATTTTTGGAGCTAATTCTGCTGCTAAGGATTTTGTCAAACCCTCTAATGCAGCTTTATTGGTTCCCACTATACTATGAAAATTGAAGCCCATATTCACGGCAACAGTACTAAAGAGAACAATACTTGCATTATTCGATTTTTTCAATGCAGGCAAACATGATTGTAGTACTTTTATTGCCCCAATGACCTGAAGTTTATAGTCATTAAGAAAATCTTCTTCCTTTATTCTTGCAAAAGGTTTGAGTGTGATTGCGCCCGGGCAATAGACAATGCCATCTAATGAATCAGGGAGAAAACTCAGATCGAGCACATCATCCAATACATTCACATAATGTGTGGAAACAGTGTCTGATACTTCTACAGTATTATTTTTACAATATGTACCATAAATACGATGATCTTTTGAGAGGAGATGTGTCAAAGAATTACCAATGCCCGATGAACTTCCTACAATGAGTATATTTTTCATAAAGTAGTAAACAAAATTGTCAGGTGTATAATGTGTATTTGCTTTTTCAGTGACGCAAGACATACTTCCTTAGCGTATGCAGCGATGGCGCATAGCATGATTGTTCCAAGGTTATGCTGAGGGCTTGCAACAAGAGACATTCAATACGGGAGATAGAGTGACATTGAGAGATTCTCATCGCACAATGCAATAAACTTTTGTGGTGAAGGGGGATAATTGAGAAAAAGATGATGTATCATACGATACCTATATTCATCGGAAATCAAATACAATGTTCACATCCAAACTACAAAGCTGTCCGGATTAGACAATTCATAACAACTTTACTGTACAAAGTATCTTATAAGTCATATTTAACTCTGAGATAGGAAAGGAATAGAATAGTTATAATCAAACTGATAAGAGTTGAAATCACAGCCACATCTCGTTTATCACTCAAAAAATCACTAAATTCCTCCTGTTGCGGAATAAGAACAATAGGATTATTCATTTGGTTTCGTGATGTATTAAACATCCATGCCGATTGGAAATTTAGCATTTGATCTTTATCTAATAAACGTTCGAAGAACTTTATGCCGAAAAAATTATAACCTAAGATATTATTTGCTGAACTGATATTGAAATTTTCTATTTCTTTAGCTACTCCATCTGCCGACAGAATTCTGTCATTAAATGCTGTTGAATAGTATATTCCACAAGTAATGTTAAATTTATTGTTTACAGTATCTGAGTAAAGAGGAACTATATAATAATTTGAAACATAGAAATTTCTGCCTTTTGATTGTCCGCGTCTTTGTTCTTGAAATACCGAAAATTCATTGCGATTAATATGATACTTTTGTATAGTAAAGAATTTTTCATTTGGGTATAACATTACTTCACCCGGAGTAGATATTTCTATTAAACTATAACTCAATTCTGTAAAATATTCTTGAGATATTCCTATTGGAATAGCAATAGAATTGGATATAATTATCCAAAACAATATCCCAATTTTTTCCGTTTTTAGAGGTAGTTGTTCGGTTATTGGTCTATACAAAATAAAAGTCAAAATTGAAACTATCACTATCGGTATCAAATAGCTTACATAAAAGTTATCAAGTCCAAGTG
>DDTD01000094.1 GCA_002344005.1 Ignavibacteria bacterium UBA2373 | reverse complement strand
TGTCATATTAGTCGTTCACAATTTTATCAAAAATCATAGTAGGTTTACCTTTACTGTCATTTGCAATATTGCCATTTTTATTAATGGGTCTATTGTTTCATCTTCGTTTTTGAATTTTTACAAATTTGCTAATTTCTCACGAATAACCGCTTCGCCTCTTGTCAAAGAGCATTAAACTGTCAGCCAAGAACTCAATGTGAATAGAAGCACAAGTTTTAATATCACTCTCTATTGCGCCGAAACCCTGTGCCCATTGCAAAAATACAAAAGCGTGATGAAGTAATAATCACTTGAATGAAACATACAGCTCGTCATAATGTACAATATTCTTTGCTATGGTTCAGTACTCCGCGTTTAAAAAAAGACTAATGGGTTATCCAAGAGTTACCAGTGTTATCTGTTGGTACTATTTGCCAAATCAATGCCAATTTGAAAACATAGAGCTTCAATTATCTCAGTGTGAATATTTGTATCACTTATATGTCCGTATGCTTGAGAAATTCGCTTTTTATCAATTGTTCTTATTTGATGACATAAAATAATAGATTCATTAGAAAGTCCGAAGTTGTTAGCAGGAATTAAAACTTCATTTGGATAAATTCTTCTTCCTTCTTTTCTAGACGTAATAGGAATAATGTTTACCGTATTAAGTAAATCATTAATTTCGTCTTCGCTTATAACAACCACAGGTCTTGATTTCCCTTGTTCTGAACCAATAACAGGGTCTAGATTTGCTCTATAAATATTCCACTTCTTTACTATCATATATTTTCATGGTCTATAGAGTCAAAGTCATTTTGTATTTCTTTTATATCTGCTATAAATAACGGGTCGTTAAGAGCTGCTTTAAGTTGCTCCAATTTATGTGCTTTGGTATCAATAACATCATCAATAATTACCGTCACTTGTTTTTTATCAAGAAAGTCCGGTGGCAAATTAACAATGATTTGATTGTTGCTTACTTTGCAAACTTGTCTGAATGTCATTCTTCTTCTTCTCCACTATAATGCAAATATATAATCATTTTTAAGAAATGTCAATGTTGATACCGTTTTTTCGGCACTTACCGTTAACGCTTCGCCTCTTGGCAAAGAGCATTAACTGTAAGCCAAGAACTCAATGTGAATAGAAGCACTAGTTTTAATATCACTCTCTATTGCGCTGAAACTTTGTGCTTATTGCAAAACTACAAAAGCGTGATGAAGTAATAATCACTTGAATGAACCCTACAGCCCGTCACAATGTACAAGATAAGGGCAAAAATACAAAAAATTTACTCTCATTGATAGAGTGGGAAGTAAATTATACTCTCGTTCAATTGTAAGAAATTTGTTAACAGTTCTTGTCATTATAGCAACTAATGGAAGCAGATTACCGCAATGGCAATCGCAAGCACAGTGGTTTCGCCCGAACGACGCGGTACTTTCATGAGTATCAATTCTTCAGTGATGCAAATGGCAAGTGGTATTGCTTCATTTATTGCCGGACAAATTGTCATAAAATCACCCACCGGTGCCCTGCAAAATTATCAGTATGTCGGCTTTATGTCGGCTGTGGCGGGAATCGTATGTATCCTCATGTTAATTACCTCCCCAAAAAAATCTGTGCAATAACTTGTTTTTGATACCAAGTACCCGCGTTTTACTCTTGATGAACTTCATACAAACATTCGTATATTTTACCCTTATACTTTAGGAAAATATTACAAAGAATCTATTTGTAGATAGTTTCCAATTTATCTTATTGTGCGTATATTGCGTAGAATTTTTAAGGTAAAACCACACGATATGCGCAACTATATAATTCTAAGTTTTATATTTCTCATAGTATTACCTCCGTTATCTGCCCAACAAAGAGTGATGTATGGGCTTAATTCTGCAATGAATGTGAACATACATACGGCTGATTTTCGTGCTTTTCCTACTGTACCGAATTGTTGTCCGCGTTTTGAAAATGGCACAGGAAACGGTATTACCGTGGGTCTTGTTTATGACATGCCCTTAACAGAACTGTTTCGATTAACTTTTCGTGGTACATTCACTGAACAAAACGGCCTTTTAAGCAGAGATGAAAATATAGTACTTGCAGGGAATGTAAACGGTATATTTAATCATAGTATTGATACCAAAATCTCCGGTATTACGTTCGAACCATTTTTGGGATATTATCTTTTTGATAGATTTAGAGTTAATGGTGGGTTTAGTGTGGGATACAGAACCCGTGCATTATTTTCACAAAAAGAAGTTATTGTTGAACCCTCCTCAGGTACATTTTCAAACGGACAACGTTCCCAAAATGAAGTTAGTAATAGCCCCATACCCTTAGCACGCGATTTTTCTTTGGGTATGCTTGGCGGTGTTTCTTATAATCTTCGGCTCAATAAACGCGGTACATTGTATCTCAGTCCGGAAATTGTGTATCATTACCCACTTATCGGCATAGTGAATACTATAGATTGGTCTGTACAGCAGTTGCGATTTGGTGCAACATTCTTTTGGTCACCCAGACCATATAAAGAGCCAATTCGCCGCGAAGAGCAAAAAACAATTATTGATACAATAGAAGTGAAAGTACCGTCACGTTTTGCGGGGTTTTTTCAAGGCAAAGAACTCGTAACAAAAGAGATGGTAGAAAATGAATATGAAAATGATACAGAAATAATTACATTCAGTACGATTCGTAGAACAGATACAAATAAAATTGCAAAACCGGAGCGATTAGACGTTGATGTTAAAGCGTTTGGTATTGATACTAAAGGCATGGTAGAGGATAATATTGTTTTTAGGATTGATGAATACTCAACCTATTTTATGAATCCATTTCTCAATTATGTTTTCTTTGAAGAAGGAGAAGATGTTATACCAAGCAGATTTGTTGCACTGACAAACAGTGAGGTTGAAAAATTCAGTATTGAAGGCATCAAAAGTTCAGATCGTTTAAAAACGTATTATCATCTGTTAAATATTGTGGGGTTACGTATGAGGCAGAATCCAACAATTAATTTAACATTGACCGGATGTAATACAGATGCTGGCATTGAAGAAAATAATATATCATTATCGAGGCGTAGAGCAGAATCTGTAAAGAAATATCTTATGGATGTATGGACAATACCTAACGGTCGCATACAAATCATTGCAAGAAATTTACCCGAAAAAAGTGCAAATAAATTGACTTCTATAGGAGCAGCAGAGAATCGTCGTGTTGAAATATCCAGTACAACCCAATCATTACTATTACCTTTTTCCTCAAGTGATACCGTTCGGGTTTCCAACCCACCTTCAGCTCGTTTTATTATGAATGTCGAGCATGACAATCCAATCAGCGAGTGGAGCTTAGATATTATGCAAAGCACTACCATACTGGAACATTATGAAGGGACAAATGATGTACCAACATCCATTCAATGGGATATAGCTTCATTAAAAAAAGAAAAGCCGCTTACAAATAGCCCTATTCAATACCGATTGATAGTCAAAGATGAACTTGGAAAACGTGATACCTCACAGCGCTCTATCCGTGTTGAATATAAAACTGTACATGAAAAGCGTGTGGAAAAAATTGCTGATAAAGAGATTAACAGGTTTGGTCTTATTTTATTTGATATCCGCTCTACTGATATTAATGAAAACAACAAACCGATTATTGGAATGATAAAAAAAATGATTCAACCCAATTCTACTGTTAAAATTATTGGTTTTACCGATCAATCGGGTGATCCTGCACTAAATAAAGTACTTGCAGAAAAAAGAGCAAAAACAACGGCAAGGGCATTGGGTATTCCGGAAAATAGTCCAATGATTGAAGCAAATGGCAACTCGACAACTTATGATCCCAGCTTGCCTGAAGGACGGTTATACACACGCACTGTAGATGTTATTATTGAAACACCCATAAATGAATAAATTATGAAAATACTATTCCATTATCTTCTCTCAATAATTGTTGTCTTTTTCACACTTTCAATGTGTCAAGGTCAAAATCTTTCTTTGTATGATATTGATACAAAAAATTTCCCTGTCATAAAAGCAAAAGTTCTTGCTTTTGATAGAAATAATAATCGGGAAACATTACAAAAGAGTGATATAAAAGTGACTGAGAATGGAATTCCAAGAGCTGTTACTGATGTTCAATGTCCTGCTCCGTCGGAAAAATCAACATGCTCGGTAGCAATGAGTTTTGATGTGTCCGGCTCCATGACAATGAAAAATTCCATGGTTACTTCACCGATTGAGTTGGCTAAGTTAACCGCGTTGACTATGTTACAGGTTGTTCTACAACAGAATACTGAGCTGGCTGTCCAAACATGTAATGATGTGCCTTTATTGTTACAAGATTTTACGCCAAACATTGATAAAATACAACGAAGTATTTCCTTGATAAATGCCAAAGGTTCAGATAATTATACTGCACAATTACTGCATCAATTAGCAGGCGCGGTAACAATTGCCAAAAAAGGTATATTTAATCGTAGTGTTGTAGTTTTTACTGATGCTTTTGCCCAAGATATACCCTTAGATGTTGTCAACAAAATACTTGATACATGTTCGTATTATAAGATTCGATTTATTGTTCTTGAATACTCAAATGCTTACAGAGATAATTCAGCATTGGCACGTACATTACGAGATATCTGTATCAAAACAGGTGGTCATTACATAGAGGAAATTACTTCTCCCGAAAAAGCTCAATCTGCAGCATTATTGTTGCGTGACTTAGCATATGGAGATGAACCATGTGAAATTACATGGACAAGCGGCTACTTCTGCAATCGTGATGTAGCAAAAATTATCTGTTCAAAAGGTAATGTCCACGATACAGCTGAATATGAGCCACCTATTACTTCACTTGCAACAATGAATTTTTTTCCGAAGATTGTCTCTTTTGGGGAACAAATTCCCGGGGGAAGTTATGATCTTTCTCTCTCATTAACGGCATATAACACTGATTATGTAGTTTCCGGAATTTCATTATCCAATCAGCAAATATTTTCTTTACATGATGTGGGATTTCCATTCACGATTAAAAAAAACGAAACAAGAACGATTACTGTGCGCTTTACTCCCCCCGATGCCGCATTTCATTATAGTGTATGCGAAGTACAAACAGATGTATGTCCATTATATTTTAGTTGTATGGGGGGCATTGCGGGCAATACAATTACCGATCCGAATCTGCGTGTAGTTGCACCAAATGGCGGCGAGATAATTGGCGTGGGGAGTAATCCTAAAATTCAATGGAACGGTATTTCACCCAATGATATAGTTCATATTGATGTATCAACGGATAATGGGCTTTCTTGGTCTGAAGTCAGCGGGTCAAGTTCGGGACTTCAACATACTTGGAAAAACATGCCCAAAATTAAAAGCGAACAATGTAAAATTCGAGTACAACATATAGCTGATAAAATCAATGATATCGGGACTACGGAGTTAACACTTGCAGCACATACCGGTTCTGTCAACTATGCAACATGGAGTCCCGATGGCTCATATATTGCAAGTTGCGGGTCTGAGGGTTCTATTATTATTTGGGATGCTGCAAAAGGACAAGCTATCCGTACAATATTAGCACATGGAGCTTCTGTGTCAATCTTGAAATGGAGTCCCAACGGTTCAAGTATTCTCAGTGCAGGAGACGATAATCTGGTTAAACTTTGGGACCCCAAAACCGGAAAGTTGCTGGTAGAATATATTGGACATACTTCATGGATAGGATCTGTGGATTGGAGTCCTGATGGAAACCGATTTGCCAGTTGTGGTGGTGATAAAACCATCAGAATTTGGGATGCGAACACGGGAGCGCTTATCCACACACTCAATGGACATACAGCGCAAATTACTTCTGTCCATTTTAGTCCTGACGGAAGACGTTTAGTGTCTTCAAGTTGGGATTATTCTGCAAAAATTTGGGATGTAGTCGTTGGAGTTATGGTACGTAATCTTGATCACAATTCATGGGTTATAACTGCTGCGTGGAGTCCGGACGCACGTAAAATTGCAACGTCTGCCTATAACAGATCGGCGGATATTTGGGACGTAAATACAGGTAGTAAGATACATTCTCTTACGGGACATACAGGGGAAGTTCGTTATATATCATGGAGTCCTGATGGAAAGTCGGTCGCCACCGCGTGCTCTGACCGTACTGCACGTCTATGGAATGCGGAAACAGGAAATCTTTCATTTGTACTCACCGGTCATAATTATGATGTAAATCAAATAGAATGGAATCCCAAAGGAAACCGTGTTGCAACCTCGAGCGAAGACCAAACCATAAAAATATATGATGTAAAAACCGGATCCTCCTTACGTACATTTGTAGGGCATCAAGCAAAAATCACTCATATTGAGTGGAGTAAGGATCACCGACGACTACTTTCTGCATCTGCTGATAATACGGTAAGAACATGGTTTGTTGATGACAATCTTTCTATAGGTAAGCCAATTCAGACCGATATGTCCGATTCCGTATTTACGATAGATATTCCGACAGTAGAAGGTCGCTCCATTGATATGAAGCAGTGCTTATTCGGTAAATCAAAAGACAGCATTGTTGTCGCCGCTTTAGTTAATACTTCCACATTACCTGTACGTATTGATAATATTGTTTTCTTTGGTAAAGATGCAAATGCATTTACCTACGTGTCACCAAAGTTACCGACAAGTATTAATCCAAATGATAGTATGGATTTTGAGATAAGATTTACACCTTCATTTATAGGTACACATAGTGCAACAATATATATATTAACACAATCAGATACACTACTGTATGATATTTCAGGAGAAGGAATTGCAGGAGTGTTAGATATAAGTCATAATGCTATTGATTTCGGTAAAGTCACACTTGGTGATGTTCGCGATACTTCGGTTTATATTAGCAATATTGGTAAAGACCCTATAGAAATAACTCTGAGTAATGTAGGTCCCAATACAACAGATTTTAATTTTGAACCTAATCAATCCCGTCTAATTCTTTTACCGTCAAAAAGACTAGAATTGCGTGTACGATTTACACCGAAAGAATTAGGGAGAACAAATGGAAGTATCGAAATTGAAAATACACTACAAGGTATAAAATATTCGATTATTCTTTTTGGGGAAGGTATCAATAATGATGAATATTTGCGTGTTGATAAAATAGTTGTTGATTTCGGTAAGGTTCCTTTAGGTGAAAAAGTTCAGGGATCATGTAATGTAACGAATCTTGGATATGAGGTTGTAAATTTTTCACTTTCTCATAAGAGAGTCAATCCCCAGATTTTTTCTCTTAACGAAGTTACCGACATGATGCTGCAATCTGGGGCGTCATACTCGATATTAGTTGATTTTGTTCCAAAAGAAGAGAAAATTTACATTGACACGGTACTACTAAAAAATCTAACGGATAATAGAGAAATTAGTATTCAGCTCAAAGGTGAGGGAATCAAAAATATTGATATTCCAGATACAGTGAGAGCAACAATTGCAGTAAATTCAATACAAGCCAAAGTTGGTGAAAATGTTACAGTGTGTTTGTCCATACAACAGAGTGAAAACTTTACTGAACGTACACCCAGAAAATTTAGAGCACAAATTGAGTGTAATTCGACCGTATTATTCCTAAATCACCCGGGCTTACTCTGCGAATCGCCGCAAGAAGACATATGTAGAATCTTTATTGAGGGTGAACGTGGAGTATCGGATACATTAGCCGTAATCAATGCAATTGCAACGTTGGGTACAGCAGAAACTTCTCCTATCAAACTTATTTCGTTTGCGTGGACCGATACAACAACCAATGTCAAAGAAACAAGAACGCAAGATGGCTCCATTGCGATTGTTAATGTATGCAAAGAGGGTAGCACCAGATTGTTTATACCCACAGGGGAGAGCCAAAAGCTGATAAGTAATCCTAATCCGGTGAAGGATAACTTCAAGATTGAGTATGGTCTTGCCGAATCGACAAGAGCATCATTAGATTTGATTGATATTGAGGGAAGAGTCGTTGTGCACTTTTTCGATAATATACTTCATGCTGCCGGTACGTATGTGCATTATGCCGATGCCCGAAAATTTGGGGCAGGGAAGTATATATTGCGTTTGAAAACAGAGAGTACAACAATGATCAGACATATTGAGATTTTGCAATAGCATTACCTTCGTGTGATACTAAATGTAATGTTTATTTGCATTGCTCCATCTGTTGCTACGGAACTACTACGATGAATAGAAAGATGCTAAGTTATGAGGGCTTATCTATGAAATATTTTTTGTTTTAGGAATGCTCTTTGGTCTTATCGGTATCCAAATTTCTTCTTCTGATGTCGGGTCATTGTTTTTGTATTTTTCGCCCAATACCTCAAAGTGCGGTCTATCGTCCAATATGTAGTCCGAACTTGGTAACCATGTCCCAAAAATGTATTGAAAAATTGACTTATCCGTATTTAAACCTTTGTAATCAAAAACCGCATAAAGCCCGCTTTGTAAAAGAATAGTTTCCATTTCATTTGGCACATTATCAAAGTCCGCAACCTCAACTGCCGCCCAACGTTCAAATTCGTTTGTCGGTTTGAAGTCTGCAAAATATGTTGATTCGTAAATTGCTAAGGAAATAAGGTCATTTGTCAAGATATTTGTTATTTCTTTTTTTCTTGGCATAAAACTTCTCCAAAGCTCTCCAACTTTATAGTCAGCAAGTGACATTGCAAGACTTTGTCCGACCAATTTTTTTTCTGATAATGTCTGTATTCTTGGTTCCATTGTTCAATTATATTATACTTACCACTAATTCTTGTTTCGTTTGTTATTTCTTCAAAACTACAAAAAATTGGCTACCTATCCAAAAGATATGAAAGAGGAGGGGAAAGTGCTGACGTAGTGACACTTCTCAGAGTGAGATAATAGTGCTATGATGACAAAAAACAGATGGGTTGTTTGCGCTATGTCGAGAAAAGTTCAAGCTCTCATGTAATACACTGTGCTTTCATTATTCAGTGAATTATATTCCACTTATAAAATGGAAACAAAGTTATTTTTGGAGTTTACAGTATTTCTAATCCTTTCCAATAAAAAAGTCAATCATGGAATCTCTATACTTATCTAAATTTGGGTTTAATTCTGTGACTCAATATAATGTTTAAGCTCAAGGTTCATTTTTTTAAATCCTTCGGGTGCTGTTTTCATCATCGGCAATTGTCGAAACAGTTGTGATAAAACTCCTCGATATTCTTCTCTGTTTGTAAGAAGTGTTCTACCATTTCCAAGATCATTGAGTTCAAAAAAGTGTTCTCCGTCAAAAATTCGTGGTAACCCCGTTTTTTCAATCCAAGCAAATGTCTTTCTTTCTTGCCAATATGAAATATTTGGCTTAAATTCATAGGGATCGGATCCTGATACAGCAAGTTTTAAATGAAGTTTTCCATTTGGCTCTACCTTACCACCTATGTACATCAATTGCGAATTCCAATTTTTGTAATTTTCAAAATCAATAATTGTTTCCCAGACTTTATCTGTTGATGCATTAATTTCAATATCGTCGCGAATTTCAAAGCCGGTTCTACTTAAAATTCCGATGCCCACAATGATTATAATCATAATAATCCACATGTGATGTCCTTTGATGATTGATGAATTGTTGTTATTATTGAACATTATTTTCTCATACTTTGAGTTATTACTTTAATTTATCCTTTGTATGGTTCTAATTTTCCCATTTCACCCTTCGAAAAACGGCGTTGTGTTTCTGCCATTTGCTCAGCAGTTGTCATAACAAATGGACCGCCATAGGTAATTGCTTCATTGTGTGGTGTTCCGGTTGCGAACATACATTCCAGCCCTTCGTCTGAAGCATTGATAGTTACTTTATTTCCCTCTAAGGAATAATGTACTAAAGTTTGGGCTTGAATAGTTTCTCCTTCGCTTTGTCCTTTACCATTAAGTCCGTAAACAAATGCCATTGGCATGGCATCCAAAGAAATAGATTTATTGGGTTGTAAAAAGATGTGAAACAAATTTACAGCAGTAACCATTTTGTAATGTGTTGTCATTTCTTCAAATTCACCATGCACAATTCTAACTTTATAATCATCTGTTATTTTTTCGGGAACTTCATGAGCACTTGCATGCATTGATTTTGGTTCAACAAATCTATTTTTATCTGCATGATTTATCCATATTTGAAATCCATGTGACTCATTACCTGTAACTTTAGGAAATTCATCATGGTGCATACCACTTCCCGCTTGCATAATATGCATTCCGCCCGGCTCTATATAGCTGAAATCACCTTGACTATCTCGATTGATAAAGCTCTCTTTACTATCTGGTAACATATAGGTCATCACAGAAATTCCTGCATGAGGATGTGGACCAAAAACAGGTCTTGTCATTCGAAATTCGGTAAATACTAAAAAGGGTTCAATAGGAAAGGCATGTGCCATAATATCAACGCCCATTAAACCGGGAAATGCTTGCTTAAACTTGAGATCATGTTTTTTTGAGATTTTTTTGTTCATTGTCTTTTGATATGAAGTTGTTGATAAAAATATTTTACGAAATGGGATGAGACTTCCCACAGTAAGTAATGATTTTAAGACAAAATTTCGCCTATTCATCGGTATATCTTATTTGTTTGAATGTAAAATGCGATGTTTCAATTCGGGGAATCGTACTAAAGCCGCTATCCAAATTATAGCTTCAATGATAGCGGGTGCAATTATTGATTGACCATGTGATATATGTATTGCTATTGCGCCACCCATGTATGCAGCTAATAAGAGTGTTCCAATTATTCCTGTTCGTGGCACTAAAAAAAGCATCACGCTCACAAATTCTACTATGCCAATGACTTGAAAAGATTCTGCACTTAGTCCAATTCCTTTCGCCATTTGTAAAGTTTCTTCGCCGCCAAAAAATTTGCTCATGGCGCTACTAATAAAAATGAAGCCGACGACTCCTGCTAAGCTCCAGTTGATGATGTTTGTTGTTTTTGTTGTCATGGTATTAATGTTAAATTGTTAATTGTTAAATACGCAACAATGTGGATAAAATTTTTTAGCCAACATTGCTTTTTACTTGTAGTAAGACCTTTACACAAGTATCTATTTCTTCTTTTGTCAAACCCTTAAGTGAGTCATTGATTGTTTGTTCGGCACATCTCGCCGTAACTTCTCTAAGAGATTTTCCTTTGTCAGTCAGATAAATTCTAAACACTCTTCTATCACTTTCATCATCTCTGCGTTCTACGATACCTTCTCTTTCCAAGATGTCAATGATCCGCGTCACATTTGCTCTATTTCGGTTAGTGCATATCGCCAATTCGCTTTGTTGTAAACCGTCCTTTTGCCATAAATGACTTAACACACTGAATTGTTCAGGTGTTATAGGTAGTTCTTGGTCTTTCATTAATTTGCTCAAATATCTAAACATAGAAGTATGAGCAACTCCAAGAATACGTCCAAATGAATCTTCAAATTTAAATGTTTTTGCCATAACTGTTAAATACGCAACAAAATTAAGAAATTTTTCTTGAATGTCCAAACCTTATGATGTATCTTGTACCAAATACATCAAACTCTTGGTTCTGTATTAGCGTCATACATCTACGCATAAAGACCATTGGCAGAAGTGTATTACTTTGCTTTGGTTTGTCCTTGTACAAGAAGTTTGTCCAAATAGGGTCGTTCTTCTTCATAAGTCATATTCATTATTTCAAGACTTATTTTGTCTCGAATTTCAAGCATAGTTGTGATTGCGTTAAACTTTTTTCCGTTTGTTTAGTCTTCGTTTCCATTATAGTTCTTCAATGGTCTTTACAAATTTTCTGTTTTCAACTGCGACTAAGTCATATTTAGTCTGTCCCACGAAAAACGCAGAATAAGCCCAAGTGTTAGTCGGTTTCATTAAATCTTCAAAGTAATATTGTCCGGAAACTTCAAAGTCTAACATCGCAAGTTCAAAAGGGTAAATTTTATACAAGGCTTTCAATATACTTGTGAAAAAGTCGGTTAACTGTTTCGGTACTTTGGGATTTTCTGACCAAGTTTGATACTCAGCTCCAAATACCTTTTCAATTGCTGCCGTGTAAAAGCAAATGTCAAACCAATTGAATCCAGTTTCGATAGGCTCGTCTTCTCGTATATTGTAAGTCATAAAAGGAATGACATAATTGTCAAGACTAATAAGTCCACGGTGTTGAATATTTTCAATGTCTGCCTGTATTGTCTTAAAGCCTTCGTCAAAAGGTCCCGAAACATTGTTCAGTGTCCAAATAAAGTCAGTGTAAAGTTTTATTGGGTTGTTTTCTATACTTGGGCAAACTTGAATAGAAAGTTCATAGAAGCCACCACATCTTAAATCTTTGTCAAGGAATATGTTTTTTTGTTCGGTCATATTTAATTGTTGGTGTCGTTCTATGATTACGCACATCGTTTTGCAGCTTGCAGAAGGCGGATTTTTACCACAGATGTTGATGCTGAGAACTGAAATTTCCGTATTACAAAACTGTCATAGAAGCACGAAGTCGCACATTTGGGGGAAGCGTTGTTAAGAGGATTTATCATCATCCAGCTAATTGAAATACGTAAAGTTTCCATTTCCCATTGATTTGTTTAAATCTAAGAATTACGGCAGACTCATCTTTGAAGCCATCTATCCAAGTTTCAAATCCAACTCCAACCAGTAGTTCGGTTAACTCATCGGTATGATTATACACTTCGACATCCTCAAAAGTCTTTGTCTTCAGGCTGTCTATGAGTTCAGGATAAAATAGTTTATCCAAATTGTCGTAAAAATCTCTTTCAGTCCACAATATATGTGGTTTCTTTAATCCTACTATATATCCCCACTCTCCGCCCAGAGGAAAATGAATGATTTGTTTGAGTTTTTTTTCGTCAGAATTTATTATTGGTAAAATACAATTAGTCCAAAAACTCTTTAACTCTAGTGTATCTATAGATATTATATTTCGAGTGCTATCTTTAACAGGAATAGCTTTTATCGTGATTGATTCCGCGTAATTATTTTTTTGGGTAGAATTATCTTGGCTATCGAATGGTTGACAACTAAGAATTCCAAACATTAGTATTATTGTTGTTCCTTTCACTATAATTACCTCAACTGTTTACGTATTAACGATGATGGACATTTAAAAAAAATTACTACTATTGAATTTACTATTCCCAAACCGATGTTGGATGCAGTGTTTTTTTCTTCTTTAAATATTCAACAATTTGTTCTGTTGTCTTACCTTGTAATTCTTCGCTAATTTTGTCTCTGATGTCACGAAGGTCTGTAAGAATTGTCTTCCCATTTTTTATTTGTTTAGTCTTCATATTCTAAAATTTCTCTTGGTGAACGAGTGTCAAGTATTTTGTGCCCGTACTTGAAGTTTACTGCATTGTAACCTCTAATACGTAACATATTGACGCAAAACGTCCTTCCTTTCCCCAAACTTACTAAACTTTGGCTTTCCATCCAAACATAGTTGTTCACGTTTGTTTCTGAAGACCGATCTTTGTTCTATAAGCTAACAGATGAGTAGTACAAGGGGAACTGCTGTTAGTCGGTGCTTCTTGTTATTATTTAAAGTATTCTTCAATTTTTTGTCTGTGATATTCAACAATCCAGTCATTTCTTTTTATGTAAATGTCGCGAATTTTGTCTGCAGTGTCGCTCCAAACATCACATCCCCTGTCGTCGTACATGTGAAAGGCTTTGTCGGTTGATGGGTCGAAAAAGAAAATTCTTTGGTCTATACCCGGCTTAAACCCCATTTCTGTATTTGCAATTCCATTCAGAATATTTTTTACATTAATGTCTTTAACGGGTAGTTTTCCAATTATTATTCTGACTTCATCTTTTTCTAAAACATCATTCCCGTTATCGTCTGTCGTGATGTAGCGAGTATTTACTGTCTCCAATTGATTGTAAAATTTCTTGAACCTGTCAGTCGGAAATTGTTTGTGTAAATAGTCGTTTGAGGCGTTGAAAATATTTTCGCCTTGGTATTCATAAATAAGAATGAAAATGTCGTGTGTCGGTTCAGTAAATGTTTCGTTGAAAATTGTCAATGCCCTATCTGTCGACTGATTTATTCTTTCGATAGTCCCATTGTCTTTACCTTCACCAAGTTCAAATCTAATATAAACTTGTCCATCGAGCGTGTATTCCGTGTCTATTTTGGAATAAGGATAAACTCTGTCAAAATATGATTGTAATTCTTGTCTTAACATTTTATCCTTGCTCTATTGATTGTTTAAAATGATGCTTTGCGTCCTTCCTTTCCCCAAAACTACAAAACTTTGCTTATCCATCCAAACGATAATTCTTCACGTTGTATATTCTTCTACACAATGACTGATGAGTTGTACAAGGGTTACTGCTATAAGCGATTGTAGCATTATATTGATGATGCTTTCATATATAATGAAACAAGCAATCTGAACCCAAGAATAATGTTCCGATTGAGTATAATTATTGCGGATTTTTTTCCTGAGTATGTTCAATTTTTTGTTTTTCTATCATTTTTAATCCATAATTACGAATAATGGTAATGAGTTCGATAATATCTTTTCCTTGCTCGGTGAGAGTATATTCGGTTTTGGGTGGAATAACCGCATACACCGTTCTTTGTATATACCCATCTTGTTCAAGTTCACGGAGCTGTTGAGTCAGCATTTTGTCGGAGATATGTTTTATATCCTTCCGCAATTCCCCATAGCGCATCACTTTATCTTTTAAACGCCAAAGAATAGGGGCTTTCCAGACACCGCCGATTTGTTCCATGACCAATTGCACGGGATTATAATACACTTTGCCATTGTAGATAAAGTCAGGCATTACTATAACTCTTTCATTTTTATGATACTTTCCAAAAAGTATGTATCGCACTTTTTGGTTACACTCTTTGCAAAGATAGTAACTATCAGCAATTTTGCAACATAATATTTACCATAATTTTCACGGAGTCTCTCATGATAAAAGAAGTTCAATCCTATGTGCATTTTCACGGTGCGCCGACAAAAGGAAAAATCCTCATGGTAGCCAGCTCGCCAAGTGTGAGCCCACAGACAGGGTGGCCCATAGGTTTCTGGGCTGCTGAATTAACTCATCCCTTACGTGTTTTTCAAGAAGCCGGCTATGATGTGGAGCTTGTTTCTACGGAAGGTGGCGCATTAATGATGGACAGTTATTCCAATCCCACCGATGCCAGCGGTTATTCGGCGCATGATATTATTTCTTTGGGCTATATGCAGCAAACGTGGTTTCAAGAAATGATTGCAAATACAAAAAAAGTAACGGAGGTCAATCCACAAGACTATGATGCAATCTTTTTGGTCGGTGGGCAAGGTCCTATGTACACTTTTAGAGGCAATAATGATTTGGAAAAATTATTTGTTGCTTTTTATGAAAATGGCAAACCATCAGCTGCGGTATGCCATTCCACTACATTATTATTGGATGCAAAAACATCCGATGGTGAATTATTAGTCAAAGGAAAAACATGGACAGGTTTTGCCGATGCCGAAGAAGAATTTGCCGATCAGGCAGTAGGTATGAAAATTCAACCCTATCGCATTGAAACGGAAGCAAAAAAAATTGAAGGTACGATATTTAAAACGGCGGCACCATTTTCTTCGTATGCAATTCAAGATGGGAATTTAATTACGGGACAACAGCAAAATTCAGGTGCTGCTGCGGCAGAATTATTAGTACAATCATTACAGAAATAATCACTATGAATGCAATACAATGGTTTGAAATTCCCGCGCTGGATTTGGAGCGTGCTTTTGCGTTTTATTCAACAGTGCTCAATGGCAATGTACGTAAAGGGACTTTTGGTTCCGGCGATTTGATTTTATTTAATGTTCCATTTGCCACGGGTGAAGCTGTCGGTGGTTCTATTGTCGTGCGTCCTGATTTAAAGCCAACAACAGATGGGGGAGTATTATACCTTCATGCTTTCGGTGCATTATCGGATGCCGTCGGAAAAGTCGAGTCTGCGGGTGGAAAAGTTATCGTTCCCGAAATTAATCTTGGAAAATTTGGGTATGCGTCCATTATTATTGATTCCGAAGGAAATAAAATCGGTCTTTTATCACTTGATCGCTAATATATTGTGGATTATTCTTGCCATACTTTGCGCTCAGAGTATGGCAAGAGCGCAAGCAACGGAAGTATATGCCGGCGATGAGCGTTATGGCATTGATCTCATGTGGTATAAATTTATTCGCTATGAGGATGGTAACAATAGTCCTTGGTTATTTTTTAGTCGTAACAGAGCGAATAGTGACTATATAAAATCGCCGACTTTATTCGGTTCGACAAATGCAATTTCCTATAATTTTTCGAATGGTATAGGCATTGTAAGTGTCGCTTCATTTCTTAATGCAGGGGTTATTGCAAAAGCAGGTGTGCAATATGTACACAGCACAGAAAATACATTAATTTTCGGATGGCTTGTTGCGGATATACAAGAAAAAGGCGGCATTGATATGTTTGTACTGCTTCGTTATCAGCCGCAGCTTATGGATAAATGGAAAATATTCAGCCAATGTGAATTATTCCCCGTATATAATCCAAAGACTGATATTCTCAATGCTGTGCAGCGTTTGCGGTTGGGACTACGCTATAATGCCATTGCCGGAGGTATTATGGTAGATTTACAACAAATTGGTAAAGATTTCTCTGCTATGAGCAGCACCGAAAATATTGGTCTTTTTATACGATATGATTTTTAATTTCTCTGCGATTATCTTATGAATTTTGAGGCGATTTTTAAGAATAATGAACAATGGATTGCCGATAAAGTTGCGAATAATCCACAGTATTTTGAAGAATTGGCACATGGACAAAAACCAGAGTTTCTCTATATTGGATGTTCTGACAGCCGTGTGACTGCCGAAGATTTAATGGGATTGAAGCCCGGAGAAATATTTGTCCATCGTAATATTGCCAATCAGGTGATACCGACGGATTGTAATAGTAATGCCGTCATTCAATATGCTGTTGAATATTTGAAAGTGCAGCATATTATTGTGTGCGGTCATTATGAATGTGGTGGTGTGAAAGCAGCATTACATCCGAGCGATATGGGGCAATTAAATAATTGGTTGCAGACATTGCGTGATGTGCGACGATTGCATTATGAAGAATTGCAAAGCATTGCCGATGAAAAACAGCGTTTCGACCGATTGGTGGAATTAAATGTCTATGAGCAATGTATGAATATTATTAAAATTGATCATGTCCAAAAATCATGGTATAAAACAGGATTTCCTAAAGTGCATGGATGGATTTTTGATGTACGTACAGGAAAATTACGTGATTTAGGTTTATCAATGGAAAAAGAATTTATGAAAATTCGTGAAATTTATGATGTAAAACCTTTACTCTCATGATAGTACGTACAGTGTTTAATCCCATTGCCGTCATGCGTTATATGCGTGTTGAGCTTTTCGTTTCGACGGTAGTTTCTCTTGCGGTCTATTTTTTGTCGCAGAATAATGCGTCGGGCATAGTGGCTTTACCTTTTTCATTAACCGCTATTGTTGGCAGTGCGCTTGCAATTTTTATTGCTTTTCGTAATAATACTGCTTACAGCCGTTGGTGGGAAGCACGCACACAATGGGGCACTATTGTCAATAATAGCCGCATTATTGCAAGACAAGTTATTGCTAATACGGCGAATGCTGTTGCCATCGGGAAAATATCTCAACAACAATGCGATGATTATACACGTGAAGTGATAGTACGTCAAATTGCTTTTGCCCATGCTCTACGTTTACATTTACGGCAGCAAGATTCATGGAATGAAGTTTCCGCATTTCTCCCCGAACAAGAATATCGTGAACTTTTACACAAAACAAATAAACCGAATTATATTCTACAAAAACAAGGGGAAAAAATAAAAGAAGGTATAAGAACGGAATATCTCGGGGCTTTTGATATGATAAGTATTGAACCGGCAATAGCGGGTATTGTGGTTGCGCAAGGTTCATGCGAAAGAATTAAATATACGCCTCTATTGCGTCAGTATCATTTTTTTACGCGATTATTTTTATTGGTATTTATGGTATTATTGCCATTGACTCTTATCGGTGATTTTACAAAAATGGATATGCCATTTCTTATGGTACCAATCAGTATTCTTATATCATTTGTGTTTGGTGTGATGAGTAAAGTTGGTGAGGTCAATGAAAATCCTTTTGAAAATACTATTACCGATGTGCCAATGACATCACTTTGCCATACCATTGAATGTGATATGAAGGAAATGCTTGGCGACACAATCACCCGCACTACCGTGCCGCATCATGGATTTATCTATTGAGTATGTTGGCAAAAAATCGTATAGAAGCATTCAGCGATGGAGTCATTGCCATTATTATCACCATTATGGTATTTGATTTAAAAATTCAGGATATTCCCGAGCCTTTTGCTGCTACGGCATTGCGTGATATTGCCCTTTCTCTTTTACCGAAGTTATTGTCCTATACGCTGAGTTTTCTTGTGATTGCTATTATGTGGTTGAATCATCACGCACTTTTTGATAAAATTCCCCATACGGACAGTGCGCTTATTTGGTATAATATGGCTTTATTATTTACGATGTCGCTTATTCCTTTGCCGACGGCATTTATGGCACAGCATCCGACAATGTATCCGGCGGTGATGTTTTACGGCATTGTCATGTTTCTCAATGCTTTGGTGTTTTTACTATTGCGGCGTTATGTGGAAATTCATGCAAAGCTCTTGCCCTATAGTCCGCATATTCATCGCACGAATGCACTCGCATCGCTGTTCTATTTTTTATCCATTCCCTTAGCATATATTTCTGTTTTTCTTTCATTTGTTATTTTTGCCTTTATACCGATATGGTATTTTATGCCGGATAGGCGGAAAAAACGCTCGGGCTGAGGCGGTTCGCTATTGTTAATGGATAATGGCGACATAGTTATATCATTTTTTTACAATTATTTATTCAAGACACAGTATTTTCACTATTACTGTTATCTTGCAAAAAGAAAGGCATAGTATGAATATTGCAATTATTGGTACAGGAAATGTTGGCGGTGCGCTTGCGACGTCATGGGCTAAAGCAGGTCACACCATTTTTCTTGGTGTTCAGAATACCGAGCAATTCAAGGGCATGGATTTATTGCATAATCCCAATACGAAGGCGGTATCGGTTGCGGAAGCGATTGCCCAAGCTGAGACTATACTCATAGCAACGCCGCCGACGGCAATTTTCGATATTATTGAGCAAAGTGGCAATTTGAGTGGGAAATATTGCATTGATGCAACGAATGCAGTGCGTCAGAAGCCGGAACCCTATAGTACGGTGTATCATTGTTTGGCGGCAAAAACGGAAGCGGCAATAGTGAAATGCTTTAATTCTACGGGTTTTGAAAATATGAGTAATCCGCGCTATGACACCGTGACTCTTGATATGTTTATGGCGGGTGACAGCGATGCAGCCAAAGCTGTGGCAACACAGTTAGCAAAGGATGCAGGCTTTGAGCAATGTTATGATTTTGGTAAAGGCGATAAAGTGGAATTATTGGAATGTTTTGCTTTATCATGGATTAATCTTGCCATAATGCAGGGATATGGTCGCTCAATAGGATTTAAGGTTGTGAAACGGTAAAAAATGTTTAATCCATAAATAAACATACAAACAATCGAAAAATTCCCCTCAACGAGGGGAATTTTTGAAATTCAATCCCGAAGGGATGACAGGTTTATAGAATTATGATGTTCGTTTTTTTGCCCCATCCCGTCCTTCCCCGCGGGGAAGGCATAATAAAATTCTCCCCGACGGGGAGAAAAAAAGAGGGGCAAATTTCAATCAATATATTCATCCACCCCGTCCTGCGGACAAGCCTCCCATGGATGGGATGAAATTCAATCCCGTCGGGATGATAGGTTTATAGAATTATGATGTTTGTTTTTTGCCCCATCCCGTCCTTCCCCGCGGGGAAGGCGATGAAATTCATTATTATGAAGGGCGGTTCTTCTTGAAGTTTTCTGCTTGTTCAAATATTTCATTATATACTTCATCTATCTCTACCGGAGGAAAGCCATACTCATCAAGCAATAATATTAAATCCACCTTGAGTGATGCTTTTATATCCTCCCGTTTATTCCAATCGGGGAAACGACTCTGTGTATCAACCAAGAGTTTCACTGCTCTCGCCAATTCTATCATCTTTTCTTCCGGATAGACAAAGCCATATTTTATGCACAAGGCAAATAAAATATCATAGAATGCTTTTTCTTCTACTTCTATTCCCAAATCATTGCCACTGAAAAATTCTTCATGCGCTTCCCACAGTAAATTCGTCAATTCTTCCGCTATTTCCTCATATAGCTCACTTCTGAATATATCATTAGTTTCACGGGTATTGTAACGCTCAACAACCGTTTCCATACGTTTTGTAAAGTCTATACCTTGGATTTTATTAATTTTCTTTATCTCTTGGATAACTTGCGATAATAATTGCTGCAATAATTGAATTTTCGTATTTGGTAATTTTATCTTTTTTAATTGTTCCAAATATTCTTTATCGAATAAATTGATATTGCCGTCATTCTTATCGCCAAAACGGAATAATTGTTCCACACCTTGACTTTCCAGAGCATTTTTTATCATCTCGCGCACACGTTTGTTCATTTGTTCCGTATCGGGTGCTGTTCCTCCGGTTAATTTGACGATAATACTGCGTATGGCAAGATAAAAATGAACATAGTCACGCTCTTTTACCGTGATAGCATCACTCCCCACGCATATATCGTATGCCGCTTTTAATCGCAGAACTAAGCCAATGAAACGATTTTTTTTCTCTTCGCCGCTCAATACAAATTCCGCTGCCCGATTGAGTGTATGTAATTGTTCCAATGGACGACCAACAAAATATTTTTTCGCATCGAATGTGTGCATCTCATTAGCAAGCAAATCCAAATAATCGCGCAGAACAATGATTGATTGCTCTATCTGCTCAAAATTATCTTTATCTGTTTCATTATATTGCTTCAATGCAAGATTCATTTGTTGTTTTATACCGATATAATCAACAACCAAACCTTTATGTTTACCCGAAAACTTACGATTAACCCGCGATATTGTCTGAATTAAATTATGCCGCTGTATCGGCTTGTCAATATAAATAGTATCAAGAAATGGGACATCGAAACCCGTCAGCCACATATCCACCACAATCGCAATTTTGAAATTGGAATATTCATTTTTGAAATGGCGATCTAATTCTTTTCTGTATTCATTCGTGCCAAGTAATTGGTACAGCTCTGCCGGATCATCCTTCGAGCGCGTCATCACTAATTTTATGCGTTCTATCGGTTGTTCTTTCGTATCATCAGGGCTATGAGTTGATGCAAAGAGCTTTTCACTCCATTCCGGTCGTAATATCAGTATTTTCTTATATAATTCATAAGCAATCTCGCGGCTGCTGCTCACAAATATTGCTTTACCCGCGGCGGTTGCACCTTCTTCCACTCGCGCCTCATAATGCGCAATAAAATCTTCTGCTATGGCTTGTAAGCGTTTCGGATCGCCGAGAATAGCATACATATTTGCTGTTTGTGCTTTACTTTGTTCTATGTGAATATCGTTCGCGCCCATTGCGGCGGCTTCTTCATAATAACGTTCAATTTTTGCCAATTCTTCATTTTTTAATCCCACTTTGGCGGCTCTGCCCTCATAGACAATATGCACCGTAATTTCATCAAAAACCGATTCCGTCATCGTATAGGCATCCACCACCTTACCGAATACATCCAGTGTGGCATCAATAGGCGTTCCCGTAAATCCGACATATACCGCATTTGGCAATGATGTATGCAAATGTTTGGCAAAACCATAACGCTTACGGACGCCTTCTTTTGTAATCGTCACTTTTTGGTCAAGATGAATTTGGCTGCGATGTGCCTCATCGGAAATACAAATCACATTATTCCGCTCGGTCAGCACTTGCGTATCTTCCGTAAATTTATGAATGGTCGTTAAAAAAACTCCGCCGCTTTGTCTGCCCTGCAATAATGAACGCAAATGCGCCCTGCTTTCCACACTCACTATCGTATGATCGCCTATATATTGCTTTGCTTCCACAAATTGTTCCGATAATTGCGCATCAAGATCGGTGCGGTCGGTAATCAGCACAATAGTCGGGCTGGCAAAATGCTCACTGCGCATCAATAATCGAGTCAAAAACAACATAGTATAACTTTTTCCGCATCCCGTGGCACCGAAATATGTACCGCCTTTACCATTGCCACGTGGTTTACGGGCTTTCGTGATGCTGGTATATAATGCTCGTGCGGCATAGTATTGTGGATAACGGCACACTATCTTTTGTTCTTTGTTGCCCGTATCGGGCATAAATATAAAATTGCGGATTATATCGCGCAATCGGTCTTTGTGCAACATACCCTGCACTAAGGTAAACATACTCTGTATGCCTTGCGCATCCTCACGACTGAATTTTGACAAATCAACAATATCCGTCTCCGTTAATGGTTGCGTCTTTTCCGAAACTGCTATACGCCGCCATGCATAATAATATTCATACGGAGCAAAAAATGAACCCGCTTTCGTATTAATGCCATCACTGATAATACAAAAACAATTATAAATAAATAAGGACGGAATATCGCGTCTGTACCGCGTGGTCAATTGTGTATATGCCTCGAAAATGTCTGTATTCTCGCGAATAACACTTTTAAATTCAAAAACAAGTAAAGGCAAACCATTAATATACACAATGCCGTCGGGTATGCGTTTATTGTCACCTTCAATTTCCAATTGTGTCACAAATTTATAGATATTCTTATCGTTTTGCGGGGCGGAATATCCACTCTGCGGTTCGGCGGCTATGCGTATGGGGACGGTATCGGCAATATAGCGATGATGCTCTAAGCCCGCATAATCAAGTAATTCGATATGGATATCCTTTTGTGTGCGGTCTTCGCGTTGCAATATAAATCCATCGGCAATCATACGCATAAATGTCATATTGGATGTATAAAGATCCATCGAGGACAAAGTACGCAATTGCAAAATAATTGTGCTTATTTCTTTTTCGGTGATATTTTGTGAGGCATAATGGCGAGCAAGAAAATGACGTATATCTTCTTCGATAATCACGTCCTCATGATGGCGAGCTATATTCTCTCCCAGATAATGGCGATAGCCCTGTTGTTCCATCAACTCGATATATGCCTTTTCTAATTGTTCTTCTGTGAATTTCATACTATATAATAGGAATCTTCCTTCCATTGTGTAGGATTGTTGATAATATATTCCGCAATCCGCAGATACGATTGTTCATTGCGAATGATATGTTCATAATAATTGCGTTGCCAAATCTGTTGTACGGGTTGATGACGATCCGGTACGGGTTGATGATAATTCGGTTGTACGGGTTGATGATAATTCGGTTGTAGGGGTTGAAAATTTTCAACCCGTACATTATTATTTTCAACCCCTACGGTATTATTTCCCACCCCTACATTATTATTTTCAACCCCTACATTATTATTTCCCACCCGTACGGTATTATTTTCAACCCGTACATTATTATTTTCAACCCCAACATTATTATTTCCCACCCGTACATTATTATTTTCAACCCCAACGGTACGCAACCGTTTTGTAACGCCAATTTTATATCCTTTGACAATTGAACCAATTGAACGCGGAATCATTTTTTGAAATTTGTTTTGTACGGGTTGAAAATTTTCCACCCGTACATTATTATTTTCAACCCGTACATTATTATTTCCCATCCGTACATTATTATTTCCCACCCGTACATTATTATTTCCCACCCGTACATTATTATTTCCCACCCCTACGGTATTATTTCCCACCCCTACGGTTTGAACATCCATGGTTGAATCCGTTAATTCAATAATCCCATGCACATGATTTGGCATTATAATATATTCATGCAATACCGCATTCGGAAAATGTTTAGGTATTTCCAACCAACAAGAATCTGCTATCCTTCCAGCATCATTCAATATCATTTTCCCGTCAACCACAGCACCAAAACGGCAAATTCTATTGTGACAACATATCGTAATAAAATACAAACCCGCCTGCGAATAATCATATCCTTTTAATCGGATAGATCGGCGATGGTGGATATTTGGATTATATTTGGGTTTATCGTTCATCACTATTCTTAATCTTTCGGAAATCTTTCTTGCCCCAACAACTCGGTAACCGATTTTTCTAATTTTTCTTCGGTGAGGTTCATTTAGTTCAATAATTTAATTCTATTAAGTATTCTCGCATTTTTTCAATAGAAGATTTTAAATTTTCATATTCAGCTTTACCGTTTTGTGCCTGATGATGAATTTGATTTCTCAAAAAAGTATGAATTGAAACTTCATTTGGGTAACCTTTCCAAGGAGAGTTTTTTGGTTCATTTTTTTCTACTTGGAAAAAGGAAACGTCAAATTCTTTAATGTTATTACTTGTCGCTTTTAACCCAAAAAGCCTTTCATACAGCTCATTGTGATATTCTTCAGTAGCAAGTTTGAAAGCAACGTAATTAACTTCATTGGCTGATACGTAAGGCAAAACTGCTAATTCAGGATTAGCGACAATAACGGAGTTTTCTGTTTTTGTCAAAATTTTGACTTTAACATTGTTATTGTTCATTGCTTGTTTTATGAATAATGGAGAATGAGTTGTAAGGATTATCTGTGAGTCTTTGGAAAACTCCAACAGTAGTTCAATAAAATCTGATTGCAATTTTGGATGAAGATGGAGTTCAGGTTCATCAATCAATACAATTAATTTCTTATTTCCTTTCTTTGAAAGATAATATGAGTAGATTAATGAAAAAATCATTTCATAACCTGAACCCAATTGACTCAAAGTTATTGTTTGTTTATTTTCTTTTCTAATACCAAAAAACGCATTTGTGTAAGGACTCCAATCATCTATAACATTTAGTTGTAGAGTATTTCCTGTTAAATCAGCAAATCTTTGTACAACCTGACTGATGCTACTGTTCTCAATTCCAAGCAATGTGCTTATTGAGTCATTGCAGTCCGAGGGGATATTATCATGTTGTTGAATGTAATGGTAATTCAAATCCTCCATTAATCTATCAAACCTTGTGTCGTTATAGGTGCCTTTTCTTGTTTGAAAAATTCTGTTTTTATCAAGTATCAAGTATTCTATTTCATTGAACCTTGAACCACTCCAAGGGTTATTAACTGACAACCTTAATTCAGGGCTATTGTCTTTGGGTTTAGTCTGACCATCAGCACGGATATACTGTTGGTCAGTTACAATCATAGAAGATAAAAATCCGCTATTGGCTCTTGACCGTATTCCACCAATAAAAGAAAAACCTTTTCCTCTGTACTCAGCTCTTGGTACTATACCTTTGTAAGTGTAAGTTTCATCGGTAAGAATTTCAATCTGAACTTTTTGCGTTGGATTATTTAAATCTGATATTGAGAAAGAATCTGTTTTGTAAGAGACATATGGTAATGCAAAAGCATCAAGCAAAGTTGATTTTCCACAACCATTCTCGCCTACAAAAATGGTGAGACCTGTACCACCGTTCTGACAATCAGGGATATTCAAATCTGCAATCTCAAATGGTGTTTCATTTGAGAACAACCTATAATTCTTAATATTGATTGATTTAATAAACATCCTCTCAACCCTCCTCTTTCGACATCTTCGACAATAACAATTCTTTCAATTCCCTTAGCTTTTGGGTTTCTTTTAATCTGAGTCTTATCATTTCAAATATTGGAGAAATTTTATATTGAAACTTTTTCAGTATTTCATCA
>DDTD01000066.1 GCA_002344005.1 Ignavibacteria bacterium UBA2373 | reverse complement strand
GAGAATCGTGGAACAGATTGCAAGGTGATTCGTTTCTTTATTATTTGCGTGCTAAAACACTTGACCAACCGCTAAATATTTATGATATTATTGATGTAAATGGCAGGTATATCTCTCTTACACAACGAGGAATATATGTCTCAGATGATGAAGGATTACAATGGCAAAAGAAGTATGATTTAATAAACTATGATTTTTGGCATTGGAAGCAATCAATTGTTGGGAAATTATATCATGTTCAAAATACATTATATTTTACTACAAATGCAGGACTTTATTACTCCGAGGATAATGGTGATACATGGGAAAAAGATAGTGTAACTGATAATGCTGCATTTTCTTTCTATGTTCATGATGGAATCATGTATCTCGGTGTTGAAGGTGGTATATATCGTTCTTTGGATAAGGGAGAAACTTGGGAATTTACATGGATTAAAGATAATATTATTGCTTGTTTTAGTTCAAGAAATGATACAGTCTATTGCTTAACATCGCAAACATCGGGCTTTAACAGATTCGCATGGCGAGGTGTATTGTATTCTATTGATAAAGGGAAAAACTGGCTTTCCAATAGTGTTTTACGAAATCTCGCAGATGCGAGGGCATTCTTTTTCAATGACAGTCTCATGTTTGTTGGTACTGTTGATAATGGTATATACCGCAGCAGTGATGGAGGAAAAAATTGGCTTCAAACAGGATATATTACGCAGCCCATATCAGCCTTAACTTCAATGAATGGAAATTTGGTCGTTGGTGTTGAAATATCTTCTAATAATTCTCCACGAGATGTTGTCTATAGAATTTATACGTCACCAAAAGATCGTTCATCATGGATTCTGAATGACTTTACAATAGCTAATATTTATGCAAGTAAGAATGTATAGGTTAGTTCACTTTTGGTTAATGACAAAACAATTTTTGCAAACGTTGTTAGTACAAATAGTCTTGGGGTTTTACGTACATCTAAAGATGTCGGTATAACTTGGGACCTACGTAAAAGTTATGGAATAATGTTTAAACGACCTCATTTACAACAAGATACTTTATTTGCTTACGATAAAAGTGCGAGTTTCTTTTCTACCGATAATGGTGAAAGTTGGGATACCTTATCCCGAGAATTGACTTTTTATGATAATTATGTTGTTACGAAAACTGGTGTTTATTTTTCTTTAGGTATGTATTTTCGCCAATCTTGGGACGTTGAACCTATCTCTAATGGAAAACTATATATTTCAAAAGACAGTGCGGCAACATGGCAGGAGATACAAATCATGGATATAGACGGAGTTTATCTTTTATATAGTTATGAAGGAACAATATATATATCCACCAATAAGGGAATATACAGCACAATTGATGGAGAAACATGGCACAAACTGAGTGGAGCAATACGACCATCATCGCTGGTGGTCGTAGATAATTATCTCTATGCCGGGACAGATTACGGATTGTATAAACGCGAGCTATTACCATCGTCCATAGAAGAAATATCGTTCGATTCATCAATCCAACTTTATCCGAACCCTGCTCAGGAATTTTTATATATCAAGGCAAGCACACCATACGATACGGTAAGTATATTTAGTATTCTTGGCGATAAAGTGATGGACATAGTAACATCGAAAGATGTGATTGATATATCGTCATTGGAATCGGGTTATTATCAGGTGATTGTTCAAAGTCAAACTCTGCAACAAAGAGCATCACTGAGTATAATGCGCTAAAGATATTAAATCTTGAGAGGGTAATCTGCGTCATGAGGACATTCTTATTCACAAACAGATTGTCTCATTAAGTAGTTAAAGAGAGGATTTTTTTTGTCCAAAAATGGAACAAAATCCTGTTTCGTCGGTACATAGGGTATGGAATCAATTAAGGAGAGTACATGAAAATTATTGTGACTATATATCTATTGCTGGTTATTGTTTATTCATCACGAGCAGATTGGGAAAAATGCAAAGGACCATATCGCGGTGAAATAACTAATATTGTTGAACATAATGGATATTTGTTTGCTTTAAATTATAGCTATGACTGTATAGACTGTCCTGTACCGCGTAGAGACTCATACTTAATCTGTTCCAGTGACGAGGGCTTAAGTTGGTCTAAAGTAAAAGACCTTCTCTCTTTATCAGAAACTCATAATCTCGTTAATAGTTTACTTATTTTTAACGATGTACTCTATATACTTAATGATCCGTTCAGTTCGTGGAGTTCAACCGATAATGGAGAATCGTGGAACAGATTGCAAGATGATTCATTTCTTCTTAATTTGCGTGCTCAAGCAAATGTCGAAATATTGAATATTTATGATATTATTGATGTAAATGACAAGTATATTTCTCTAACAAGTGAGGGAATATATGTCTCAGACGATGAAGGATTACAATGGAAAAAGAAATATAATCTTTCCGATGATATTTTTGGAATTTGGAAGCAATCAATAGTAAGGAAACTAAATCATGTTGAAAATACATTATATTTTACTACAAATGCAGGACTCTATTACTCCGAGGATAATGGTGATACATGGGAAAAAGATAGTGTAACTGATAATGCCGTGTTTTCTTTCTATGTTCATGATGGAATCATGTATATCGGTGTTGAAGGTGGTATCTATCGTTCATCGGATAGGGGAGAAAGTTGGGAATTTACATGGATTAAAGATAATATTATCGGTTATTTTAGTTCGAGAAATGATACACTTTACTGTACAACATCGTCAAATTATATGAATACAGCATCGCAAGGTGTATTGTATTCTATTGATAAAGGGAAAAGCTGGCTTTCCAATAGTGTTTTACGGAATTTGTCAGAAACGAGAATGTTGTATTTCAATGATAGTATCATGTTTGTGGGAACTGTTGATAATGGTATATACCGCAGCAGTGATGGAGGAAAAAAATGGTATCAAGCGGGGTATATGCAGCACAGAATATCAGCATTAACTTCAGTTGATAGACAATTAATAGTAGGAATTAAAAGGCACTCAGCTGTTTTTCCACATCTCTTTACACATAGGATTTATAAGTCGTCAATAGATACGTTACTTTGGGAACTCAATGACTTTCAAAAATGTATTTTTTATCCTGGTAAGACATCAAAAATCAATTCTCTTTTTGTCAATGACAGCGTAATATTTGCTATGTTTGATGGTCCTGTTACCAATTGTTTAGATAATACTTTGTTAATCTCACGAGATTTTGGTCAAACATGGGAATCACATAAAAAAATGAATGTGGTAAATGATTCTTATGTAATCTTTCAAGAACCGTATCATAAAAATGACACATTATTCCTTACTACTTTTAACATAGCATTCAATAGTTTTTTCTCCACCGATAATGGTGAAAGTTGGGATACCTTATCACGAAAATTGACATTGTATGATAATTATGTTATTGCGAAAGCAGGCAAATATTTCTCATTAGATAAATCATTATATGTATCCAATAATCAGGGTGTAACATGGTCAGAACTCAAAATAGATGAATCAGAAGAATATTACTGCCTTTATGAACATGAGGGCACAATATATGTATCGACAGACAAAGGAATTTACAGTACGCAAGACGGAATTCATTGGCAGAATTATGGTTTATCAACCATGAAAGCATCATCGCTGGTGGTCGTAGATAATTATCTCTATGCCGGGACAGATTACGGATTGTATAAACGCGAGCTATTACCATCGTCCATAGAAGAAATATCGTTCGATTCATCAATCCAACTTTATCCGAACCCTGCTCAGGAATTTTTATATATCAAGGCAAGCACACCATACGATACGGTAAGTATATTTAGTATTCTTGGCGATAAAGTGATGGACATAGTAACATCGAAAGATGTGATTGATATATCGTCATTGGAATCGGGGTATTATCAGGTGATTGTTCAAAGCCAAGCTCTGCAACAAAGGGCATCACTGAGTATAATGCGCTAAAGATATTAAACCTTGAGAGGGTAATCTGCGTCATGAGGACATTCTTATTCACAAACAGATTGTCTCTTATGAAAACATTGTTCCTCACTGTATTATTTTTCTCATCATTTTCTGTTTATTCACAACTCTATTTTCCTCCGGCGCAAGGAGATCAATGGGAAAGCGTTTCACCACAATCTTTGGGCTGGGATATCACAAAAATACCCGCTCTCTACAATTTTCTCGAAGCTGAAAACAGCAAAGCGCTCATCGTTTTGAAGGATGGTCGTATAGTAATTGAAAAATATTTTGGTACTTTTACTCAAGATAGTGCTTGGTATTGGGCATCTGCCGGAAAAACAATTACTGCATTGTTAGCAGGAAAAGCACAAGAAGAAGGATTGCTCTCATTACAAGATAAAACCTCAAAATATCTTGGTGTGGGATGGACAAAAGCACCAAAAGAAAAAGAAGATTTGATAACCATACGCCATCAATTAACCATGACCTCCGGACTTGATGATGAAGTGAGTGATCCATTTTGTACCCTTGATACATGCCTTGTCTATAAAGCGGATGCCGGTACACGATGGGCTTATCATAATGCGCCCTATACTTTACTTGATGATGTGCTTAGTAAAGCCACAAATGGGACACTTAATTTATACACCCGTCAAAAGTTATTACAGCCCACAGGTATGACGGGCACCTGGATTCCCATGGACTATAATAATGTTTTTTTGAGTAAGCCGCGATCAATGGCTCGTTTCGGTTTGCTTATGCTCAATGATGGGGTGTGGGATTCTAAAGCAGTTCTGAACGATAAAGAGTATGTGAAAGCATTGACAAATACTTCCCAATCTCTCAATGAATCGTATGGCTATTTATGGTGGTTAAACGGAAAATCTTCCTATATGGTTCCCGGCTTTCAGATAAAAATTCCGGGTTCTTATGCACCGAATGCTCCCGATGATATGGTCTCGGGTTTAGGAAAAAATGGGCAAATTGTCAGTATTTCCAAAAGTAAAGGCTTGGTAATCGTGCGTATGGGAGACAGACCAAATTCTCCTGCATCGGAAATTTCAACCCAACTTTGCGATCAGATATGGGAACGTATAATGGCAATTGCTGATGGAGCTACCTCGGTCAATGATGCTATATCGGAAACAACTATGATTTCACCCAATCCCGCAAGTGACTTTATTCGCATGCCGGAATCAGTTGATATAACACAAGTTCAGATAGTGAATATGTTGGGACGTACCATGAATAATGTTCCAATAATAAATAATACGACTCTTGATATATCAAAACTTATCAATGGTGTGTATTTCTTGAAGATAAATCATCATTATTATACATTTACAGTCATGAAATAAAATATCGAGTAAGAAAAAAAATCTTCGTCATATATCATAGATAGTAAAAAGTCTTTATTTTTACATATAGATTATTGTTACCGGGTATATATGCGATACTTTTACTACTTCTTATTCTGTTTGTTTTTTCATTGTTCACTTTGTCGTGGCAATGAAGATAGTTCATCGTTCACATTCTCCGGATATGCCGAATGGTATTATAGTTATGATTTTTCCCAAAGTCGCACTAAACCCGATTTTATCTATAACCATAAGCGATTAGATGAAATTAATATGAATCTGATTGTAGGTTCTGTTAACTATAGGAACAAGAATGTTAGGGCAAATATTGGATTGATGGCTGGTAATTATGCACAATATAATCTTAGTAAAGAACCTGCGTTTGCACAATTTTTGTATGAAGCGAATGGTGGAATCCGTTTAGATTCATCGCATAATATTTGGTTCGATATGGGGATTTTTCCATCGCATATTGGTTTTGAAAGTGCTGTCGGAGCCGATTGTTATACTGTGACACGCAGTCTTGTTGCGGAAAATTCACCTTATTATGAAGCAGGAGCGAAAATCTCCTATAAAACCGCTGATAGTACTCTTTTGTTGTCACTTTTGTACCTAAATGGTTGGCAAACTATTTTTCGTAATCCTGATATTCATACACCCTCATTTGGTCTGCAATTACAATATCATTTTTCTCCATTTTTTATGATAAATTATAGCAATTTTATTGGAAGTGACAGACAAGATAATGAACAATCAATGCGTGTATATCATAATGTGTATTCCCATGTCTTTTTTAGCAAAAATTTTGGTGTCATAGCCGGATTTGATATTGGCAGAGATAGGGGAGAAGGCAGAAGATATTATTATTGGTACACACCTACTATCATAGCTCATGGTCGTTTTTCGGAACAATGGTCAATTGCTTGTCGTTATGAATATTTCGGAGATAAAAATGCTGCATTATTTTCTTCTGAATTTGATTGTACGGGCTATTCAGCAAATCTTGATTATATGCTTACATCTCAGACATTATTAAGAATTGAGGGAAGACATTTAATATCAAGCTATAAAATTTTTGATAAGAATGTACGCAATAATACAGCATTAACATTTTCCATGTCTATGAGAATATAATCATTGAGCCAATAGGTTACAAAGCATAATATTGGTGTGTAGAGATAATAAGGAGAAAAAATGATAGAATGTTGTAGTGTAATCACAGAGGATATAGAGACCTAAACGCAGAGCAAGTGCCGCTGCCCCAAGGCGGGGACTTTTAGCACAAATGTTCATTTGAAAAACTGAATTTGAATCTTGCACTAGACTGTCTTAGAAGCACTTAACCAACCCGCCATTTTGCAAATCGGCTGTTAGCCAATTGCCCTCCTTTTCTGTCAAGTGTAATTCTGTTTTATAGTCTTCTTGTGGTTCTTGAACTAAAAATAATTCAAGTTCTTTTTTGTCGTTGAAACCACCAATTTTTTGTCTGAATGTCGCAGCAGTCCGTGGGTTCTCTATTTCAATTTTTCTGTTTTTGCTTATTGTCAAAAATTTTTCTTCTTGGTCTATACCTAAAAAACGTCTGTTTGCCAAATTTGCTGCAATACCTGTTGTCGAGCTACCTGTAAAGGGGTCTAAAATCCAAGCGTTTGGCTTTGTTGATGCTAATATAAGTCTTGTCAAAACTGAAAGAGGTTTTTGTGTCGGGTGTTTACCACAAGATTTTTCCCAGGGCGCAATTGCAGGAAGTTTCCAAACATCTTTCATTTGTTTGTTGCCATTGAGCTGTTTCATTAGTTCATAATTGAAGTAATGAGGAATTTTCTCACATTTTCTTGCCCAAATAATCTGTTCTGTTGAATAGGTGAAATAACGACATGAAAAATTTGGTGGGGGATTGGTCTTTTCCCAAGTGATTATGTTCAATATCTTGAATCCTAACTCTGCCAATAGTTGTCCAACCGAAAAAATATTGTGCATTGTTCCGCTTATCCAAATCGTAGCATCATCTTTCATTTTATCACGAACTAATGAAAGCCATTTTCTATTAAATTCATTCACAAATTCAAACCCTTCAGATTTATCCCATTTGCCTTTGTTTACACTAACAATCTGTCCACTTTGAATAGATAGCCCATTGTTGGATAAAAAATATGGTGGGTCAGCAAAAACCATATCGAACTTGTGGTCAAATTGAGACAAAAGATTCATTGTATCTCCTTTAAGGAGATGTTTCATTATCTTTTTTTGATTTTATTTATTTCTTTATCAAAATCCGAAATGTATTTTTCATCCTGAATAACTCTGTATTTTTCATATTCTTTACTTGCCTTTGCAATGGCTTGTTCATTGGATATTTTGCCGGCATTATCCAATAAGTCGTATCGGTTAATTTTTAGAAAACCATCCAAAACTTCAATCCACTCTGACATTTTCATCGGAATATTTCGTTCTGCTTGAAGCTCAGCAAAGTTCAAGTACAGTTCCACTAAACGGTTTAGTTCCTTAATTTCTTTTTCTTCTAAGTAGTTTTTTGCCGTATTAATATCAGATTTTAATATTTTGCCTTCGGGAGAGTTTTTCCAAGTTGTTAAGCCCATATTTGGCTTGTTTGAGTCAACTCTTTTGTGAATAATTTCTGCCGCTGTGTTTCCTGTAATTGCCCAATGAAGTTTATTTTGAACTGTTTTGTAAAAATTTTGAGTTAGTTCAGAGTTTGCATCATAGTCAATGCTGCATTGAGCATATATATCCGTAATTTTCTGATAAAACCTTCTTTCGGAAGCACGGATTTCCCGAATTCTTTCTAGTAATTCCTCAAAATAATCCTTGCTAAAAACCTGACTACCTTGTTTTAAGCGTTTGTCATCTAAAACAAATCCTTTAATGATAAACTCTTTCAACGTTTTTGTTGCCCAAATACGAAATTGTGTACCTCTCTGAGATTTAATTCTGTAACCAACTGAAATAATTACATCAAGATTATAATACGAAACCTCATAATCTTTGCCATCATCGGCAGTTGTTCGGAATTTCCGAACAACTTGACTTTCGTCTAGCTCCCCTTCTTTAAAAACGTTGCGAATGTGCTCGCTTACAGTTGCCTTTGACCTGTCAAATAAATCTTGCATTGCTTTTTGAGTAAGCCAAACAGATTCATTAGAAACAAAAACATCAACTCTAACTTCACCATCTTGTGAAGTGTAAAGTATAAAGTCGGAGTTGTGCGGAATAAGTTCTGACATAACTAATCTTCAATTTCTATAAAATCAGTATCAACAAAGTCGTTTTCGTCAAGCACAATTTCTTCATTTCGATACATTCCTTTAACTTTTAAGTATGCTTCATCCTCAGAATTGGCTTCAATTTCAATAATTCTTGATAGCGTTTCTTTTACTTCAATTTTAAATGTTTGCATATTTTACCTTTTTATAATTTCCACGACCAACAAACTCAATCATTCCTTTATCTCTGAGTAGTTGGAGTTGTTGCCGAATTTTGTCTTTTATGAAGTTGTTCTTTGGGTATTTGGTTTTCAGTTTTTGCTCGAATTTATAAATTTCATCAAGATTAAATGTTTCGGATTTGATTTCATCAATACACTTCATTATATCTAAAATCCATCCTCTAGCTTCTGCTGATTTTTCTCTAAGGAACAAAGTGTTATTAAAGAAATGATTGACAATCTTAGGGTTAATTACTTTAGAACTTTTTACTAAGAATACTTTACCTGAATCAGCAACTTTTGAAATATCAATATTGCAGCCTATCCATCCAGCTCTTCTTGCCGTCGGAGATAGTGGTGGCCTTTTGATAATTGTTTCTTCTGTAAAAAATTGCTTTGGAATAATCAAAAAATCACTAACCTTCCAGTCTCTTGAATACGTTAGGAAGAAAAAATTTGGATTATTATCAGAGTTAATCCTTTCTATCATTGTAGAATAAGCACCATCTGTAATTGTATTAGTAAGTTTACCACCTTTACTTTTTAGTTCAAATTCTTCTAAACATGACCTGCAATAAAAATCGGCAACAGGTCTATTGTTTTCAAATTCATTTAAAGGTAAGTTTCCACAACTTGGGCAATAAGAGTTACTAAGAACCCAATTTTCTGTAAGAATTCTTGCAATTTGAGAATTACTTGTATAGCCTTCTGCTAATTTTGTATTAAAGGATAAATTCATATTATGCCGATAATTGTGTTATGAATAGAAGTGGAAAGCCCGCAGCTGAGCGAAGAGTTGGAATGGATAGTCTGCCCGATAGGGTACCGCGCAAATAAAAATTTTCTGGATTGGCATTGATACTGCGTCTTGCATCCACTCTTTGTATGTAGAAGTCAGAATATAAGTCATCAAAGAAATTATCATGTTCATCTTTGCCCTTAACGTCTGAATTGCTCAAAATCCAAGTGTATCCCAATATATCAAGTTTATTGCAGAAATCTCTAAGTCTGATTTGTTCGGCATCATTGAACTCGTCTTTTGCATAAGAGTTGAAACTGGAAGTCTCGCTCAATGGTTTGTATGGAGGGTCGAAATAAAATAATGTATTATTATCTGCATACTTAATAGTTTCTTCATAGTCACCACACAGTATTTCAACTTTTTGCAGTGCTTCACTAACTGCCAAAATATTTTCCTTGTCGCAAATCGTCGGTCGCTTATAACTTCCCATTGGCACATTATATTCATTTCTACGGTTAACTCTATAAAGCCCATTGAAACAAGTCCTATTGAGAAAAATAAACAAAGCAGCTTGTCCGCTTTGCTCTTCTTTTCTTGTGTTATAAAGCTCTCTTTTTGAGTAGTAATATTCTTTTTTCGCTTCGTCTTGACCTTCAAGTTCGTGAAATTCGTTTTGTAAGGTTTGAAGTATTGAAATCAGTTCTTTGGGTCTTGAAGCTATCGTTTTGTAGGTATTGATTAAGTCTTCGTTAATGTCGTTTATAACTGCTTTCTTTAGGTTTGGAAAACTGTTTAGTACCCAAAACAAAACAGCACCACTTCCAACAAAGGGTTCAATGTAGGTAAATTTGTGCTTTGAAATGTCTTTGGGTAAAGCCTTTTCAATGTCGTTAATGAGTTGTGTTTTCCCACCTGCCCATTTTAAAAACGGTTTCGCTATTCTGTCTGTCATTAGTTTATTATATAATTTTTTGAGTTAGGCAAATTTACAATATTTATTCTTCTTATTCTCTGTTTTTGTCACTTCATTATCAAGCCATTGTGTATGTTAGGTTGTCTTTTTGACTTGACTCCTTTCCTATCTTAACCCAATACGCCCTTTTCTTCCCCCAAAACTACAAAACTTTGCTTGTTCATCCAAATATGAGAAAAGGAAATGCTTTTATGCCTACGAAGAACAGGAATCGCAGTTAGTCGAAGAAAGCGGCAGTCGTGCGCATGGCTTCAATTCACAAGCCGAAGTAGGCATTGCATTACCATATTTTGTGTAGTTTCTTAGCCGGGCATTAGTGGTCCTGCAAAAAAAAACACCCACATTTTCCAATGCGAGTGTTCAAGTGGAGATGGCGGGAGTCGAACCCGCGTCCGAAATGCATGAGCCGTGGGCTCTTCGTGCGCAGTTGCTCATTTAAATCTTACAATAATGGTATCCGAACAACAGGAGCATTATTGCCATCAGTGAAAATCTCATGTCATGGCACACCGAAATACCATAACACTATTTCGTTAGAGGCGACACCGGTGTTCAAATGAACGAACACATCTGAGACCGATGATGGCTAAACCTAGTTCTTAGGCAGCCATAGCATACTCATAAGAGTTGCCAGGTATAGATTCGCCGGTTGTATTTACGAGCTCCACCAGCGTAGCTCGGCACGCTCCCTCAAGAACATTTCACCCCGTCGAGACCAATTCATCCCCATCAAGGTTGTACAAAAATAGGCTTTCTTTGCCAATAATCAATATTTAAGAATATTCTTTGATATAGTGTATGAGATTGCGCGGACATTTCGATTGTGTTTGTATATTACATTTCCAAAACTCTCTTTTTCCATAAGTCCATATTGGCTGTGCCATTGACTGTAATTGCTCCGATAGTGTGAGGGTATCTATCCACGCAACAAAAAAAGTTTGATTTTTGTATAATGGAATATTCAATGTGTCAATTATTTCATCGGAGGTGATATTGTTATGCGAAATATTCAATGAGCGTAACCATCGGTCACGTTTATCACGATAAAAGTTAAAAAATAATTGCACATGAATATTATTACTTATATCCAATATGGATTTTTCACGCTTTATGATTTTTATATCTGCTTTTTGTAGCGTTTTCTCTAATGAATACCATGAGTCGGGTATAAGTGATGTTTTTATTTCACATGAAAGTACCGTTGAACTTTGAATACGTAAGTCTGTATCGGGTGTAAATACATCAGAGGTTGTATTGTTATCAATAATGATAATGTCATTATGTTCTAACCAATGTCGGAGAGCAAGTTCACCAATTTTTCCGCGTATCATGGAATCAAGACGCACGGCATTGTCTCGATGGCGTAAATTATCTTTGAAATGTGTTGCGAGCGAGTATTCTACTGCTTGCACAATACTATCATCATTGACAGGCAGCAGAATACTATCCCGAATTGTAACCATTACTTTATTTCTACAATAGTGACTCCGTCGCCCCCTTCGGTAATCGCACCATTTCTAAATGACGACACCGAGCCGTGACGTGATAATTGATCATGGATGGCTTGGCGCAATGCACCGGTGCCTTTGCCATGAATAATTGTTACGCTTGGTAAATTAGCAAGAACGGCATCGGAAACAAGGCGTTCAACTTCTTTGCATGCTTCGTCAGCGCGAAAACCTCTGACATCAGTGCTTGCTCTGGCATCTAATTTTACATATCCGGCAACATGCTTTGATTGTGCCGTTTGTTTGATTTTCGATTTTGAAGCGCGTCGTAATTGCACAAGCGGTAATTTAAATTTTACACCATTAAATTCAACCTGTGCGGCTTTTGATTGTTCATCAATATCAATAATAACACCGATATCTTGAGCATCGCCCATAGTGACCGCATCCCCGACAATAAAACCGGACGGTTTACTTATGTCGTCTTGTTTTTTTAACTCGGTCGCTTTCTTCGTAATTTCTTGTTTTTCTTTTTCAAAGTTTTTACGAATTTCGGATACCGGTTTTTGTTGCTCTCGAATTTCACGTATGGTATTTTCCACCAAAGCATTAGCTTTTTGAACTATATCTTGTGCTTCTTCTCTTGCTAAACCAACTAATTGTTTATATTTAACCTTAAACTCTTCGAATTTCTTTTCATATTCTTTTCGTGCATTTTCTGCTTTTAATCGTTCTTCGGCAACTTTTAATGTATGCTGTTCTGCTTCAGATTTATAACGTTGCAAAGCGGCAATACTTTTTTCGATTTCTGATTGTCTATCGCCAAGATAATTCCTTGCATTTTCCAAAATATGGGGCGGTATTCCTACCGATTGAGCCAGAACAAATGCATAGGAATTACCCGGAATACCTGATAAAAATTTATAGGTCGGAGCTAATTTATTTTCATCAAATTCCATGGAAGCATTTTTTATTTCTTCACGATTAAGTGCATACGTTTTTAATGAACTTTGATGCGTTGTTACAACAAAAAAAGCATGTCGTTCAATAAGACTGTCCAAGATACCGGCAGCAAGTGCGCCGCCTTCTTGCGGATCAGTTCCTGAGCATATTTCATCTATTAAAACTAATGCAGAATGAGAGCAAAAAGAGAGAATATCGCGTAATCGAACAATTTGAGAACTGAATGTACTAAGATTTTGTTCTATGGATTGATGATCACCGACAGCGGTAAAAATTAAACGCGGATTGGTACGGCAATTTCCAAGAGGGAATATTCCCGACAAAGCCATTGCAATATTTAGCCCAATATTTTTTAATGCAACCGTTTTGCCGCCTGCATTAGGACCTGAAATTAAATATCCTCGACCATGTTCATCAAATTCGGCTGAAAGGGGAATAGGTTTTTTCCCGGAACCGACTGATAATAAAGGATGATAAACATTTTGTAACTCTACATGGTGAAAATCTACTATTTCGGGCATTATTCCGCCTTTTTCAACTGCATATATTCCTTTAGCGGCTAATGCGTCAAAATGAGCTAAAATATCCGCCGTACCCATAAAAAGAACAGCTTCACCGCCCAATTCACCCGTAAGAGTAGTTAATATTCTTACAATTTCTCTTTGTTCTTGATGAAGAAGAAGAGATAATTGATTATTCCAATCAAATATTTCCGCCGGTTCAAGAAAAACAGTCGAACCTGTTTGCGAAACGCCATGGATAATACCCGGAATTTGTCTTTTTGCTTCTGCCTTTATCGGTAAAACAAAACGACCTTCTCTTTGGGTAATAAATTCTTCCATTGCACGGTCTTCTTCAACGACTTGTCTCAATATTTTTTGAATTTTTGAGCGTAATTTTGCTGTCGTTTCTTGAATATCTTTGCGGATTGTGGCAAGTTCACGGCTGGCGTTATCTTTGACAGTACCTGTTTCATCAATTGCATCGGTTATATGCTTTTCAAGAAACCGATTTTCGTGTAATTGTTCAACAAAAGCCCTAATTGCCGGATAAAGCTCTTCCTTGTCACGAAAATATAGTCGCAATAGTCTTGAGGCGCGAATTGTATCATGAACTGCCAATAATTCTGTTGGAGTAAGAAAAGCACCTTGAATTAATGATTTCTGTAACATAGGACGCATGTCATAGAGTCCTTCAATGGGCAAATGTTCATTCCGAATGGCTACAAGGCGTAATTCTTCCACTAAGGAATGTTCTGTGCGCAGCCATTGAATGTCTTCACTCGGCTCAGTTTCCAAAATGATTTCTTTGCCGGGTTCGGATATACAATGACGTGCGATGTGTTGAAGAACACGGTAAAATTCTAATTCTTTTAATGAATCTTGTAATAATGTTTTTTCTGTTATCTCATGCATATATGGTGATGTGCTTTATTGTATTTATTGCAGTAAAGATTTGACAATGTTTTGCACAGTCGTTCCTTCTGCTTTTCCACGTAATTGTTTCATAGCTGCACCCATGACTTTACCGGCATCTTTCATTTCGGTGACACCGAGTTCAGCTATAATTGTTGAGATTGTTTCCTGAATTTCCTGCTCAGTTAATTGTTTTGGCAAATATTCCATGATGATTGCAAGTTCTTGTTCGCCCTTTTCTATGAGTTCGGAACGGTTACTTTGGCGATAGAGATCAAGAGCTTCTCGGCGTTTTTTGGCTTCACGATTGAGAATTGTTTGCTCATCATCTTCAGACATCGTTGCACCGGTGCCACTTTTGTTGAACTCGATGATAGCAGCACGAAGTAGGCGAATGGTGTCTAATTTTGTTTTATCACCGCTTTTCATTGCGGCTTTCATGTCTTCATTGATGCGTTGTTCTAAGCTCATTGGGTTTTCCTTTCATGTAAGGTACGGCTAAAAATAAAAAAAGCCCGAAATGTAAAAAAAACATTCCAAGCTTGAGCATCTAGCGTGGCTCCCAGGGGAGAGATTGCCACTCAACTCGCTACAAAACTACGTACTTTACCAATACTGACAAAATCTTTTTGCTCATTTGATTGATTTTTTTTGTTGAGGCATTGTGTCCCGAGTTTATAAGTCATTCGTTTTAGTAAGTTTGAATGAACCTGTGCTTGATTTTTCAAAGGTAAACTCTTTTTTGACTTTCTCGGGATAGCTCCATGTCTCTTGCACTCTATTGTCATCGGTGAGTCGCTTTTCTACATGTTTGGGAGCACCGAAGAGTATATAAATTTTCCCTCTTTGTGATTTTGCACCATCGTTTTCGGCAAGGGTCTGGAAGTTAAAAAATGCATAATCAACGCGACGAAAATATTCTGCCATTGCTTCATTGAACATTGTACCCGGGGTTGGATCTTTAGTTTTCCAATAATTAAACAGTTTTTTGCGCTTTTCTTCATCATTACCGGAGTTCATCTCATCATACTCTTCATCACTTAGAATATAGTACATACATTCGATAGCATATGTTGGCCTTATCAATGACATAGGCATTTTATCCCAGCGCACATCAAATGTATGAGTGATGCTGTCTTTAGTATCGGAGGAGGAAACAATAGTCAATTTGTATCTGCCGGGTACTAAAGATTCTGTGGGCATAGGAATAATCAAAGAAGAGGCATTTTTATCAACATTGATTAAGGTCATATATGTATCAATGCCGGAGCCAAACAGAGCTTCTTCTGTGAAATGCAGCACTTTTTTCGGGTTTGAAGTGACGAAAGATTCTATTGTTGCGAAACTACCCCAAGATGTGTTTGATTCCTGACTTCGGAGCTGCTCTATTTTCCAAGAAAATTGTGTATAATCTTTTTGACCGAATAAAGTAACTATGGCTGCAACTTTATCAGTACCAAAGGGCATATCTCCACCCAAATGCACGGGAATAATTTTCGAAACAACGGTGTCTTCAAAGTTTTTTCCGAACACTATATTGCTCATCCAATGTTGCGAAGGCTTGCCAATGATAATGGGTTGCGTTTTGATCTTTCGGATTTGGGGAGTCTCTTTATCTCCTAATACAATATCTGCTGTGTATTTACCCGTAGATAATATAAGTGAACCCACACCATAGATAAACTCGTTTTTTGCATTCGTTTTGTCGAAATTAGAAACAAAAGCACTGTCTTTCCAGCCCAAACGCCGAATGATAATATTTTCACTATTGCGTATTTCTATGGTGACAAAAGGTGCAGCCACATAGCTACCTCGTGGGTCACGTATCTTTTGATTTTTGGAAAACGCAACAACATCATTCATGATTTTGAATAAAAAAGTGACGCGGGCAGAATCTTGATTGGTATGTGCGGTTATTATCGGTTCACAATAGAATGGCTCGCCATATTGATAATATGCACTTCGATCTTGAACACCTCTGCCCATTTGTTGTTGAGCCATAAGACCCAAAGAAGCGCATAAGTATAAATAGAAAAAAGTTATTACACGTTTAGAAGTCATAAATTTCAAATCAGATGTGAAAGTGCAAATTTACGGATGTTCATCGCTTATAGAGAGTATAGCGAGAGTTTGTAGTGTTTTTGTCGTAGGTGGACGGTTTCATAAAAAGTGTATTTTTGAAGTTCAATCCATTATTTCTTTACTAAATCAAAGGTTTTGTATGAAAAAACTATTACTTCTCATGCTTCTTTCTGTCACGACTGCACTTTATGCGCAGCAACCACCTGTGTTTGACAAATCTAACACATCTTTTGTCGCTAATCAACAAGTGACTGCGGGTGTTGAAATGAGCAGTGATAACTGGAAGCCACTTTTGGAAAGTCAGGTACCGGTTTGGGATATCTCGCAATTTATACTAACAAACAATTTCCGTTATTATGATTTTGTAGAATCAACAAATCCTCTCTTTCCTAATGCAATATCAATAGAATATTCAGAACAAAGTACGCCAACGACAATCGTGGATAGAACTTCTTACTATAAAACAGATGATACAGGTATGCATGAGGTTGGGACTTCGTTCTCGGAACAACGCTATCCGATTGGTCAATTTACCGGCAATGTTCTTGATACATTTTATATGACGAATCAGCAATATGAATATGTAACACCTCGCACGATTATGAAGTTTCCGTGTACGATGAACTCTGCATGGGGGTCCGGGTATTCTATAGATTTCAATACAGAATTGACGATTACAAATTTTGGGTTGAATAGAGCACCATTTGTGCGTAATACAGTGTTCGCTCAATACGATTCAGTTATTGGTTGGGGGCAAATGCGCATACCTATGGCTGATGGTAAACGAAGCGCATCATATCCGGTATTAGTAGTATCGCGCAGCACAATTATTCGCCATCTTTATACTTTGAACGGACAGCCGGCTCCGCCAACTTTACTCGGTGCTTTTGGTTTAACACAAAATGACTCCAGTGCATCTTCAAGTTCGATTCTCTTCTGGCGAGCGGCACATCAGATTCCTTTAGTACAATTGTCATTTTCGGGTTATGAACTTGATTTAGACCGCTACATTACCACAATGGTTGATACAAAAAATCTTACTGCTGATGGAACAACAAATATTGCAGAGTTCAGTTCGACATCAGCCAATGTTTCGCCTAATCCTGTTACAGGTTCAAATATCACTGTGACTTTAGAAAATCATTTTACCGGCGGAGAAATCGGATTGTATAATTCGTATGGTCAAAGAATGGAATTACCCCCATTTTATATAATTGGTACGCAAAAACTTACAGTAAATGTAGAAGATTTGACCACAGGTGCTTACAATCTTCAATTAAGAGATAATAGCGGTGAAACAATGACAGTTCCATTTATCGTTATTCGATAAACCCAATAGTATAAATACCATACAATCACTGATAAAAAGGAGTAATGGATGCATTGCTCCTTTTTTATTGCCTAAGCGGCTATCATCGTTGTGCCAAATTGAAACGCCATACCGTAAATTCTCTCATTGCAAATAACTCAATTGATGCTAAAACTGCAAATTAGGACTATATTTGCAGCATTGGTTCGGTCGTTTCCTTGGTATTGTTCATCACTTCCTCGGGGGGTATATGCATATTCTGGTTATAGTTTGCATCTTCTTCGGTGTCCTTATTGCTGAAGTTAATGCACAGACTATGCCTTATGGTTATGCGGGGCGCAGATTTATAATCGGTTTTATGCAGAATGAATTGATAACAGACCCCAATAATCCCGATAAGGATCTTATTCAAGTCATTGGTATTGCGACAACCGAGTTGACGAATGTACAGGTAGAGAACTATCTCACAAAAGAACTCCGATCGTACGTATTAGCTAAAGATAGCGTTACATGGATAGCAGTACCGCGTGCCAATGAAAATTTTGATTCTGAAGTTGGTCGAATGAAAGGGATTGAAATACGCTCGGATCGTCCAATTACTGTACAGTGTCTCTCATCAATAAAGTTAACATCTGAAGCATATTTAGCAATGCCGGTTCTTCATTGGGGAAAAGAATATGCAGTTGTTTCGATGCCCAATACGACATGGTCTTTTGATCCATTAGTCAGAACAGGTGAATTTTTAATTATCGGAGCCGAGGACAATACACTTGTTACTTATACAACAACTGCAAAAACGGATAAAGATACTTCAATCGGAAAACCCGTCTATATCACATTGAACAAAGGAGAAACATACCTAGTTCGGTCAACAAGTAAAGAAGAAAGTGGGAATGACTTGACAGGAACCTTTATACGATCCGATAAACCGATTGGGGTACTGTCAGGACATATAAGAACATGCGTACCGACAGAAATTTTTGGTCTGAACCAAGACAGCCGTAATCATTTAGTGGAAATGCTTGTACCCACATCATTATGGTCAAATCATTATGTATCTGTCCCTTTTACTATTCCTTCAGCAGATCCCGATATTTTTAAAGTAATTGCCTATGAACCGAATACCACTATTAATGTCAAAGGAAAGATTACAAATACTTCTTTTACATTAGATGAACCGGGATCTTTTCAGACTATCGGACCTTTTAGTGAACCATTAACGTGGACATCATCGAAACCATTTTCTTTGACTCATTTTATGCCAACAAGTCAAGATTTACGGAATAGTGGTTATGATCCTGCTATGGTTATTGTTCCCGCTGTCTCAACATATATGCAAGAAGCAACATTTAGAGCTTTTTATTATCCCAAAGGAATGTTTAGAACGCATCATATTACTATAACATGTGACTCTTTAGCTCGTGATAGTTTGCGATTTAATGGAAAATTGATTCGAGAATTGTATCCTTCGATAATGAATAATCAAATTCCCGACACACGATATTATTTTATAAATTTTAGGTTAACAGAGGGAACTCATAAATTAACAACAAAAAGAGGGCGCTTCACCGGAACTGTGTATGGATTACATGATGATGACGCATACGCATTTTCTTTAGGGGGAGAACTGATTCCTTCTACTCGTAAAGAGAGTATTCCTCCGACAATATATGCAAATAATGAATGTGGATTTGTGAATGGATATGCTAAAGAACCTGCACCGAATGAAGGCTCATATTTACGTGATGTGCGTGTTGCTTTAGATTCAACAGTAAATTATTCTTGGAAAATTGATCCGATAAGTGATACATCTACATTTGTGACATTTAGAGCGCAGCCAATCAACCCGTCTAAAAATGGTGTTTTTATTATTGATGCTATTGATAATATGGGAAATACACGACGTTACCGTAGTGTGTTTAAACCATTAGATATTGAATTTGTTGATACAGTGTATTATACTGTCAGCGTCGGCAAAAAAGAATGTCGTATTATTACATTAAAAAATACCGGAAAAACAGGAATTACTATTGGTGGTGGTACTTTGGTGAATGATTCTCGGGTATCATTTGGACCGAGTAATCCTAATGGGGTGATAAATCAGATATTGGTACCCGGTAAATCAGTGAATATAGAGATATGTTTTGATCCCGGTAAAGACACAAATAATTTACATGCGCTTTTTCAGATGAAATTGCCTTGTAATCTTATCATGACAACAGTTCTTATAGGGCGAAATATTTATCCCGAACTTTCATCTATTCACCATGATTTTGATAAAGTTGTCATAGGAGATACGGTATGTTCCAAAGTTCATTTTATCAGCAAAGGAAATATTCCTATCATCATTACAAAAGTACACTTTTCACAGTTTACAGAATTTACTGTTGATACAACGGGTTTATTTCCAATAACATTATATACAGGCGATACACTAAGCATACCGGTATGCTATCAGCCGGATGAACGACTATCAGACAGTTTGACAATAACACCAATTCATAATCAAGCAGATTTACCCAATATATTTGCAACCGCAAAAGGTAAAGGAATTGCACCATTGGTTCTTACTAATAATTATAGTTTTCCTACAAGAAGAATAGGAACTATTTCTCAAGATACACTCATTGAAATTGCTAATATTGGAAATATGAAAGCTGACATTGTGTTGATTTCAAAAAGAGGAGATACTCTCACCTTTAAGGAAAATACACGCATTTTATTTCCGGCAACAATCCAAGAAAATGACACTTTACGATTCAGTACTTCTTTCCTGCCTGACTCTGTGAGATTACATGGAAGTGAAATTCAATGGAATATAACAAATTGGAAATTACATCAACAAGTAAGTACTACATTAAGCGGCGAAGGTACTTTGCCAACAATTACAACCCATAATTATGAATTCGACACAGTAAAAATACATCAAAGTAAAGTAGATACTGTTTTGATATTTAATACAGGAGGAAATGAACAATTAACTATTGATACGATACTATGGGGAAATGGAGATATAGCTGCATTTTCTTTCGATGCTATATTTTCTCAAAAGCAAATACATCTTCCCGGTAAAGAAATAAAAATTCCTATAACATTTGCTCCGAAAAAAACCGGAAAATCATCTGCAACACTATACATTACACATGATGCTTTGCCCGGATTTAAGCGAAAACAAGATACTATTATTATTAGCGGTTATGGAGTAAGAGCCGACACAATAAATGCTTCTTTTGACGCAGTTGTCCCAATGGTTGTTACTGCCTGTACAGATACTCTTATTCCTCTTAGCGTACTTAATACAGGAAATGTCAGTATTCTTATTGATTCTTTAAGGTTTGCATCATCCATTGTGAATTATACAACATTTAGAAATACGATATTAGATAGTGGGGNNGTGGGGTGATACTAAGAGATACTATTAAAAATGTGACAATTCCATATAATGGTCTATCGTTTGAAATGACTTTTTCTGCAAATAATACCTCAATTTTTGAAAAAGAGTCCGGTTTTATTCAAGGAAAACAACAAAATCAGAATATCTCTATTATGTCTGACACCTCGACGGTTGCAATCGGCACAGTGCAAAAAGTACTCTATTCGGGCACATTTACTCTAAAAGATAAAATCAATCTTGGTAAACTAACTTTATATTTTTCACATGACCCTGATGTGTTCCATTTTATGAATAGTAATGAAGCCAATATATTCATTTCACAAAATGGTATAAAAATGAAATATACTGTACCGATTATAGAGGAACAGTATGGAAAATATTCATTGGAACTACCGCAAAATATTATCTCCGGATCTGATGTACTCTGGGAATTACCATTGGAGTATATGGCTTTGCTGTCAACAAAAAAATCTGCACAATTTAGTGCTATTATACAAAATCATCCTTTATATTGTATTGAGAACGATTCAACCCATTTTACACTCTCGCTCTTACCTGTGTGTGCCGATGATATGAGAGCGATAAGTTTTACACCTGCTCCAATTTTCAGAATATATCAAATAAGACCACATCCCGTGTCTGAAAAAAGTGAAATATTTATGGTTCTTCCGGATAATGCCCAACTCCATTTCGATATTATTGATGTCGTCGGTGTGGTGCAATATTCGTTCTCGGCAGAGGGAAGTAAGGGTTTTAATACTATACAGTTGCATACAACATCGCTTGATGAAGGATATTTTACATTACGTGCTCGTTCTATGTACGGAGTACAAACAATACCATTTATAATACAAAAATAATCTTATGGCTTTGCATATTGTTGATTCATTTTTTGATGCTGTCTTATTGTTACAACCCGATATTTACTCTGATGAACGTGGTTTTTTTCTTGAACAATATCGCTCAGATTATTTGGAACACTATGGAATATCTGAAAAAATTGTCCAAGAAAATCATAGCGGTTCGGTAAAAAATGTTATTCGCGGTATGCACTTCCAATGGGATAAACCAATGGGAAAATTACTCAGAGTTATACGAGGAAGCATTCAATTAGTTGAAGTAGATATTCGCTATAATTCTCCGACTCTGGGAAAATATTGTTCTATGAAAATATCGGATGAAAATAGACAAATGGTGTGGATACCGCCCGGATTTGCTAATGGTTTTGCTGCCTTATCGGATTTTGTTGAAGTACAATATTTATGTACTGCTTTATGGAATCCGCAAGCCGAAAGTGCAATAGCATGGAATGATACAGATATTGCTATTCCTTGGGAAATAGACAGTCCGATTGTGTCACATAAAGACAGCATTGCACAAACATTAAATCAATGGTTACAAAAGCCGGAATCACGTTTATTTTCAATATAATTATTCTATAACAGACACCGATTCTCCAACGCTTATGTAGTTTCCATAGTCTGCATAAGCCCAATAACTGCCAAACATCACTCGCCCACGATGATCTCTATTGTATGAGGCAAGTGTTTTTAATGGTTCTTTTCCCGAAATTGCTGTGCTTTGATCAATAGTGGTAATCACACATCGTGAACAACGTTTTCCAAAATGTAATACAGTATTATTTTCTGTACGTAATTTTCTCCAATGATCTTCTTGATAAGCACTGCCGCCATTAATAACAATATTGGGTCGAAAACGGTTCATTGGAATTGGTGATAATAAGCGTGAATTAAGATCATCGAGAGTTAATTGTGATATAAGCAAGAGGGGATATGAATCAGCAAAACCGACTTCTGTGGTAAAATCTATGATACCTGATTGTACTTCTCGTGAGAATAAACTGCCGATTTTCACTAATCGAACATTTTGTTGACAATATTCGCTTAAAAAAGATGCAATCTCATCACCGCAATCATGTACTAACACTTCATCATCCCATACTTGTGTTTTTATAATCGTGCCGCTTTCTTCATACATGGGCACGCTTTGGGTGCTTGTATCCGGCAGTGTAATAGTAAGTTGCTCATCCTTAATTGAGGGGATAATTAAGGATAAAATCGGTAATTCTCTTTGAGTCAAAAATTCATTGTTTTTATTAATAATCATCCACTGTCTATCATGTTGTAATCCATATTTATCAGTTTTAACAGATTGTAATGAAATTGCGGCGCACGATTTTATCGGATAAATATAAAGTTCTGCAATATATGGTATATTCATTGTCATTCCAGCATATTTTTTACCAATTGTACAACTGATTCTACCGTAATCAATGACATATCATCATTCCAACCGCCATTAACTTTTTCGGGAAGAGGTTTGATAACTTTCGAGTTTTGACTATACGGTCCCCAACGATGTGCCGATACCGATGGATCATTGGGGTATAAACCAATAACTGGTGTGTGTAAAGCTGTTGCAAGATGCAATATCCCTGTAGAGTTGGCAATAACTAAAGAGGTTTCTTTCAGTAATGCCATTATTTCTTGCAGCGAAAATTGTCCACAAAGATTTATTGCTTTATTGCAATATGATTGTACAATGAGGCATTTTTCTTGTTCGGGGGCTGTGCCGGTAATAACGATTGTGTAATCGGTTAATCTTTCTAATTCTTGAGCAAGCAATCCAAAATTATCAATAGACCAATCAACAGATGAGCCGCGTGATCCCGGGTGAATAATAATAAATTTCGTAATTTCTTTTTGAGCAATAGATGATAATTGTGAACGGATATTTTTGCGCTCTTCTTCGTGTACAATAGGTGAAATAAGCGATTGCTTTGGATATTTTTTATGTGTATAATATTCAATCAAGCGAATATTATAATCCAATTCATGAAATTTTGCTTCTCTACGATGATCCGGAACTTTATAATTAAGAAAAATCGAATACCAGCGATATGCACTTCCTATGCGTAAAGGAACTCTCGCAATCCACGATGCACATATTTCTTCAAAACGTGGGCGGGGAAAATAGACCATCGTTATTTTCTTTTTGCGCAATATACCTGCTATTGTCCATATATCCCATTTCTCAAAATCTTCTTCAAATATCACAGTATTAAAGGCATCAGAACAGCGCGATAATAATACACTATTTTCCTTGCGTGCTATAATAGTGATATGAGCATCAGGATATTCTGCTCTCAATACAGTGCACATCGGTAATGTTAATATCATATCGCCGAGGCGATCTGTTCTGAAAATTGCAATATTCATAAGATTATACGCATAAAAAAACCTCACAAGATTGCTTGTGAGGTTGAACACTGACGTCAATAATTATTCTTACATGAACCATTCAATACCAATATTAGCGGATGCGCCAATACCGAATGTTGTAATGCTTGGATCAAAGCCAAGTTCTAATACTGATAAAGAGCCATAGATACCAAGATTTTTCGATGCGAAATATTCAGCACCGCCAAGAACGTTCAATGCGGTATTTGTAGTTGAATTTCCACCACTACTTCCGCTTGTAATGCCGAACTGCCCCATAACAAATGGAACAAAGTCTTTCGATCCTTTGAATAAACCTTTGACATACGGTGCAAAAACTAAAACATTTGATGATACACCGTCGGCTGAACGTACGGCTAAACCGAATCCCGTTCCAATGTGCACGCCGGGATTAATGGCATAAGCAAATGTTGCGCCGGAAGCACCTGAATTAGTACCTGAAACGGCGACCAGGTTCACACCCACACCAAATTGTTGATCCGGGCTTTGAGCTTTCATTGTTGAAAAAGCTGACAAAACCACTAATGCACACAAAGCACTAAAGTAAAATCGAACCTTCATGGTTCCCCCTTAGATAAAAATGAAACAAAACTGCACAGCGAAAATAACAAAGATTATCGTAGAATCAAAAGAAACTATAATAATTCTACGTATTGTTAAGATATTCTATTTACGATAGACATATTTTTCCGATGGAGAAATCGGTTGAGTTAATCGAAAATCGTCAAAACCGCTATTGTCCACAAAGGTAAATGAGCGATTTGTATTGTTATATGTCCATCGTTCCGCACTGCGTCCATCGGCACGTCGGGGCTGGCGATCAATAAAGTCCGGCTGACCAAAGATAATATAAATCATGCCTTTATCTGTCATCCATCCCTCACCGACCGAGCGAAACTTCTCATTGGCATAGCTTACCCGCGCATAATAATCTTGGAATGCTTCATTGAGTGATGTGGAGGGAGTTGGGTCTAAGGATTTCCAAAATTTTTCAAACAACATTTTTTTGTCTTCGGTTGTTGCGCCATTTTGTATCTCGTCTATTTGGGATTGGCTGGCAACATACCGCAATTGGCGAATCGCCTTGTCAATATCCTCATTGATCGCTGTGCTGAAGGTGCGCTCAATACTTATGGAACGTTCTGTCATTGCCAAAAATTCTTTAGGTTCACTATTCTTGGGGGCTGTTTCTGCGGGCATCTCTTTATCAAAGGCAAATAGTCTCAAGGTGTAAATTCCTGCTTGAAGTCGGGGGGGCAATGAAAAATGTATATACTGACGAGCGGTACCATTTTTTGTCAATACCGCCTTGCGTATTCTGTCACCCACATACGCTATCTCATTCTTGCTGTTGAGAATCCGTATCTGATAATCAACAGAATCAATTTTATCTTTGCAGTATGTCTCAAAAAACACAAATACCCCATCTTCTAACAATGAAATATTGTCCGACAAAAAAGGGGTTATTTTGAAAATGGATTTGTCTTGCTCTATAGAACTTATGAGTAAGATTGAACTCAAAGCAAAAGGATAAGCATCAAAATCTATGGACGTAATTTTTCTTGTCTTGGAAAATGTTGTGTTGGCTTTAGTATCAATCACTATTACTTCAACAGTAAAATTGCCTTTCTGAATGGGAAAACGTTGTTCCCTGTGCTCAAAACCTGCTTTACTGCCTTGGGTTTCTTCATAAGACATAAGAGTGATTTTGCGCTTTTCTTGAAAATCCTTTATCGTTTTACTGTTCATGTCTTTGATTTTTATCGTAAGCGAATAATCGGCAATATAACGTGAACCCCTTTTGTCGAATTGAAGCATCTGATAGGGGATAAGTGCTATCACATCAACTATATTACCTGTGTCTCGCCTAAAACACAATGCATCCATTGCCAATGTTGAAATCTGCGATTGTGCCCAAATATGCGGCGCAATCACTGCGCTAAGACCTAAGATAACAGTAAACAATAATTTTTTCATAATCCAAACGAGGTGAATGAGGGAATATCTGTCCATTGTGTGATGATACCGCCGCCGACTACATCATTGCCTTCATACATCACCACCGATTGCCCGGGAGTAATAGCTTTGCGCGGTTCATAAAACTCTATGTGTAATTTCTGATCTTTATCTATATAGCACGATGCCGGCGCGCCCTCATCTTTATAGCGAATTTTTACCGTAAATTCTCGCTTCTCTGTTATATCGCCATATTTTATCAAATTCACATTGTCTGCTATAAGACCTTGATGCAATAATTTCTCATCAGTGCCTACCTCCACAATATTCTGATCGGGAAGTACATTCAATACATACAAGGGTTCACTGTGGGCAATGCCAAGACCCCGTCTTTGACCAACGGTATAAAAAGGATAACCGTGATGTGTGCCGATTTGCTTGCCATCCAACATGATTGCACCATCAGCGACTTTCTCTTCCAAATCAGGTACCATATCACGCAAAAAACGATTATAATCATTGTCGGGAATAAAACATATCTCATATGATTCCGGTTTGGATGCAATGCCCAAACCCAAACGACTTGCTTCTTCTCGTGAGCGATTTTTTGAAAATCCCGATAATGGAAACATGGTACGAGCCAAAGAATCCTGACTCACTGCCCACAAAGCATAAGTCTGATCTTTCGGATTATGCTCATCACGCGATAAGATATACCTACCCGTTATCTCATCGCGCCGGATATTCGCATAATGACCAGTCGCTATCCATTGTGCCCCCAATGAATCCGCTTTTCTGTCCATTTCGCCCCATTTTATCGTCTTATTGCATTGAACACAAGGATTCGGAGTATTGCCATCCAAATAATCACGCACAAAGTAATCAATAACATTCTTCTTAAAAACTTCGGAAAAATCAACAACATAATGGGGGATACCCAATTGCTGCGCTATACGACGCGCATCATTAATCCCATCCAATGAACAGCATGTCGAATCATTTCCAACATTGCCCCCCACATCCTCATAACGATAGGTCTTAATAGTAATACCTATCACATCATATCCCTGCTCAACCAATAAAGCTGCCGCCACGGATGAATCCACGCCGCCCGACATCCCAACCAATACTCTGTTATTATGCAATTTCATATCACAATCTAAATAAAATATTTACATTACCCGCAGGTGCTATATGACCCCCAAGCAAACTCGTCTGATGTACCATAACCATAGCATGAAAAGCGAATATGCCCTCGCCACCGCTCAAACCCAATCCCAATGTTGAGCCAAAACCCATAATCGCCGAACCAAAAAGAGAACTGTTCTGAATATCACTCACAAACGATGCGCCCACATTCGCTTTACCAACAACACCCAACTTCTTCGTTCCCGCTATATACCACAAAACACCATTACCCAAAAATGTATAAGGCGTATTGCCCGCAACTTGCAACATAATCTGCTGCTCAAGATACAAACCCATATCATCAGAAACCAAAGAACTATTATTAAAAGTAATAAACCAACGAACGGGATTCACCCCTTCCGCCATACCCATACCCATTACACCAAGACTTTGGAACGAACTCTCATACCGTGTCGCGCCATCATCCTCCATTCCTGCCGTCTTCGGTTTCTCCTCAAACACAAATTCCGTCTGAGCTTGCAAACAATTACCCGCTAACAAAACTAAAACACCAAACAAAAAAACTACAATATTCCTCATAATACCCTTAACCATTATTTACAACCTTGACGCAACTGACCCCGACATATTACTCTTCATTTTTGACGACATTAACTCCATAATCGCGCTCACTTCATCCCGATTCGCATCTCGGTCAATACAAACACCATCCAAAAACTCAATAGTACAAACACTAAACGGATATGGTATGGCAAATGAATCCCAGCTCGACAAACGATATGCCCGCTCCAGAGAAACACGGCAACAATACAATACACCACCCGAACGCTGCACAGCTACATAAGCACCCGCCTTAGCTACCTCAGCCGGACCACGAGGACCATCCGGTGTCATCACAACCAAACCACGACCCGCCGACACAACAATACTCTCCAAAACCTCCTTACCACCCTGTGACGAAGAACCACGCAATACATCATAACCCCAATAATTCAATAAATGAGCAAGAATATCACCATCCTTGCTCCGGCTTGTCACACCCGTACAACCACGACCCGAAAAAAATTTCCACACTACCAACATCACACCATGCCACACAACAACAATACCTTTACCCGAAGGAATAGAACCCACAACACGAATTCGCCACGTACAAGCAAGCAATCGCAATAACAATAAACCCACATACACCAAAACCCTACGCTTCATACATGCTCCAATATCACCTTTGCTGCCTTTGCCGATGCGCCTGAAGAACCCAAAATACCACGAACAGCATTAAAATCAGCCCGCTGACGCTCACGCACAGCACCATCACGCAACAACAACAACAACTCACATGCAAGTTGCTCCGCCGTTGCCGCCGATTGCACAAACTCACGTACACACTCCCGACCCAAAACAATATTAGGCAAAGAAATAAAAGGCAATCGCACCAAAAACCTACCAATCCAATATGATAAAGTCGAAGTCCTATACATCATTAAAAAAGGCATACCACACAAACATGCCTCCAGAGTCGAAGTTCCCGTCTTCACCATACCCACATCAGCATTCAGCATCAACTGACGAGAATTAGTCCAAAGCTCATAATCCTCAAAACCATAATCCGACAACATCTTCCTATAAGCACTTGCAGGCAAACTTGGCGATTGAGCAATAGCAACGCATATACCCAACTCACGACGCACCAACAAAGCCGCCTCCAACATCACAGGCAAATTCCTCTGCAACTCCTGATAACGACTCCCCGGCAATAAAGCAACCATAGGCACATCACCGCCGCCACCTCGCAACCCCGAAAAAGCAGCATCATCCAATAAAGGATGACCCACAAATTCCGTCGCAATACCAAAACCCTCAAAAAAATCACGCTCAAAAGGAAATACAACCAACAATCTATCAATACACTTAGCCAAAGATTTCGCACGATGCTTACCCCAAGCCCAAAGCTGCGGAGCTATATACCACATCACACGAATACCACGACTCTTCGCCGCACGCGCCAAACGCTCATTAAAACCCGGATAATCAATCGCTATAAAACCGGCAACACACTCCGACTCCAACAAACCAATACAACGCCGCAATACATCACGGAAAAAGCCATAACGCTTGGCAACCTCCCAAAAACCCACAACACTCATTCTCTCTAAAGGCACAAGCGATACCAAGCCCTCCGCCTCCATCGCCTTGCCCCCAATACCCACAAAACGCAAACTCTCCGCCGATTGCTCACGCAAAGACCGCATCAAACGCGCACCATGCAAATCACCCGATGGTTCGCCCGCAACTATCAATAATGTCTTTTCTCTTTTCATAAAGCAAAATTACTCAATACCTGCAAAGAAAACCCCTTTCGCCTGACAATTAACTCTGAACCAACACGAAAACTTCGCCTCTTCGGGGTAGCAGTCGCAGTCTGACAGATGGACGCATTTTCACAGAATAATTACCCCAAACCAATGCCGAAACCTTCTCATGATGAGATACTTCTATAAAAAACGCAAAAAACAAAAAAAAATCCGATACACATAAAAAGCATATCGGATTAAATACAAAAGATAATATTCAATCTATTTTAGAAATACAAACGAGCTGTCAAAAAAGTCGAAGAATAAATAGCAGAATACGTTTGTTTTGAAGCATTCGGCATTGCCGGTTCATGAGATGTTTCACCTTGGCTTAGATAATTGATATGTGCTTCTACACCCATCGAAAATTGTTTGGCAAAAAAATACTCCCCACCAAAAGTACCCGCAATATTAATTGCTGTATTGCTTAATGTTGATGTTGATGTTGATTGACCCGACCCCTCTTCTTGTTTGCTGGAAAAAAACAATGCCGAAGGACGAACACCAATATTCATTTGCAAACTGCTATTCAACATTTTTTTATAAATTAAACCCAAACCAAGACGCATCACAGATTCTGTCCGCGTTTGCGTTCCGCCATTATTTGCTGATTCAGACTTTGAAGTACCTTGCGCAATGCCAAAGACAGGTTCTAAACGAAAATTCTCCGCCACATCAATCGGCAGCAAAAGTTCCGGCACAATGGAATTATAATACACAGGACTATTGTCATCAGTTGGAATGGTAAAACTTAAAGCAGTCCCCAAACCAATTCTGAATGATGATTCCGAGCTTTGAGACGAAACCGTAGAAGGAATACTTACAGCCGCTGCCGCAAGCAAACAAGCGAGTACATGTTTTCTTTTCATAACAGTAAAAAGAAAATGAAAAAAAGGATTTTACGGTAATGCAATATAAAAATTTTTGTCATTATAATCATCATATCTCATAGTGATGACAAAATAAAAATCAACCATTTCAACTAATCACCAAAAATTCTACTCTCCGGTAACACTTGTCCGTACACGATTATGAACATTAAATGATAAGCATGATAATCATACCGCAATTCATTCCGAGAATACAGTAAATTATATCCTGATAATCATATAATCCATCCAATCCTGTTCTGACAATGACCGCAATCGAGCCGACGACTAACTCGACCGAGCCGACGACTAACCCAATCGAGCCGACGACTAACCCAATCGAGCCGACGACCAAACCAATCGAGCCGACGACCAAACCAATCGAGCAGACGACTAACTCAATTGAGCAGAAAACCAACCCGATCGAGCAGAAAACGACCCCGATTGAAGCGATGACG
>DDTD01000046.1 GCA_002344005.1 Ignavibacteria bacterium UBA2373 | reverse complement strand
GGTTTATGATAATACTTTGTTTTATTATGATGATATAATGTTGAAACATTATGATAGTTTGTTGGAGTATGTAGTATATGCGCTGCGTGATACAATAGAGCTATTGAGTACAATCAGTATAGATTGTATATGATACGGTACAGTATCCGGCTGACATTGCTATTGTGTTGCACGGCTTTGTAATGCCAATGGATATACTTTGTTGATAGAACAGTGAACGATATAGACCATCATCATGGCTTTATTGATAAGCTCTATAACTTTGGAATGGAGTTATTGTATGTATAGTATCATCCGTTATGAAAGGGAAACGAAGCGAGCGATGAAGCACTCGGCGCAGTGTATGGAGTTATCGGACTATGTGCATTGTTTTGATTATTTGATTGCCTTGTGGGTTTTTGATAGTCCAATAATAGTGTCCGGCGGCAAGCACGGATGTATTGACAGGTATAAATGCTCGGTCGGTGTCGGCTATCCATTGAAAGGCGGGGATAATTGTTTGCCCGAGAGTGTTTTTTAGTTCTATGGTGAGTGTTGTGCCATTGCTATCGGTGTGGATGATAAGTTGGGCAAGGTCTTGTGCGGGATTGGGTACTATGGTTGCATTAAGGGATTGATTGGTATATGTTGAGTCATTGATGGTTGAATTTGTTGCTCTGGGCATGACAATAACAGTAAGCGAGTGGGCGGGCAAGGTGATTGAGTTGTTTATGGATGTTTTTTGTGCTTTTGCGGAGACAAGGTTGGGGTTTTCGGGTGAGTTGTAGCTTTCCACAGATGGGGGGCTGATGCGATAGAGTGTGCCGACGGCATCTTGTGGGAAGGGGAAGGATGTTGTGATGGTCATGTCATTGCGCGGATGGGTGTTGAGCAGTGCAATAGCTATGGAGTCTTCGTCAAAAGTTGCTACGCCGTCAATCCATTTGTAGTCTTTGAATACATTGAATTCATAGGTAGGTGATTGAATTTCGAGGGGCAGATAGTATTTTTTCATTGTATTGCGATAAAGAGCATTGACATGGTATGAAGCTCCGCCATAGATGATTCTTTGTCCTGTGATTGGGTGTTCTCCTGCTCTTATTATTCCAGCAAAGACAGTTGCATTGTTGAGTTTCATGAATGTGCAGTTTTTGATGAGTGTGTTCATGTGCATAGCCGACCATAGTCCGTGTTGCATGCTTGCTGTTCGGGTGTTTTTATATGTGCCGAAGCTGCCATAAGTAAAGACATTTTCTGTTTTTGCTAAGGGTATATAGATGGGTAGTCCGTATTGTTGTAATCCTTTGATGAAGGAATCGTACCAGTAGTCGCAGAAGTATCCGTCTCGGACGGCGATTTTGTGTAAGCTGTCGCCGAATATTGTGGGGTTTATATTGAGTCCTATGCCCCAGTGTACGCTATAGATGTCAATGTTTTGTGCATTGATTGGCAGCATTCTTTTGTTCCAATCGTCAGTCCATGTGTCGCCTGTTGGCATAAGTTTGATTGTTGGGTCTTTTTGCTTCATGAGAGTATGGAATTGATTGTATCGGGCGGCATAGTTTTCTGCGGTGGTATGTCCTGTTTCCCAAATTCCATATTGTTCATTGCCGACTTCCCAGTATTTGACATTGAAGGGTTTGGTGAATCCATTGTTGCTTCTGATGGAGCCATAGTGTGTTGATTGGTCGCCATTGGTGTATTCGACCCATGCAGCAGCTTCTTCGGGGGTTCCGCTTCCGTAATTTGCTGTGAGTTGTGGCTTTGCTTTGAGGGTGTCGCAGAATTGTATGAACTCATCATATCCGACTTCGAATCGGAAGTATTCGTCGGAGTATTGTGGGTTGTCGGTGTCTGTTGTTCTTTGGTCTCTGTCGCCGACATTTCCTTGCCATTTAGCTTGTCTTTCATCGGCGATGCCTCCTCCGGGGAATCGTATGATGGTTGTGCCCCATTGTTTGTAGAGTTCGTATTGTTCTTTTCTTGCGCCGAATATATTGTTTTTGGGCATGAGTGATGCTTCGTCAATTTCTACTGTTCCGGCACTGTCAATGTATATAAGCACATTTGCTTTGTGTATGGTGGGGGGTAGTGTGAAAGTTGTTGCTAATTTTTTCCATTCATTATTTGTTGTTCCTAAGATGGTATCTATGAGTATGGTGGTGGAGCCGTGGGGTCGTATTGCGAGTCTTAGAGTGCCTTTGTAGTTTTCGGAACGGGCATAGAGATAGAAGTCCATTGCTGTGTTCGGTGTGGTATAGAACATTTGAGATATGCCGACTTTTTCGGGTGAGTTATTGTATTTTTCAATAGTAAGGTTGTATTTGCCACGTTTATTGTATCCGTCTTGTTTGAGTGAGCATTGCCCATTGGAATACGTTTCGGATGTCCATTGTCTGGGTTCTGCTTGATTTTCCTTTTTGACGAAATCAAATCCTCGATTGAGTAATTCTTCCGCACAGAATCCGAAGGGACCGGTGTAGGCATCGTAGATTACTTCGAGAAATGCGCCATATATTTCTGGCGCAATATCGGGTGCGGTTTGGGTTTGCAATGGTGTGGTGATAATGGCGGAGCCGTCTTGTGCCTTGAGTTGCAGGGTTAGAAGCAATAATAGTGCTGTGGCGGCGATTGCATAAAGATATTTCATGGTCAGTATGGGAATAGGTGATAAATGAGTGGGATGGTTTACCAGTGTTCGGGTCGTGTTTGTCGTATCATGAGTTCATTGATTGCTTGGCTTGGTGATTTATTGTCGAAGAGTATGGAGTACATTTGCTCTGCTATTGGCATTTCAATGTCGCGATGTTGTAGGAGTTGATGGACGGATTTGGTTGTGCTTACTCCTTCTGCAACCATTTTCATTTCAGCGAGAATGTCTTGGAGTTGTCGCCCTTTGCCTATTTGTTCACCTACGTAGCGGTTGCGGCTGTGTCGTGAGTTGCATGTGACGAAGAGATCGCCGAGCCCTGATAAGCCGGAGAAGGTCATTTTGTCAGCTCCATATGAAGCTCCTATGCGCATCATTTCTGCCAGCCCGCGAGTGATGAGTGCGGCTTTGGTGTTATCTCCCATATTGAGTCCGTCAATGATACCTGCTGCAATGGCAATAACATTTTTGAGTGCGCCTCCGAGTTCGCAGCCGATGATGTCATCGGAGCTATAGACTCTGAACCATGGTGTGGAAAAGCATTGCTGTACAAGGGTGCTTGCAGAGTTGCTGACCGATGCTGCAACGACGGTTGTTGGTATTGCTTTGCCAACTTCTTCGGCATGGCTTGGTCCTGTGAGGACGACAAAATTTTCGGGTTGTATGTTGCAGACATCGTGCATTATTTGTGAAACTCGCATGAGAGTACCATTTTCTATTCCTTTTGCTCCGCTGACGACGATGCGGTCTTGGCATCGGAAGCCATAGTGTGTCATGACAGAGCGTATGTATTGTGTTGGTACGGTAATAAGGAAGATGTCGGCATTGTTTTCGAGTTGTTGGGGATTGTGAGTTGCTGTTATATTGTCGGGTAAGGTTACACCGGGCAAGAATGTATGATTCGTCCGATTGAGATTGATGTCATCGGAGACGGATTTTTCATGTGTCCAGAGTGTGATAGTATGGTTATTTGCTGCAAGTACGGTAGCAAGTGCCGTTCCCCAGCCGCCTGCGCCTATAATACCTATATTCATTGTTGTGTGATAATGTCTTAGTATGAAAAAAAGTAAGGACAGTTATGTGCATAATAGTAAGGGAAGATGAGCGATTGGTATTGTGCGTATTGATATTGCTTATTGGTATTGTTATAGCACTGCCAATGTTCATTTCCGATAGTATTTGAATGCAAATAAACGAAAAAAGGCGAACATGAAGTTCGCCTTGTCTATAAAATTTTATGAATTGATGGCGAGGTGTTAGTGTTTGTGCTTAAATATTTGGAGTTTAGCAAAACGATTTTCTGTTCCTGAAGCTAATCTTCGGATATTCCCTCTGTGGGTATAGATGACGATAAGTGCTATTGCCGCAGCAAAATAAACCATAGTATGGTAGCCGGGTATATTGACATGGAGAATATTGTAGCGGAATATCATAGCTAATGGAATTGTGATGGCGGCGATGATGGAGCCAAGCGAGATATAGCCGGAGAGAGTGACAGCGATAAGAAATCCGGCAGCGGCGATACCGACATCAACGGGTGCGAGAGCAACTAACATACCGGCGGCTGTGTTGATGCCTTTGCCTCCGCGAAAATTGACAAATAAGGAAAAGATATGCCCAAGGACAGCAGCAGCCCCAGCGATGAGTTTGACGACGGTTTCGTCTTCGAAGGGGGTATTGTTATTAAAGGGCATTTGACCGCCGAAGAGATGGCTTACGAAAAGCACTGCGCTTAACCCTTTCATGATGTCAATGAGTTGAACGATAATTCCCCATTTCCATCCCAAGACACGGAATATATTTGTACTTCCCATATTGCCACTGCCTTTGGAGCGAATATCAAACCCGAAGAGGGCACGGCTTATCCATACACCTGTGGGGATGGAGCCGAGCAGATAACTCAGAATGACGATAATACCAAGACGTAAAACGGGATCCATAGCAATCACCTTTTGATAAAGGATAGAAAGTTTTTTTGTGATAATTCTAACTTTTCACTCGCGGTTTCTATAAGTACATCATTGACTCTTGGCGGTGAAAGAGAAATTATTGCCATGCGAAATTAGAGAAAATAGTCATGACAGCATAACAAATGCTGTTATGGGTGGGGTAAAGGGATTGGACTGAGGGGTATAGAGTTGTTTATATGTTTATAGAAAATCTATAAGTTATAGAATCGTCTTTGGCTATGGTTAAAAGATGGTTACATGATACTTTTACCGTGCCGCGCTGCTCCATTACTGTGTAGTGATGACCTGTGTTGCGGCAATATTATTATTACTTTTTACAGAAATAATTATGATAGACTCACAAACCGAAAGAACGAAGCGCCGTTTACTTGATATCGAACAAGAGCTGGCAAATTTGCGAGAAAAGCGCAATGAATTGCAGGCGCATTGGCGCAATGAGAAAAGTTCGATTGCTGCTTTGCGTTCCTTGAAATCGGAGATAGAAAAAGCAAAACAGCAGGCAGCGGAATATGAGCGTAATGGCGACTATGGTAAAGTTGCCGAGATACGCTATGGCACTATTATCGAATTGCAAAAAAAATTGAGTGCAGCCAATGAAGAGTTAATCGCTTTGCAATCGAACAGTAAAATGCTCAAAGAAGTGGTTGATGCAGAAGATATAGCAGAAATTGTTGCTAAATGGACAGGTATTCCTGTGCAGCGTATGTTGGAAGCAGAGCGTACCAAGCTTATCACTATGGAGGAGCGTTTGAAGCAGCGGGTGATAGCACAAACCGAAGCCATACGCGCTGTGAGCAATGCGATACGACGTTCAAGAGCGGGCTTGCAAGATGCCAATCGTCCTATTGGATCATTTATCTTTTTGGGTACAACAGGCGTAGGGAAAACCGAGCTTGCACGTGCTTTGGCAGAATTCCTTTTCGATGATGAAAATGCGATGATTCGTATTGATATGAGCGAGTATATGGAGAAATTTTCTGTCTCTCGGCTTATTGGCGCACCCCCGGGATATGTCGGCTATGAAGAAGGCGGGCAGTTAACCGAAGCCGTGCGTAATCATCCTTACAGTGTGGTCTTGCTTGATGAAATCGAAAAAGCCCATACGGATGTTTTTAATGTGCTGCTCCAAGTGCTTGATGATGGGCGGCTTACCGATAGCAAAGGCAGAATGGTCAATTTTAAAAACACAATTATTATCATGACCTCTAACTTGGGGACAGAGGTGATACAAGATAAAATCAATGATATTAACGATGAGAATCGCGACGGTATATTGAGTGGCATACGTACGCAAATCATTGAATTGTTGAAAAAGAAAATGCGCCCCGAGTTCTTGAACAGAATTGATGAGATAGTATTGTTTAAGCCATTAACACAAAATGAGATATTTTCTATCTCGCGCCTTCAATGTCATTTGCTTGCCAAACGTTTGGCTGATAACAATATTACCCTTGAATTTGATGATGAGGCAATCGAGTGGGTAGGCAAAATCGGTTATGATCCGCAATATGGGGCTCGCCCGCTGAAAAGGGCAATTCAACGTTCCATAGCCGATCCTTTAGCCCTTAAAATACTTGCCGGAGAGTTCGGTGCGGGAGATACAATAAGGGTGATGGTCAAAGAAAATGGTCAAATAATGTTTACATCCGCCGATATTTTGCGGGAATCGAAGTAATTTCGCTGAATGTGATGTGTACATTTTCTTCGATTCTCTGAAAAAGTACAGTAATCTGTGCCGGAAGTTTTACTGCTGATGGTAGAAGACGCTCCGTCACTTCAAACTCATTCTGCAATATTTTGATAGTAAACTGCATGAAACAATTGTTACCGATTTTGCTGTGTACAGTGGCGATGTATTCCGCCGGATGTGCTTCCAATGGAATTTCTTTAGAAAATTTCGGAGGCAGATCGGATATTCCGAAAGGCGAGAAAGCCGAAATCTATTGGTCGTTCAAACATGCCGATAGCGTAATCATCAGTGGCTTTTCTTCAAAATTCGCTCCTACAGACAAGGTGTCTTTATCGCCCGAGAAAACGACGACATATAGAATTGTCGGTTATAATAGTTCCGGTGATTCCTTGGCTCAAGAATGGACGGTGAATGTCTATGCCGGCTCTTTACCGCAAGGACAAGATCATAAAGTGGCTGTTACAGCGCCCGAATCATTTCTCACACATAACCATGATAGTGCTGCAAAGACCTATTTGCGTCAAATGCGTGCAGCAACCGACAAAAAGGGCAATCCCCATGCAATGCGTATTGTCAAATCGCGCGTTTCCGGCAATAAACATATCTTGCGTGCCGTAGTCATGGATGACAATGGCACATTCGTTGGCGGCTTGGGAAAAAATGGCGATAACTTACTTGAATGGAAAATCAAAGTAGGCTGCGATGGCACAGCGAAAGAGATAATGACCGAATCCGTGACCCAATTTGACCCCGAAACGAATAATCGTGCTGTGGCTATGTCACTTTGCCTGGACAGATCGGAAAATATGGAGGGCATAATGGATCAAGCATTTCAAGGGACACGCGCTTTTGTGACTTCGCTTCCTTCTACAGACTATGTCAATCTTATTGCTTTTAATCAGACATTAACCCAAACCATTGCATATACGGATGCGGGCTATGCACGTGACTTTTTTACGTATGTGCAAACACCCAAACCGAGCGGCTTATCGGCTGTCTATAGGGCTTGTTCGCGAGGCATTGCCAATCTTGATGCGGCTGTCAGCAATGCGGATATATCGAAAGTAGTGGTACTTATTACTGCCGGTGCAGATAATAGTTCTTTGTTTCTCTCGGGCAGCGATATTGCATCACAGGCACTGCAATCAGGTACGGCAATCTATGTGATTTCTTTGGATGAAACTTCCCCCGAGCAATTCAAATTGCGCTATATTGCTGCTGCTACCGGCGGAAAATATTATTCCTTAGATAAACAATCCATCCAACATTTGCCCGAAATATTAACAGAAATAGCCATTGCCCAAAAAGCATATTATGAAATTACCGTTCCCAAAATTGATAATTATGCCGAAAAATGCGCTTCCTCCGTGCTGACAGGGGCTTTGATTGTGCCGACAAAAACAATCGAAGATGAATTTATGATTTATCCGGACAGTGAATGGGAGCAACCCGCAACGCAAATGCTTGTGCAATTTAAAGCACCCAATGCCGAAATTGATGATGAATATTCGTCTTCTTTACAATTATTGGCAGAAACACTACAAAAAAATCCAACAAAAATTATTGAATTAGTTGGTCATACAGAATTACAAGAAAAGGGTGATGATGCCACTGCTATTGCTTTATTGAGAGCGCAATCTGTACGAAGAAAACTCATAAAATCAGGAGCAAATCCCGATCAAATTCGCACACGCTCTTTATCAAATAAAAAACCTATATATATGATTGAGCGCGAAGAACGCCATAAAACAATCAATAGACGTGTGGAAGTGCGATGGCTTGACCCCACATTATTGCCTTATGAAATTGAAGTGGGGACATCACTTTCCGAAGAAGATGCCCTCAAACAAACCGAACAATGGGAGCAGCGCGGCGTCAAAGCATATTATGAACGTATTGTGATTGATAAAAATCCCGGATATATTGTTAAGCTTTGGGGATATGCGACTCAAGACGAAGCAAATACTGCTGCGAAAATGCTGCGAAAAAAATATAAAACAGAAGCTGTAGTTCATTAATTTTAGTACTTACCATATTGTATGATGCCGGATATTTTTGTTTACACACCCGATAATTTATTAGCGCAACTGCATACTGCTCCGCTCCATTTAGGATATCATACCCTCAATTTCTATGTGGATGCACAAGGACGACTTGCTAAAGAACCGACAGACCATAAAGCCATATTTTATTTGTCGCCTTCAGGTGGCACTTTGCGCGACGAATCCTTAAATATTGTTTTGTACAGTGCAAAATTCGACCGATTTAAGGGATATGGAAAAGCAGAATAATGTTCAATCAAACTATGATAATATTGGCGAAAATCGGTGTAGCTTTCTGTACATTTTTTCTTGCTTTTATATTATGCTATTTAGTGATTGCATTTGTTTTTTCGCGCATTACCATCAATGACGAAAAAGAGTATTCGTGCGGTGACATTCTTATATTTCTTTCCACCAATGGTGTGCATACGGATATTGTTGTTCCGGTGCATCATCCTCTGTGCAATTGGTCTTCTTTTCTTGATGCTTCCCATTGTGTTATACCTCAACATAATGCATCATATATTTCCTTCGGATGGGGCGACAAGGGATTTTATCTTGATACGCCCACTTGGTCAGATTTGACATTTTCCACCGCCTATAAAGCTGCCTTCGGTTTAAGCACTTCTGCAATGCATGTCACATGGTTTGAGAATAGACCCGACACCAATGAATCAATGAAAAAAATATATGTGACCGAGCAAGAATATCGGCAATTATGTGCATATATTCGTGAAAGTTTTCAGACCCACAATAATAAACCGCTCCATATTCACACCACAGCTAATTATGGAAATAATGATGCTTTTTATGATGCCCATCGCACATATTCTTTATTGTTCACTTGCAATACATGGACAAATTCTGCCTTGAAAAAATCGGGACAAAAAGCTGCTTTGTGGACACCCTTCGATAAAGGTATTTTTTACCATTATCGTTAAAGTGACTCGGATGAAAATCGAGACATAAGACATAGCTCACAATATACTTTCTTTTATATAAAAAAATTTTGCTCAATCATTCAATGGGCTACTATCGAATTGCTGTGGATTTAATCAATACTTTCATGAAGACTGTCTGCACATGAAGAGCACGATTAATTCATTCATGTCATTGATGGTGCAATTATTTTCGAGAAAGTAGATAAAAATGTATCCTGATAATCCTATAATCCCGTTGGGATTGAATTATAAAAATGAGCCCCTCTTTTTTTCTCCCCGTTGGGGAGAAGTCTTTTATGCCTTGCCCGCGGGGAAGGACGGGATGGGGCTTCAAACCTTATAGGTTTAAGGAATGGAAAGGACGGGGTGGATGAATTTATACGTACTATAAACGTGTCATCCCGACGGGATGTAATTTCATTTAAGCTCCGAAGGAGCGATATATTCATAGAATAGTACGAATGATACATAATCGCGGCAATTTTTCCACCCCGTCAGACTCCGTCTGCCACCCCTCAATGAGGGGAATGTTCGGATTGTTTTTTAATTTTATTATGCCATTTTTAATGGTGAATCATTACTTTACCATAGACTGTCTTCTGTGATGTTGTTATTTTCACAATATACATTCCTATCGGTAATTCTTTTACTGAGAGAGTATGTGAGTTAGTGAATGGTTCATTGATTATAATATTGCCTGTTAATTCTGCTATTGTCAGCACACCATTTTGTGCTGGATAGGAAATAGTAAGCTCCTCATTTGCAGGATTGGGTGCGATAGTGATGTCTGTTGATTCTTCCGGTTCGGGATTCTGCGACGTTGTCAGAAACGTTAATCGTAGTATTTTTCCTTCACCGGGCAATAAGGTTACTGCTATTTTATCTTGATGTTGAATTGTTGCATTTTCACTGTTACCAAGTTCTTGTAATACAATTTTTGTCGGTTTTATCGGTAAAGAAGAAAAATCAAAGGGAATGATTATATGGCGGCTGCCTTTTTGGCAATAAGGATGAAATGTTGTAAGATTTGTGTTTTGCATATTGAGTAAAGAATCAAATTCGGGCGTTGGCAGTGAACAAAATTTCTCTTTTGTACTTATTTCGGGGTCGAATAATGTAGTGCCGAAGCTGAGAGATTCTTGGGGTAATATAGTAAATACGGGATCAAGGCGACGATTGAGTATGCCTATATAAAGTGATGTTGAGTCTTGACTGTCTCTGAGTATGGTCATATCAAAAAAGCTGCTGTCGGCTGCTTCCGGTTTTTCATAAACCACGGACTTTGTCGTAGCATCGTATGATAATTTTTGTGTGGTACTTGATGGAATATCAAAATAGTTCTCAAAAAACATTTGCGTGGTTGTATCGCGATGGAGAGAATATGTTTTGTATCCTTTTGCATACCAAGAATCTAAGCGCAAACGAGCGAGAACGGTTTGTATCGAAGTCATTTTATCTTGGAATTTTTTTAATTCATGGCGCATACTTTTTCTGCCAAGATATATTTTATTTTTCTGTACTCCCTGATATGCGGCAATGGTATCTAAGGGTTGAGCATAAATATCAATCCTCATCGGATCATTGATTTGCACATAATCGCTGCCAAGAATATCATTATGGTGCCATGCGTGATTATCGGGATTTTTGGGAAGAAATGCATGGCTGATTGTAAATTGATGAGGGGAAATAAATCCCATTTTTCTTTCATTAAATTCAAATCCTGAAGTATCCGGTAAATTAGAAGTTTCATCCCACATATCGGAAAGGATTTTTGAACGTGATGTCCAGACTGCAAATCCTTTCATACCTAAAACACATTGAAGCCAAAGACTAAACCGTAATTCTTCGCCGGAGTTCATTCTTACGCCATCAATGCGTGCAGTACGCGGACACGTAATGCCGGGTGTACATGTTTTGTAATCGTTGTAACTATAATTGAACATTTGAATACGCGGAGACCACCACATACTTGCCAGCCACGAGTGCTTTGTGTCGAAGAGCATAAATGGATCGGTGGCATATTTTGCAATATATCCTTCGATTGTAATTAATGATGATGGATGATATTGCGGTAAAAAGCGATAAAAAATTTCATTGTGCATTTGCGACACAGGTACATTCCCAAAAGTATATTGTTCTTTTTTATCGGGAGAAAAATAGCCATTAAATATTCCGAGATTTTTTTCTTGGATGCCGCCGCGGGAATACCATGAAAAAGGTACTGCATTATGTGCGATGAGACTATAGGTATCGCCTCGCCAATTTTCTTTTGTATTTGCTTCTCGTGCAAAATGTTCTGAATAATGTCGCACTTGAGTGGCGCGATAGAGATTCTGCGGGTCAACACCGTCAATGCCATTGCCATTTTCATCAAATTCGCGGAAAAGCCATTGTGTAGTATAATTCGTTTCTGTCATGCCACGTCCTTGTAAAATATGATTGACATATCCCAGAGCATGGAATGAACGTGGCGGTTCTTCTTCCGGTAACCATATTCTATGCCAGCGAATTTTTCCTGTGTATGCTCCTTGCCATGCATCATTGCGGACAAATCTGCCATGGTGCATACTGTCGAGTGTGTGGAGTAAAGAGGATTGAATGACATGATCAAATTCTCCTCGCAGAAGTCTTTGTGCCATTGGTGTTTCCAAGCGAACCCAATCAATTGCGACGGGACTTTTTCCCATATATAGTATTTCGGGTTCCATCCTTTTTATGGTACCATCCGCAGCGGTGGATGTGTCATGTGCCGGTAAATTCGGTGCCCAAAGACGATGATTTTCGGAGCCGTCAAGTATAATATTACGAGGTAAACTTTCATCACCTTTTAAGCGAAAATGTGCTGTCAACGTTATATCTTTCTGTGGAGGCAACATAGAACGTGTGATGACAAAATCTTTACGTATTGTTTTGTGAAGCGGCAACGTAAGACCACGTTCAAATGGCGGAAGAGTTGCGCGCATGGGAAGAGGGGAGACATCACGGCGTGGCACACTGTCGAAGGTTATATAATGCGTTGGAGTATTGAGTATTCCCATTCCCGGCTTCGTTGTGTAAGGGATACGGACTATTGCCACGGTATCGTCGGGTTGCGTTGTTATGGTATCCAAACGGCGTAGATGAACAGAGATATAGACTTCACGTCCATAAATTTTATCAAATATTTTTTGATGAATCACATTATGGGTTACTTTATGTTCACCGACAAATTCATCATTCGGATAAGGATGGGAAAGAATGGTAGTTGGAGCAGTAATGTTTTCCGGAAAATACACACGTCGTTTATTTCCATCGGCAAAAACGGAGTCAACACCACCTGTGCGTGATATAAAGCCGAATGCGCCACCGGATTTATCGGACCAATCAGGAAATGTTTCGTGATAAGAGCGCGTTGTACCGGCTATATGTTTTACTCGTGATGGTGCACATACATCATAATGCAGCGAAAGCCCGAATAATGGGTTTTTATAATCATGTCTGCCCGATAATGATGACAGCGGAATAGAATCAATCAAAGAATTAACCACACTGCTCACAACAATAAGAAAATTTGTGTCGGTGGAACATACTGCCGGATATCGTATTTCGGATTGTGGCTCAACCAATAAACCGCCTTGCATATTATAGTAATTATGGATTGCAGTCGGTGTACCGTCACTATAATTCCACATGGAAAATAATTTTCCGTTACTATAATTCGTATCGCTGAAGAGTACACGCTTTTGATCGAGAAGTGTATGACGTAATTGAGAAAATTGTATAGTGTCGGGAAGTAAGGTCTGCCCTTGACAAAGCAATGGTATTATGATGCTTACAAGCAAAGTTATGGTATATCTCATGGTATTCATCATCGAAAAATCACTAAAATGAAAAAATAGTTATAAGAAAAAAGTGGACGGTCAGCGAATAATGATGTACACAAGATTATGGTAAATCCTCATGTTTACACAGAATAATTTTTCCTGTATCGCCGGAACTCAATGCAAAAAGTGATTGATGCCGTGAATGGGTGATTTTTTGCGCATTGAGTTGTGCGGGTCCCGCTTTGTATAATTGTTTTTTTTCTATGTCCCATATGCGATACCCATGATTTTCTTTCGGTTCATAGACCGAGGAGGTAAAGATGTATTTTCCTTGCTGTGCAAAACAAATTCCTGTTATTTTTCCTTTATGACCCGAAAGGGTATAGTGTTTATTTTCTGTTCTGTCATAAATAGAAACGGAATTATTGCTGGCAATGCCAATAATATATTTTCCATCGGCAGAGTATTGCGGCGTATGTGTGGTTGGAGGTAATGTATGAATTATTTTGAAATCATCAGTATTGACAATGCTTGTTCTATGGGTCATGGGTGCATAAAAGCAGACAATTTCACTCTCATCCGGTTTGAGCGATATTTCATACCCTACGTCAAGCGTTGAGGCAAGGACTTCACCGTTGATTAATGACATTTTTTCTAATCCGCGATTATAATATCCAATAAAAGCAATAGTGTTGTCCGATGAAACAGCGAAGGAGGTAACACCTTGATTTTTCAGGGGAATTTTTTTTGTAAATCCTGCTTTTATATCCCAAATTTCAATATATTGTCTTGTCAAAAGAAAAATGGTCTGTGTGTCGCGGCTTATCTGATAATCAATAATGGCACTGCCGCTTTGGGTCATACGTGTCTTGAGCAATAAACCATTTTCGGTACGATATTCATACAAATAATGATCGGATGTGGCAAAGAGGGTATTCCCATCGGGATGAAACATCAACTTCGCTGAAATAGTTCCATTATGCGGAACTGTTGCTGACCACAGTGTGTCTTTCGCAAAATCTTGGCTCAGTAAGGAAATATCCGTTATGAGACATAATGCAAAAACTGCAATAAGTATTCGAATCATTGTGACTAACTTTCTGCTGATGAGAATAAAATTTCAAAAATCAGTATTATTCTATTTCATAGGCATTGTTAATTCTTTTTTTTGATGTACATATTATTGTGCAATGAAAGGAAGTGTGACAATACCGTTTTGCGTATGTGCTTTTACAATATATAAACCTGATGAGAGGGGCGGAAGTTTGATGGACTGAGTATTGTCCATACTATCGTTGGGGATATGTTTATATATCATTTCACCCTGAACATTATATACTTCAAGAGCAAGAAGTAATGATTGATCACCGGAAAAGACAATTTTTCCTTCTGAAATAACAGGATGTGGTGTTATGGATAATGATAAACCCTCTAAGGATGCGTTTGTTGATATCCCAACAGTATTATCAGTAATTGCTTGAAGAGATGCAAAAGATATATTTTGTCCATTGGTGATATAGAGCAATGAATCATTGAGAACGGTGAAATCTTGAATAGTTATATACGGTGTACTCACAGTTTTCCATTTCATACCTTGATTATCCCGATAGAATAAACCCTCCGATGCGGCAACGAACAATCCCTGAGGAAGCGATGATAAAGCATTTACCGTAGAACCCGGAAAACCATTTGTTATTTTAGCCCATTGTGTACCATCATCCGAGAAAAAAAGCCCATTGCCCGATGTACCCGCATAAAAACGATTCTCTATTTTTTTCATAGAACGTACTTCGGTTTGGATAGCAGCCCGCAATTGCCAACTTCCGCCATTATCGGTTGAGCTGTACACACCATTGTTTGCACCTGCATAGAGTATATCATTATCGTAGATGATAGTGCGACAAGATTTAAGATTTGCCGGAGTATTACTTTGTTCCCATATTTGTCCATTCGTACTTGATCTGAAAATACCGGCATTTGTACCGACGATTACCCAATTATCACGGACAGCAAAAGTATAAATATATCCGGCAAGAGGTAAAAGTCGTAATGCTGACCACGTATTACCATTATCATCGGAACGAAATGAACGACCTTTATCAGTACCGAAAAGTAATGTATTTCCAAAGACTTCTAAGGTAGTAATATTGCTCCCGTCATATTGAACAGTATTCCAATTTATCCCTCCATTATCAGAAATATATAATCCTCTTTGCGTACCTGCAAAAATACGTCCATTGAGCGTTGTCATACTTGAGACACTATTACCAAAGGAATGTGCCCCGGTAATAAGCCATTTGCCATTATTATTTTTGAAAATACCATTGTTTGTTGATGTAAAGAGTACAGAATTTGATATGGCAAATGATGTTATCGAATATCCTTCTAATTCTGTATTTCCCCATGTTTTTCCTCCATCATCCGAATAATATATTCCGGTGCTTGTGCCTGCAAGATACTTCGAATTATGATAATGAATTGCCGCAATGGAAAGCCCTGTTAAGCCGGATGAAATCCAATTACCGCCATTTTCTGACATGAATATTCCATCATTCGTCCCGGCGATAATCCGTGCATCGTGCATATAAAGAGAAAAGATTGTCATTCCATCCATACCTGCAAAGTTCCATGTATTGCCATTATCTGTTGACAAATACAATCCTTGTCCTCCCGTTCCTGCATAGATTTTTCCATTATCTGAAAGAAAACTCCATACTTCTTTATCGCCTATCGTCGTAAGTTGTGACCATGTTGCTCCTCCGTCCTGTGAACGATAAGCACCTTCAATAGCTCCGAGAAATAGTTGATTATCAACGGCTTTTACAGTTGTTATCGTAAGGTTTTTTGGTAATCCTTCTTGCTGCGTTTTTGTCCATGTTGCACCGCTGTCCATTGAATGATATACGCCTTCCTCATTTGCCACATAGAGCGAGGTGCCGCTTTGTGTTATTGCTAAACCATCTTTACTATTAATGACGCGGTTCCAAGTACTACCATTATCCGTTGAACGGAATGTACCATAACCGCCGCTTCCTGCGATAATGATATTATCAGAGACTTGAAGCAAGGAAAAATAATATCCTCCGTATAAAGGCGTACAACTTTGCCATTGTGCAGAGGCGGAAAAAGTCGTGAATACAATGAGGATAGCGATATACAAGAATTTTGTGATTTGATTTATTTTCATGCTGATTATTTATGAATAATACAAGGTACAGAAAAGACTTGGGATTGATGTTTGATTATGAGGCGATAATATCCATTGGGTAGAGTATGAATATCATGGTCGAAATTCCATTGCTGTCCTTTGTCGAGCGTGGCAGAGCCAAGAGATGCAATGCTTGCTCCCATCATATCATGTAATTCACAAGTATAGATGCCGCTCACGGGGGTATCAAAAGAAATATGTATTTGTTCTTTAGCGGGATTGGGCTGCAAAGTTAAGGTTTTTGTTGCATCAAAAACTTGCTCTTCGACAGATACTGAAGACTTTTGAAAACGGTATAATTCATTATTGTTATTTCTAATAATTACAGCATTATCGGTCACGGCAGAAAGGAACATATAATTATAAGATTTTATTGGATCTTTCGGTAGAACAAAGTCATCTGCAAGTATTTCAAAATTCCCATTATATGGAGAAGATTGTTTCACATAACGATGGACTACAGCACTGTCACTTTTTCTCCGTACAATAATGCCATAAAAAATATTTCCGGGTGTATCATAATATGAACCAAGTATATCATAATAGTTAGGAAATCTCTCTTCAGCAAAATATACGTACTGATATGGCACATTGTAAAAATCAATATCTTTTACTACAGTCATAGGGTTTGGTGTGATGGTTGCTCTGTATTGCCATTTCCCATCAAGATAAGTCAAGTCGCCATTACAGGTGAAATTGTTGCCTACAATTCCCAAACGACTACAATCATCATATTCTTCATCTTTATCAGCAAAATCAATGAATACGGGGAATTCAGTTGTTGCCTGCGAAAGAGGATTATGAATATCAGGAATGAGATAAAAACGCATTCTAGTAGTATTAACTTGTCCTGGTCTTCGAACTAATGTTTTGCCATCATAAAATTGACCCTCATACATTATTGAATTTTGATATAGCTTGAATAGTTGTCCATCGAAAGTATTTTTGGGCAAAGCCATTTCTTTCCATGTATTTCCCTCATCAGTGGATATATAAGCATTAACATTATCCTGTACACCCGTTTTCACTATTACTGTTCTATCGTATGCCGTTAATGCTAAAATATTTGTGTCTATGGTATTATTGACAAAGGAAAAAAAATCAATTTTTTGCCATGTTTGTCCATTATCAAATGAGCGAGCAAGACCACCGGGAATCGTTATTACCATTGATGAATTTGTAAATGCAATTCTGCTAACACTTTTGACATTTCGAGCTATGGATTTCAAGTTGTTTGTATCAGTTACATACCAAGTGGTTCCATTATCTTTAGAAAAATAAGGGGGATATGGAAAACGTGGTATAGCATACAAAATATTGTTGTTAACGATCAACTTTGGTTGAGATAGATTAATATTTTTCATTAACAACTCAGGATATTGTATTTTTTCCCATTGCTGCGCAAAGAGTTGGGAGGATAGAAAGAGTGCAAGCGCACTTATAAAGAGTGTTTTCATATTTATTCTCCTTATTTATGAATAATACAAGGTACAGAAAAGACTTGGGATTGATGTTTGATTATGAGGCGATAATATCCATTGGGTAGAGTATGAATATCATGGTCGAAATTCCATTGCTGTCCTTTGTCGAGCGTGGCAGAGCCAAGAGATGCAATACTTGCTCCCATCATATCATGCAATTCACAAGTATAGATGCCGCTCACGGGTGTATCAAAAGAAATATGTATTTGTTCTTTGGCGGGATTGGGCTGCAAAGTTAAGGTTCTAGTTGCATCAAAAACTTGCTCTTCGACAGATACTGAAGACTTTTGAAAACGGTATAATTCACCACCATTATTTACAATCAATACTGCATTATCGGTAACAGCAATTAATGGCGTATAATAATTGTTGTTCGAGTTGGATACAATAAAATCATCTGCAAGTATTTCAACATTCCCGTCATGAGTAGGTGACACTTTCACATAACGATGGACTGTAGCACTATCTTTCATTGTTCTTACAACTAAAGTAAAATACATAGCTCCCGGAGTATCATAATGTACATTGAATGGATTAATACTAATGCCGGATGTTTTATTATAGTCAATATCTTTCATTAAGTCAGGGGTAAATTCTATTTTAGATTCTGCGTAGCCCCAAGAATTTTCAATATACGATACATATGCGTTACATGTAAAATATTGCCCTGCAATCGCTAAGCGATCACATTGCAGATAATATTCTTTTTTTTGGGATAAATCAGCCCATTTGGGGAAATCAGAAAGTTTTTGCGACACGAGATTATTGATGTCTTGAAAAAGTAAAAACCGCCCGTTATATGCTCCTCCTGTACTAATAAATTCTTTGCCATCATAAAACCGCCCTTCATACATGAAGGAATTTTGAAATAATGCAATTTTACCATTAGTATTGACGGTATTTCTCGGCAAAGCCATTTCTTTCCATGTATCGCCCTCATCGGTGGAAATAAAGAGATTTGTATTGTAAGAATCTCCTGTACTTACAATAACCGTCCTATCATCAGCAGTTACACTATACACATTAGAATCAATAGCATTCTGAGAAATTGTGGATAAATCAATGAATTGCCATGTTTGTCCATTATCGCGTGAACGACCGAGAAAATTTCGTGAAACTTTACCATTATGGGTACTTATCCTAGCAAATGCAGCCGATTTTGTAAAATCTATTGATTGCATACTCCAATTAAGTGAATCCCCACGCACAAGACCTAAATTTTTCAGAGCATTCGTATCGCACATTTGCCATGTACTGCCATTATCTTTGGAAGTATAAAGTGGTAATGAGTTAATTGGCAAAGCAATAATAATATTATTATGTACCACTAATGTAGGATTACGAATATTTTGTTTTTTCGATGTATAATAGATTTCAGGATATTGTATTTTTTCCCATTGCTGCGCAAAGAGTTGGGAGGATAGAAAGAGAGCAAGCGCACTTATAAAGAGTGTTTTCATGATGTTATCCTATATAGTGATTGTTCTATTCTGATAAATACCATAGACCAATATGGTGTGCATATCGGCTAAGGTTATAAATTATGATAATCAGTAGTAAACGTCTATAAGACAATCAGAATAGTTTCTTAAACATTATCATGAATTGGTGTTTGTATCTCTTTGGTTCGTTTATGTGCTTCATCTGTACATTTCAATTTGCCGTGGCAAACATCAACTCACGCGCAAACATACGTACTTTATACATCATAGCCAAATGAATATACAGCTTTCATGTTCTTGATTGCTTCATTTTCCCCATTTTGACTCTCAGTAGAAGCAAAAGGCAAGGGATGGAATAGTCTTTAGTAGCACAATCTGAAAAATTCTCATCTTGAGGTGTGGCACACTGGTGGAAATGGAAGGGGTGGATTGTTTTTTCTATAAACGTATAATCCCGTTGGGATTGAATCATAAAAATGAGCCCCTCTTTTTGCTCCCCGTCGGGGAGAATTTTATTATGCCTTCCCCGCGGGGAAGGATAGGATGGGGCAAAAAATTAACATCATAATCCTATAAACCTATCATCCCTTTGGGATTGAATTTCATCCCCACCATCGGAGGGGTGTCCGCAGGACGGGGTGGGTTCTCATTGAGGGTTGGCAGACGTAGTCTGACGGGGTGGACGTATTTTTTCCGTTATCATGTCATTCATTCGGGACTATTGACGGGATGGGGCAAAAAAAGAATAGAATTTAACTCACTCTCCAATCATGATAGCACGTTCTCGAGAAACAGAACCGGTGCTCATTTTGACGATATACATTCCGGCGGATAAGTCCATAAGATCAAGAGGAATATTATGCTCACCTTCGGATAATTCACCATTGAAAAGGTCTTTTATTTTGCTGCCTTGCAAAGAATACAGCACTATCGAATAATTACCTTGTTGTTTGAGCGACACAGGCAAAAGAGTTTTTCTGTCTTTTTGAACAGGGTTAGGAATATTTTGATGAATTTTGAAAGAATCGTATTCAGCGACTTCATTCACACTCACTTTCCGCCAATCAAGACCAAGATAGATAGAAAAACGGCTATTGTTTCCATATTCTTGTGTAAAAGCAATATCGTTGATATTATCATTATTGACATCAAACAAAGAAACAACAGATTTTAACCCGGATCCTTGAAAATTAAACTCTGCAAAGGGGATTGTATCATTGCCTAATGGTCCATGATACATTTTCAAAAAACTTCCATTAAAATTTCCTTTGTACTCACACCAATCAGGTATAGTATCACCATCAATACTATGTTTTAATACATATTTATAAACCGAAGTATGTTCCCAAGTTCTAAACTCCTCAAATGTATTCGTTAAATAAAAAAAACGTGTTGATGTCAAGTCTTGCAATGCGAATCGTGTTTCTCCATTGATATGTTGCACAACACTTGACTGTGGGTAAAATCCATTTTCATGATTGGCATCATAGACATATTCTAGACTATCAAGTAATGTTCCTTTGGCAATAATGCTATCGGGCTGTAGCTCTTCAAACTGAATACGTGCATAATACAGTACATATCTTCCTGTACCGGTGAGCATATCATGGTAAATAGCAAAATGAAGTTCACGGCTTTCATTCTGACCATAAGGATATAATATCATCCTTATGTTTTTGTTATAGGGTGAGAAAGCGGTGTCATTATATGGTATGTGAACAGATTGGAACTTGCTACGTTCTTTATTGCCAAGAATCAAAGTTTGCTCATCACTGAAAAAGTCATCATATCCATCACCATTATAATCGCCTACATACGGTAACATACTACCTTGAACGATAAGCGGTTTTTCTGTTGGTGGCTCTTTCCCATTTTCGACACCAAAGTAGATTCTATTCCCTTGTGCAATAACATCTTGTATCCCGTCACCATTAAAATCGCCGACATCAAGCCAAATACCATTAAAATTTGGTAGAGGATATTGATTAGTTGTATCGAAGGGAAATCGGTTATAAATAATATGTTTCCCGTCCAAAGAAAGAGTATTTTTGCCTTCAGGTAATGAAAAATTAGGTAAATGATTAAGAGAATATATTCCATATCCTGTGTTTTTCAACGAATACCATTCTTGTAATTCGGGCAGAGAGGCGGCATTTTCTTGCGCCATTGCATTGATGCCGCAAACCAGCATGATGAGAATAAGGAATTTTTTCATGGAAAGCTCCGATGAATATTGACAGAGTATTTTCTCTAAGGATTGTATCAAGGATTATGCAATAATGACAGAAGTCATTGTTAATGAACCCGCCACATAGTGATTGTTGAATAATTGAGGATGTTCATTCTTTTTTTTGAGAGCTAAGATGTATAATAATGGCAAATAATGTTCGGGCGTTGGGATGGCAAGCTCAAATGCTTTACCGTGTTTTGCATAGTGAATTAATTGGTCATGATTATCGGAAAGAATATAGGAAGTCATTTTTTCTTGTGCTTCTTTAGCCCAGTCAAAAGCGTAATTAGTGACGGATAATTTTCTCCAATCCAATAATCGTAAATTATGCACCATATTTCCGCTGCCAATAAGTAATATTCCTTTATTGCGTAATTGCTGCAATTGTTGTGCAAGTTCATAATGATATTGGGGCGGTTGGGAATAATCAAGACTTAATTGAATAATGGGTATATCGGCATTGGGGTAGAGATGTTTGACCACACTCCAAGTGCCATGATCTAAGCCCCATTCATGATCGGAAAGGATTGTTGTTTTGGTAATTAATGCTTTTGTTTCTTCGGCTAAGGCTGGGCTGCCCGGCGCGGGATATTGCACATCGAATAATGCTTGGGGAAAACCGCCAAAATCATGAATTGTGCGCGGCTGTTCCATTGCAGTCACATATGTTCCTTTTGTTTCCCAATGGGCAGACACACAAAGAATAGCTTTGGGACGCGGTATGGTTTTGGCAATAGTGCGGAACCCTGCAACAAATTCATTTTCTTCAATAGCATTCATGGGGCTGCCATGTCCTAAAAACAATGCAGGCATTGTGTCGGTTGCGGGAAAATGTTCTGCTAATGTTGAAAGTGCTTTGATATTCATACCTGCTCCAACAAATGGTAAAAGTGCTGCTAATCGTAAAAATTCTTTTCGTTCCATACTGAATGCACTCAAATGATGGTATCAAAATTAGTTGTTTTCTTTTGATGCATTATGCAAGTGATTATAGTTTTCTCACGTTCAACTGTGAAAAGTACATAGTTTTTTGGATTTATTGACTCCAACAATTCGCAATGTCATACGTGATATGAGTTTTTTTGATATGCTGTGGAACATAGAGACAGGGGAGTATTGCAAGGTTGAAAGCATATCGTTACCAATTTGGGACATAGTATGACTCATGCTCAACCCGTGATAGAGATACGGGGTTTGACGAAAGATTTTGGCAATTTTCGTGCAGTAGATAATCTTGATTTGACGGTCTATCGGGGTGATATCTTCGGCTTTTTGGGTCCGAATGGTGCCGGAAAAAGTACCACCATCCGTATGTTGATGACCTTAATCCGCCCGACTTCCGGCAGCATCAGCGTATTTGGTCATTCGCTGTTTACGCATCGTAATGAGATATTGCGCAATATCGGTGCGATAGTTGAAAAGCCGGATTTTTACTTATATCTGAGTGCTTTTAAAAACATGGAATTATTGGGCAGATTGTCCGGTGCCGATACTTCACGAAGCAATATTATGAAGGTATTGGAATTGGTGAATTTGCATGAGCGTGCCGAGAGTAAAGTAAAAACCTTTTCCTATGGAATGAAACAACGTTTGGGCATAGCGCAGGCATTGCTCCATAATCCTCAATTAATTATTCTTGATGAACCAACGAATGGTCTGGATCCTGTGGGCGTGAAGGAAATGCGCGATCTGATCTTGATGCTTGCCAATGAACAAGAGAAAACCATCTTTTTATCTTCCCATATACTTCCCGAAGTGGAGATGATAGCCAATCGAATGGCGATTATCAATAAAGGCAAAACTGTGGTGGAGGGCGAAGTGCGTCAGCTTTTGTTGCAGGGTCATTCTGTGGTACGTTTTACCACTTCAGAACCGGATAAAGCTCTTGAACTTTTACGCCAATCGCCATGGAGCAAATTTATCACCATGACAGATAATGCGGACATCATGCTCGATATGGAGCACAATGATACCGCAGCCATTAATGAGTACTTAGTGAATAATGGCATTGCCGTACTTGGTATTGAAGCCAAGCGATCATTGGAAGAATACTTTTTATCCATCACAAAACATTCCGGTCACGGATAAGCCAAAAGGGGAGAATATGCTGACAATTTTACATATCGAGTTGATAAAGATTTTTTCTAAGTGGCGAAGTTATATAGGTTTTATTGCAGTGGGGATTTTGGTGCCCATTATTCAGGTGGCAATGTACTCGGAGGGTGAGCAATACTTTGCATTGTTCACACAGTCATTGCGCCAAATGTTTGAGTTTTCGGGCGATTTAACGAATGGATACTTAATTGCATTTATTGTGTTGAACAGCTTATTTGTTCATATTCCATTGCTTATATCGCTTGTTGCGGGCGATATGTTGGCGGGTGAAGCAACTGCAGGCACATATAGGATGATATTGACTCGTCCTGTGTCGCGCTTTAGTGTGGTCACAGCCAAGTTCTTTGCAGCTCTTATCTATGTGAATGCATTAATTCTATGGATGAGTGTATTGAGTTTGGGCTTGAGCGTCCTATTTTTCGGCAAAGGGGAATTGCTTATCATAGGCAGTAAGATTACGATATTGCAGGAAAGTGATATTCTATGGCGTTTTGGTCTGAGCTATATGTATGCTTCCTTGAGCATGACCACAGTCGCATCATTGGCTTTTCTATTCTCGGCATTGGTCGAAAATGCCATCGGACCTATCGTGGGGACAATGGCAATCATTATTGTCTTTACCATCATCTCATCACTTGATGCGGAATCATTAGATGTCGTGCGTCCGCTGTTTTTCACCAATCATTTGGTGGGATGGCGTATGATATTTGATAATCCGCCGGAAACATCGAGGATTCTCATGTCGGCAACAATTCTGGTGGGGCATTGTATCGTCTTCTATGCTGCCTCTTTGGGCATCATGTTGAAAAAAGATATATTAACCTAACACATATTTTTTTCTCACACCTTCAGTTTTTCGGAGGATTTTATGGATATACTTTTGATTGCCCATTCTCATTGGCGCAATATTGTTTTTTTAGCCACAGCCCTTGTGCTGGTAAAATATACCTTGAGTTGGTTGATGAAATCGAAATTCGGCAAACTTGACAGAATCTTGGGTATTGTGCTAACCTCTTCGGCTGATATACAGACCTTGATGGGACTTGTTTTGTTTACCATGATGACCATTGAGGTAGGTTTCGATCGTTTGCGTATGGAGCATGCAATCACCAATCTGATTGGTGTTGGTTTATTGCATTTGGCTGCCAAATGGCGTACTGCGGAGGACAGCATACGCTTCCGCAATACCTTGTTCATGACTTTGGGGTTCATCGTTTTCATTATGATAGGAATCAGTCGTCTTCCTGCCGGGCTGTCTGTACTGTTGGGAAAATAAAGTTTCTTGCAAAAAAGTTATGAGATGGTCGCTTGGTGACACTCAATCGCAAGTTCAAAAAAATCATAGTATTATGCGTGAAACGGGGGCGACCCCGTTTTTTTTATCGTTGTGTAAGTTGTTTTTTATCAATATCTTCCATGTAGTTTTCCACTTACTCTTTACGTGAAACGTGCATAAAACGGACATCTCAAACAGAGTTCCAGATATGCAAGTGGTTTTTGAAAAAAAATATCTGCGTCCAGATTTGGAAATATGGCTGATTTATCCGCATTTTCGCACTCGAAATAAGAGCAAGTGTTCCACACTCGTTCGCATTTCACAACTTCATACTACACCACGGCGTATGCTATAAAGCAGCATTTAAGGAGGGCATACGCTACCTACTACAAAACACAAAGAAGTCACATAAGTCATGGCTGAAGCAATCATTCGGCATGGCTGATTGTCTGTGATTATGAATGTGAGGAACATTAGGTAACGTTCTGTGAGTAATTTTCAAATAGGGGGGAAACATCAACGGAGGTAAGCTTGGGAAAAGCTTTAGAGACATTTAATTTGTTCCCGTCTTTGGCGGAAATAAAAAAACCAATAAAAAAACATACAATAGATACAGTTGAATTAACTGATGACCCCAAAGCTATAGAGCTTTGGGATGTCTGTCTTCAGTTGATTAAAGATAATATTGGCGACCAGATGTTCAAAACATGGTTTGCTCCCACAAAAGCACTTCGCTGGCAGGAAGATGTGCTTGTTATATCTGTTCCAAGTCAGTTCTTTTGTGAGTGGATTGAAGAGCATTACTTTACTTTGTTACGCAAAGTAGTGAGTCAAGTTTTAGGGTCAAAAGCACGTTTACAATATCAAGTCGTCGTTGATAAGGGCAAAAGTTCCTTGGAAGATCGTGCCATTACTTTACCGGCATTGCGCAATCCGCCGGCACCGACATCCGGTCAGGCAGCTTTGCCATTCATTAATACTCCTCAAGCGGTTCAGCATTATCCGACATATCTTAATCCGCGCTATATTTTTGATAATTTTATACGTGGCGACAGCAATCAACTTGCTGTATCGGCGGCGCTTGCTGTGTCCGACTCGCCGGGGAAAACAAAATTCAATCCATTATGTATTTATGGCGGCACAGGTTTGGGAAAAACGCACCTTATACAGGCGATAGGTAACCATATTGTGCAAAATAACCGCAATTTGCGTGTATTCTATACCAATTCCGAGCGTTTTACCATCGAATATGTGAATGCAATCCAAAATAACAAGGTGAATGAATTTACTAATTTTTACCGCAGCATTGATGTACTCATCGTGGATGATATTCAATTTTTCAGTGGTAAAGAAAAAACACAAGATAATTTCTTCCATACATTTAATGCGCTCTATCAATCCGGTAAGCAAATTATACTTTCAAGCGATAAACCGCCCAAAGAGTTGCGTGGTGTGGATGAACGTTTGCTCTCACGCTTTCAGTGGGGGTTAACGGTGGATATTCAACCACCTGATTATGAAACACGATTAGCAATTATTCAGCGTAAAAGTGCAGATGAAGGGTTTGAAGTTTCTGCACCTGTTGCCGAATACCTTGCTCGTAATATCGGCTCAAGTGTGAGAGAATTGGAAGGTGCTCTTATTAGCGTATTGGCTAAGGTATCTTTGGACAATAGGGAAATGTCATTGCAGCTTGCTCAAGAAGTGGTGAAAGGATATTCCCAAACCATTCCTCAGCAATCATTAACCATTGATGATATTAAAAAAGCTGTGGCTTCATATTTTAAGTTTACTTTGGAAGCACTTGAGGGCAAAACCAGAAAGCATGAAATTGTGCTGGCACGCCAAGTTGCCATGTATTTAACGAAACAGATGACACAATTATCGCTGAAAAGTATAGGGGCGAATTTTGGAGGACGTGACCATACAACCGTGTTACATTCTTGCGAAATGATTGAAAATTACTTAAAAACCGATAAGACAGTGCAAACAGCAATAGAACATTTATCAAAACGATTTGGTTATTAACCAAGGCATGCAGCATAGACCTCAAAGGGATGTTCATCACAATGAATGTCCCTTTTTTATATCATTGCCATGCATCAACGAAAGCCATAAAAAGGTCGAACTCTACTCTCATGCGTATATTCACGTAGCATTAACTCCTCATTATTGCGTTGTTTTGCTTGAATAAAAAACAATACCTTACAATAAAGCATGGCTAATAATAGCCAAAAAATTCTAACGGCACGGTACTTGTTCAAATTTTTTTTATTTACATCAGGGAAATGCGACTTTATTTTTCCATCATAGCAGTTCTTTTCTGTACTTCTTCGCTTAGTGCAGTGGTTCCGAAGAAAAGTGATGCCGATTATCATAAAATTAATCGGTCATTGGAAATTTTCGGTACATTGTTTCGTGAGGTGAGCCAAAACTATGTGGATGAAATTGACCCTGAGAAATTTGTTAAACTTGGCATAGAGAATATGCTGACGGAATTGGATCCATACACAAAGCTTTATGAAGAAGGCGAAAGTGATGATATAGATATTCTCACCACAGGAACATATATTGGTTTTGGTTTTAATGCTGCTGTTCGTGACAGTATTTTAACCATAACGGATATTTATGAAGGTACATCCGCAGAAAGAAATGGGCTGCGTATAGGCGACAGACTCATAAAAATTGACACAGCATTTATACAAAATGAAACTACTGTCGGCTTGCGCAAATATACTCGCGGTAAAGAAGGTACAACGGCTGTGTTCACAATCTCACGCGAGGGCATGAGTGATATGGTGCGCGTTGTTTTGACACGACAAAATATCACAGTACAAAACGTTTCCTACAGTGGTTTTGTTCATGACAGTATTGGATATGTGCGCTTGGAGAGATTTTCCAGAAAAAGTGCAGATGAAGTGCGTGAGGCATTGATTCGTTTGCAAGAACAAAGACCTTTGGCAGGAGTGATTTTGGATTTGCGCGATAATCCCGGCGGATTGCTCGAATCAGCCATAGAAATTGCAAAAATATTTGTACCCACAGGCAGCACTATTGTTACAACAAAAGGACGTGAGTTCCGCGAAAACAAAATATATCGTTCCCTAATAAATCCTATGGAGCCGAATGTTCGTTTGGCAGTACTGATTAATGGCAACAGTGCAAGTGCGAGCGAAGTATTAGCCGGTGCTATACAAGATTTAGACAGAGGCATTATTGTCGGTGAAAATTCTTTCGGTAAGGGCTTGGTACAAACAATAGTACCTTTGCCATATAATTCCACATTAAAAATGACAACCTCAAAATATTATACACCTTCGGGACGATTAATTCAAAAATTTGATTTTGCTCGTAAGTATCGTGGATTAAGTCAAATAGCAGATTCGGGTGCCATATTTTACACAAATAATGGAAGACCTATGCGTGATAAAAAAGGTATTACGCCCGATATTGAGATTCAACAAGAACAATTACCGTCAGATATAGCTCGTATAGTAAAATCATCGCTTTTTACTAAATTTGCAAATGAATATGCGGCAAAAATCAATGATTTACCGCAAGATTTTACAGTGAATAAAAAGGTTCTGAAAGAATTTGAGGAATATATTGCTGCCAATGATAAATATAGCTATGGTGCAATGAATACCGTAAAAAAATTACGTTCATCCGCAGAAAAAGATGGTTATTCATCCAAAGTGATTGCACAAATAGAGCAAATTGAAAAATTGCTTGAAAAAGAACAAAAAAGTAAAGGTTTTGATAAATATCCATTATTCGTCAAATTACTTGAAAAGGAAATCTGGGCGCGTTTTGAACCAAAAAGACAAAGAATCCAACGCTCAGTATATGACGATATTACCATTGATACAGCGGCAAAAAAATTAGAAACATCCGATTACTACCGTACATTGCATCCGGCGATTTCAAATCAACGATAAATAAACGACAAGCCTGTCTGTAATTTCAGAGTAAGTACTGTATCAATGAAAACTCTTGATGCTCCGTCTAAAGGGCATCAGTTTACATTTTTAGAGAAAATTTATGAATACATCTGTATTGCAAACAGCGTATTCAAGTGGTTTATCACCCGATGAATACAATCAATATTTTTCACAAAGAGCGCATTTAGCTTCTGACCCATCGTCACAAAGTCAAGACGACCATTTACAGTATGTCCTTTTGAATAAACAGCGGTCAGCACGAATTGAAAAAACCTACACACCTTCTCCCGAAATCATAAAAATCGTTGAAAAAATAGAAGCACCTCAGACATGGCTGATAATTACAGAAGATTGGTGCGGCGATTCTTCACAAATAGTACCGTATATTCTCTCTATTGCAAAATTATCTCCTCATATTACTGTTCGTTTTTTACTGCGCGATTCTTTTCCTGAGATAATGGATAAATATTTGACAAATGGAACAAGAAGTATTCCTAAAATCATTGCTTTTGATACACAATCGGAAGAAGAAATCTGGACATGGGGACCGCGACCGGCGCATGCAGCACAAGAATTTATCCAAAGAAAAGCTGAAGGTATGGCTAAATCTGATAATCAATTGCAATTACATAAATGGTATGCGCAAGACAAAGGCAAAAGCATAGAAAAAGAAATAGGCGACCATATTCTCAGTGCATGTGAAATAACTATATAATCAGTTCAGAAAAATCATAATTCAAGAGGGTATATCATGAAAAGAATCCTTATCTATCTTTCAGTTGGTATTATGCAGATAATGACCGCGTTTGCTGCTGAAAAAACCGAATCATTTACCGTCTATGGTAATTGCAAAATGTGCAAAAAAACTATCGAAAAAGCCGTCAATACATTAGAGGGAGTCAAGACAGTTTCATGGAGTAAAAAAACAAAAAAACTATCAGTAACATTCGATGATACACATATATCACTTGCAGCCATTAAGAAATCAATCGCCGACAGTGGTTATGATATGGAAGATATCAGAGCAAGTGATGAAGCATATTCTTCATTACATACATGCTGCCAATACGACAGACCGGCAAAGAAATAACTATATTGATTTATTTCTTTTCCTTTATTGAAGAAATATAGTCTTTTACGGATTCTGCTATTGCTTCAGCCATAGCGCGCTGTCCTCTTTCTGAGGTTATATATTCTTCATCTTTATTATTGGTGATAAATGCCGTTTCAAGTAAAACGTTAGGCATAGAAGCACCCACAAGGACATAAAAACCCGCCTGAGCGATACCTCTATCGGCAAGGGTGGATTTTTTTTGGATTTTCTTTTGTAATGTTGCAGCATATTTATCGCTTAATTTCATAAATGTTGATTGTGCCATGGTTGCGAGAATAAGCTGCTCCTCAGTGAGTTTCTTTTGTGCATCTTTGTTTTTTTCAAGCGCTAAAGAGGCATTTTCTCGCTCTGCAACACGAATGGCATCTTTAGTTTTTCCGGGACGTAATACATAGACTTCAAAACCATTGGCAGTGTGTGGTTTGGATGGAGCTGCATTGCAATGAATACTAATAAACAATGTGCCCTGTTGTTTATTAGCAAAATCTGTGCGTTGCTTTAATCCGACAAAGACATCTTTATCTCGTGTAAGGTGGACTATTGCTTCAGGTACGGATTCCTCAATAATTCGCTTTGCTTTTTTTGCAATCGCAAGGGTAATATCTTTTTCATAGACACCACTGACACCGATTGCACCCACATCCTCGCCCCCATGTCCGGGATCTAAAATAATGTGTATATCTTTCAACTCTGAGGATAAAGAACCGGAAGGTGTATGATTGAATGGTATGGTGATATTAAGTGTCGAATTACCGGCACGTGTGGCTTGCGCATTCTCGATGTCTTTTTTCAGCACTATAGTAATCACTGCAATATCACGAATTATTTCTGTTTGCACCGCCTCAATTTCTTTTGGATAGACAATGTCTTTGGGCTTTAGAGAAAAAGCTGCTGATGGAATACGAAATTTAATGGATTTGCCCTGTATAATTTCCGGCTTTTGGAAAGATGGAATTGTTTTATCCGCTTGTATAATACATACTATGTTGTTTTCTCCACGACTGAATGTTATCGAGTGTATTAATGGTGACACAACAGTGGAACGTTGTTGTATAATATTATCGGCATATAGTAATTTGTCTTTTGAAGGAATGGCTAAATCGCTCGGTAATTTATATACTCCAGGCTTATTGCTGTTGTTGTCTTGCAATGAACTGTGTAGCGATTCTTCCTGTGGTTTGCCTGTTTGAGCAAAACGTATATTTTCTTCTACCACTTTTATTTCATCCACATTTTCCTTTTGCATATATGCAGTATGATGTAATGTAATATTTTCCGGGAATACATCAACGGCAAAAAGTTTTAATGTTTCTAATATTGTAAAAACATGGGGCGTAGGTACATATACCGTATTACGTATTGTAATGGACGGTAATGGCATTTGTGCAACATTCTCCTCATAATTATTAAATCGAGAAACAAAAAATGATGTTGGTGCGAATCGTATTATTTCATTTTTAAATAAAATCTCATGACGATATGTATCATAACTGCTACCGGGAAAAATTTTTGTGGCAAAATCTGCTAATTGTATATAAGAATTTTTACCAATTTCATACACAGGTAACATTACATTATTACCTGCGGGAAGTCGTATAGATAATTGCGATTGCGCACCATTGCATATATGTGGGAAAATCCACATACAATGAAGAACGATAAAAAAGTATAAGATGCAGCGTTTCATTTTCATGCGCAATGGCTCTTGTCTATAGTAAAAACATTACTGTACTATAAGCACCGGAATAGTGACTTCATGCCGCACAGGCGATATTGTTGCTCCAAAAATAAGGTCTTTTATGCCTTTGTGGCCATGTCCGCCCATAATGAGTAAATCACAATGAAGTTCATTAACCATACGTACAATTTCTTTGGGAACATTACCATAGCCCAAGTGAACGCTTACCGAGATGGAAAATTGTTGTAATTCATTGGACACCGCCATAAGATATTCTTCATCTGAACGTGTTTCTGCATCATAAGTGGATTGTCCGTACACCGTTCCGACAGCACCTTCTACCACATGTAATAAAACCAAAGAGGCATTATGTTTACGTGCAAGTGCCACAGCATTATGTAATACTGCAACGTCAGTGTCATCATGTGCTATGGCAGCCGCAATGGTAGAGTATTGCGGTGCGGACTCATCCGTAATGGAAGAACGCACTTTATCCATGACTGATTGCCATGAAGGATGTTCGATTACCTTACGTGATTTTAAGAAAGGTTGGAACGTGACATACAGTAATAATATTCCCATTCCGGTGGCGAATGGAATGGTGACCATACTCATAATCATTGGATTTGAGGCATTGGCAATCCATTCACTTACGGTTTCAATAACCAAATTAATATTTAATCCGACAATAATTGCCGCTGAAATCCATGCTAATATTTTTACCCATGTTTTATTGGCGAATGTGCCCATACTTTTTTTATTGGAGGTAAAATGTATAAGTGGGATAATGGCGAAAGGTAATTGTAAACTAAGAATGACTTGGCTGATAATAAGTAAATCCATCGTACCTTTTTCGCCTGTTTGAAGTAGTGTGATAACAGCCGGCACAATAGCAATCATACGAGTAAGAATCCTACGCAATACCGGACGCATTTTGAAATTTAAAAATCCTTCCATCACAATTTGTCCGGCTAATGTTCCCGTTAATGTTGATGATTGTCCTGCTGCAAGTAAAGCCAAAGCAAATGCTGTTCCTGCTATTGTTGTGCCCAATAATGGTGTCAGTAAAGCATGTGCTTCTTCTATTTCCGCAACCATTTTTCCGTTTTCATAAAATACGGCAGCAGCCATAATGAGAATTGCAGCATTAACGAAAAACGCACCATTCAAAGCAATAACAGAATCAATAAAATTATATTTACACGCTTTCTTTTTACCTTCTGTGCTTGTATCAAAAGCTCGTGTTTGGACTAATGCAGAATGCAAGTATAAATTATGCGGCATGACTGTTGCACCAATAATTCCAATAGCAACTAATAAAGCACCATCGGGTAATGAGGGTGAGAATCCGCCGATTATTCCCGGTATGGATGGTCCTGCAAGAAATAATTCAATGACAAAACATAAACCAATGGTAAATACTAAGGTTATGATAAATGCCTCGAATTTTCTCATACCAAGATTTTGTATGGTTAATAAAATAATGGTATCAAAAGCCGTAATAAGTACGCCCCATATAAGCGGAATGCCAAAAAGTAAATTCAAACCTATTGCAGTACCCAATAATTCGGCTAAATCACAAGCAGCAATAGCAATTTCGCACAATAGCCATAATATAATTGCTAAAGGACGCGGATAATTATCGCGGCATGATTGTGCAAGGTCTCTGCCTGTGACAATACCCAATCGAGCAGATAATGTTTGCAATAATACAGCCATAAGATTTGACATCAATAATACCCACAGTAATGAGTATCCGAATTGAGCGCCCCCTTGTATATCTGTTGCCCAATTTCCCGGATCCATGTATCCGACACTGACTAAATATGCCGGTCCTAAAAAAGCCAATAACCGTTTAAGTGCATTAGGTGATTGATTAATAGGTACGGTGCGATGTACCTCCGATAATGATACTGACGACTCCATTTACTATCCTATAAAATTAAGGTCGTAGAATAAATAGTTTTTCAGCCGATTCATAGCCGATAATTTTTGTCGTATTGCCAATCATGAGTGTGAGAGGACCTTTGAAGGGTTCTTTTGCAATCAAATGAAATCGTACATTGGGAAATAATCCTAATTCGCCGATGTATCGTAAAAATTCTGCTCTTTCATCGTCCACTCTTTGTATGATATATTCAAATGCAGGTTCGGCATGAGCCAAGCTGTCATGACTTATTGCGGGGATAAAACCATCTCGCGAAGGTATGGGTGCTCCATGCGGGTCATATTGTGGATTGCCCAAAAGTGAGTTAATCCGATCTTCAAACTCTTCGGAGATATGATGTTCCAAATGCTCGGCTTCATCATGCACTTTGTCCCAACTGTAACCCAATGCTTGATGCAAATAGAGCTCTAACAAACGATGATGTCGCAAGATCTCCAATGCTACTTTGATACCCGAATCCGTGAGCCGAACTCCTTTATATGAAACATGTTGCGCAAGATTCATCTCCGCTAATTTCTTCACCATATTTGTTGCGGAAGCCGCAGAAACCCCCATGCGACCCGCCACATCATTGGTTGTCACCGATTCTTTGTTCTGTTGCAATAAATATATTGCTTTTATATAGTCTTCAATGGATTGAGATAACATAAAATAAATTTTTAGTTTAAGCTAAATTCAAAATTAGTAAAACTTTTTCATCTGACAATAGATATTTGTAAAGGGGATGGAGTATAGTGTTTCTGTACAATAATCTCTACTATCAATCGTGCATTGCTCCCTACTTTTTTTGTTCAACAAATGGTGTATTTGATATGCCGACTTATGATTATCAATGCTCTACATGTGGGGCGGTATTTGAGTATTTTCAACCAATGTCAGCACAGCCTTTAGAGAAATGTCCGGAAATGCAATGTGCAGGGAAGGTAAAAGGGCAAGGCAATGTCACAAGAAAAATAGGAGGTGGTGCGGGGCTTATTTTTAATGGTTCAGGCTTCTATTTAACTGATTATGTGAAAAAAGGTTCCGGTTCACCGACATCGGCTCCTGCACCTGCTCCGGCAGCGAGTGCCGAAAGCGTATAAGTACCTCTACATAAGAAGAAATGTAAGCGACAGAAATGTCGCTTTTTTTTTCTATCAATAACACGTATCTAACATAGATGTTCACGCTTCGGAAAATTAGGCGTAAATATATATATGAAGTTGATTTTACTGTGTAAAATTAATATACAGAAATGTGGACAGCATATATTGTAACAAGCTTACAACTTTTTCTGAATGAGTATTATGTTCCGCAAAACGTTTGATATGATTGTTCAAAAGCAAGATTTGATGATTTCATATATTCCAATCTCTTATGTTCATATTGATAGGTTTGGGATAATGCGTCTAAAAGACTTTCGAATAATGTCAAATCTCCGATTATTGCATCGTCAAGTGCTTGCTCAACGAGATGGTTCCTTGGTATAATTACAGGATTGTTTTGTTGCATTACTTTTTTTGCATGAGTTGTACTGCTTGAGTGCTCAATATGATTTTTCCACTTTTCTAACCAGAGTTTCATCGTGGGGTTGGTATGCTGTACTTCCTCATCATTAATGCTATTGGATAAATCACAGAAGGTATTTGTATAATCCATTTTTTGTGTTTTCATTAATGATAGAAGTTCATCAACTAAAAAATATAACTCAGGATTATTACAATCAATACCAATTTTCTTGAGCATGACGGTATAATATTTTTCTCTCCAAATTTCTTCAAATCTATCAAGAGCCGTTTGAGCAAGTTCTACTGATTTTTTTAGATTGGGGTCTAAAACAGGTAATAAGGATTCAGCAAATCGTACTAAATTCCATGCAATAATCTTGTATTGATTACCAAAGGCATATCTGCCATTATAGTCAATAGAACTAAAAACTGTGTTAGGATTATAGATATTCATGAAAGCACAAGGTCCATAATCAAATGTTTCACCACTTATTGCTGTATTGTCAGTATTCATAACCCCATGAATAAAACCTACACGCATCCAATGAGTTACTAATTCGATTTGATTTTCTATAACGGTATTGAGTAAACATAAAGCAGGGTTTTCATCATGTACGATTGCCGGATACAATCTATTAATTGTATAGTGTAGCAATGCTCTTACATCATCATTTTTCCCAAAGCGTGCGGCATATTCAAAAGTTCCAACTCTGATATGGCTTTTCATTACTCTTAAAAGAGCTGCTCCTGTATGTGCGGTTTCGCGATGAACAGTCTGCCCTGTTTTAATGACACATAAACTTCTTGATGTGGGAATACGTAAATAAAACATAGATTCACTAATAATATATTCTCTCAGCATAGCTTTAAGAGTGGCTTTGCCATCGCCTCCTCGTGAATATGGCGTTCGTCCACTGCCTTTGATTTGAATATCAAAACGATTATTGTTTGTGATATGTTCGCCTAATACAACTGCTCTACCATCTCCTAAAAGCGTAAAATGACCGAATTGGTGACCTGCATACGCTTGGGAAAATGATTGTAATGCCATGTTTTCGTTGCCGATAAATGGTAGCCAATTTTTAAACTCTTGAGGGGGAATATTTACATCGTCACATAACTGACTATTGAGTATATAAAGATTAGGTGCTGTGAGTGAACTTGCTTTCGTTAAACTATAAAACTTATCGGGTAAAGATAAATACGAATAGTCAAAATTAAATGGATTTTTTGTAAGCATATACGATTAAGTTTTTAATATTCAATATTCGGTTAGAAAAATTGAGGAATACATATTAACAATTATAGTATGGCTTCTCACATTCTGATACATCTTTATCTACTATCTGATTCTGTAATATCTTGTCAAGAGATTCTTACAATAACATCGAAGGAGTTTCCGAAATGAGTAGGTTTGAAATTTATACTAATTCTATTCCATGTAAATCAAGAAGATCAAGCATAAATCATACTCAATAATCACCTTAATCACCATGTGTTTTCACAACTTATTGTTTTTTTGACACATAATATGCCCAATATATAAGAATGGGATGAATAATAATTAAGCGAACCCATGCAATCCACATCGGTACACATAAGCCATCAGGTATGCAAGCGCCGATTTGAATAAAATAAATATGTGATGGAATAAAAAGAAATAGTAATGTAATTATTCCATAAGAAGATATTTTTCTTGTTTTCTTAAATAAAATCCCCATACCAAAGACAGATTCTAAAAGCCCGGAAATAACATTGAGTATATCATTCCGTGGAAGATAATCGGGAATCAAAGGTTTATAAAATTCGGGATTGATAAAATGATTTACTCCTGCAAAAACATAGAATAAACCCATAAACATAATAATAGACTTTTTTATCATTTCAATGCCCATTTATAGTCGGTATGTACTTTCTTTAGAATGAGAAAAAAAGGAATCCACCACATTAAATCATTGGTAATAATTGTATAGCCAAATGTCATTGGAGCATCGCCTCTAAGGTAATTGAACAAGAAACCAATTGGTCCGAAAATCTTTCCTAAAAAACCGACAGCAACTATGGGCCAATGTTTATATGGATTGTAACTTGCCCACCAATAGCCCAAGCCATAAACACCTATGACCATACCCATACCTTGCCAGACCATAGGATGATTTATAGCATCCATTCCGGCTAATGAAAAAAAGTGCTGTGGAAAGGCAATAACCCATATCCCCCAAATGATATTGTATATTGCTGCTAATCTCAATGTGATCATAATATTGTTTAATAGTAGTAAGTTAGTTTTTTAAAAATAAACACATTAATATTTGTGTAGTATATGGACTTCCGGTTCTTTCTATTTTATATCAATGAAAGCAAATCTAGAGTGAACATATTAAAATAACTCAATTGGTATCTTATGTTTTGAGTCGCTTATATATAAATTCCGGAATAATTTTGACAATTGTCATTATATATAACCAAAAGAAAGGCGTATATAAAACATTTTTTTTCTTTTCGATAGCATTAACGATAGCGGCTCCCACATCATCAGCTTTGGCAAAAAGGAAATTTTTAGGGATTTCCGCTGTCATCGGCGTATCCACGAAGCCGGGTAAAATAGTAAGTACGTGGACATTAAAGGGCATCAGCCGATTCCGTAAACCTGAACAAAAGGCTGTGACCCCCGCCTTAGCTGCACCATACAAATAATTGCTTTGTCTGCCTCTTTCACCGGCTACAGAACCGATAATTGCAATGGTCCCGCTTCTTTGTTTTTTACATTGTTCGGCTGCTACAACACCAAGTCCGACAACACTAGTAAAATTCGTATGAAGCTCATCAAAAGTATAAAGAGCGTCTTGTTCGGCTCTTTCTTGATGAGTGAGTGAACCATGTGCAATGAGTACTATATCAAGTGTTTTCATTGATGCAAGAATACGAGAAAACAGCGTTTGATATTGCTTCACATCAGTAAAAAGACAAGCGTCGGTATAAACCTGTTGTGCACCGCGAACACGAAGGTCGTCGGCAATAGCACTTAGTTTATCTTGTGATCGCCCCACAAGGTAAAATACTGAATTTTTTTGCGAGCAATACTTTTTTGCAACTCCATGCGCAATAGCGCTCGTTGCACCAATAATTACTATATTCATAAAGATTCCTTTGTAACTCGTCGCCAAAAAGTGGATGAAAATTTGGGGTCAATATATTGTGAAAATTCCTGCCATTGCGGATAGCCGTTCCGGAATATTTCCGCAGACATTCTTGCATCTTTTGCGGGATATAATCTGCCGCCTGTTTTTTTTACAACGTCGTCAAGTGTCTGTAATAATTGCAATGTTGAATCGCCCCGCATTGCAAAGTCTAATGTGAGTGTATATCCTTCAATGGGAAATGACATAAGTCCGGGAGAGGAAATATTGCCGAATTTTTTTAATACGGCAAGGAATGAACCGGTGCCGCTCGCTGCCACACGTGCTAACATTTCTTTAATCGCATCAGAACCGTCAGCTAATGGAACAACACATTGATATTGTAAAAAACCGCGTCTGCCATACAATTTATTCCACTGATGCACAATATCCAAGGGATAAAAGAATGGTTCATAATGCACAGTGTTTTTTATAGTTGTGCCGAATTGTTTATTGTAATAGGCAGTATTAAAAGCTCTTATTGATAATGGATTAAGCACAAATTCCGGAGCAAAAAATGGTATAATGCCAATAGGTTTTTTTGCAATATTTTTTCTTTTCTTTTTGGAATGATTACCGCGATAATAATGTCCTCTGCCCAAATTTTTTCCTGTAGCAAGACAATCAATCCACGCTACTGTGTATTCAAATTCATCTTCCGCATCTTCGCACAATTCAAAAAAATCATCCACGCATGAAAATTTTGTGGAATGATTATCAATATATGTACTTTCAATCGGCAGCAATTGAAATGCAATATCCGTGATAAGTCCTGTCAGTCCCATGCCACCTATTGTTGCAGAAAATAATTCTTTATTTTCAGTGGGTGTACAATAATATTGTTTGCCATCGGAACGAAGAAGTGTCAAAGCTTTCACATGAGCACCGAATGTACCTCGGCGATGATGATTTTTTCCATGCACATCATTGGCAACAGCACCTCCGACGGTTATATATTTGGTTCCCGGTGTAACGGGTAAAAACCAACCCCGTGGCGCAAATTCTTGTAATATATGTTCTAAAGATACTCCCGATTCACAATGTAATATACCTGTTGTTGCATCAAAGGAAATAAATTTATTCAGTTGAACAGTGTGGATAAGTATATTATTGTCATTGAGGCAGCTATCGCCATAACTTCTGCCCAAACCATAGGGAAGATATGTACCGGAATCGGCGAATGATGGAATGTCATGTCTCCATATATAGGATTGTATGGATGAATGTTCCACAATAGGATAATTACCCCAAGAAGAAAAATTTACCATGGACGTGGAATATTTAGATGAGACATTGCCAAAAGAATAATTATAGAAATAATACCAAAAACCAAATAACTTGTTTTATCTTTTGCTGCAAAAATAATAGGGTCATCATGCATTTGATTACGATTTGCAATAAACCATACATGTGCAATCCAATACAGAAACAATGGCGGAACAAGCCACAGTAAATGAGAATTATGGTAAAGATGCACTACTTCATTGCTTCGAAGATATTGTACAAATACCAGCACAGAAACGATGCCCGACGCAACGCCGGTCATGCCCAATATAGGTTTATCTTCTACGCGGTAGCCACGACCTTTTGCTTGATGCTGCTCTTTTTTTTCCATACTTATGATTTCAGCATAACGTTTTACAAAAGCTAAGCTTAAAAATAAAAATATTGATAACATGAGTAACCAAGGGCTAATGCGGATATTTAAGGCAATACCGCCGGAAAGTACTCTAAATGTATAAAGCCCCGCTAAAATTATGACATCCAATACCGGTATTTTTTTTAAGCCGAATGAATATGTAATTGTTATCAAGAGATAACATAGCAATGCAAAGACAAAACCAATCGGAAGAAAGTATATGGCAAAAAACAATGCAGAACTAAGTAAGAGGGGAATTAAAAAAAGCCCCAAGGGGATAGAAAGTGTGCCCGCTGCAAATGGTCTATTCTTTTTTCGAATATGATGTCGGTCATTTTCGATGTCAAGAAGGTCATTAAGAATATAAATTGATGAGGCGCAAAATGAAAAGCAGAAAAAAGCAATAACACCCTGAATAAAAAGTGGTATATCCCCAAAACGATGTGCCAAGATTAATGGTAAAAATAATAAGAGATTTTTTACCCATTGATAGACTCTTAATGCTTTTATGATTGCATGAAACGATGATACGGAATTATCTGCATGAAAAATTATAGGAATATGTGAATGTGAAGAAGGAATGAGAGATTTTTTACCCACCAAAGCAATTCTTCCTGATTTTTCCCATACAGGAATATCATCGCTACTATTGCCGATATAATCAAACTCTCCGTGAGCATGGCTCAATAATTCATCCGCTTTATTATGACGTGAAAGATTGTGATGGGGAGATGAAGCCAAGACCCCGTCAAATATTTCCAGATACTCGGCGATTGTTTGTGCCACTTTGTGATTGGCTGCTGTTGCCAAATAGACTAAGCCACCATTACTTTTATGATTATTGATTACACTTATTACCTCATTATTGTAAGGCAATACAGATGCGTCAGGTGTGGCATTTTCTGCTATTTTATATTTGAGATATGATTTGCCTTTTCTGAGCCAATATATCCACAGTAAAGGTGCAAAAATAGTCAGCTTCCAATGTAATAATGCCGACTCCCATAAAGTGTCGGTATGAATTAAAGTCCCGTCTAAATCTATATATAATATTTTACGAAATGTCATGTTTTGTTTACTTTTATCCTCACAAAATGTTATTCAAGAAATATTTTAGACCCAATCAAGAGATATTTCCTGAAACACATTGTTTTTCTTTTCTATATCTTCAATAAATTCTTTATCGGCTTTGGATAAGCGTTTTTTTGTACCAATATATTTCTCAGCCATTTCACATAAGAGAGTAAAATCGGAATGATGAAAAGAAAAACGCATTTCTGCATAATCTTTTGCAGACACTGTTGAAATTAGGAATTGCCAATCGGATGAGTGCAATAGCATTAATTCCCGTATGGCTTGTTTTACTATTCTTTCGAGTGCTGCATTTTTAGGAGAAGATTTCACTTTATCCATGAGAGCTGACAAAGCAATTTCATCACGATATATTATCTCCCATGTCCATTTTGTATCATTGCCCATCCACACTTCATGGTTGCCATTTCTGCCCCAACTTCCTTCGATTGTGGCTGAAACCGATCGTGGTCGAACAAGGTCTAATTGTTGTGATGCAGTTGTCGTGTTCACATAAGGTGAATAATGTAAGCCCCGTAAAACAGCTTTAAGAAATTGTGGTCCTTCGAACCACCAGTGTCCGAATAATTCTGTGTCGAATGGTGTACAAAGTGTAGCAAATTTTCCTGTTGTTGCCGCCCATGATGTTACTGTTTGTTCTACTGATTTGACAAAGTGGAAGGCATGCATTTCGGCTTTTTTTTCAATCCACTCGGGCACATAGAGCAATTTATACATCATATCGGCTTTATTATCTGTTACGCGCCAATATCGTAAGCCGGATGACCAATGTTTTTTGTGAAAGTCTAAATACGCAGGATCTCCGGGATAGCCGGAATCGCCACTCCAAACTTGCATAGCCACTTTTTGATGACGTGCATACATTACCGCTGTTTTTCCTGATAATGTTGATACTGATTGAATATGAATCGGCTGCATTGGGCTTCTGCTAAAATAGGGACGATGATGATGTATTTCGGGTGATGAAAGTGATATGAATTGATCATTATTATCGAGCACCCCAAGCGGTGCTTGATGTTGAGCCAGATGCTGATCTGCAAAGAAATATTCTAATCCAAATTCTGCAACAATCTCTTCAATACCCGGTCTGTGGCGAGGTTGATTATATTCATTAGAAGAGGGTATAAATGTTTGCCAATGGTAAGCAGGTCTGTATGCACATTCGGGCAACCAGATACCGCGAGGTTTTTTACCGAAGTGTTTTTCATAATTTTCGATAGCAGCTTTTATTTGTAAGCGAATATAGCGGTCGTCACCGATTAAAGCAAAATAGCCATGAGTTGCACCGCAAGTAATAATTTCAATCAAACCATTGTCCTGCAATGTTTTCATTGAGGTAATCATATTGGAGTAATGGCGTTCGTTAAAATCTTTGAGTCTTTGCCCATACCATTGTTCCCAATATTGTGCCAGATATATTTGATGAGCTTCATGTCTGTGTTTAAGAAAGTAAGCGGCATCTTCACGCGCAAGTTTTTGTTTATTGCGACAATAGTCTTCAAATAAAGTACGGAAAGCAGGGTCAGCCAACTGTTCGCAATTTACCGGCGAAATATCGAAGGTGATATTGGCAGCGATGCCCTCATGCGCCAAATCTTGGACGGCATTGAGTAAAGGAATGTAACATTCTGCGACTGCCTCGCATAACCAATCACTGCCATGGGGCCATACACCGTGATTCAACACATACGGCAGATGAGTGTGTAAAGTCAAAACAAAATTACCTGCATGCATACTGTTCACCCTTCAAAATATACCAAGATTAAGTGATTATCCGGATTTACCGGATTGATTATCTCGATTTTCAACGATATAGCTGATTGTACTACTTAACAAAACTTTTGTTTGAGCATAAAAAAAGCCATACCGTTTCGACGATATGGCTACAAAACTACAAGGTTGAATCAAATATTAGTGAATACTATTTGACGCTGCCGCATAAAGTGGGTCATTACCGTCAGCAATTGCACCGTTTTGAGCTTCAAAACGACGGATATTTTCCGATAAAGCATTCATGAGCATTTTAGCATGTTGCGGAGTCATGATGATACGAGAATATACTTTTGCTTTCGGTACATTGGGTAAAATACGAGTAAAATCAATGACGAATTCAGCCGGTGAATGAGAAATGATAGCAAGATTAGAATAGATACCCTCTGCTTCACGGTCTCCGAGTTCAATACTGATTTGTTGTGTTTGTTCTTGCTGGTCCATGTTGTCAGCCATGAGTGTTGTGCTCCAAAAAAATAAATAAGGAAAATTATTTGCCGCGTATCTTATCGGCAGTATCATAAGCGTTTTTCGATTTGTCTTTTTGACCTTGACGCAAATAGATACCGCCCATAACTTCATAATATGTAGGATTGGTTTTGTGCTCGGGTTCAATTGATTCAAGATCAGCTATTGTAAGTTTAAGCTTCGTTATGTCACGTGTAACTTCATAAATATTAGATAATTGAACTAATAGCGAGAAATCACGACGATGTTCCGGCAGATTTTTATAGCGTGAGAAGTATTCTGCAGATTTGGCTAAGATAGGGAAGTATAAACTTTCATTTTCTTTGTATTTAGCATCTTTTTCACGCTTTTCTTTTTCTGTTTTTTGTATTTCACTCGCTTTATTCTTGTATTCGGCTGCAATATTATATAAAGCGATATCATAATTAGGGTCTATGCTTAATGCTTTCTCATAGTATTTGATTGCTTCATCTTGTTTTTTTGCTTTCGACAAACCGGAAGCGTATTGGGTAAGAACTACTTTATTGTTTGGCTCGGCTTTGACCAACTCTTCTAAAGTTTTGAGTACTTCATTACTACGTCCCAAATTATCATAAATCTGTAATTTGAAATTACTTATTTGTGGGTCATCAGGGGTGAGAATCGTAGCTTTTTCGATAAATTCCAAAGCTTTATTATAATCTTTTTTTCTATAATAGATATTGGTTGTCGCCGTATAAGGAGCTAAATCCATCGTATAAGCTCTTTCTGCTTCGCCTTCGGCGCGATTTGTCGGAAGATTGATTCTCCAGCCCTGCACGGCGAAGGTTTTGTTCTTTTGTTCTTCACTGAGTATATGAACTTTGTCATTGCCGACAGTGAATAAATCATAGATAATTGAGTCTTTTCCCGACTTAAAACCTTTTGTTTTAATTGGTTTACCTAATTTTGACAAAACATCTTCGCGTGATTGTTTCATATATATTGATTTTGACTTTGCAAATTGCAAAGCAGCAGCATCGGCATCCATAAATTTAGCGTATGTCGTTAAAGCAGTTGTTGTGTCGGCAATCATTTCATAAGCCCCTCCGAGCCACGAATATACGCTATAATCTTCAGGACGAAGAGTGACGCACATATTCACAAGGTTACTGAGTTGTTTGGCATCTTTGGATTTACCGAGTTGTATGGAAGTTGTTAAACTTGCCGCTTCATTATATATTGCTACCCATAAATTGTACTGCTCAATAAGAATATCTTTTTTAATAGGTAAATCCTGTGCATTATCAAGAGCTTTGGTCATGGAGGTGACAGCGCTCTGATAGTCATTAATGTTTCTTTGGGCAGCACCGAGATAGTACCATGCCTCAGCATTTTGAGGATTTTTTTCTACCTCAAGTTGCATGAGTTTGATAGTATTGGAGTAATCTTTTTTACGATATGACTCACGACCATTGGTCATATTGGGTGAGGCACATTGAAAACTTTGCAATAAAGTCAAGGTGCAAAGTACCGCGCCAAGCAGAATTGTACGTATGGATGAAATTTTCATGAAACTTTAAATGTGGGTTGAATGAAAATGCAAATTACGAAAAAATTAGAAACGTATGAAGAAAGAGTATCGTTCAGACATACGACTAAAAGAAAAGGGTACTCACTATAAGTGGTACCCCTTTTTGTTTGAAAATACGTGTGTTAGAACAAATCCGGTAATGTCGGTTGCGAGGTTTCAATTGTCGTAATGACATATCGAATAACATCACGTGAGCCATTTTCTTGCCACATTGGCTTTAGTGAATACTTCTTGTGCTCATTTGCTTTGGATAATTGTGTAAGTCTTGACATTGCCGTACCGAAATTCGCATGTGTTTCGACATCGCGTGTTGATGAGTTTTTCACGATAAGTGCTTCTGACTTATCGGAGAAAACAAGTACTTTGCCATCTTCGTCTGCAGTGGCGAATGAGCCCGGAGTGTAAGCTTCAATTTGTATTTTATAAAGGGATCCACCAAGAATTGCCGCTGCTTTTTGTGAAAGATCTATGATTCGTTTGCGTACAAAAGGACCTCTGTCATTAATCTTTACTAAGACTGAATTACCTGTAACACTATTGGTAACAACGACTAAGCTTCCGAAGGGTAATGTTTTATGAGCAGCGGTCAAGCCATTCATGTCGAATATCTCACCGCTTGCAGTAGTGCGATTGTGAAATTCCGCCCCATACCATGATGCTTCGCCTTGTTGAATAAAGTCGTGTTCAGCATCAGTAAATAATGGTTCGGTTCTCGTCGGAACAATATCATTATGTGTCGAAATATCATGAGCAGATATACTCACTTTATTAGAGAACACAAAACTCATCAGTAACAATACGGATGCTATCGAAACAGACAAACGCATTGATTTTGATTTGAAAAGTGACATTGTGTTTCCTTTAAATATATGGAACTTACTTGAAAGTAGTCTTTCTCAGATTCGCAATATCGCGTTTTTTTTCTGAATCCACAATTATCGGTACGTGAAAAGTTGTTCATTGTTTATAATTTTGTGAGAACCTCTGCGGCTTGAGGTGTGGTAGTTTTGTCAAAATTAGAAGAATAGGTTATTTTTGCACTTCAAGTTTCGGGGTGTGGCTCAGCCCGGTAGAGCGCCTCGTTCGGGACGAGGAGGTCGGAGGTTCGAATCCTCTCACCCCGACGAAACTTTAGTAATGAAAGCCGTTTCATGATTGTAAGCGGCTTTTTTTGTTTTTCCCATTCTCTATCTTTGTGGATATAAAAACAAAAGCTGGAACTGTACTCGGAGTGGGTATTATATCATACAACACTGCAGATTTATTGCGTCAGTGTCTTCAATCCTTGATTGAAACAAACCATGTTCCCCATGAACATATAGTTGTTGTTGATTCCTGTTCAACCGATACCACCCATGAGATGATGCACAAAGAGTATCCGTCAATCACATTGCATATTCTCCAAGAAAACAAAGGATATGCTTATGCTGTTAATGTTGCAGCATCATTGTTGGATTCTGAGTATATGTTGCTTATCAATGCAGATACTCGTTTTTTGCCGGACAGTATTCGATTGCTTGTTCATAGTGCACAAACGTTACCGGACGGAGGTGTATGGGGGATGCAGCAACTCTATCACGATTATTCATGGCAGCGCAGTTATGGTTCTTTCCCTTCGCTCAAACACACTTTTGCCGATGGTTTGTTTCTTGTTACACTATATCATAAGTGGCTTGCATTACGTCATACGTTTTTACGTCCAACAAAACCTTTTCCCGTTCAATATGTGGATGGTGCTGTTATGCTGATACGTAAAAGTGTCTTTGATGAACTTCATGGATTCGATGAACGGTATTTTTTTTATGGAGAAGAAACTGATTTCTGTCGCCGTGTTCAAGCGCAAGCACATCGCAAGTGTTATATTGTCCCTACAACGACTGTGATTCATTACCGCGGCAAAAGTTCACAAAATGCAGGCGGCGCAAATGTGTTTTTTCTCAAGAATCTTTATTCCGGAATGTTGCGCTGCGCATCACAATATTCCTCGTATAAAACATTAGTCAAAATACAAAATTGGGAAATAACATTTGCACATCTAAAATCAGTATTGTTTAAGTTACTATTTCTCATTACCAAAAAAGATATTTTTCACAAGAAGTTTCTTTATTACAAAACTTCTAAGGAAATTTGGCTTTCACTCCGTCCATTTATTGATGAATTATGTCTCACACAATAGCAATCGCTTATAGAATATATCCGGGAATCTCCAAAACGCCGGCATTTTTCTCGGATAATAAAATGAAAATGGCTGAAGTATGTTTCGCATCGTTCATACAAGCACTGGAAGGATTGGAATATCATATTTGGGTTCTGTTTGATAATTGTCCTAATGAATATGAAGCGATGTGTTTACGTCATTGTAAAGCGGAGTCCATGACATTCCTCCATTATAAAGGAATTGGCAATGCACTGACATTCGAGCAGCAGATACTCATATTGGAACAACAAAATTTTTCAGACAATATTATGTTTGCCGAAGATGATTATTTCTATTTACGGGATTCTATCCGATTATCCCTTGAATGTCTCTGTGGTATGAAGGATGCTCATTTTGTTACACCCTATGATCATCCTAATTATTATACATTACCACTCCATCAACATAAAAGTGAATATCGTCAGATGTGTAATCAAATATGGAAAACTGTTAATGCAACATGTTTAACATTTTTAACTACCAAAAACCAATTAGAGTATGTAAAAAGTATTTTTTTAACATATAAGAAAAAAAACTATGATGCAAGTATGTGGTTAGCAATTACTCAAAAGGGTCTTTGGTCATCATCGTTCTTGTTCGCTGCATTCAAGGATTCCATGCATAAGCGAATTCTTGTAAAATTATATCTTTTTTCGTTACTTCACATCGTGTTTAAACCATCAAGAAAATTATGGGCGGCACAACCATCTCTGAATACGCACTTTGAAAAAAATGACCTTGCCAAAGATATAGACTGGAAATACCATGTAGAATATATAGCGCATAGTATCGGTATTGATGAATAATGTGATATTGTTGCATTGAAACGATTTGAAGTGTTACTGTGAGTTTTGAGAGTGAACAATCAATTCCAATATTAAGTTTTCATAACACAAGGTTGACTGATGAAAATTTTCTTATATTAACTGAGTTTATTAGGAAATTATGTTATCTGACATTACTTTAAGTCATTTAAAAAAAACATATTAAGACAGGAGTGCAACATTGAAATTATATCTTATTTTGGTCTTATGTATCTTTTGTGATACCACTGTCCTGTTTTCTCAGTCGGATTGTGATGAATATAAAGTTATTCGTACAGATCCGAGTAATCCTGAAAATACAGAAAAACCCTCGAAAAAGAATGGTGTAGATAAAAATAGTACACAGCCCCATAATGGAGCGATTTTTAATTGGACTGCTGATACCGAAAATGGTCCGGCATTCCCGCTTAATTCATCTCTACTTATCAACAATCAAGTACTATCTTCTCCATTTTGGGAATATAATAATCCAAGGATGGAAATTTTTAGAAATCAATGGGTAAAAAACAGTAGAATTGACAATTTACCCGAAGATGGTTGGGAATTGATACATCAGGACTTTGGATATACGGATAATGGAATGCCCCGAGGTGCGTCACCCACACCGGGTGAGAAAGTCGGATATCCTCATATTGTTTTGTATAATCGTTTTCGCGGTCAGTTGAGAGTTTTTGTAAACTTTGCCGGTATAAGTGGTAATACGGCAAAAATGCGTTTAGAATTTAACACGGGACAGATGTTTATTCAAACATCATTATTGGATATGGCGTATGCAACGGAAATACAACCACTGAATGCTTTGGATGATTTTCGCGGGGAAAATAGTGTAGCGAAGCAAGCACGAATAAGTGGTTGGTCTGAATTTGGTGGAATTGCACCTAATTGGTGTTATGCTGACTTTCCTGTTATGTATGATCCATGTACTTGTTTTAAAGAATCAAAACTGTATCTTGAAGTTGAGATAGTGAAATCGGCAAAAATTAGCTTAAAGGGAAGCATCAATGGTGAATTGATTGATAAAACAGATAATAATGATGGTAAAACCGTTAAAATGCTGCCACAAGATGCAAACTCTACATATTCAATTGGCGAAAATTGGAGTGCCGGAGTAAAAGTAGCTGAAAAAGCAACACAAACCTATTCTTCTGTCAATAGTTTTACGAATGCAACAAGTAATCGTTTTGAATCTCACTTTTATGTTGGATCGAATGTGTCGGTTGCAATGAAAGAAGAAGTAAATAAAAATAAAGAAATTGCCCAGGAAAACTTACGAAGGTTGAACTATGCGATGAGTTATAGTGGAGGCACTCTGCATAATACAGGAAGTATTTTGCATACTTACCCTTATATCGGAACAGCTTTTTCAACACTTGATTTTTTTTCTTGTGGCGGATCATCTTCTGTACCATCTCTCACACCTCAAAGGGTTTCTGTCAGTCCGATAGCAATGAACGACAATATTAGTTTGGAGGGAGAAATTACATCATCGGAGATACAAAAAATTCTTACACTATGGAATCCCGGATCAAATATTCCAAATTTAAATAATGTGAATTATGAATATCCATACTATAATCATACTATGGGAGTAATGAATCTTTGGAAAACGCCAAGGATTGAAACTCATAAATATTATCACCATACAATGGGTCCGAATTATGGCGTTTTATATTACACTAAAATACTTGATGATCTTGAATATGTGATTAATCCTGCGGCAGGACTTTCTATGAGTCCGTCTGATCTTGATATCTCGGCATCCTTAGTCATTGATTTTGGTAAAGATGAATTAGATTGTAATGAAGGTACGCCTATTGACGGTGTTACATTTGCGTATCCGTATAGTGAATTTTTTCACTGGGAAAATGAAAGAGTTGCATCAACACCATTTTTTCCAATCGGATGTATTAAAGAAATAAATCCGAAATTTTATACGCCATGTGAGTCAAACAATCCTCAGATGCAAATTTCTCCAAGATATTATCTAAAAATAGTAGCATTACTAAAAAGAAAAGATCATGATTCTTCAAAGCAAAAGGTAGTTTGGGAAGGAGTCTATAAATTTAAAGAACAAGAATATGATTATACCAATCATACTTCAATGATTAATTATTTTAATATACCGACAACAATTCCGGGAATTAAGAAAGATGTTGTATTAAGCTCATTTACCGAAAAAGATTCTATTACAAATGATAGATTGGCTTGGCGAACAGTTAAAATTAAAAAAGGAACTAAATTTGATAAAAAATCTCATATTGTAGTTATGGCGGGTTACTCTATTGAGGTAGATCCTGATGTAGAAATACCGGAAAATGTTGAATTAAAAATTGGACTTCCTTTTACGTGTACTACGTCTGTCAGCCCGAAAACAATTACAGTCAATGATTGCAATTCGAATACATATATGAAAAATCGTCGATTTGCGTATCTTCCTGTACAAAAAAAGACATCAGAATATGCGTCGTCTGCTATGTTTGAAGCAATTCCCAATCCTTCTCATAATACGACCAATATTTATTATTATGTTGAAAAGGAAGGGAATGTACATATATCTCTTTCAGATGCTTTAGGTCGTAAAATTGATACTATAGTGGATATGGATAATCATGAAGTAGGGAATTATCATCATACAATTGATATATCACTACTTCCTAATGGTGTATATTATTGCACATTTTTTGATGGTACTAATTATAGAACTATATCTTTGATTGTATTCCGATAGATTCCATTCTTTGTCCGAGTCTTATTCCCATCGAAATAAAAAAAGCCGTTCTATCAAGAACGGCTTTTTTTATTTGTTATGTAATGTCAAGCTTAGTGGCGATTTCCGCGATCATCTCTTCTATCATCATGGCGGCGGTCACCACCACCTCTTCTATCATCATGGCGACGGTCATCTCTTCTATCATCATGACGGCGGTCACCACCACCTCTTCTATCATCATGGCGACGATCATCATAACGACGGTCATTACCGCGATCACCGCGATCTTCACGTGGTGGACGACGACGCTCTTCATAGCCCTCGGGCTTTTCTTGCAGAGCTTTACGGCTGAGTCGGAATTTACCGTCTTGCTGAATTTCAAGTAATTTGACTTCTATTTGCTGACCATTTTTGAAGCCATCGGCAAGATTTTCATAGTCTTCATAGCCGATTTGTGAAATATGGACAAGCCCTTTTGTTTTCGGTAAAAATTCTACGATAAGTCCTAAGCCCTCACGAACTTCTTTAATCGAAGCGGCATAGACACGTCCAACTTCAGGAGGTCTGACAATATCCTCGATACGGCTCATCGCTTTTTGGGCTGCTTCATTGGAGCGCGCCGCAATAACCACTTTACCGTCTTGTTCAATATTAATTTCCGTACCTGTATCAGCACAAATTGAGCGAATGGTTTCACCACCGGAACCAATAACAGCCCCAATAGCTTCCACGGGAATATACATTGTTGTTAAGCGAGGCGCATAATCAGATAATTCATTGCGATGTTCTGCAAGTCCTTCATTCATTTTACCAAGAATATGGAGTCTGCCTTCACGCGCTTGAAGCAAGGCATTACGCATAATATCAATGGTTAAGCCCTCGATTTTAATATCCATTTGGCAAGCTGTGATTCCATCGGAAGTACCGGCAACCTTGAAGTCCATGTCACCAAGAAAATCTTCATCACCGAGAATATCAGATAAAATTGCCACGCCATCATCTTCTTTAATCAATCCCATTGCTATACCCGCAACAGCTTTTTTGAATGGTACACCGGCATCGAACATTGCCAAGCTGCCTGCGCATACCGTTGCCATAGATGATGAACCGTTCGATTCGAGAACATCCGACACTATACGAAGAACATAAGGGAAATCCTCTTCTTTAGGAGCCACCATGCGTAAAGCACGTTCAGCTAAATTACCATGCCCGATTTCGCGACGACTTGTGCCGGTCATTCTTCCAACTTCACCTGTGCTGAATGGAGGAAAATTATAATGAAGCATAAAGCGGCGATAAGCGGTAGGTAAAAGTCCATCCACCATTTGTTCATCCAGCTTTGTGCCGAGAGTGACAGTGGTAAGACTTTGTGTTTCTCCGCGAGTAAACAGTGCCGAACCATGAGCACGTGGCAAAACACTTGTTTCAACAGAAATGGGGCGAATTTGTGTGGTATTGCGACCATCAAGACGACGATTTTCGTCAATAATCATGCGGCGCATTTCCGATTTTTCAATTTTAGAAACAATCTTGGCAATTTTACTTTTACGAAGAGCGAGTTCCTTTTCATCTTCAAGAGGCATTTTTTCATTGACAGCATTGTTTGCTTCTTCTTCTATGGCAACACGGAAAGCCGATCGCTCTTCTTTACCGGATTCGGTACGTATCTGAGTGCGAACTTTGTCTGAGATTGTTTGTTTAATGATTTCAACAAGTTCTTCATTGACTTCTTCTGCATTGATAGCAATTTTCTCTTTACTTGTCAAAGCCATCAATTCTCTTTGCAAGTTATTGAGAGCACGAATATTATCATGAGCAAATTCCAGAGCCGCAAGGAAATCATCTTCGGAAATTTCTTTGGAACTTCCTTCAACCATATTAAGTGCTGTATCCGTGCCGGCGACTGTCATTTCAAGATCGGAGAGTTCTAATTGTGCGAATGTAGGATTGCAAATAAATTCACCATCCACACGCGCTACGGTTACTTCGGAGTATGGACCTTTGAAAGGTATATCCGAAATCATCAATGCTGCAGAAGCTGCTGTTGCCGCAAGTGTATCTGCATCATGTTCACTGTCAAAAGAATAGACGGTAGCCACAATTTGTGTTTCATGCCGCCATTCTTTCGGGAAGAGTGGTCGAGCAGGTCTGTCAATCAATCTTGCGCTAAGTATTTCCTTTTCGGAGGGTCTGCCTTCGCGTTTGAAAAATCCTCCGGGGATTTTACCTGCCGAGCCGAGTTTCTCGCGATACTCAACGGTCAGCGGTAAAAAATCAAGATCTTTGGGGGTATGACCACATGTTGCTGTGACCAAAACCATTGTGTCGCCATAGCGCACCATGACGGAGGCATTGGCTTGTTTGGCAAAACGTCCTGTTTCAAAGGAATAGTCTTTGCCATTGAGTTGCATTGTTACTGTATGCATCATAAATAGAAAAATATATATGCGCAGCGGTAAGCATACAACAAGGAAAATGTCGAAGTTCTGAGCGGAGAGTAAATCCGGTTTGTCTTACGGTTCTGCTCTTCACTCAGAGTAACGTTATCTTCATTGTATTTGTGCTTGTTAAACAGTTAAGTCTTATGTACTGCGCGGTTTACAAATAGCAACGGCACAGTAAACTGTGCCGTTGGGGGATAATTATTTACGTATGTTGAGTGCGGCAATTACTGCACGATAACGCTTAATGTCTGTGTGTGTGAGATAATCAAGCAATTTGCGTCGTTTACTTACCATCTTGATAAGACCACGACGATTGTGATGATCTTTGGGATTCTGTTCGATATGTTTGGACAAATCGCCGATATGCTCGGTTAAAAGGGCTATCTGCACCTCGGGTAAACCCGTATTCGCAGCAGAACCACCAAATTTAGCAACGATTTCCGCTTTACGCTCTTGTGTAAGCATTCTTTGTCTCCGGCTTTTCTTTTGATTGTAAAAATTTAGCTTGCAAAATTAGAGAAAAAAAAGTTATTGACAATACAGAAACAATGTGTGGACAATGATTTACCCCTGTTTTTTTCATTGTTTGATGGTAGTGGCACGCTCCAAAGTGACAATATAGTACTCTATTCCCCCTGCCCAAATCGGCGAAAAAGTGGCAATCATTTCTTTTTCTTGCACCTGTAATGATATGCGTAATGTGCCTTGACTGATAATCTGTTCCAGTAATGTGTCGCTATGGTCGTTTATGCCGTGTATTGGTGTACTAAGGTTGAAAAACGAATGACCTATAATATCGAAATCAGCAGAAAGTTCCGCTATGCTTCTTATGTTTGCTTCAAGGACAATTCCTTTTTTATCAACGACTAAAAGACAATTTACCGCATTGTCCGCCATCGAACGAAGAATATCACAACGATTATCTGAACGTTCCTTGGCTTTTTGTGACTCATGTGCTCGCAGTTTTTGCTGTTGATAATCTATAGTCATATCTGCAATGCGCAATGTCGCTTTATCAAGATTATGTTTGAATACGCGGTATCTGTTGTGACGGCTCGTGACTTCCATTCCAATACAGTCTATTGTTGATTCATGGGTGTTCGGATAAAGCATAACATCGAAGAATTGCTTATGATTATCTATGGTAACCGAGAAAAATGCAGATGTAGCAATACCGGACTGCAAGACATATTCTATTGGATGTGAGAAATCATTCCACTCAGTTTCCCAGACAATATCAGATAATGAGAATTTTGCAAGAGATGCTGTTGTTCTTTGATGAAAGAGTATATCGGAGTCTGTGAAGGTGCATTCAAGAAAGCAGGTATTGGTGCCAAATTGCGGTTCAGGGACAAATGATGGTGTCTTTTGATGTAAGGCAGCCGGTATAAAGGTACGCAATAAAGATGTAAAGAGCACATCGGCTTCTTGTACAGGAGGTCGTGGTACAAGGATTGAATTTATATGTCCCACAAGCCGTATCAGTACTGAACGATTCGGTAAGGCAACGGCATTTTCCCATTTATTGACAGTGGGTAAAGATAAGCCCATCAATTCTGCTAAATCCGCCTGAGACAATGGCAAAGATTGCATACGGAACCCCATCACTGACCGCAAAAGGGTAACATTATGAGAAAAGAGTACACGCACTTTTTCCTCGACACCTTCAAGGTCAATTTTACGATTGCCGGATGCTATTGCTGCTAAATACCGAGATTGTAATTCAGCTTCGATGACTTGTAGTTGAGTATATGCTGCATTCATAACACTACAAAAATTGTACTTTTTTGCGAATCAATGGATAAGTATAAGTACGGATATTCATATTACATCTATCAATACGCTATGTTTTGTAAGTTTTAGTGAGAAATTTCTATGCCATAATGATAGCCTATCGTCTGTCAGGCAGCCGCTTTTCGGTTTCAGATTTTTGAATGTCCGTCCTACTAACGTATCTTTGTAGAAAAGTTTATCATATACAGGTATCAAACCTTGGCTTTAGGGCTATGTTTATATTAGACATTGAGTCATGTACTTTGGTGGAACAGGCAAATTTTTTTCCTGCTTTCGATTACATCAATGTTTCGGTATATGTATTTTACTCACAAATCATTGCGATGGCATTATGGTGATTATACTCTTCGGTGCTCCCGGGGTGGGAAAAGGAACTCAAGCTGCTCTTTTGGCAGAAAGAAAAAATATTAAGCATTTGTCAACCGGTGAAGCATTCCGTGCAGCAATTCGTGAAGGTACTGCCATGGGAAAAACTGCTCAAGAATATGTGGAAAGCGGGCGTTTAGTTCCCGATGAAATCGTTACAGGCATCGTTGCTGAAACTATAGCCAAGCCGGAGTATGCAGAGGGATATATATTGGACGGCTATCCGAGAACAGCATCGCAAGCACATGCTTTGCAAGAAATTCTCGAAAAGCAAGGCACAGATGTTGATATTGTCGTCAATATTGATGTTGATAATGATGAAATTATCAACCGTATGCTTTTACGCGGACGCAAGGATGATACACGTGAAGTGATTGCAGATCGTTTGGCGATTTATAATAATGAAACAGCACCGCTGCTTGCATTTTTTCAGGAACGCGGTAAATTACAGTCCATAGACGGCAATGCCGAAGTTGAAGAAGTATATTCTCGCATTGAAAAAATAATCTTCGGATAAATAATATTCTATAGCGTAACGGCTACCAATAAAAGAAAAAGGCATTACTCCTCTTGTGGAATAATGCCTTTGTTATTATTCATAACGCAATGCTTCTATCGGGTCTAATTTTGATGCTTTCCATGCCGGATATGCACCAAAAAATACTCCAAGAAAAGTGCAAACACCAATACTGATGCCAATCCAATGAAGAGGTACGGCAACGACAGTTCCTAATATCAGCGATAAAAACACACCGCCCATTAACCCCAAGATAATGCCTATGCCACCGCCTAATTGACAAAGAGTTATGGCTTCAATAATAAATTGCTGCAAAATCCAGCGTCTTTTTGCACCAAGGGCTTTACGTACACCGATTTCACGTGTTCGTTCTTTTACCGTTACAAGCATAATATTCATAATACCCACACCGGCAACCACTAAGGCAACAATTCCTGCACCTATGCCAAAAAATCCCACATATTTTGTGAATCCCTCAAATTGCTCACTCAATGTATTATTCGTATAATAAGCAAAAGAACTTTCCATCCATGGCTGATCTCCGCGAATACCACGCATAATACCGATAGCTTCATCCATTGTTTCATCCACTTTATCAAGGGAAAGTGCTTTCACGGAAATTGCCACAGAAACATCCCATTCATCTGCAATATATTTCATAAATACCGTAATCGGAATAATGACGCGATTATCTAAACTCTGACCTAATACCGAACCACGACGCTTAATTGTACCAATAACCGTAAAATTTTGTTTTTTTATGGTAATGATTTTTCCTAAGGGCGAACCGACGGGAAATAATTTTTTCACTAGGTCATCGCCAATAACCACAACACGACGATTCATGGACACATCTTCAGAATTAAGCGGGCGACCATATTCAATCATAATATTGGTCGTAATAAAATAAGCATCATCACCACCTGCAACGGAAACATTTTGATCGGTGGAAAGATTACCATATTTCACTTTTATACCTCCTGTCGAATTTTCTATTCCAACAGCTTCAGCATTTTCTATCATTTTTTGTTGAAATAATTTTGCTTGCTGAAAATTAATATCTTTTCTGCCTCGTAATTTTTTCCACATATCATTGGACATCACAGGCGGAAATTTCTGTAGGACAAAAACTCCTTCTCCCATTTCAGCCATTTGTTTCGTGACTGTTTCATTTAAAGAAGTAACAGCAGTGCCTGAACCAATAATTGCAAAAATACCTATCGCAATACTGAAAAGAGTGAGCGATGAACGCAATTTATGGGAACGAACGGCATCAATTGCCAAGATAACACTTTCAAAAATATTCATGGTTATTCATAGCGTAATGCCTCAACGGGATCTAATCGAGAGGCGCGATATGCCGGAATTAAACCGGCAAAAATGCCAACGATAATAGAAACTATGGAAGCGATGAACAGTAAATGTAAAGGAACATACGGTGTCAGAAAATCAACATCCGGAAAAGCTGATGTGATAGCAAAAATTACAGTAGCACATAAAAGAAAACCAATAAAAGCTCCGAATAAGCACAGCGTACTCGATTCGACAAGGAATTGCCACATAATAGAGCGGTTTTTTGCTCCCAATGCTTTACGAATACCAATTTCCTTTGTACGCTCTGTGACGGAAACAAACATAATATTCATAATACCGATAATACCGACAAAAAAAGATAAACCTGTCAGTCCTATGCCTATACCCCACACATAAAGACGTAATGTACTGATTTCATCACGAAACATTTGTGATTCATTAATGGTAAAATCATCTTCTTCACCGGGCTGTAAATTACGCACTTGTCTTGCAATTACACGTGTTTCTTCCCGCACTTCATCCAATAATTCTTGCGAACCGGCTTTGACTGCAATTTGAACGCCACGCCGAGCAGTACCGAACATTCCCATAAATGTTTGAATAGGAATAAAGACCTGATTATCTATAAAATCGGTAATAATAGTGCCACGTTTATTGACCACACCAATAACTAAAAATTTCCTGCCATTTATACGCATAATTTCACCAAGAGGGGAGCGATCCGGAAAAAATGCATTGGCAACTTTATAACCGAGAATAACTACTTCAACACTATGAACATCTTCTGTTTCGGAAAAAAAGCGTCCTTCTTTCAAATTTCCAATAGGTGTATTCACAAAAGGAGCTGTTACACCAACAATACTCACGCTCCCCAATGTATTGCCTTGATAGGTAATTTTCCCACCCCATTTTGAAGCATGTGGTGCGACTAATTCTGCCGTAGTCATTTTCTTTGATGCTTCCAATGCTTGTTGATATGAAATAGGCTTGCGTTTTTGCACAGAACGCCAATCGTCGCTTCCTCCCCAGCTCCATTTATCCACATAGAGCATATCCGTGCCAATGGCATTAATAGTTTTATCAAAGGCATTGTCTAAACCATCAAGGAACCATCCCATCATAATAACGAAAAATATTCCGATGACAATACCGAGAGATGTCAAAAATGCACGGGTTTTATTGGCAATGATTGCTTGATATGCAATACGCGCTGATTCAAAATATTCGCTTATACCCATCATAGCACTATACTTCGGCAGGTGATGGATTAATCGTATCAGACTCTATCATACCGTCTCGAATACGGACAATACGATGTGCATGACGTGCTATATCTTCTTCATGGGTGACAAGAATAACGGTATTTCCATTTTTCCATAATTCACCGAATAAACGCATAATTTCTACACCGGTTTTCGAGTCTAAATTTCCTGTTGGCTCATCAGCTAAGATAATGGATGGCTTGGTAACCAAAGCACGTGCAATAGCAACACGTTGCCTTTGTCCACCCGATAATTCATTGGGTTTATGATGCGTGCGATCTTGCAATCCAACAGATTCCAATGCCGCAAAAGCTCTTTGTTGACGCTCATCTTTTTTTACGCCGGCATAAACCAAAGGTAATTCTACATTTTTAAGAGTTGATGCCCGTGCCAATAAATTAAATGTCTGAAAAACAAAACCTATTTTTCGGTTTCTAATATCTGCTAATTCATTATCATTCATGGTGGCAACATTTTCATTCTCAAATAAATATGTACCTTTTGTAGGAGTATCGAGACATCCCACAATATTCATCATTGTTGATTTTCCGGAGCCGGATGGTCCCATTATGGCAATGTATTCATTTTTACGAATTTGCAAGGATACACTACGCAAAGCATGAACTGTCTCCGCGCCCATTTGATAGGTTTTTGCAACATCCTCTATATTGATTATTATATCATTATTCATATTGTTCATTATTAAAAAGTACGGACATTATTTCTTTTTCTTCTCAGAAGAATTGTCTATGATAATCTTATCATTGTCATTCAATAATTTATTGATTGCTTGAAAATTACCGCTTATTATTTCATCACCTTCTTTTATACCGCTTGTGATTTCTATATATCCTTGGTCACTAAGTCCTGTTTCTACTTTAGTTTGTTTGGCTTTATTGTTAATATTAAGAAAAACTATTGTGGGTGGACGTTTGTTCTTTTCATTTGCTGACTTTTTCTCGGCTGTCATATCTTTAGGTGTATCATTATCAGATTTTTCTTCTGATTGACGCACTGTCACGGATTGCAAAGGAACAGCAATGACATTATGATGTGTTTCGGTTGCAATTTCCACATTACAACTCATGCCCGGTCTTAAACGTTTTTCGGGATTAATAACGCGAATTTTTACCTGAAAATTTGTTACTTCTTCTTGTGTTCCCGTATTAGACATTTTTGCAGAATGAGCTATTTCGACGACCGTACCTTTGATTTGTTCATTGGGCAAGGCATCTACATTGATTGTTGCCGTATCGCCGATTTTAACATAAACAATATCATTTTCGTCCACATCTACTAAAGCATTCATCACTGATAAATCTGCAATACGCATCATTTCGGTACCTTGCATTTGTGCTGTTCCCACAACTTTTTCACCCTGCTCAACACTTAAGGAAGTAACTGTGCCTGCAATAGGTGAATAAATAGCTGTTCGGGATGCCTGCGCTTTGATTTGACGTAATGCCGATAATGCACGTTGATATTCGCTGAGAGTGGATTGATAACGACTTTCAGCGCCCTCAAAAGTAGCTTTTGCTCTATCTAATTCTTCACGTGATGCAAATTCTTTTTGGAATAATTTTGTGATTCTCTCCAAATCAGCTTTGGCACGTTCGCGCTCAGCTTTTACTGCGTCAATAGCAACTTTTGCGGCTTCTGTTGATGCTTCAAATTGCTCAACCTGCGAAGTGATGATGTCCGGTTGAATACGTACAAGTAATTGATTAGCATTTACTTGCTGACCGTCTTTTATACCGAGAAACATGATTTCTCCACTAGCTTCCGAAGATATTTTTACCTCTGTTTCCGGTTGAATTTTCCCGATTGCGCTCACGGTTTGGGTAATTGTTTTTCGGGAAACTTTTTCTGTTGTTACTTTTATACCATCTTCTTTATTGATGAGTTTGTACACAACAAATCCCCCAAGCCCAACCATAAGCAAAGCTATAGCAATGATGAAAATTTTTTTCGATTTCTTTTTCTGTGTCATATAAAGTACCGCAATTAATATAATTATCTTAAAATTGTTTATCGTAATTCACCAAGCGCAAATTGCATTTGCATTTTAGACTCGAAATAAGTGTAAATGGCTGATATTCTATCAATTTTTGCTGTCACGACTTGAGAGTTTGCAAGTAAATAATCGGTGATACTTCCTGCACCGACGGCGAAGCGTTCTTTTGCACTTTCATAATTCATTTCCGCAGATTTGAGAGAACGCTCTGAAATTTCAATTTGTTTTTTGGCGGCTGATATATTTAAAAATGCCTGTTGCACTTGTGAACGTATCGTTTGTTCAATTTGTCTTTCTTCAAAAGATAATTGGGTGACGCTTAATTTTGCTCTCTCTATATTAGCATTAGTGGTAAAATTATCAAAAATGGGTACGCGAACATTTAATCCAAGAAATGATTGACCAAATAGTTCAAAATCCTGAAATTGTGAATTAGACCATGACCAACCGCCATTTGCGGTAATTGTTGGCATATAGCCCGATTTTGCCGAGGTGACTTGTGTTTGTGCGGCATCTTTTCTTGCATGTACATCCGTTATATCAATTCTTTGAGTCATAGAACGCTGCACGGCATCTTTTAAGCTGCCGACTTTTTTTTCAAATATCTGAATCTCTTCATTTTGTATTGTACTGGGAATACTGTTTTCTGAAAAACTGGCTTCACTTGCCGGATCCAATCCCATAATTGTCAGCAATTGTGCTTTTGCAATATTCATTTGATTTTCTGCTTGAACTGCGAGTAATTCTCTTTGCCCTAAATCGGCTTCTTGTGAATAAACGGCGGAAATCGGTGCAACTCCGGCTTCAAAACGAGCTTTGATTCTATCTAATTCATTTTTTCCTATTTTGATATTTTCTTGACGTATTTTTACAATTTGTGCCGCACGTAAAACAGCAATATATTGTTGTGAAATATTCCAGCGAATTTGTGCTTCGATACGCTTAATACCAAGTTCTTGGGCTGCAATTGTTTTTTCTGCATTAGAGAACTGAGATTCTCGTTGAAATCCGTCGAAAATAGTATAATTTGCTATTGCGCTGAGGGAGTAATTATTGGGCGGTGGGGCAAATCCGAGAACATTGACCTGCTGACCACCATCAATATTGAGTCGGCGTTGATAGCCGAATGATGCGCCAATAGTTGGTAAATAAGAACCAAAAGCTGCTGTTAAATTGGCTGTTTGCGATTGTAATTGTGCTTGGGCACCGAGGATATCCAAGTTTTTTTCCGATGCTATACGCAAGCAATCTTCTAATGAGTATTCAATAGGGGCACCCGTTGTTTGGGCTGACATCTGAGCCGTAATCAGACATAATGCACTAAGTATAAAAAGTAAACGATGTTTCATTGTTGTTATAAAAAAAAACCCGTCAAAGGCGACGGGTGTGTAACGACTGTGTAAAAATAATGTTGCGAAGCTTTTGTAAAAAATTATGCAGCGGTCTGTGAAATTTGAGCTTTCTCATCATCAGAAAGTATTTTGTCTAAATCAAGCAGAATAATCAGTCGGTCAGTTAATTTACCGATTGCCGTTATATAATCACTTTTAATGCCCGAGACCATAGAAGGAGGAGCTTCAGTAACACTTTGCGGAATTCGCAAGACTTCATTCACTTTATCAACGACAAACCCAATCACTTTGTTCTCAATTTCGACAACTATGATGCGCGTATCTTGGTCATGCCCGCGAGCATTCATCATGAGCCGTTTCCGTAAGTCAATAACCGGTATCACTTTGCCGCGTAAATTGATGACGCCCTCCACATACGATGGTGCATTAGGCACACGAGTGACTTCAGTCATGCGATTGATTTCTTGCACACCCAGGATATCAACACCAAACTCCTCATCACCGATGTTAAAACTGACAAGTTGAAGAATTGTGTCAGATGTGTTTGCTGCTGCATGTTGCTCCATATCTAATCCTTTCGTTTGAATAAATGATTGTTTGTAATGGTTCTACTTGACTTCCTAACTCTAAAATACGTCTTTTTCTTCAAAAAAACGCCAAAGCGTGCTAATGGATTCACAGCAATGGGGTGTGTTCGACAAAACCTGTCAAGAGATTCTTTATCCTATGTACATCCGCCTTAGCAGCAGACTCACTTACGCTCTTTGGCTGAGTCATTGCTTCTTTAATAGTACTTGTTGATTCTCATGCTTGTTGAAGAGACTTATGGGAGTTTCTTAAATCCCTTATACCCGAAATTATGAAGTTGCGGAGTTTTCAGTGCTTCGAATCATTACAAATCTAAAAAATCAACCATGAAATTATCAATAATCACTGTAATAATGCTCTGTATTCAATGCGCAATTAACATAATGTGAGTACTATATTTTTCCGTCTATAGTCCGGGTTATTTCTTTCAATTTTTTGACATGTATTGGTTTTTCATAATGAATTGTGAGTATTTTGTATGATTATTTATATTGATATTTATTGTTATATTATTTCTTGAAAGCTTTATTCAAGTAAGTATCAAATATTGCATAACAGTCAACATATAGTAATCAAACCTTTTCAATACTATATGTCATATTTGTGTTGTGAATATTATCTCTTACGTATTTTCATAAAGTGTTGCTTTCCAATTCTACATAATTTTTCATAATCTTCCGGAGAATTAAATATTTGTGCAGAAATGCGCCACCACAATTTCCCATTGAAAGGGATAATAGGTATTTCGATGCGATGTTCGTTCCAAAGATTATCATGGATTCTGAATACATTTTCTAAAGTGGCTTCACCTTCTATTGGGCATGGTAATGTTGCCATATAGCCCAGCATTGAACTTGGCGCAGGAGGTTCAATTTCCCATTCTTGACACAAATAATCACGCATTTGCAGCATTAATGAATGATTATGGTCATAGATTGTATGGAAGCCCCATTGATTGTAATATTCGATAGCCGCAGGTAATGTTAAAAATGGGGAATAATCTTTTGTGCCGACAAAATCAAATTCTTGCGCATAACCCATTTCATAACCATGTGAAATTACTGTAGGATGCGTTTCGGCTTGGCGTGCGGGGTTAGTCCACAAAAAAGCACAACCTTTGGGTGCGAAAAGCCATTTATGACAATTACCTGTGTACCAATCCGGCGCTAAATCCTGTAATGATAAATCCAGCATACCGGGGGCATGTGCTCCGTCAATGAGAATGGGAATTCCTCGTTTCCGACATTCTTGGATAATATCTTCCACAGGAAAAATTATTCCCGTAGCGGAGGTAATATGGTCGAGTACTACAAGTTTGACACCGTCATTCAGTTGATGTATGACCGCTTCTGTAACTTGGCTCTTATCGTACAAAGGGAAAGGTACTTCGGCACACACAATATTGATATTTGTACAATCTTGGGCATAGCGCAAAGTATTGAGCACAGCACCATAACAATGATTCGTTGTAAGAACGGTATCTTTTGAGGACCAAGTCGGCATAAGCGAACGTATAACGGCATTGCATCCCGAAGTGGCATTATCTACAAAGGCAATATCTTTAGGATTTGCACCAATCATTGGAGCTAATGCTTGTGCACTTGTGCGTATTGCGGCGGGTAACTCTTTCATGAAAAACCGTATAAGTTGAGATTCCATAAGTTCTTGCCATTGTCTCTGCACGGCAATCACGCTTTTGGGGCAAGCCCCGAAAGAGCCATTGTTCAAAAAATCCATTTCTTTTTCAAGATAAAAGTCTTTGGCTGTTGCATTCATACTTTAATGATAACATGAAGTGAAATAATGGTAAAAGTACCGTATTTTTACGAAAGTTTTGCATTCAAGCACAACAATGGTGATATATATTCCTTCTCACTTGACTCAAACATGATATGAACAGATTCATTTTTTACATTCTCATTTCGGTATGTATTCAGTTATGGCATCATAAAGAAATCTATGCTACCTCACCGAAGTTAGTCATTGTCCTTTCGTATGATCAAATGAGAGGCGACTATATAGAGCGTTTTCGCCCGGTATTTTCCAAGAATGGATTTGTGCGACTTGCCGATGAGGGTGCTTATTTCTCCAATGCCCATTATGGGCATGCTTCGAATGTGACATGTGCGGGTCACGCAGTATTGATGACCGGTTGCAACCCCTCAAAAACAGGCATAGTAAGTAATGACTTCTTTGACCCCGAGACTCAGTGTGCATGCTATTGTGCCGAAGAACCAGATTCTGCACATAACCATGAGAAAAAGCCTGCTCCGACATTGTTATTAGTACCGACTCTCGGTGATTATGTAAAAGAAAAATATCCTGATTCCAAACAAGTAGCAATAGCAATTAAAGATAGAGCAGCTATTTTAATGGCGGGTAAAAAAGCGCGCCATGTTATGTGGTTAGACGATAAAATCGGCAGATTTACCACATCTGACTATTATGAAATGCCGGCATGGATGGACGATTGGCATAGAGACAACCCGGTATATTCATTTTTTGGTAAAACATGGAATACTGTGCTTGATAATTATGTAGGTTTTGCAGATACTGTGGCGTATGAAGGGAAAATGCCCGGCGGCGACAATGTGTTTCCTCATACTATTCCCGATAGTGGCAGCAATGCTGTGTATGCTTTCGCTTGCACTCCATATTCGGTGTCGTATTTATTTCAAACAGCACGATATGCCATCGAACAAGAAAATATGGGAAAAGATTCTCAACCGGATATTATTTATCTCGGAATTTCAACAACAGATTTAGTAGGACATATCTTTGGACCCGACAGTCGAGAAACACAAGAATTATATTTTCATTGCGATACCACATTAGCTAATTTTATTGAATATTTAGATACCTCCATTGGCAGAGAACATTATGTAATTGCTCTATGCTCAGATCATGGTGTGGGACCTATTCCGGAGCTTATAGCCAATGCCAAGCCGGTAGGATATGATGCGGGACGTTTATCAATAACGACAGTAAAAAGAATCTTGTCATCTGAATTGCGTAGTATTTTCCCCGGTAAAAATACCGTAGAACCGATAGCAAGTATGCAACCTCCTACATTGTTTCTTAATAAAGATTACTTTACCGATAATGATGCATATATAAAAGCTAAAAAGTTATGTGTAGATTTTTTAACAAATTATAATGGACTGAAGTTTGTCGGATATACAGAAGATATAGTTCAAGGAAAAAACACACAAGGTTGGGACGATATAATTTTCTCAAGAATAAAAAACAGCACGCATATACAACGTTCCGGTGATATTGTTTTTTATCCGAAGCAATATTGGATATATGGGTCAAATCCCGCTTCTCATGGCACACCGTATGATTATGATACTCATGTGCCTATTGTGTTTTTTGGTGGTGACATCCTCAAAAAAAAATCGGAAGAACAGGCAGCGCCTATTGACATAGCTCCAACACTTGGTGCACTGTTGGAAATTACGATGCCCCAAATCGAAGGTAAAAATCTCTCTATAAAAAAATAAAAAAAATGAATTTAGAAAAATGTTACCGGATGTTGGCTGATGCACAGCATTTATTCTCACAGAATAAGTATGAAGAAATTAAAGAAATACTGTTTATCATAGAACGTTATGTTTACAGTATTGAACAAACTGAAGAATATTATTCTCCTGATATAGAGAGAAATGGGATATTCTATCATGCGCAGTGCTTAATATTGCGTGGACATATCTCATACCGTTATGGCGACATCTCTTCATCAGTAGAATATTACAAAAAAGCTCAGACACTATCGCAAGGACATCGTCTGAAATGGTTGTATGGCAAAGCACTTGGCAGCATAGGGACTGCTTATTTGATAGTAAGTGAATATAAACTTGCATTAGAGTATTATACTCAAGCATTGCCGTATTTTGATGAATTATCACGAAGAAATGAATATGCAAAAGTTCTTGGAAATATCGGAAATTGCTATACTTATTTGTCTGATTTTTCACAAGCCATATCTTGTCACAAACAAGCATTGGCTATACACGAAGAGTTGGGAATAGTAGAAGATATTGCCAGAGAAATAGCCAATATCGGTAATATTTATTTTAACATGGAAGATTATGATAATTCTTTGACATATTTGGAAAAAGCACAATCAATGCTGGATGATATATCTGACAAACAACTTCCATCGTTAGTGTACACAAATATCGGCAATGTATATATGAACCGAAAAAAAGGCAAAGAGGCATTGCAGTATTATGAAAAAGCATTAGCACTTGCGGAAATAAGTGGACATAAGCATGATATTTCAACAATATTGGGAAATATGGGCTTAACTTATACCTTACTTGAAGATTATCAGATGGCATTCCAATGTCATAAAAAAGCACAATCCATGTCTGAAACCATAGGGGAGGTTGCCGGAATTGCGTTTAATATTGCTTGTTTAGGATTTTTGCTGTCAAAACCTATATATCCTGTGTATAACCCTGTACTTGCAGAACAGTACTTAACAAAAGCTATACATTTGTTTGAAGAAATAGGAATAAAAAAAGAGCAGTATGAGTGTCATAAGGATTTAGCTGCTTTATATAAACATATTCATAAATGGGAAAACTATGCTTTTCATTTAGAAAAATACTTCGAGATTAAGTATGATATTCAAAATGAAGATGTAAGAAGAGAATCTGAGCGATTTATTCGCGAGCGTGAATATGCTTTCAAGGAGCGAGAAAGGAATTTACTTCTTGAACGAAATAATGCATTAGAACAGGCAAATATTTTTAAAACAAAATTATTGGGAATAGCAGCGCATGACTTAAAAAATCCTTTAGGAAATATTCTTGGTGCAACGGGTATTATTCGTGAAGATAGTAGCAATCAGGATTCTGTTCTTGAATGGCTGGAAGTAATCGAAGAATCAGCTCGAAGAATGAGTGAGTTAATCAAAGATTTACTTGAGTCATCAGCCGCAGCATTGGGGAGTATTGAAATTAAGAAGGATATTTGCAGCGTTGGAGAAATACTTCGTGCTGTTCATAAACAATGTGAGCCATTATTCATGCGCAAAGAACAAATCGTTTCTCTGTCGGTATGTAATGATGACCATGTACAAGGTGATGAAAAAAGATTATTTCAAGTCTTTGAAAATATTTTGAGTAATGCTTCTAAATATTCATATAATCATACATTTATTACAGTACTTTCTGAGCGTATAGATAATACTCTTCGTGTAAGCATTCATGATCAAGGTCAAGGTCTATCTGATGATGATGTAGATAAATTATTCGGCCAATTTCAAAAACTTTCATCATTACCTACGGGGGGAGAACATTCTACGGGGTTGGGCTTACATATTGTCAAGCATATTGTTGAGTTACATAATGGAAAAATATGGGCAGAAAGTAAAGGTAAAGGGAGCGGTACTACGTTTATTGTTGAATTACCTGTCGTATGATAAAGATATCACTCATTTGTCCATAAAAAAAAGACTGCCCATTACTCTGAGCAGTCTTTGGAAAGAAATAATCCGATAAGGTGCAATATTAGATTTTTGTTACCACAATATAAGTTGAGCCGATATATCGTTTACCTTTTGCCGCTTTTTTCATCGGTGGAGGATTAATTGGATCTGCATTTTCAGATGGAACTATAGAAATTCTATCTGCACTTACACCTTTTGCAACAAAAAATGCTTTTAATGTTTCGCAGCGTTCACGTGTCAATTTAATATTTGCCTCTTTGCTTTCCATTTCATCGGGGTAAGAAGAAATCTGTACTTTGACAGAAGGGTTCATAAGTAAAGCTTCTACAGTTTCGGCAAGAAATTCCTCAGAACCGACACGCAACTTCGATTTATTGAGTTCAAAAGGCGTGACAGGTAAAGGTAAGCGAATACCGGAAATTAAAGGTTTCACCAAAAAGTCACGCGATAATTCGGAGTATTTTGAAGTTCTTGGGGTTGATACTGTTACTTCTTCTTGGAAAAAATCGGGATGTTCGATTTTTACTTTATAGGTTTCACCGGGCTTCAATCCGGTTACAAGATAATAGCCATCTTTGGCATTGCTTCTGCTTGATCCTACGCGCTTATTATTGGAATCATAAAAAGTAATATTCACACTTGCAGGGTTACGATCATTCGCTTTTAATACAGTGCCTGTCACACTTACCACAACGTTAATTTGTGCAAATAAGGAGTGTGAAAAAAACAATGAAGATAAGGTCAACACTAAAGTAAGAATTTTTTTCATGTTTATTTACCGCCTTTCTTTATTGTAGTATTAGTTTGTTTGAGCAAACGAACGCTACCATCGGCACAACCGATAACAATAGTGGAGGCATCGCTGACTAAATCCACGCTCCATACTTCAGTTCCAATGTCCATTTTCATAATATTCTCACCTGTTGAAATATCCCACATTTTCACGGATTTATCCAAGCTACCGCTTACTAATGTTTTGTTGTCGGATGCTATGGATACATCTTGAATCAAATCGCTGTGGGCAACGATGGTGCGAACTAATTCACCTGACGGCATGCTCCACACTTTGATGATTCCCTCTTGATCGGCAGAAAAGAGATTTTTGGAATCCATACTAAACAGAACGGTTAATACTGAAGCATTGTGCCCTTCCAGACTCATGATTGGCTCACGAGAATTAGGGTCAGTTGACCATATTTTGATTGTTCTGTCATCACTGCAACTGGCAAGAAATTTTCCGTCATAGCTGTATGCGACATTATTTGTTTGTAAGGAATGTCCGCGTAAAGTTTTCACTTCTACACCATTTTTGACATCCCACAACTTGACAGTTCTGTCAAAACTTGTGCTTGCTAAATATCCACTGGTATCATCTTGGCTGAAATATACCCCGATTACTTCGGCAGTATGACCTTTGAGAACGTTAATCTGTTTACCGGATTCTACGTCCCATATACGAACGGTGCGATCACTGCTTCCGCTCGCAAGCATTTTGTCATTACCTGAGAATGACAGATTGTTTACTTGACCAAGATGCCCTTTGAGGGTACGGAGTTCTTTACCATCAGGCAAGCTCCAAATTTTAATTGTTTCATCAACACTGCATGTTGCAAATCGTGTATCGGCTTCGTTAACGAATACGCCTAACACTTCATCATCATGCTTTCCTACTGTCTCAATGCTGTATGTTCTCTGCTGTGCCAGTGTGGGCATAACAACTAAAAAGAACAAGGGAACAGCGGAGATGAACGCTCGTAATGATTTCACCATAGAGAACCCTTTAATGAGTAAATGTAATTGAATTATACAGTTCGTAATAATTGTTCAATGTCTTTAAGCATTGCATAGATAGCCTTGAATTCTGCACGAGGTATTCTGACCGAATCGTCGTTGTTTGTACCATCGTGGGCAGAACCATGAGTGTCTGTGTTTGCTTGAGTTTCTTCTTGTGTATCGGATGCCGCCGTCATAAAATCAAAAGGGTTTTGAGCAAGAAACTCGTTGATATCCGTTGATTTTAACTGTAGCTTTGCATCAATGACCGATAATCGTTTTTTGCGCAGCATAATCTTGATAACTTTCAATAAATCAAGATCTTTTTGAGTGTAAATCCTATTGCCGGCACTATTCTTTTTGGGACGTAACTCACCAAACTCACGCTCCCAGTATCGCAGAACATGTTGCTGTTCGTCAATGAGTTTTCCGACCTCACTAATGGAAAAATACTTTTTCGTCGGCTCGAACATTTACCACCTAATTATAACTTTGTTGACACACAATGCTTTGCCATAAACGCAAATATAGAAGGATTGCGCAAAAAAAGGAACACTTTGGGCAAAAATTTCTTAATATTTTATTGAAACTCCTAAAAAAGTTGCAACAGATTTTGTCATTTCTAAAAAAGTTCTTAATTTTGCGGACGCTTTTGGCGCGCTTGCCAGCTTAGCTCAGGGGTAGAGCAGCTGATTTGTAATCAGCAGGTCATGGGTTCAAATCCGATAGCTGGCTCGTTCATAAGTCCTTAACTCTCTAAAGTTAAGGACTTTTTTTATGCCTATCTCTTCGATTGTATTTCCTTGTCCTCTGTCGAATTGTTGTGCTGATATAATCACTTTTTACCCTAACCGCCATATAACCCTCTCCGTTTTATCGTAATCAAATCGAAGATTAAAAACGCTCAGTCGCTATAAATGACTATTTTCGCTGCTTATCTTTACTGTTAATCAAAAAACAATGCCATTACAGATTATCACATCCGTTGAGGAAATGCAGAATTATTCCTCAGTTCTGCGTGCAAAAGGAAAAACTATTGGCTTTGTGCCCACTATGGGGTATCTCCATGAAGGACACGCTGCTCTTATCAGACATTCATGCCTTGAAGCGGATATTACCATTGTGTCGGTATTCGTTAATCCTACGCAATTTGGACCCAATGAGGATTTTTCTCGTTATCCTCGTGATTTTGAAAGAGATTGTCATGTTGCGGAAGAGGCAGGTGCTGCTATTATGTATGCTCCCACGGTTGAAGAAATGTACCCAAACGGATATTCATCCATGGTTTTGGCAGGTAAAGAATCCCAAGTATTTGACGGTGTATCTCGTCCCGGGCATTTTAATGGTGTCGTGACCGTTGTTGCTAAACTCTTCAATGCCGTAAAGCCTCATATTGCCGTATTCGGTCAAAAAGATTATCAACAAACTTTAGTCATTAAACGCTTAGTCAAAGATCTTGACTTCGATATTCGTATCATCATTGCACCCACAGAAAGGGAACTCAATGGTTTAGCTCGAAGTTCAAGAAATGTCTATCTTTCGGAACATGATCGTGAAAATGCATCATTGATTTACAAAGCCCTGACAGCAGCCGTTGATGCCAGACAACAAGGAGAAAAAAACGCTCATAGTTTGCAAGCAATCATGCAGAAAATTCTTATGACAATCCCCCATGTTCATATTGAATATGCACAAGCAGTGCATGCCGATACTCTTATGGAAACCCTTGATTTTTCTGATGATAACAGCATTGTCTTTCTTGTGGCAATACGCCTTGGCACCACACGCCTTATTGATAATTTCGTCTGGCATCCATAAAATACGTTTGTTTGCGTCTGTGTGAATGATTCTTGGTTTGTAATTTTACTTTATGCGCTTTTTCTTCTATTGTTTGTGTTTTTTCACAATCACTTCTGCCGTATTTGCTCAAGAAACAACAGTACAAGGAACTATCCTTGATGCGCATACCAACAAAGGTATTCCTTATGCAGTTATAACTATTCAACGACTTCAGAAATCATATTCTGCCAATGAAGAAGGGAAGTTTGTTATCAAAAATCTTCCAAATGGCAGTTATCATCTCGATATCAGAGCTATTGGCTATCGTTCCGACCATATTGATATTACTCTGCCAGTATCTGCTGCTATTGCCATCACATTGAGTCCATTACCAATTGAAGCTCCGGCTGTTGTGGTGACAGACAGGGCATCATCATCGTCAAAATTAACCGAACTCATGGAACATGACCATATTCTCCATGGTAATGAATTACAAAGAGAGCTTGGGCAAACATTAGCGGCTACCTTACGCAATGAAGCCGGGCTTGCTGTGCGTTCTATGGGACCTGCTCCTGCACGACCTGTTATTCGCGGACTAAGCGGTAATCGCGTCCAGATAAATGAAGATGGCGTACCCGCTGCGGATTTATCGGCAACATCTCCCGACCACGCCGTTGCCATAGACCCTGCTATGATGGAGCAAATTGAAATTATCAGAGGACCGAAGACTTTGCTGTACTCTCCGTCAGGGATGGGAGGCGTTGTCAATGCCATACGTGATGACATTCCGCGCATCCTTTTACATGATGCCTTGTTTTCCGTAGCCGGCGGCTATGAATCTGTATTGCAAGGAGGTTCTGCTCTTGCTTCAGCAGAAATTCCCATCGGACCCTTTGCATTCAAAACTATGGGCGGACTTCGTTCAACGCAGAATATATCAGCACCCACAGGTATTTTGTCAAATACCGATATCACAACATCGCATTTGTCATTCGGCGGTGGATATATTGACGAAGATGCGGATGCCGGAGCTTCATTCGCACAGTTTACAACACAATATGGAATACCCGGCGGATTTATAGGTGCTCATCCTAAAGGTGTACGCATCGAAATGCTGAAACGTACTGTGAATACGCGCACAGCTTTTCATATTCACGGTGATTTTGCAGATGATATTCGTGTCAATCTTTCACGTACTTTTTATCATCACACTGAAAAAGAATCGAATGGTGCTGTAGGTGCAGAATTTTTTGTGACGACATATGCCGGAAATTTTGATATTATCCAACATAGTAATCCATTGTTCGACAATGGTACTATCGGTGCATATTTTTCTCTGAAATATTACAGTTATGGCGGATTTGTCTTTACCCCGGCAAATACAGTTCTTGAATATGCGCCATATATTTTTGAAGAATGGCATTGGGGAAAAACAGAATTTCAAACTGCTCTCCGTTTTAATTATCTGTCTATTAGTCCCGATGTGGAGAAAGATACACGTATAGGACGTATCGAAAGAAAAGATTTTGCTTCTTTATCGGCTTCTATTTCTATACTGCATCCTTTATCGGACAATATTGCACTTGGCGGAACATTTACTCGCTCCAATAGACCACCAACTGCCGAAGAATTATTTTCGCTCGGTCCTCATTTAGCCGCTTATTCATTCGAAACAGGAAACCCTGATTTGCCCAATGAACTCGGTTACGGTTCTGAACTATTTATACATTACAAAGATACTTCAACAACGGTGAGTGCTACCGGTTTTTTGATGAATTATTCATCGTTTATTACTCCTCGAAATACAGGTGATACGAATTATGCAACATTTTTGCCAATATTTTCTACATCAACATTAGCCGCACGTATATGGGGTGTGGAAACAAAAATTACGCAACGTTTGGGCTATGGACTTTCCACAGAAATAACAGGCAGTTTTACTGTTGGAGATAATATGGATGAGCAAAGACCGCTTCCTATGATTCCGCCTCTCAAAGTATTGGTCGAATTACAATACACAAAAGAAAATTGGAATGCAGGAATACGAGTAGAAACTGCCGCCTCACAATTACGAACCGATACTTTTGAAGAAATAACGAATGGATATACGATTTGTGGGGCATATTTACAAACTCGATTTTCTGTGGGGACATTTATCAATGCCGTTACTGTGACAGCCGATAATCTTTTCAACACCATATACAGAAATCATCTTTCAAGAATTAAATCAATTTTTCCGGAACCCGGCACCAATATTCGTCTGCATTGGAGAACATATTTTTAATTTCCTTTGCACGGACATTGGGAGATCTCTCTTTTGTGTCATTCATCAGTGTCGAGCATTATCAGTGAAATGATTCCCTCGCATAAGTTTGGATGTATAGCCAAAGTTTTGTAGATTTGGGGAATAACAGTATAATAAATCAACATAAAACATGTAGATATTTTTTACATACACTACTATGAAAATATATAAAAAACAATCCATTGCTTTTTTACTTGCCATTGTATGTACATTCGGTTGTAACAATACTGATGAGACGCAGGTAACATCAACTCCCAATATTACATTTTCGAGTTCACCTTTTGATTTGCAAGGAATCAATGCAAAATTTGCCAAAGATATTATTTATGACACAAAGGAAAGAACACAGTTTGATATATGGCTACCAAATTCAAACACACCCACAGGTTTGGTAATCTATGTACACGGTGGTGGCTTTACAAGTGGTGATAAAGATTTTGTCTATTCTGTTCAGTCCGGCGGTGCTTGGGATTTTCCATCTGATATTAGATTTTTACTGAAAAACAATATAGCAGTAGCAACCGTTCGTTATACTCTCTTAAATCCAACAGGAGAAAAAGAGGGCATAAAGAAACCTATGTCCGATGTACGAAGGGCACTGCAATATATCAGATACAGAGCAAGCGATTTTAATATCAATAAAGATAATATCATTGTAGCTGGTAATTCTGCGGGAGCAGGTACATCTCTGTGGATTGCCTTGCATAATGACTTTGCCGATTCCGAAAATAGTGATCCTGTATTAAGACAATCGACCAGAGTAAAAGGTGTTGTTGCCAGAGAAACTCAATCAAGCTATGATATTGAAGGTCGCTGGGCAAAGGATGTTTTTCCTGATTATAATCTGACATGGTCACAAATATTAGCTAATGAAACAGGTAATATTCAAAAACTGTATGGCGTTTCTTCACTTGCTCAATACGAATCACCCGCAATTGATGCCTATAGAAATGAAGTTGATATGTTATCATTATTGTCGTCTGATGACCCGGAACTTTGGATAAATAATACTTTAAGAGATGTTGTCAATCCCTATAATCCTTTTATTGCCGACATACCCTCCCATCACGCATTTCATGCAAGAGCACTCAAACAAAGAGCTGATGCTGTAGGTGTTAAAAATATCTCCTATTATGGAAAAAATCCATTGCTGTATTCTGACCCCGGTAATGAAACTTGGACAGAATTTTGTAAAAGGAAAATCAATGAATAATGTAATAATAACACATGTAAGCTCTCAAATGTATGTTTCTCAATCATAAATCTACATTACTTTAGCACTCTTATAGTAAAAACCGAAGAGTTATATCAAAAAGTACAACTAACCACGCTGAAACTGAAACAATGGTCCCGAGATTTAACAGAGATGTATGTAGAAACGCGTGACTTGAGATTCCGTAAATATTTGCAAGATAAAATCAAGCATGATGTTGACATCTTCGAACTTTATTTTCAATGAATGCAGAAAATTATTAAAAAAAGGCAAAATAATGAATGACAATCAGTTCTATTACATAAACTGTTGATCAATCAATATTGTCAAACATCACATTGAAAAAATGTACTAATTCACATTTTAACGAAACGATACATCTGTATATTATGATGACAAGAGAAAAAAGCACTGTACACACCTGATGGTAGCGAGGCAATACTTACAGAGTTTGTCATCACATCAATACTATGATAATGACCCAAAATATCAACAATAGAAATCTTTGCGCCTATAAGACAATCCGGGATATATAATATATCGTTGTGCACAATAATAGTATCCATTAATTCTGCCTCAGACTCTGTTATTGACGAAGGAATTCTTACTCTCACAAAACAAGAATCACGATAACCGCCATCGAGAGTTGTACCAGAGACAAATGTTGACCCCGCCGAAAGAGCTGTTATCATACCATTATTATCTATTGTAACAACGTTATTATCACCCGATTTCCACACAATATTTTTATTATCTGCATTAATCGGAGTAATAATACCCGTGAGAGAAAGAGTATCATCTCTGTTTATTGTCACACTATCTTGAAGAATCGTGAAGCCGCTTACAGCAATGCTACCAGCCGAGGGACATATAATAGTAAATTTGAGAGCAGAATCTATCGCATTTATGTCTGCTCCAATATTCTTACCTTCGGTAGAACCTTTAGAATAGGGACTTTGAGCAGAAAGAGTATATTTCCGATAATCGGTAAAAATACCATCACTAAAACCAACCATCGCTCTTTCTTTTGGGAAATAATTTTGACTTATGACAGATATATAGCGCAAAGAATCACCGCCAATAAATACATTACGATGAATGCGTTTACTTGCGTCTGTAATGTCTGGAAAATAATGAGCAATTGTAGCATTACCTTGCGCATATCCCGGACCATAAATCCCTTGGTATCCAGCTTTCGTTTTATACGATTGAACAATATTATCCGTAAACGTAAATCCTTTGACGGGTTTTATTACCCACGTGACCGGTCCTGATTGTAATATTGTATTGTATCGGATTATTACATCCTGCGGCTCGCCCATTTTTATAAATGTACCATCATTAGGACCATTGATATTATTATCACCAAATTCAGCACCATTTATATTTTCAAAGATATTACTCTGAATTAATATTCTTTTTGATTGATTTCCTTGACTATTATCATCTTTACCTGATAAAGTAATGCCTGCGCCACAATTTTTAATGATATTATGTTGTATCGTAATATCGCTCACATCGGCTTGCATGGCTTTTCCGTTTTCTGTTCTTACTGTCAAGAGTATTGCATAACCACTTTGTCCTATCGGTAAATCAGCCCATGAATTTTCAAGAATATTTCCTTCGAGTAGAACACGTCTTCCCGTTTTTAGCTCAAAAAGATTTTTAATTGTCCAATGCTTTCCTTCATACAAAGGTGATGTCGTTCGCCATCGCAAAGGTTTGTAGAGATAATTATTACGTATTTCAATATCCGATGGTACCAAGCCGGCAATTGCAGGAGCAGCTCCGCCGAACATAATATTTTCCCCCGATGCTTCAAGATAATTGTTGATGATTTTAAATGGTCCCGTTCCATTAATGCCCGATATTGCCTGCGCATCAAAACCAATACTGTGAAAATCAGAAATATAGGAATCAATAATAGCGGCATTTGCACAATGTAAACCGACACCATATTTCATAATTGTCCCTTTACTGTGTCCATGAATATAACAGCGATCAACAATATAATGATGAGGCATACTTTGCAGTGAATTTTGCTTTTGTGAGACATCACCCAGATTCACTAAACCATAACTTTCTTTGACCGTAGTATCGGCAGTGATTTCAAGTCCAACCAAACGGTAATGATGTGATTGCGGCTCCGTGGTAAAACAAGGTACACCCGCCGGATTCACTGTTATTATCTTTGGCATTACGGAGGCTTGCGTCGGATAATCCTTATTATTTGTTAATCCTTGCGGATCTATTCTTTGATGCGGTAATAATTCTTGATGCGATGTTGTAATGATAATCCATCCTTTACCATTCTTTTTATTGCGAAGAATATAACTTCCTCGTAATGTCATCCCGGCATCAATGCGAATAATACTTCCTAATTCCGCATTATCTATTGCTTTTTGTAAATCGGTATAATCTCTTCCCATTGCTCCGACTGTGATTGTCCGATAGCCACTCGTATCAGGGAAACAGGTAATAACGCTGTCCGTAACGGGTAATGCGGGAATAGCAGCTTCACTTATGCTCTGACATTCGCAACCAATCCTTTGCGTCGAGATTACAAGATTGTCAAAATAACGTTCCTGCTGTACGGGAGAAGCATCATTCCAATAATTCTCAAAAAATACTGCATTTATTGCCATCGCTTTGGGGTCAGAATTCCAAGTGCCATGCCAATTTAATGCCGAGGATTGCGCTTGAAGCGTATCATTTATCCAAAATTCAAATATTCCATCATTTTTACCGGGCGTATTTAATTTTACATGACCCTCAACGCAATACCAAGTGTCGCTGTTATTATCGGAGAAGAGGGGAGTGCTGCCGGATTTAAATCCGAGCCATCGTAAGTTGGGAAAATCATTATATCGCGTGGTCTGTAATTTTCCGTCAGTGCTGATGCCACTTGCGGGATCCATGCCAAGGTATGTATTATCTTCACCTCCCGACCATAAATGCGCCATCATGCCGGTTGACCAAGAATTATTCGCTAAACACAAAGCCCGTGATAACTTGGCAGGTCCATTTCCTTTCCAGCCCTTTTGATGACGTACATCCATGCGCCAATATATTTCCGTAAATACCGAATCGGGATATGCTGCATTTTTACCGATATAGGCGGACGGTGTTTTGCCGATGGATTTTTTCAACCCACCTGCCGACACTTCATCCTTTTGCCAAACTATCCGCAACCCTTGGCTATTATCACGTCCGATATTCTTATCAACGCGGCAATCTTGCTCATCGGAATCATATTCGAAATATTTATCCTCAAGTTTTTTTCCGTCCTCAAAATCATCGCACCATACTGTACCCGGCGGGGCTTGCGCACAACTAAAACACTGAGCATTTGAAGCAATAACACCCATACTTGAGCAAAGTATGCTCAAAAAACATAGTATCGCAGACCACATTATATATACCTCGTTCATAGTGAATTTGCAAAAATGACATTGCTACCAATGCGTTACACCATCAGAGGAATATAGCCCTGCCATTGATGCTCTTCCACAGTGGATATAACCTCGCCTGTCATTATGTCATTATTGAATGATATAAGGCGAACTTGCAATGGTTGCTGCAATAAGGTCATCGCTCCCGCAAATTCAACACGCACATAATTATCTGACCAGCCCGACCATGTCCCGCGCTCGGGATGATATGTCTCGGGTATAACACGCCATTCTTTGCCCAATTGCGAACGATAAAACTCACGGCGCTTTTGCTCCGACAAAGCACGCAAACGATTCGTCCGCGCTTTCCTAACATGCACCGGAACCTTACCATCATACACTGCCGCCGGCGTATTCTCACGTTCCGAATAGGTAAACACATGCAAATATGACACTGGCAATGCTTCCAACATCCCGAAGGTCTCTGAAAAATGCTCTTCCGTTTCGCCCGGAAAACCTACAATCACATCAACACCAATACAACAATCGGGAATCTGCTGTTTGATGGTCAATATCAACTCGCGATAATAGTCCGCTTTGTAACGACGTCGCATCAATCGCAGCATCTCCGCTGAACCGCTCTGCAATGGTATATGGAAATGCGGCACTATCACCGACGATTGCGCTACCATATCTATAATCTCTCGCTTCAATAAATTCGGCTCTATTGATCCTATACGAATACGCGCTTGCGGTCTGGTTTGCTCCATCAAACGCACTATGTCCGTAAATCGCTCTCCGGACTCCGAAACATAGTCCCCTAAGTTAATCCCCGACAAGATTACCTCATGATAACCCTCGGCGACCAATGACTCAACCTTGGCGGAAATCAACCCAAAATCCATGCTGCGGCTTTTGCCTCGTGCTAAGGGTATCGTACAAAAGCTGCAATTGTAATTACAACCGTCTTGCAATTTCAAATGGGCTCTGGTGCGGCTGTCGCCCTCGCCCGATTGCGATTCCTCAAATCCCACATCCTCCAAATCGCTCACAAATACCTGCGGAACATCCACTTTATGGAAATCGCCCGCTAATTCATGAATACGGAATTTCTCTTTGCTCCCAAATACACCATCCACACCCTCAATAGACGCTATTTCCTCCGGCTGAAGCTGCGCATAACAGCCCGTCACGCCGATATACGCCTCCGGGGAACTTCTCAATGCCCGACGAATGATCTTACGACATTCCGTGTCCGCATTTTCCGTCACCGTGCATGTGTTGATAATCACTGCGTCCGCCATATCACCAAACTCAACCACCGTATGACCCGATGACTCAAATCTGTGGCGCAACTCCGCGCTCTCGGCATAATTCAGCTTGCATCCTAATGTATAAAAGCTCACTCGCATAGTCATTTCTCTGTCTATTATTATTTGCAAAATTACCGCTTATCACGCCCAATATTATCATAGACCTAATTTTATCGTGGCTGATTCCGTCTTTTCGCCCTGCAATGACCGTTTTTCTTCCATCAATCTTTTCTCGGCACTTACTATGAACAATGATGTACACTCTGCCGTCGGCTCTATCACTTTTACCGTCACACAAGACATGACAGCCATGCTCGAAGGCAAAACTATCCACAAAGTTTGCTCCACGTACTCCCTCTGTTATTTCGCGGAAGTCGCCGCAAGACGTGCTATAGAGCCATACTTCGAGCCAAACGAAAACGCTATCGGTGCTTTGGTCGAAATCAAGCATATACAACCCGCTCCCGTCGGTGCGGAACTTACCGTCAATGCTGCTGTCAACGAAGTAAAAGGTAAAAAAATCATCTGCGATATTACCATACTCTGCGGGGCACATACCATAGCCACAGGAAAGCAAATTCAGATTGTTTTGCCCGATAAAGACATCAATGCACTCATCGAAAACGCCTATCAAAACCTTGCTCAACGCTCTTAGCCCTTAATTTTGCATCATTCTTTCACTTTGAAATCCAATCAATATAATGCTGGCTTCTCCTTATTCTCTCCATACCTCACGTCCCGTTGTGCTGGGCATTATCGGCGGTGGGCAATTAGCAAAAATGACCGCACAAGCTGCCTATCGTCTTGGGCTGGGCATCGCTGTCATTGAACATGGCGCGGATTCTCCCGCAGGGACTATGACTAAACATGAATTTACCAATGGATGGACTGACCCCGACGAGCTACAACGTTTCATTGACATCAGCGACATCATCACGCTCGAAAACGAGTTCGTTAATCCCGACATATTGCGCACTATTGCCGAAAGACGATTGGTTTTTCCCAATGCCGACACCGTCGCTTTGGTGCAAGATAAACTCACCCAAAAGAAAACGTTCACCGCCGCAGGCATACCGATGACTACATTCGAGGAATTGAACTCACCGGAGCAAGCAGCGGATTTTGGGAAAAAGCACGGATTCCCCTATATCATCAAAACAAGAACATTGGGCTATGACGGCTATGGCAATATCACCGTCCGCTCCGAACAAGAAGCCATCGCAGGATATAATACGTTCACCCAATCCGAAGAACCCCGCCAAGTCATGGCGGAACAATTCGTCCGATTCACTGCCGAGCTTGCCGTCATGGTGGCACGCAACCGACGAGGCGAACATGTCATATACCCTTGCGTGGAAACCATCCAAGAAAATCATATATGCCGCGTGGTGATTGCGCCGGCACGATGCTCAACCGATATTCACACCAAAGCACAACAAATCGCCCTTGCCTGTGTGGAAGCTATCAAAGGCGTGGGAGTCTTTGGCGTCGAAATGTTCCTCACCGAATCCGGCAATGTGCTCTTCAATGAAATCGCACCACGTCCGCACAATAGCGGGCACTATACTATCGAAGCATGCCATTGCTCGCAATTTGAAAATGCCGTCAGAGCAGTGAACAATTTGCCGCTGGGCTCGCCCGCAATGCTCACAAAAGCCGCCGTTATGGTCAATATACTCGGCGAAAGACCCGGAAGCGGCGTACCCGACAGCATCACACCTCTCTTACGACATCCCGAAACCGCCTTTCATCTCTATGGCAAAAAAGACTCTCGCAAAGGACGCAAAATGGGACATCTCACCGTCGTCGGGCATGATACGGACACTGTGCTCCAACAAGCTCTTGCCGCCGCAAATGATTTGATATGGTAATCATCACTCATCTACAATAACCCATGAACCTTGAATTACCCATACTCGCCCATGAACAATCACCACCGCCTTTCCAATGGGAACAATGGTATAAAAGCATAGGAGGCAGATCAATCACTATACCCGAAGTGCAGCACTATCTCCACGCCATCTTCAATGAACAATATCCCGCTATGGAAGGAATACCCGCACCCGTTCAACAAATACTACCGCCCGACATCGCAGCACAATCCATCAAAGAAAAAGCTTTGCAACTTGGCGCAGACCTCGTAGGCATTTGCGCCATAGAACCACAAGACATCTATCAAGGAAAACAAGTCAATGAACATTATGCCATAGCACTTGGGCAAAAAATGCGCTGGCAACCCTTCCAAACCGTGCCCTCCGACGAAGCTGCCATCGAATGTTTACGCATCTATCATTCCCTTGGCGATATAGTACTCAAACTTGCCGAACATATACGCGCACTCGGCTGGCATTGCACCGTCGAGCATCCCATCGGCGACACCAATGTCTTACATATACCCATCGCACTCAAAGCAGGATTCGGCGAACTCGGAAGACATGGCTCCATCATCAATCCTCGCATCGGACCTCTCTTTCGTATCGGCTGCATTCTCACATCTATGCCCTTAGCTCTCGATGCTCCCATCAATGCCGGCATAGCCCAATTTTGCGATAACTGCAAAGCATGCAGGATATATTGCCCTGCCGATGCCATTCCCGATGAACGAAACCCCCTCGCCGGAAAAGATCATCTGGGCAATGATCGCTACACCGTTGATACCGGAAAATGTTTTCCCTATTTCGGAACGCATCACTATTGCTCCGCATGTTTGCCCGTGTGCGCCTATAATCACAAAGAATGGGCTTTTGAACCCAATATCCCCACCGAACTCTTCCCCACCATTGCCATAGAACCTCCGCCACCCCCCACAGATGCCGTACCCGATAATGAAAAACATCCATACCCACATTTACGACGACAAGAACCCAATCCATGGGAAATGAAACGGGCTAAGAAATTTATCAAAGCTCCGTGACGAAAAATTACGAATTATCAATTGTCAATTACGAATGGTCAATTGTCAATTATCTATTATCACCGATGATTTTCCACAAAAAAATCCCTACTGCTGCGCAATAGGGATTTCCCGATATTCTCCGAAGATGAAAGCAATCAAAATTTAGCCGCCCACTTGATTGCCATCAATCTCCAACACATCGCTGTAAGCCGAAAAGACATTCCCATACATTGAACGAACACGATAGAACCATGTGCCGCTTTGCACCGTCAAGGGCATGGAACTTGTATTCTGATTCCAAATCAATGTCCAATCCGATTGATTCTCCGATTCCTCCACCTCATAGCCATTTGCCCAATCCACCAGACCCCAGGAAAGCTCACCGCTGCCATAGGACAAATTCGCGGGTGTTTCCAAGCTGATTACCTTCGTCACAAAGGTCGGATCGCTCAACCCTGCATTATTATGGGCTTGCACTCGCACATGCACACCACCCGTTTGGGGCAGAGGAACGGGCACTTGGGTTGATTCCCCCGCATAGATTTGCTCCCATACACCTTGCGACGGCTCCACACTCATTGCCACACGGTAACTTGTTGCCGTCGGCGACGGATACCACGAAGCAATAGAGTTCACAATCATCAAATTCTCTACCGCAGCCGGCGGAGTTTGCGGCGCATCGCCATCGTCATAAATCAGATAGTCGGCATACTTGGACTCATTGACTTTTTCCCAGATCAATTTGCCATATTTGCAATACCCGACCATTTTATTATAGACCGCATTCAGTACATCCGTGCGCGTGACCGTTCCTTCCGTGCGCAATCGTGCTTTGTCCGTCACATCATCCATCAATACCAATAACTCATCGCGCAAGGTTTCGATATTGTCAATCATGGCTTGGGTCAAGCCCTCGCCGGAAAGCTCCGCCAATCGTTCGGTCAGCACCACAATAGCATTTTGACATGATTCTTTGAGGGCTTCGGCATTCTTGCGTGACAAATCATTGCATCGCATTACCTTGACCAAAGACGTTTGCGCTCCGTAGCGGTTCTCGACCCTCGCCACCATGCCCTCAAGCACGGTGCGGATTTGCACTTCCTTGGCTTCACGCGCCGCTATGGCTTCTGTCCAATGCCATTGCAATATATCATCATTCGGAAGGGCATCGGCATCGTCAATTTGGCTATTGAACGCCGCAATTTCGGGGGCTGTAACCCCATAAACAGTTAATTCCGTCAAATCTCGCTCCATAGCAGATTTCACGCTCCGCGCTTTGGCTATCATTTGCTCGGCGGACATTGAAAAGAGACTACCCGGCATGGTCTGGCTCCTTTTGATATATGAATAATAAATAAAAAACAACCTTTTTACAGGTTTGAGTTGCTTCTTGTCTTTGATTGAATGAAAATATGTCTATGTGAAACAGTATTGTACATAATTAGGGGGCGATTCGCGCTTTCCGGACTTCATCATTGAGCAGATGAAAAGGTACTATGGCATGCATAAGCGCATCATCACCTACGCAAATATAAGTATTTCTGTTTCAATATGTTTCTTCTTTGATGGAGACTATGTTTTATGCTGTGCGAACTCTTTCTTTTGCTGTGCGAACTTCGGCGATTATGTTGAGGAATGGATATTGATATTCATGAAGCGGATTTTGAGAATAATGGGGAATAGATAGCGATTTTTGGACAATGTCCGCATTGTTTTGGGGCATATTGACGCTATATTGGAGGGGGGCGGATGATATTTGAATCATGATAAAAGCTATGTGAACAATGTTGTATGATATTTGAAGAGAAAAATGAGTATCGCGAGGGCAGTCCGTAAGACTTTTGAGGCAGTCCGTAAGACTTTTGAGGCAGTCCGTAAGACTTTTGAGGCAGTCCGCCAAGCTTTTGAAGAAGTCCGTAAGACTTTTGAGGTAGTCCGTAAGACTTTTGAGGCAGTCCGTAAGACTTTTGAGGCAGTCCGCCAAGCTTTTGAAGTAGTCCGCCAAGCTTTTGAAGTAGTCCGCCAAGATTTTGAAGTAGTCCGCCAAGATTTTGAAGTAGTCCGCCAAGCTTTTGAAGAAGTCCGCCAAGCTTTTGAAGAAGTCCGTAAGACTTTTGAGGCAGTCCGTAAGACTTTTGAGGAAGTCTGCCAAGCTTTTGAACAAGTCTGCCAAGCTTTTGAAGAAGTCCGCCAATAATGAGAAGTGGTATATATGATATGAGAGGAGGTATAATTATGATGAGTTGTGGTAAATATATTGAGCAAATCAGTTCATATATCGTTGTTTTTGTTTAGTATGGTGCTTGTCTTGTTTAGGGATGTATGAAGCATGGTATGGATGCCTTTTTTCATGGTATATATATCACGTGATAATCTCTGTGTGGGAACAGATGTCCACCGCATTAGATTGTGTGTGGATTGCCCCGCAAGGGGAAGGGCTTGTTGTAGAAGGGATGGGATATAATGGCTATTAATCGCCATTGATGGGGGAATATTTGGTGTTTGGCATAGTTTTGCCCCATTTCATTGGGCATGGACATGAGTTCTTGGACAGTATGAAACAGTTTATGGAATCATGTCGTTATTTCGGGACTGACTGGATTATTTTTGGGGTATAGAGTGCATGTTTCATGGAAAAAGAAATGTGTTATTGAATATAAGGTCTATTATATTCCAAGAATTTGATAATTTCGTTAGTACTTCATTGTCACCATAGAGAACGTATGCAGCAAGTTCATTGGTTAGTGAGTCATTCGGAAGCTCTTGTGAGCAAGTCCGAGCAATTATTATATAGCTCTGATGGGCTTTTGCAGGAGTCCGACGCTTTATTGTTGGAGTCGGCGAAGCTATTGGAGGAATCGTCGGAGTTATTGTCGCGTTCTGTTGTGTTGCTGCGTGAGACGGAAGCCCTTTTTGCGAGTTCCAATGCCCTTTTGGATATGTCCGACCGTATGCTGAATCAGTTATTGCGTGCCTGATTATTGTTGATACTTAACCATTCGTAATTGATACTTAACCATTCGTAATTGACCATTAACCATCCGTAATTGACCATTAACCATCCGTAATTGACCATTGACCATCCGTAATTGACCATTAACCATCCGTAATTGACCATTAACCATCCGTAATTGATAATTGACCATTCGTAATTGATAATTGACCATTCGTAATTATTTGCTGATTGTTTGATTGTTTGTGATGGTTATTATTGTTCAGATGGATGGTATTGTCCTTTGTTTATGAGGGTGAATTATGTGGTTATGTTTTGGTAAGTGTAGCGAAATCAAGGTTTCGGATTGCTTTGTGTTATGTGATAGTTTATGAGCATTGATTGGCATTGAACTTGGGAGCGGAAGTGTTGCGAGAAGTAATTGTCGAGGAAAAGTAAGTATGATACATGATCATTTGTTTACGAAGGGTCGTTTGCCATTGATGAATCGGGCATTGGATGCTTATGCGATGCGTCAGCAAACGATAGCGACTAATATGACGAATGCGACATCTCCTGTGTATCGCCCGCAGCGTGTTAAGTTTGAGGAGGAGTTCCAAAAGCAGCAAACGGTATTGAGTGGGGCGCGTGGTGATAGTCGTCATTTGCCTATAGGTTCATTGCAAGATGGTGAGATACGCGGTGAGGGCGAGTCGGCGGCTATTCCGGAGCCGGAGCGATTATTTAGCGGAGAGAGTCATGTGAATGTGGATAAGGAGATGTCAGAATTGGCACAGAACCAGATACGTTTTCGCTTCGCTTCGCGAATGACGCAGCGATTTTTTCAGGGTATGCAGAACGCGATACGCGGTGCTAATCAATAGGGAGTATGATTATGGCTGAGAATTTGTTTACATCATTGAATATAAGCAGTCAAGGATTGGGCGTGCAGCGTCAAAGATTGAGTGCGGTGGCAAAAAATATAGCCAATGCAAACACGACACGCGGCGAGCGGGGGGAAGTATATAAGCGTGAGGTTGTGATAGCTCAAGCGAATCCTCGCGCACCTTTTTTTAAGACATTAGAAGATCAGATTGCGTTGCAAGGGACGAGCAAGTACCATGCGCCGAATCTTAATGAGGATGTGTATGGCAAGGATGCGAAGGCAGTGACGGCTCGTGTTGTGAATGATAATTCTCCGGCAAGGAAAGTATATGACCCATCGCATCCTGATGCGAATGAGGAGGGTTATGTATCTATGCCGAATGTGAATATAGTGACCGAGATGGTTGAGATGATAAGCGCGCAGCGTTCATTTGAGGCGAATACGTCGGTGATAACATCGGCGAAGAATATGGCGCGCGAGTCATTGGAAATATGATATAGGCAGCAGTAATGAATATCCAAGCAGTGAAAGCATATTCGCAAGCATCGGGCAGCCGTCCAAGTTTGCCTGTTCGCCGGCGCGAGCGCATCACTGACAGTTTTGATACGGCAGTTTCGGAGCCATCACGGGCGAAAGTTAGCGAAGCAGCAGGGCAATCGAGTAGCGGTCAGGGCATAGCCGCCCGCCATTATGTGATGCGTGCTTATGGACAGGAATCAGTACAGAAAGAATCATATACAGTATTTACGAAGAACGGTTCTTTACAGGAAGAACAGGCGACCAAAGGCACATTGTTTGATGGTCGCGCTTAAACGGGAGAAGAGCAATGGTAGTGAATGAGACAAATCCGCTGAAGCGTTTGTATAAGCCGATAGAGTTGCAGCGTCATGAATTGGGTGAGAAAGATTCATCGGGCAGCACGGAAGCCGGTAAGGAATCATTTGTTGATTCTTTGAAGGGTTTGATAGGCGATGTTAATCAATCGCAGCAAGAATCGGCAGAGAACACGGCAAAATTTGTGAAGGGGGAGCCAATTGATTTGCATGATGTTATGATTTCGGCAGAGAAGGCAAAGACTACGTTTCAGTTATTGATGGAATTGCGTAATAAGTCCTTAGATACATATAGGGAACTTATCAGGATACAGGTATAAGAAGTTAGTACAGAACAGGAAAGAGGATTATGGCAGAGCTTCAGCAATTGCAATCGGGACAGAGTTTGGCGGGACAATTACGCAATTTTGCGAACAGATTGACTCGTACGCAGAAAATATTCATCGGTGGGGCGGTGGTAGCGGCGATTGCTGCTATAGTGATGATAATAGGGATGGCAAATAAGACCCAGATGTCGGTATTGTTCAGTGAGTTGGAGGCAAAGGATGCGGCGACGATAACTGATAAATTGCGAGAGCGTAATATACCGTATGAGTTGTCGAACAATGGCAGCACGATATTGATACCGCAGGAAGTGTTGCATGATACACGATTGTCATTGGCATCGGAGGGCTTGCCAGAATCGAGCGTTGTTGGTTATGAATTGTTCGATAAGACCAATTTGGGTATGTCGGATTTTGTGCAGAAGTTAAATTATCGTCGTGCATTGGAGGGTGAATTAGCGCGTACTATAGGTTCTATAGGCGAGGTTAAGAAAGCCCGTGTGCATATAGTAATACCGGAAAAGGCATTGTTCGACAAAGACCAGAAGCAAGCGACGGCATCTGTTGTCTTGCAATTGAAGGGCACGAAGAGTATCAATAAGTTAAATGTGGAGGGCATACAGAACTTGGTTGCGAGCAGCATAGAAGGTTTGGATGCCGGGGCAGTAACGGTTGTTGATCAGAAGGGTCAGATATTGTCAGAACCGCAAAGGGATAAGAATTCTTTGGCAGCGATGAGCGATACGCAGTATGAATTGCAGCAAAAAGTTGATCAGTATCTTACTTCAAAAGTTCAGAGTTTGTTGGATGGCGTTTTGGGTGTTGGCAATGCGGTGGTGCGTGCAACCACGGAGCTTGATTTTCAGCAAATAGAGAAAACAGAAGAGAAATTTAACCCGGATGAGCAGGTAGTTCGCAGCGAGCAGCAATTAGAAGGGCGTAGTGCGGCAGTAGATTCATTAAATTACCCTGCCACAAATTCTAATAGCGAGAACCGGAACAAAATTACGAATTATGAAATATCCAAGACAGTGGAGAAAATCATAAATAATGGTGGCGGCATCAAAAGGATGACGGTAGCGGCATTGATAAATGGCACCACGAAGGTAGTGGAGAAAGACGGCGCACCCACGCTGGAATATACGCCGCGCCCGCAAGAACAAATGTTGCAATTAAATCAGATAATAAAAAATTCAGTGGGTTACAATCCGACCCGTAGCGATCAAGTGACGGTAGAAAATATCCAATTTGACATCACGTCGGAGCAAGAAGAACTTGAGCGATTGCGCGGTACTGATTTGCCATTGACCACAGAGGAGATAATTGAGAAAGTATTGATAGTGTTGGCGATGTTATTAGCCATTTGGATGATACGCAAGTTGATTATGTCGCCGCAAGTACGCAGTCGTATAGAATGGGTATTGGGTGAGCCGCCCGCCGTTGATGCGGCATTATTAGCCACAATACGTGGGGATGATCCATTGTTATTATTACCGGGCAGTAATGTTGCTTCGAGTTCTGTAAGCCGTCTTGAGCCTTATGATCCTAATGCTGAGCGAGAAAATCTGGCGGAATTAGCTCGCAGACGACTTGATGAGCAAACGCTTGGCGAATTGACTGAGGATGATTTCATGAAAGAGGAGATAGGCAATCGTGTGAAGAATTATTTACTGGAAAAACCGGCTGATGCGTCAAGATTGCTTAAATTGGTAATGCAGCAAGATTATATGAAAAAATAATATATATAACCGACTTACTATGGCTAAAGAATTAGAAATATCAAGACATCTGACCTATGAGCGATTGAATGGCAAACAAAAAGTAGCAATTTTGCTTATGACATTAGATGTGGATAATGCAGCAAAAATATATTCCCAACTTGATCCCAAGGATGTAGAATCCATAGCCGTAGAGATTACGACACTTAAGGGTGTATCGAAAGATATAATCCATAAGGTTAATGAAGAATTTTTTGAATTAATGACAGCGCACGGCTATTATTTGGATGGTGGTCTTGATTATGCCCTCACATTATTGCAAAAATCTTTTGGTCCGGAGCGCGCTAAGGAAATTCTCGACAAAATAAAAATCCTAACTACCATACGTGGCTTCGATATATTACGGAAAGCCGATCCGCAACAATTAGCCAGCTTTTTATCGAAAGAACATCCACAAACCATAGCACTTATTTTATCGCATTTAACACCCGATCAAAGTTCGGATTTATTGAGTGAATTTACGGATGAATTACGCGCCGATACTTTGGTGCGTATTGCGACTTTAGGAAAGGTGTCGCCTTCTATTATTGCAGAAGTAGAGGCAGTTGTTGACCAAATAGGTGATGCAGTGCTTTCACAAAATCTTGCAGCAACAGGTGGTGCGCAATTAGTTGCTGCAATTTTGAATAAAACGAATAATGCCACTGCAAAAAGTCTTTTGGAATCCATTGAAGAACGCAATCCCGGATTATCGGGAGAAATTAAACGCTTGATGTTCTTGTTTGAAGATATAATCATGATAGATGATAAAGGCATTCAGCGTATTCTTCGTGAAGTTGACAAACGAGATTTGGCAATGGCATTAAAAGTTGCCGATGAAAAAATCCAGACCAAGATTTTCAAAAATATGTCCGAAAGGGCAGCCGAAGTTATTCGCGAAGAATTGGAATTTATGGGACCTGTGAAGCTCAAAGATGTCGAAGCGGCACAAGTACGCATTGTTGATGTTATTAAAGTGCTTGAAGAACGTGATGAAATTGTTATTAGCGGTCGCGGTTCCGAGGATGTATTTGTATAAGCATTATGAGTAAAGTATTAACGATAGAAATTCCTTCGCCGGGTCATTCACGATTGAAAATAATTCCATCGTATGAGGATGAATCTATTCTTGCGGCAAATTTTGCTGAATTTGACGAAAATGATTTTCCGGACGGTGATGAATTATTACAGGAAAGTGATTTGCCCGAGCCAATTTCTTATGCCGAAGCTCAGCAGATGATACAAGACGCCTATGATCGCGGCTTTGATGATGGTAAGCAAGTGACAGCAGCAACAATGACCGTAGAAATACAAGAGCAACAAGAAATCCGCAATCATTTTGAAAAGATGATACTTCGTTTGCATGGAGAATTTCAGAAAATCACCAAACAAATGGAAGAGTTATCCTTAAATATTGCTGTGGAGATAGCGGAAACGATTATTGCCGATACAATTAGTCATGATGCCTCAATGGTAATAAGGCAGGCACGAAAAGCAATTGACGGTTATCGCAATGCACAGACATTACGTGTGAGAATTAATCCTCATGAATATGAGGCGATAGAGCAAGTTAAAAATACATTAATTGGCGATACAATGCGTAACCCCGATATTACTATTATTGCCGATTCAAGCATTTCTCGAGGCGGTTGTATTGTCGAATCCGATATTGGGGCAGTGGATGCTCAGATTACGACACAATTACAAGAAATTCGCCGACAATTACATGCAGCACGATTATCCGAATAAATACTCATGACAAGCTCTTTACTTGATAAATATTCGCCTATTATTCGTAACACCAAATCTGTGCGTGCAGTCGGAAGGGTGGTGCAGGTTGTGGGGTTGGTTATTGAAAGTGAAGGACCACAGGCACCTGTCGGTGAAGTGTGTAGTTTGCGTGATAGGGCGGGCAATGAAGTATGTCGTTCTGAAATTATCGGATTTAGGGATTCACGCATATTATCTATGGTTCTCGGTGATTTGCACGATATTGAACCGGGTATGGAAATTATTGCCACAGGTACTAAATTGACGGTATCAGTTGGAGAAAATTTATTGGGAAGAGTATTGGATGGTTTGGGTGAACCTTTAGATAATAAAGGACGGCTTACGGGTGTGGTGCAGCGTTCCGTATATGCACAACCACCTAATCCGCTCATGCGTCGGCGCATCACAGAGCCCTTGATTACAGGAGTGAGAGCCATTGACGGGACATTAACAATCGGTAAGGGACAAAGAGTCGGTATATTCGCTGGTTCGGGTGTTGGAAAATCAACATTGATGGGTATGATAGCACGTTATACCACAGCGGACGTGAATGTTATTGCACTTATAGGTGAACGCGGGAGAGAGGTAAGGGATTTCATTGAAGAATCCTTAGGCGAAGATGGTATGAGACGTTCGGTGGTGATTGTTGCCACGAGTGATATGCCACCTTTGGTGCGTGTAAAAGCACCTTTGATAGCCACAACGATTGCTGAATTTTTCCGCGATCAGGGACTTGACGTCATGTTGATGATGGATTCGGTAACACGTCTTTCAATGGCACAAAGAGAAATTGGTCTAACTATCGGTGAACCGCCGACGACAAAAGGGTATCCGCCATCAGTATTCACGATGATGCCCAAATTAATGGAAAGAGCGGGCACATCCGACATCGGTTCAATTACAGGACTTTATACAGTATTAGTCGAGGGTGATGACATGAATGAACCGATTGCCGACACGGCGCGCGGTATTCTTGATGGTCACTTTGTGCTCTCACGCAGATTAGCCGCCATGGGGCATTTTCCCGCCATAGATGTATTGGAAAGTATCAGCCGATTAATGAAGGAAGTGTCACAATCTGACCATAAAGAAGCGGCACAACTGCTGAGGATATTACTTTCAGCGTATCGGGAAAATGAAGATATGATAACTGTCGGCGCTTATAATCACGGATCGAATCCATTAGTGGATAAATCATTACGATTACAAGGGGAAATACGTAATTTTCTTCAGCAGAAAGTAGAAGATCCAACAGAGTTTGTTGATACAATAGAATGGATGAAAACAATTGTGCAGTAATTGAGAAGATAGTATGGGAAAAATATTTACATTTCAATTACAAAGTGTTTTACATTTACGCGAATATGAAGTATCACAGGCAAAAATTGCATTGGGTGAGGTTATAATCGCGCGAGAATCCATGGAAAAAAGAATTGATGAAAAAGTAAATTATCTTCAAAGTATGAAGCAAGATCATGAAAAGACAATCATTACTGATTTGCAGATGAATGCACATCACAGGACTGCTGTACGAGAAGAGGTTGAAATATTAAAAAATGAAATCAAAAAATTACAAGAGCTGGAAAACATTCGGCGTAATGAGTTAAATAAAAAATTACAAGAAAAAAAAGTAATAGAAAAACTCCGTGAAAGAAAAAAAATGGAGTATGAGAAAAAAATGAATGCTGAGGAACAACAATTTTTGGATGAAATAGCCAATGGTATGAACATCCGACAATCAATAGAGCGGAAACGATAGAATATGATATTCAAAGTAATCATAGGGACTGCCGTATTCTTTTTGGTGTTTCTGGCTACACTATTTGGCGTTTACACATACGATCCGACATTCCTCGGTTTTCCTCCGCCCAAGATTGACAGTGTTGCATTATTAGCACAAATGAAGAAAGCTAAGTCTGTCATTGATTCAGTAAAAATTAAAAAGAGTGACCTCAATAAGATTAAGAAAAAAAATGATTCACTAGAGAAAAAGTTGGCACAAATTTCTGATTCACTAATGAAAGTTCGTTCTATTGGCAATGAAGCTAAGAAAACGAATGAGTATTTAAAACTTGAAAACGCAAAGATTGAGCAGGAACTTACAAGGAAAAGAGATTCACTGATTAGGACTAATTATACTGTGTTTGCACAAATGTATGATAAAGCAAACCCCGAAGACGTAGCTAAAATCATTAGTGAGTTAGATGAAAGAGATGCAGCATTTATTTTGAAAAAAATGAAACCAAAGAATGCTGCAAAAGTCCTTGAAAATATTAAACCTGAGCTTGCTGCATCAATTCTGGTTTTAAGTGCAACTCAAGAGTAAATTTAGACAAACGAATGATTGTTTTACAGTAGTTGTACGCAATATGTATGACTAAAAAAATGTAGAAAAGAACAAAGGGTAAGGATAAACCCTTTCATCAATTCGATGAATTTTGCAGGACGCAACAATGAAAATAGACATACATTTTCTCACAAACTCATCCGGAAATCTTACGGATGCCTCTGTGTCTAAATCGCCAGATGGTGATTATTCTCCACCAATATTTGCCTTTTCAAATCTGCTTCAATCAACGATTGATGCTAAAAGCACACGTAACAATATCACAGTACCTGTTACTTTATTAAAAGAAAATTCGTCTTATACACAAAATGAGCAAGTTGTACAATCAAATACAGCTAGAATATTTCAACCAACGACAGATATAGATAACCAATGGGAATATGTATATGATATAGTGGTGAAATCCCAATCCTCAAACGATTCGGAGGGAGAAGAGCTATCGTTGTTTCAAGGTCTGGATAATCAAAAAGTGAAAAAACAATCCCAACTGTTCGATGCCAATAATCCCACTCTTGCAAAGCAAGTCACTACCGATACAGAGATTCAGAAAACAAAAGAAAACTCGAATGTAGGTGGATTAGTTGATGCTATAAACATTGATAGTAAAAAGACGGATTCTTACAGACAAAAAAATGATAGTGCCACAGATATTGTTCTATCAAATACACAATCGAAAAATAAGGAAAAATCTTCAGAAATTGAATCCATGATACGAGATTTTAGTGATTCAATGAAGGTGCACAATAAAAGTAAAGTTCAAATCAATTTACTTTCCTCACATAATGAGGATATTCAAGTACGTGTTGATATTTCGACAACATCACAGGAGGAAATACCGCACATTATTGATATGGTAATCCAAAATTTATGGATACCCATGCAACAAAAATCACAACCGTTGGAGAGTTCCTTTAGTAAAGATCAAGTGACTGTAAAGTACAACAATCAAAATACGGAAGTAAGCTTTGAACAAGTATTTGGATCAGTATATCATAAACCGGTTAATAATGGTTTACAAGAGAAAACTGTACTTCCACAGCATACTAAAGTCGTAAATCTAAATAATCATGCTGAGTCTATATCAAATCCTGATACAATAACTTCGACAAATGAAAGTATAACTGCTAATAAGAACTTAAATCTACCTCAAGGGTCAAATAAAGCATCAAATACATCATTACCGCTTCAAAATGGTACAAATGAAGAACAGAATATACCAATGAGGTTTTATAATGATACTATCAAAGGTGGAGTCCTGCAGTCTCAACAAAATGTAAATAATAGTGAATCAGACAAAGCCGTAAAGAATAATACATTCCCGTATAAAGATAAAGCAATGAGTTATCATGGGAGTGATTCATTGCAAGAAAATGTAGTAAATAAAAGTCGAGCTAAAGACACATATATATCACAAAACAAGATTAACCAACTTGTTGGAAATGAAAATTCCAATTTAGATAATATAGGTGATGAACAACAAAACAAAATTAATCAGCCTGTTGGAGATGAAAATTCCAATACAGATAATATAGATAATAAAAATACAAGGAAATCAATATCAATAACAACGGTAGATCCGAGTTTGCAGAATGCTGCTATTGAAGAATACATTGAAAAATTATTTCCTGAAGAAAATAGTCTTGAGTTTCATAGAAATAATGAAAAGCATGCACAATTAACAGAAAAATTTCAACCGATATCGAATGCAAATAAATACAACAATTCAAGCAATTCGAGAAATACATTGGAAAAAACAGACATAGTCAATGAACAGCTTATTCATGATAAGTCTGAATTGAAAAGTCAGAACGATAGAGAAAATATCATCGCATATAATAGTGATGCAGAAGCAAAAATTAAGAATGCCGGAGTGAAGAAGACTAATAATGAAGTAAACACAGTGGCACAATTTGAAAATACGACATCAAAAATACTATCATCTGAAAAAGCACCTGCTATAGGAATGTATGTGAATACATTGAAGGAAGATGATAAATCAGTAAATATTGAAAACAGCACTATCCGTACTAAGACCTCAATCATTCAAACAATAAAATCATCGCAAAACAATATTTATAATGATGATATTGACGCGGATATAAACCATCCTCAGATTGAAAATCATCTATCATATAATCAAAATGAGGAAAAAAGACCTGAATCTAAAGTCATGTCAATGCCAGATACATCTCAACAAGCAAACAATCAAAAAATAACATATAGTGAAACATCACAAAATGAACATAATGAGAAAAATCTTGTTGCAAAGAGCATTTCGCTAGAACAACAGCAAACTGTTAGGCAATATGCTAAAGACTCTATTATTGATCAGACAATAGATCAAGGTAATGCAAAAAACTCCAAAATTTCTTTTCAAGATGTATTAAGAACAGGTGAAAACGTAGAAATACATACAGGTACGGAATATAATGAAAGCGATTATGATAAATTTTCTTCAATAAAATCAAAACAATCAAATCGTACTATTGATGTCGAAGAATCAGAAAGAAGTATTGAAAAGATAATTCAAAAAACATCCGGACATTTCTTTTCTGAATCAATAAAAGAAATCACAAACGGAAGCAATACTGAGAATTCTATTCCTATTGAAAGTACTAGAGATAACTCTAAAACGTATGCAAATACGTTTACTCATAAAACATCAAGTACAAAATCTATTGACGATAAAGAAATAATCGAAGTTTTTACTAATAATTTAGGAGTAAATCAAGCAGACGGTGGTGAGAAAAATCTTTCAGAACATAATGTTGCTCTTGTAACAGATAATTCTTCGGAAGAATTATCGGCGAAATTAGATTTTTCCGCTAAATCTGTTATTGTTCGTTCAGAAATTGAGTCAATGGAAGGTAATAGTAAATCCAAAGCAGTAGCACGAATACAAGAACAAAGTACAAAACCATTAGAGAAATCATCATTTACAAAATCAGAAAACGATACATTTGATAAATTGAGTGTACATCAGACAGATGGTGGTGAGAAAAATCTTTCAGAAAGTAATGTTGCTCTTGTAACAGGTAATTCTTCGGAGGAATCATCGGCGAAATTAGATTTTTCCGCTAAATCTGTTATTGTTCGTTCAGAAATTGAGTCATTGGAAGGTAATAGTAAATCCAAAGTAGTAGCAGGAATACAAGAACAAAGTACAAAACCATTAGAGAAATCATTATTTGCAAAATTAGAAAACGATACATCTGATAAATTGGGTGTACATCAGACAGACGGTGATAAGAAAAATCTTACTGAACACAGTATTGTCATAGATAATTCTTCGGAGGAATCATCGGCGAAATTAGATTTTTCCGCTAAATCTGTTACAGTTCGTTCAGAAATTGAGTTGTTGAAAGGTAATAGTAAATCCAAAGCAACATCAGGAATACAAGAAAAAAGTGCAAAACCATTAGAAAGATTATCATTTGCAAAAGTGAAATCTGCTACAAACGCAGTTATATCGGATAAAGTAGGTGCACGTCAGACAGCAGACGGTGGTGAGAAAAACAGTTCAGAACATCGTGTAAATCTTATATTAGACAATTCTCAAGAAGAAATATCTGTTGATTCGAGTGATAATATCATGTATAGATCACCGCATGAAAGTAATATTTCAGATCTTCATACAAAAGAGAATAAAAATCAGACTGTGCAAGGATATACTGTTGACAGGCTGTCCCGTAATAGATTAAAAGACTATGATATAGACGGACAACAAAAAGTACATTCATCAGATACCTTAAATTATAAAGAAAATAGCACTGTAAATGAATTAAATGTTTTATCAGACAAAAAAAAGTCAAATAATCATATGGTTTATTCTGAGCAGATATCTGCTTTAGAAAATAATGATTCTTATAGCATTAGCCTAAAAGATATTGGCTTAAACAATGTCAATAATATTGTTGTAAATAAGACTAAAAAAGACTCGGTCTATAATAGTGTTGTAAATAATACATCTACTGAGCAAATAATTCATGAATCAATTGATAATGGTACTCGAAATACTTCCAAGCAGGATATAAAATTAATTTCTGACATTATCTCAAACGATGATTCGACTGTGAAAAATACATCTGATTATGGTGTTTTTGATTCAGATGACAACAATATGAAATTTAAAAAGCGTGATATTCCGTCTGTTGAATATTCTCCAGAAGAAGAAGCAATTTTATTAAAAACTATCAATAATCTTAATTCAGTTGAAAGTAGTGCATCTAAGGGAGAATCGAATGCTGTAGGAAATACACCGAAAGTACATCAGAATCAGAAAAAGAATACATTTTCAGATAATAACTTAGATACTGTCAAACACGATAAAGTTTTCAAATCAGAGGTAATATATAAGGTTCCGCCTAAACCTGTCGTTGACGAAGTACAAGAAACTGATGCCGGATTACTGTACAGTGATAAAAGTAATAGTACTTTATTGACAGAACTTAATCAAAAATCGAAAAATACTATTACTCATAATACAACAAATACTCATAATAATGCGATTCTTACGGAAGCTGAAGACAATGCTGTTATAAATGACAACAAGTTAAATGCTACCGTGACATCTTCGGAGTCGCTTACTTATGATCGAGTTACTATAGGTAAAAGTCAAGAAACTAATACTGTTGCATTGTCCTCGAAAGAGAATGTTGTTACTGAGATAAAAAAATCAACTCAATTAGATAACAATGTTTATCAAGTTTCAAAAAATGATACATTTAATGGTGATGCTGGTATTGTTGATGACAATGTAATGGTGAAAAATGACAATAGTCCACAAATAGTATCTTTATCTAAACAGGAATCTTTGAAAAATAAAGGTGTACATAATCTCAGTAAAAAAACCAAGGAGAATATACAACTTAACACTTTGTCAAATATTCCTTTTACAGAAAGAACGGATAGTAGAATTGATGACAATGTAAGTATTGCATCGAAAACCAATCAACATACTATTAAACAAAATGATGACAAATCAAAATCAATTATACAACCGACAGATACAATATTAGTTCATACACTAAAGAATACCTATGAATCAATTGTTCCGGAGAACTTAGATGAACAGGAAGTTATTGAGAATGATGAAGAATTAACAATCAATGATGATACTGATTCTAAAGCTGTGAAAATACTTAATACTTCGGCTTTTGATCGTACTGTTCATGAGCCATTACAAACCAGCGATGGTGCACTCTATGTCTTAAAGAACAAAACCCATGATAATTCAGCAATTGTTGTAACTCCACCTTCTGATATACAAACTTCTCATCAAGTTATTCCGAATACGGTAATGGCACTTCATTCCATTATTGAAAAGGCGTCGTCAGTCGGTGTTCCGGTTAAAAATATTGTCTTTAAGATTCGCTATAATGATAGTGCTACTTCTCCATCTGACGCTATAATACAGAACACTCAAGTTGATTCTCGAAATACAAAAAAGATCCACCTTGAAAAATCAGTCGAGACTATTCCCAATGAAGTTAAAATGAACGTTTTGAATTCGTTGGAAACAAACGATGGTTCGGAAAAAATACAAAGAAGTTTTGTTTCTAAGCAAATATCCGGTGAGGTAGAAAAAAAATCTGAAGTAAAGAAAGGTTTGTCTTTTGTTGAATATGAAAAAACAGTCGTTTTTAATGATGGTATAATTAAAAAGTCCGAAAATCTAACTCAACAAAATTCAACAAACCAAGATAATAGTTTACTCAAAAAAGAATTATCACACTATCGTTCTTCGTTAAAAAATGCAGTTGCGAATCAGAATGTAGAAAAAAACAATACTTTTAATAATATGTTCATTACCTCTACTTCTGAGCGAGTAGTACCAAGAGGGGAGATAACGAATAATATTAATAATCAAAGCAATCTATTGCAGCAAAACTCAAGTATTAAGTCAAAAAGTGATAATATTGATGTAGAAAATGAAATACAAACGACATTATCACCAATCTCAAATCAATCTTTAGGAGTAGCAGATAGTTCTCAAAATTTTGTCTTGACTGAAAATAGTAATTTCCCTTCTCAAGATTCTATCATTATTCCTCACAATGTTCATATTCAGCCAGTCCAAAAAGTCGGCATACCTACTATAAAAAAGGTTGCATCTATGGAAATAATGGAATTATTACCGGTACAGCATTTTGCGGATAAGGCTCATGAATATATTTCCTCAAAAACACAAGGAAATGGAACAGTACGTATGGTATTGCAACCTGAAGAGTTAGGTACAGTCATTGTGCGATATTCCACTTTAAATTCTGATACACAATTACAAATACAAGTTGATTCACAGCAAACGAAACAGATAATTGAGTCACAGCTTCCTCAATTAAAAGATCAATTTGGTAAACAAGGCATGCAACTTGATAGCGTGGAAGTGACTGTGCGAAAAAAAGAGGAAGAAATGTCCCATAATTCACAATATTCTTCGCATAATCGCCAAGGTCAATCGCAGCAAGAACAAGAGAGTCGTCAACAATTTACTCGATCGTTTAAATATGCTGCCGATGCACGAAAATCACAAACAACGGTAAATTATACTACCAGTGCATTTAATAGAATTTTTCAATCACAGCGATAAGTAAATACGGGAGTTATATATGGCAACAACATCAGTAAATAATACATCGAATACGAGTAATGTATTTGAGGATTTACGAAAAACAGGTACAGCTCCAAAGAAAGAACTGGGTAAAGAAGAGTTTCTAAAATTATTAACACAACAAATGAAATCTCAGAACCCATTAAAACCGCAAGAAGGCCAAGAGTTTGCTTCGCAGTTAGCACAATTTTCATCGTTAGAACAATTAACAAATATCAGTAAATTACTGGAAAATCAATTAGAGGGTAATAAAGTACTTGCGGCATCCGTAACAAATGCAAGTGCGCCTGCACTCATCGGTAAAAATGTCGAAGCTCAAACAGATTATTTGGCATTTGACGGTGCTAATCCTGTGACAATTGCATACGATTTACCGCAGTCTGCATCAGAGGGTGTTTTACAAATTAAAACGGAAGCAGGTGCCGTTGTAAGAAGCATTCCACTTGAGGGCGCAAATTTGAAAAATGGCCGTCATACCCTGATGTTTGACGGAAAAAATAATCGGGGTCAGATGTTGGGAAAAGATAATTATCGCATCGAAGTTGTTGCTACAGCGGGTTCATCACCCGTTGAAGCAAAAACATTTGTGCGCGGTACCGTAAGTGGCTTGAGATTTAAACAAGAAGGTACAATGCTTGTTGTTAATGGTGGTGAAATGCCATTGGCGGATATTGTTGAAATTATTCCATAATATTTTTTAATCCTTTTTGACTCTAAGGAGGTGATATGAATGTCTGAAATACATAATGTTTCTTTGCCTTTTATTCCTGTGGGTGGTATTCGTGAGTTAAAACGTCAATCCGTTCCGGTTCAAACTGAGCAACCCAAAGTCTCATTTGGTGATTTATTTGAACAGGAAATTAATAAATTGCGTTTTTCAGCACATGCGCAAAGTCGTTTGACAAGTCGTGATGTGCAATTATCGGATGAAGATTTACAGAGGATTGATACTGCAATTCAAAGAGTACAAGATAAAGGCGGAACGGAAACATTAGTAATGTTACGAGATATGGCTTTTGTGGTTAGCGTACCCAATAAAACGGTCATCACGGCAATGCAAAAAAATGAAAGCGAGCCAACGGTCTTTACGAATATTGATTCCGCTGTTTTCGCATAAATAATCAGGGATAGGACCTCGCCATTGCTATGGCAGGAAATCCCTCCAAATCAAATCTGACTGACTGATGATTTGATGTTTTTTTGAAATATTTTTTTTCTTATTGGAGGTCATTCATTATGGCACTTATTCGTTCTTTATCGGCAGGCACAAGTTCCCTGCGTGCGCATCAACAACGTCTTGATGTTATTTCTAATAATATCGCAAATGTTAATACTATAGGGTTTAAAGGAAGCCGCACAACATTTGCCGAGCAATTTTCACAAACATTTGGTTCAGGTTCTTCACCAAGTAATATAGCCGCGGGCGGTATCGGTGGTGGCGATCCGGTTCAAATTGGTTTAGGCGTTCGCCTCGGTGCAATTAAATTAGATTTAAATCAAGGATCTATACAAAATACAACTCGTGCACTTGATTTGGCTTTGCAAGGCGATGGACTTTTTGTGTTTAAGCAAAATGGTCAAACATTATATTCACGTGCAGGAGCATTCTCCTTAGATTCCCGTGGTAATCTTGTGGATAGTTCTTCCGGCTCTTATGTGCAGGGCTATAATCTTGAAACAGATAGTTCAGGTCGTGTGTTGAAAGATTCAAGTGGCACCAATCAATTAAATCGTAAAGTAACAAATGTACAAATATCGCCAACATTTAAATCTGCACCGCGCCAAACTCAAAGTGTACAGATTACAGGTAATTTACGTGGTGATGCAAATACAGGCGATGAGTTTAATACAAGTATCACTATTTATGATACGCAGGGTGCGCCTCGCGTTTTGAATTTAGCTTTCACGAAAACTGCTCCAAACACCTTTGGTTTAGTGGCGACAATGGATGGTAATTCTACACCTATTGCCGGAGCACCCACATCCATCAATTTTAATTCTGACGGTACACTTCAAACTCCATTAAACTTTACTTTAGCCGCAAGTGCATTAAATGCTGTCAGTACATCGAATGCATTTGATCAGGATACACCCAAGGATGTGACTATAACTTTAGCCACGCCCGATAATTTATTAGGCGGTTTAACTCAGTTCGCCGGTTTGAATACAGTAACAGCTCGCGAACAAGATGGATATACTTCCGGTGAACTTTCAAGAATTTCGGTTGATCAGACAGGTAAGATACTTGGAGCATTTACCAATGGTCAGTCAGAGCTATTGGGTCAAGTAGTGCTTGCACGCTTTACCAATCCGGGCGGATTGATGAAAGAAGGCGGTAACTTCTTCTCCATATCTCCTAATAGTGGATTGCCCACAGTGGGAACGGCTGTGGAAATTTTCCCTTCCACCCGTATAAACTCAACCGCATTGGAAGAGTCTAATGTTGATTTGACCGAACAGTTTACCGATCTTATCACTACGCAAAGAGCTTTTGAAGCCGCATCGCGTACAGTGACTATAAGTGACCAGTTCCTTGGTGAAATCAATCAGCTTAAACGATAATAGAACCATAGTATGAGCTATGTGGTACTACAAACTACCACCGATACATACACCGCATAGTTCATATGCACATATTAGGGGAATCCATAGTCATGTAGATTATGGATTCTTTTATTTTGTAGGTATGATTGCGTCCAATGAAGCTCTAACTACAGCATTATGATAAGCCATAGAGTCTGTTTTTAGCATTGATTCAGTCATAAATACACTAAAATCTCGTCTTTAAGCAACATTTCGTTGAATATGTGAGTCCGTTTTCGGATTTTTGTATTCTTAAAATTATCTCACGGGTTGTTTTATGACCGCACGTGAGGTTTTTCATGTTGAGCAAATAACTATGTATGTTTAATTAATTGGAGTTGTAGGGAATGAAGACATTTGTATGTCTGACGGCAGCATTGATGGCTTTATCGGCTATGTCTGCACCGCTCACCAAAGCACAGAAAGCCGGCAAAAAAGTTAAAACATCGGATGCCGATATTGTTCTCGTCGCAGTCGGTAAAGAGAATATCACCTATGGAGAACTTGAGAGAGCTTTCCAGAAAAACATGTCACGTCGTGCCACACGTTTTGCAGAGATTCCACGTGATAGTGTGATGGATTTTATAGAGTTATATACGCGTTATCGCCTTAAGGTACAGGATGCATTTGACCGTAAATTCGATCAAGACAGTGCTGTAAAAACCGACATTGGCAATAATCGTCGTATGTTGAGTGAAACATATTACTTCGATAAAAAAGTTGTTGACCCTACAGTGGGTATGTTGTTAGAGCGTCGCAAGCGTGAACTCCAAGCTCAAATTATGGTCTTTTTGTTCCAGAAAAACGATAAAGGCGATACCATTCGTGCATACAATCGTGCTAAGAATTGTTTCAACCTTGTTAAAAATGGTCGTGATTTTGCCCAAGTGGCTAAGGATTCATCGGAAGATACAGAAACCGGTCGTAAAGGCGGTATGTTGCCATTCTTCACAAGCGCACGTGTACTGCGTGAGGTTGAAGATGCCGCATACAGTTCCAAAATTGGTGAATTGTATCCCTCTCTTGTAAGAACCCGTGTTGGGTATTTTGTGGTGAAATTAGTGAAAAATGAACCGCGGCTTAAAGTGCGTGCAAGCCATATTCTTTTCAGTACGAACGGTAAAATGGATTCTGTCACAGCATCCCAAAAAGCCGATAGTGTGCTTGCATTATTGAAAAAAGGTGCTTCCTTCGAACAATTGGCAAAAGAAAATTCCAATGATCCCTCCACTGCACAAAAAGGCGGATATATGGGAGCGTATTATACACGTTCCGAGGGATTGGAAAGTATTCGCGAAACGGTTGTCCCCGAATTTGAACGTGCACTTTTCGCTCTTAAAGACGGTACTTTCTCCGATAAAGTATGGACAGATTTCGGTTGTCACATTATTCGACGCGATTCCACCATCATTCCTGATGTCGAAAAAGAAAGAGATTTTGTCAAAAAAGAATATAAACGTTTATTTTTCCAAGCAGACAAAGAGCGTCATCTTGATTCTGTTCGCAAAGCATTTGGTTATGTGTTAAATACACAGAGCTTTTCTTCATTATTGCGCACTATTGATACAACAAAAACAGCAAGTGACACAACATGGTTAAAAAATGTAGGTACTGCATTGCGTGCTTTACCGCTTTATACTACGCCTTCTGTGAAATATTCTGTTGGAGCAATTGCTGATTCTTTGCGCTCTCGTAAAGATTTACGCGGAACATTCCTCAATACTGCCGGTATTAAAAATGCAATTTATAAAATGTTCGATCAGCCGGTAATTGAAAAAATGACTTCGGGACTTGAAAATGAATATGCTGATTTTGCTATTCTGATGAAAGAATTTCGTGATGGTATTATGTTATTCAAAGTCGAAGAAAATGAAGTGTGGAGTAAATTGAAATTTGATTCCACGCAGGCACGTCAATTCTGGGAGCCAAAGAAAAATTCCTATAATACCGATTTATCGTACGATATGACAGAAATTTATACAACCAATGATTCTCTTGCAAAATCATTACGCAAACGCATTGATGCAGGCGAAGTAATTGGTGATTTAGCCAAAGAATTTACAGAACGTCGTACTTTAAAAGAGAAAAAAGGCGCTCTTGGGCTTGTTTCAACAAAAACAAATAAATTGGCAAAAGCAATTTTAGAACAATTTAATCCTCAAAAAAGCGGCACTACATTCGGTCCATTGGCACATGATAAAGGATGGGTTATTGTCAGTGTGAATGATATTCAGCAGCCGCGTGTCAAAACATTCCAAGAAGCCATACCCGATTTTGCACCGGCTTTTCAGGATATGACCCAAAAACGTTTGACCGAAGAATGGATAAAACGCCTAAAAAATAAATTCAAAGTTGCTTTGAATCAGAAAAATATAGATAAACTCCTTATCAAAAAATAATCGAAATCAATAATCATCCGGTGTGTATTCATTCAATCAAGTATGCACCGGATTGAATTATTACAAAGCCACTTCATCACCTCAATACTATTCTTTGGATTATGAAAAACGGATTAATGCTCATTGTTACGACAATAATCGGATTACTTTTTTTCCCTTATTTGACCATGTACGCCCAAATGTCGGACACAAAGCAATTAGATAAAATTGTTGCCATTGTCGGAAAAGAAGTTGTGTTTGCCTCCGATGTGGAAGGGCGCGCTGCTATGTTTGCACAGCAAAAAAAACTCGATCCTAATAATCCGCAGTTCAAAAAACAAATATTAAATGATTTGGTTAATGAAAAACTTATTATTACCAAAGCCATTGAAGACAGTGTGGAAGTCGCGCCCGAAGAAGTAAATCAACGTTTGGATTATACCATACAGAATCTTATACAACAATATGGCAGTGAACGTCGTGTTGAAGACCTTTACGGTATGTCTATTGACAGATTAAAACGTAATTTCCGTGATGATATGCGTAAACAAATGATGGCGGAACGTTTGCAACAACAAAAATTCTTCGCTGTCAAATGTACTCCGCGTGAAGTAGAAGAATTTTATCAACGCTATAAAGATTCATTACCTGTTGCGCCTGCACAGTTGGAATTATCCCATATAGTTATTTATGTCAAACCATCGGCAGAAATTCGCGAAGAAATTCGTCAAAAAGCTATTAAAATCCGTGATTCTATTGTCAAAGGCGGTGATTTTGCCGATTTTGCTAAACGCTACAGTGCCGATGCTGCGTCTGCCGTAATGGGCGGAGAAGTGGGATGGGTAGAAAAAGGAAAATTTGTTGCCGAATATGAAAAAGCAGCATATTCTTTGCAGCCCGGTGAGATTTCTATGCCGGTGGAATCGCCCTTTGGCTATCATGTTATTCAATTAAATGATAAACGCATGAACGCTTGCAATACCCGCCATATTCTTTTTAAACTTGGCGGCTCTAATGATGATAATCAGCGTGTGAAAGATACTTTGCTTGCATTGAAACAAAAAATTGTTGCCGGTGCTCCTTTCGATGAAATGGCGCGTCGTTATTCCGAAGAAAAAGAAACCCAAGGATTTGGCGGTGCAATGGGGTCAATGGATGCTTCTCGCCTTGGCGCGGATCTAAAATCTGTTCTTGATGGCTTACCCGATGGAGGAGTGACAGATCCGTTACCGTATGCTTCCGACCCAACAAAGCCGGCATTTCATATTGTTTGGAAAAAAAGAACTATCGCAGAACACAAGTTCACCTTAGAAACGGATGATAAACAAATTGAAAAAATGGCAGTAAACTTCAAACAATCTCGTATGTTTGAAGAATGGATAAAAGAATTACGCGCAAATCTTTATTGGGAAATTAAACAATAATCACTCAACGAAGTATGTAAAAGACTAAGTATGAAAGCAGATTTTCTTCCATATCATCACCGTGACAGGGAATTAACCGAAAGGGAAAAGGATATTTTGCGGGCAATTATACAAATGTATATTTTGTCGGCTGAACCAATCGGCTCGCGCTTTTTATCAAAATATCTGGAAGAGCATTATAAGCTCAGTCCCGCCACCATACGCAATATTATGAGTGATTTGGAAGATATGGGATTTATTGCCCATCCTCACACATCCGCAGGGCGTATCCCCACCGATAAGGGCTATCGGCTCTATGTGGATTCGCTTATGAAAACAGAGCATGTCACAAATCAAATTGCCACATTTGTCCAAGAGAATCTTCAGAATTCCTCGCGGGAACATGTCTTGCGCGATGCCTCGAAAATACTCAGCTCTTTATCACATTATCTTGGCATTGTGGTTTTACCCAATTTATCGGATGTCATATTACAACGTCTGCGTTTGATTGCTCTTTCCTCCACGCGCTTACTCGTTGTGGTCGAATTGCAATCCGATATTGTCCGCACAGTCACTCTCGAAGCTAATTTTGAAATTGATTATCAGGCATTAGATGAAATTGCGCGATTGCTCAATGAAAAAATCAGCGGCAGACCTGTTTCTTTTCTCCGTGATAATTTTACGGTAATTATTCGTGACCGTTTACCCGCCGAAGTCAATGCCTATTTGCGATTATTTATTGACTCGGTGGAAACATTATTTGCTGATTATACTTCACCCGATGAGGCAGTGCATATTGCCGGCACGCAAAATCTGCTCGAATATCCCGAATTTGAGTCACGTGACAGAATAAAAGGTGTCATAGAACTCATAGAAAATGAAGATTTAATTGTTCATATCCTTGACAGACAAGACACAGGCGATAATAAACCTTTTGTGATGATTGGCTCCGAAATGGGATCGGAATTGCTCAATGATTATAGCGTTATTGTATCGCATTATAAATTCGGCGATGCCAAGGGCTCTCTCGGCATTATCGGACCACGACGTATGAATTATCCGCGCTTAGTGCCTTTATTAACCCATGTGGCACAAACACTCACCGGACGGTAAGACTTATCGGATTGTTTTTTCTATTATCATTCCATCCTTTTGCGATTCCATGACGCAATGAATTTCAAAATTCCCCTCATTGAGGGGTGGCAGACGCAGTCTGACGGGGTGGATGATTTTTCACAAATTCTATAAACGTTCAATCCCTTCGGGATTCCGTGACGCAATGAATTTCATACCATCCATCGGAGGGGTGTCCGCAGGACGGGGTGGGTTCTCATTGAGGGATGGGGCTAACCGAAATGCCTCATAGTTTTCAACTTTTACTTCTCACTCTTCTATTTTCCAATTATTGTTTATATCGTAGATTATATTATCAACAGAATCACTGATAAATTCAAAAATATTTTGCAACTCTTTTTCGAAAACTTCTTCAAGCTTATGTTCATCTCTAAAATCTACCGTAAATGAATATTCTAAATCTTTATAATCTAACAATATCTCAACCTTACAAAGAAACACTGTCGCAACTATTGGAATTTTCGAGAAACGTTCTTTATCGTCTTGAATACAAAATGAAAATGCTAAACATGGACCTTCAGTACCAACATAATCATATTCATTAGCTAAATTAGCGTTTCTAAAATCACAATAATCAAGCATCTGCCAATTATAACTGTAGTGACTCGCTCCTATATACAATCCGCGAGCTTCATAGTAATGGTATCTTTTTTTAATAAAAGGATTTATTTTTTCTTTGCAAATTTCTGATACGCCTTCTACAAAAGATATGATAAATTTTTTCATTAATTTTTCTTGCTGTTTCGTAAACTTCACAGGAATTCCCATGTCACTAAATTCATATTTCATAAAAACACCTTATATTAAAGTTATCTATCATTGTTTGATGTTGATGTTCCATTCCTCAAAACTTTGCCCCTCTTTTTTTCTCGCCGTCGGGAAATCGGGATGGGGCTAATCGAAATGTCTCATAGTTTTCAAAGAATGAAGGAGGTAGCCACCTACTCTGGGCTTTTGTCTTTAGTCACCATAAAAGGCTAAATATGTATGTTCTCCATTTTTGCAGCGTTCTGCAAGTATTTTGATCTCATCTAAAAGAGGATTAGCTTCTATCAAATTTAAATTTTGTAAATCCTTGATTAAATCATCCATTTGTAAGCGGTTAAAAATGGTGTCGCCATAAGCGTCTAAGAAGCAAAGTAGTTTAAAGTTACTCTTATCGTCATTGAACTTAATCTCAAGCTCATTGCTTAGTGTGATTATTGGTTCTTTATTTTCATCTTCTAAAATGATTGTCCACGCCATATTTGTTCTTATTATGGGATACCTGGTAATGCAGTAATTAAATTGCCTTGCCCATTAGTAATGATTGTGTAAATTGATGTTAGATTCCCTGTTGCTCTGTCTATGCCAATATTTCTTCCTGCATTTACAACACGAGAGAAGTTTCCATTAATCTGTCTTTTCATTGGCATTTGTGTTCCCTGCCGAATTAGGCTTTCAACCTCAGAAGCATCAAAACACTTACTCTTATCAGCCATCTTGGAATACCATTAAAAGTATGCCTATCCAATGTATGTGCTAAACCGCTCTCAGTTATTTTGATAGCAGGGTTTAACAGTTTCGTAATCGTCTTAGCGGCAACTACATAAGATTATTTCAAAATTAATTCTAATAACCTAGGCTGATATTCATTCTCATTAAGCTCCATCAAATCCGCAACATTTTTAAAGTCGAAATAAAGTTCATTGGGGATTCGAATATTATTTTCATGTAACTCATAAACAATGTGTTCGAACGCTAAGCCGAATTCATTAAATTCGATATACTCATCAACTATTAATTTACATTCCCCTTTAACTCCAAGCATTAAAGCATTAGAGAGTAAATTTTTTAATAATTGAATTATCATATTCTCTTTTTTACTATTCATTTTATTCATTTTATAGGAAGTGCTGTAATTATATCTGTATTATCCCAAACTACTTTTATTTTAACTCCTTGATATTCCCCAAAAGTTGTGAATCTTGATAGTCTTCCACTTCTTTCAAAAAGACTTCCGGCTGATCCTGTTTGCCTTGCAATTGGGTTATTTACTAAAACATCCGAAGCAGCATGCATAATTTTATTTTTACTCCAAGTAATCGGAAACATTGTTTTTTGACCCGTAATTCCATTTGAAAAGCTTTTCCAACTTCCAAACCATGCATGTCCACCACCTGTTGCATCACTTGCAATTATGTGAGCTGTTCGTGATTCACTAGCTAAATTAACATAACTTCTACCCTCCGCCATCTCATCAACATTTTTCGCCCGCTTATGGTTGAGTGGCTTTGCTCAATGCTTTTGATGCCTTGCCAAAAATACTCATTTTTTGGCTGATGCGAGAGTATTGACTCAATGAATCGTCATTGCGCCAAGCGCGGGTCATAAAGATGGATTTCCTTATCCAAACCTATAAGGTTTTGAAAACCTTATAGGTTTACGGGAATTCGCCCATCACATCAAACGCAAATTCTATAAACGTTCAATCCCTTTGGGATTTATGAACTATTGAATTTCATCCCATCCATCGGAGGGGTGTCCGAAGGACGGGGTGGGTTCTCATTGCTCGGTGTCAGACGCAGTCTGACGGGGTGGATGTATTTATTTCTATAAACCTTTCATCCCTGCGGGATTTTATATTTTTTTACATCCTTTTCTATTAACATTCCATCCCTGCGGGATTTATCCGCTATTGCGTTTCAAAAATTCCCCTCATTGAGGGGTGTCAGACGCAGTCTGACGGGGTGGATGTATTTATTTCTATAAACATTCCATCCCTGCGGGATTTAATCAGAAAACTTCGCCGCTACTCTTTTTCCCTTCTATTCTACGCATCTGAATATCTGTGTATTGCTGCTCTTTTGCCATGAGTGTTTGCGCTGCTTCTTTTCCTCGTTTTTCTGCTTCTTTCGCTTGCTCGTTTTCATCTTTAGTTCGCTTGTTCTGTTCTTTTCCTCGTTTTTTACCTTCTGGGGGTGGATTTTTGGATTCTGGGGGGTGATTGTTGGCAACTTTCCCTGAAAATTGACCATCTGGATGCGGCGAGAGACCATCTGGGCGCAGCAAAAGACCATCTGGACGTGGCAGAAGACCATCTGGATGCGGCGAGAGACCATCTGGACGTGGCAAAAGACCATCTGGATGCGGCGAGAGAGCATCTGGACGCGGCGAGAGACCATCTGGACGCGGCAGAAGACCATCTGGGCGCGGCATGAGACCATCTGGACGTATAGTTGATCAAGTTCTGCGCATAGATGATAAAGTTCTGCATATAGTAAGTCATCCGACGAGTATAGACGATGAGCCGTCGAGCATAGAAGTTGAGCAGACAGGTATAGAAGTTAATCCGACAGCCATAGCAAGTCATCCGACGAGCATAGAAGATGAGCAGACAGCCATAGAAAGTGAGCAGACTGAGATAGAAGTTAATCCGACGAGCATAGAAGTTAATCCGACAGGCATAGAAGATAAAAAGCAAGCCATAGCAAGTGAGCCGTCGAGCATAGAAGTTAATCCGACGAGTATAAAAAATGAGCCGTCGAGCATAGAAGATAAAAAGTAAGCCATAGCAAATGAGACGACTGATATAGAAGTTAATCCGACGAGCATAGAAGAAAAGGGGAGAGATATAGAAGTTAAGCCATTGCGTTTTTTTGGTTACGTCGCTGCCCAAGTAGGGAGTAAGTGAATGGTAGTTGATACTCACTCATCAATGGTATTTGGGCAGTATTTCTGTGGTGGTGGCTATTTTTGCTGATATTATTGCATGTTTTACAAAGGATATTTCCATGACAGAATCATTTATCGCAAAGAATAAAGAGCGGATGTTGAAAGAGCTAACGGAATTATTGTCAATACCAAGTATCAGTACTGAGCCGTCGAATGCGGCGGATGTGCAACGCTGTGCTGAATGGATAGCCGATCATTGCCGTGCTATAGGCATGACGGAAACAAGAATATATCCCACGCCGGGTCATCCTATTGTCTATGCCGAATGGCTTGGTGCGGGTGCTGATGCGCCGACGGTTCTTTTTTATGGTCATTATGATGTTCAGCCCGTTGATCCCTTACATTTATGGACTAATCCTCCTTTTGAACCTGTGTTTCGTGATGGTAAGGTATTTGCTCGCGGGGCAACGGATGATAAGGGGCAAGTGTTTTTGCATTTGAAAGCATTGGAAGCACTTTTTGCCGAGCGCGGTTCTTTGCCGGTGAATGTGAAATTGCTTATCGAGGGCGAAGAGGAGATAGGCAGCCCAAATTTAGAGCCGTTTATGAACGAATATCGTGAGATGCTTCGTTGCGATACAGTGCTGATTTCCGACACACCGATTTTTGCTCCGGGTTTACCTTCTTTGGTCTATGGTCTGCGTGGTCTTTGTTATATGGAAGTGGAATTTACGGGTCCTAATCGTGATTTACATTCCGGCACATTCGGTGGTGCCGTGCATAATCCTATTAATGCTTTGGCAGAAACTATTGCACGGTTGAAAGACGGTTTCGGACGCATTACTATTCCGGGTTTTTATGGTGATGTTGTGCCATTAACACAAGAGGAGCGTGAGGATTTTGCACGTTTGCCCTATAATGATCAGGCATATTGCGATGAATTGGATATTTCTTCTACGTATGGTGAATTTGGCTATTCGACGTATGAGCGTACCGGTGCGCGTCCCACTTTGGATGTGAATGGTATATGGGGCGGTTTTATCGGTGAGGGAGCCAAAACGGTATTGCCATCAAAAGCAACGGCAAAAATTTCCATGCGTTTAGTGCCTCATCAGAAAACGGATACTATTGCTGCTTTGTTTGAAGAGCATATACGCACTATTGCACCACCGACGATGAAAGTAAAAGTGACGAATTTGCATGGAGCAGATCCTGCCTTGACACCCCGTGACAGCGATGGCGTCAAAGCAGCGGTAAAAGCATTAGAGTATGCCTATAATGCAAAACCTGTGTTGAGTCGTGAAGGTGGCTCTATTCCCGTATGTTTATTATTCGATACCATACTTAATGCACCGACAGTATTGATGGGTTTTGGTCTTAATACTGAAAATGCCCATTCACCTGATGAACATTTTTCTTTGGAGAATTTTGAAAAAGGTATTATTGCTACTTCTGTTTTTTATGATGAATTTTTGTCTATTGCTCGGGGGGCATAATCTATGAAAATAGGTATTGTGTTTTGTGCATTGATGTACTTATGCAGTGTTGACTTATGGGGACAACGAATTCTTCTTGTTGATGATGACACATACTCGAAACCGGATCATTATCCGCGAGTGAAAAATGCCGTGACGCTTGCTGCGCAATCTTTGCCTCAAGCCGAAATTAAAGAGTTTGTTACCGGAGTGGATGCGCCAACGGTGTTTGATTCTTTGAATAAAGGTGATATTGTTGTGTGGTATTGTGCTAATACAGCAGTGGGAACAGCATTGTGGAACGGTACTAAATCCGATAATGTGATGATTCCAAATTTGTTGGAACGCGGTGTTCATGTGTGGATTATGGGTAATGATTTTTTGTCAGACCGTTATGGCGACGCTCCGAAAATGTTTACAAGTGAGGATTATGCTTATGAATATTTTGGTATAATGCGTTTTGTGGGTGAATCCAAAAAAAACGATAATGATATTGGCTTGCCTTTGCTTGCAGCCCATATTCCGAAAGGCAGTGTGACTGATACGCTGACATGGACTTCGGGCAATTTATGGTATGCGGATGCTTGTGATATTCGTGAGGATATTATTCCACTGTATAGTATGGGTCCGTCGGATTATGTCTTTGGCGGAAAGAAATCTATGTGGATGAAAAAAGGAGTGTCCGGCGGGAATGTCATAATCTCGACATTTGACCCTTGGTTTATGGATGTGGAAACGATGAATGTGTTTTTTGAAGAAACGATAGCGTTGATGGTGAATAGTGGAGCCGTTTCTGTTGAAGAACAGGAACAATATAAAAGAATTGCTTTATCTGTGTATCCGCAGCCGAGCAGCAATATTGTTACCATAGATGGTTTGCACACAGCATGTGACGAAATAACTGTGGTCACAATGACGGGCGAAAAAACACTATTACCTTTACAACGCTTTGGTAATTCTGCACGATTATCGGTGGAATCTTTACCAAATGGCATCTATACACTTCATTGCGAAGAACAAACACGTATGTGTGTTGTTATCCATTAAGTTGAGCGTTGGCGGTTTGTTCGTTTTACAATGAAAGGCAGCGGAAATCGTAAAAAACCATATATTGCATAGTACAATATCGTTGTAATTAGTAAAGTTATCGTCTCATATTTATTTTTTAGGAGAAAATCGTATGTTGGACACGCAAGTACAACAAGTTCAGTCTGCATTGGCAGAGGCGCAAAGAACCTATTTGGCGCGGGTGTATGGATGGATGGTAGGTGGATTGGCACTTACCGGTGTAGTGGCGGGTTGGGCTGTCACTTCAGAAACATATTGGAGCATTCTTTTTGAAAACAGTTGGCTTATCTGGGTTGGTTTTGGCGTACAGGTATTGCTGGTGATGTGGCTATCGGGCGCAATAGAGCGTATGAGTTCCGCCATGGCATCGGGCACATTTTTATTGTATGCGGGATTGAATGGATTAACGCTTGCCACATTAGCAGCTATTTACACATCGGAGTCTATAGCGAGTACATTTTTTATATGTGCGGCGACCTTTGGTGCCATGAGTGTCTATGGATTTACCACTAAGCGCGATTTGACATCTATGGGCAGCTTTTTCATAATGGGTGTCATCGGATTGATTATTGCAAGTGTGGTGAATATCTTTTTGGCAAGTTCCGCTTTACATTTCGCCATTTCGGTTATTGGTGTTTTGGTATTCGTTGGTTTAACGGCTTATGATACACAAAAAATCAAGGAAGAATGGGAAGTAGAAATGATGGGAACAGAAATTGCACGCAAAGCGAGTATTCTTGGTGCGCTTCGCCTTTATTTAGATTTCATCAATTTGTTTATATATTTGTTACGCCTTTTCGGCGACCGTCGTTAATTTTTTTCTTTTGATTATACTCTAAGAAACGGGGTCGGGAGAATATTCGGCTCCGTTTTTTTTATATCTATGATTACACCTCTTTTTGCACTTGATGCCGAAGATCTTTACGACGCAGGTCAGTTCACGGATGCTGCTGCATTATGTCGTCAAGGATTGGAGCTTTATCCTGAATATGCTTCCGGTTATGCGGTATTGTATCGTTCGCTAATAGCGATTGAGCAGTATGACGATGCTTTGTCGGTGCTGCATCGTGGTTTGGTAGCCATGCCTGCCAATCGTATCCTTATGCGTTTATCCGCAGAACATACGCAGATGATGAAGCACCATAGTCCGAATATTGTGGAAGAGTCTTATGATTTCCCTACAGTCATTGGTGAGGTGGTGACAGAAGATGCCCCACCTATTGATAATCAAGAAGAACCATATTCTCATGATGATATATTCGATATCGAGGTGATTGAAGCGGATAATCACGATGCTGCTGCGGTATCTGTGTCTGTGGATAGTGAGCAAGATATTGCTGCCTTAGAAGAAGAGTTTGCGCCGGATAGAGCATTAGCAGAGCCGGCGTATGAAGATAATACAGAACCCATATCATTCGAGAATGTAAACAAGACAGAAACCATTGTTGCAGAGACTTCTTTGCCTACACGAACTTCATATCCTCCTTTGCGAGTTATGGACTCAGCCGATAGCGTTGATAAGGTGATGATACGTGCTTCGAGCGTGGGTTTAATACCGGGATTGCATTTTGCGCCGATGATGAAGCGTCGGGTGTCTCACATATCATCAGGGGGCAGTTTACCTCCCTTGCCTCCGTTTAGGCAATTTGCCCCACGATTAATTAGTCAAAAAGTAAAGAATAAAACTCCTCTTGAAGAGCTTGCAGCGCGTTTAGAAAAAGCCAGAATTTCTATTGTTCATGAAGAACATGTGCCGACATCAAGTTCGGGTAATGAAATAGTTTCTACAGCCACAGAAACGGTTGCAAAAATTTATGAGTCACAAGGAGCGTATGCTTTGGCAGTTAAGGTATATCAGCAACTTGCACGCTCCAAACCGGAATTATGTGAGGAATATGAAGCAAAAATTAGAATGCTTCACCAAAAAATCGAAGATAAAAAACAGTTGTCTTCAAGCCGATAGTACGTATTTTTGTCCAATAACTTTTAGAATAGATAATAGTAAAAGCGATGCAAGATTTAGTTGGTAAAGAGTTTAGATGTTTAGATAAAGGGTTTGTGCGCCTTGTTGATGTCATGGGTAATGATGACTCGATAGTGCAAGCTGCGCGAGTATCGTATGGCACCGGCACAAAGAAAGTCCATGAAGACAGAGGTCTTATTCGTTATTTGATGCGCCATCAGCATACAACCCCATTTGAGATGGTGGAGTTTAAGTTTCATGTGAAGTTACCCATATTTGTTGCACGTCAATGGATACGTCATCGTACAGCGAATGTGAATGAATACAGCGGTCGTTATTCCGAGATGAAGGATGAGTTCTATACTCCTCATGAACAGCAATTGCGTAAGCAAAGCGTCACCAATAAACAGGGGCGTTCCGAAGAGGGATTCGATACCAATGAGGCAATGGATATATTGTCATCATTTCAGCAACATGCCGATACATCCTACGCACATTATGAAGCACTTTTAGAAAAAGGTGTCGCACGCGAGATTGCACGTATTGTATTGCCTGTATCGAATTATACGGAATGGTATTGGAAAGTTGATTTGCATAATTTATTCCATTTCCTTCGCTTACGACTTGATGCTCATGCGCAATATGAAATAAGGGTGTACGCAGAAGCAATGGCTGATATAGTGAAGGCAATAGTCCCCGTGGCTTATGAAGCATTTGAAGATTATATGTTAGGTTCGGTAAAACTATCCAAAGTTGAATTACAAGTTTTGAAAACTATGCTTAATGGCTCCGTACCTTCGGAAATAACAATGGAAGAAATCGGACTTAAAAAGCGAGAGCAAAATGAATTTCTTGACAAAATCCGCATATTGTTATCGTAACACACTAGTAAGATTTTCTAGTGTTGTTGCATGTGCCGTGTTCATTTCATGCGGCAGTGAAACGGCTGTACCTGATACTAAACAACCGTCTGTTATGGATGTGCCGTTTGGTTTTCCTGCTATTCCTGCGCCACAAGACAATCCTTTGACTTTGGAGAAAATTGAACTTGGCAGACATTTGTTTTATGATAAACGACTATCATTAGATCAAACGCTTGCTTGTGTTGATTGTCATAAGCAAGAGCTGGCTTTTACGGATGGTTTGCCGGTGAGCAGGGGAGTCAATGGAGAACATGGAGGGCGCAATTCACCAACAATTGTTAATACGAGTTATCAAACTGCATTTTTCTTTGATGGCAGAGCTTCTACATTAGAAGAACAGATACATGGTGCATTATTCAGCCCTGTCGAGATGTATGCGGATGAGGGTAAGGTAACCGAAATCTTACAAGCTGACAGCTATTACAAGACACAATTTAGTACGGCATTCGGCAAAGATTCTCTGCCGAATTCACGTCTTGCCATCAAAGCACTTGCTTCATTTGTGCGTATTGTGTTATCGGGCGATTCGCGCTATGACCGCTTTCTCCAAGGACAAACTTCGGCATTGACAATGATGGAGCTAAGAGGTCGAGATTTATTTTTCAGTGAGCAAACACAATGTGCATCGTGTCATAATGGTTTCAATTTCACTGATGACAAATTTCATTCCACAGGGTTGTATCTTCATTATTATGATAAAGGCAGAGCTTTGGTTACCAATCAAGCTAAAGATGTTGGAACATTTAAGACACCAACCTTGCGTAACTGTGGAGTTACAGCTCCTTATATGCACGATGGCAGTGTAGCGACGTTGGAAGAAGTCATAGAGCATTATGACCATGGAGGAAAAGCCTTTGTGAATAAAGATAAACGTATTGTTCCTCTTAAGTTAAGCAGTGATGATAAACAAGCACTTGTTGCTTTTCTCCATACATTAACAGACGAGACTCTCTTGAAAAGGAAAGAATTTAAGAAGCCCTGAAAACACATAATACTCCTCCGTAGCTGTGCCAACTATGTAAGTAGAGGGTGCTTACCTGCGCACAAATCAGTCTTTAAGAATTGCTGAAAGACTATTTTTTTGTATTTTTGCACTTTCGGAAAAGTTCGTCCACTTACACACCCACGACGAAAGGATAAACATGGCACGTGTTCGACGCGCAAAAAAGGTCAAGTATCTCAAATTATACTCGCCGTTTTTAATGCGAGAAACCAAGCATGAACTCATTGGTGAGCCGATGGTGACTGAAACCGGTAATCGCCGTCAATGGGCACGATGCACGGTGAGCAGACACTCCCAAATGATTGATTTGGACGCTTTAGAAGCACGACAAGATAAATCGGCAGTTATTGTGCCAATATCTAAAGATGACTCTATACCATATAGTCCGAGAGATGAGTATCAGGTTGGTGAGATTATCTATCACAAAATGTGGGACGATATCGGTATTATTACCGGCAAAGATATGACTTCAAACGGAGCGCAGGCGATTATAGTTCAGTTTGAAAAAAATAAAGAGAAACGACTCATTGAAAAGCTAACAATTTAATTTTTAACATCATAAACTAAAGGTCTTATCACCATGATAGGTGTGACAATTCAATCGAATGAAAACATTGACCGCGCTCTTCGTCGGTTCAAAAAAAAGTACGAACGCAGCGGCGTACTTCGTGAGTACAAAAAACGTACGTATTATTTAAAGCCATCTATTGAAAAGCGTATGTCGCACATGAAAGCGGTTCGTCGCCAGCATCGTGCAACAATGGAACAAGAATAGTTCCTCGATTCATTGCGTTTGCTTATACCTCTGTTGACTATGTCGGCAGAGGTTTTTTTTTGTTGAAAACATAACCTTAGCTCGGTCAGTGCCAAAAAAAAACCTCATTGTTTTCAATGAGGTTTTTTTGTTTTGTTATGATTATTTTTTAGAAGGATCAACGGGATCTGATCTCCAGCCCCAATCCATATATAAATCATAGATGCCCGGTGCATCAGGTGAACTTGTTTCAACGATTGTCGCAGTTGTACCACCGACGATTGCTGTCATTTCAGCAGCTGTTAAAGTTTGGAATTCGCGTTTCATCGAAGTCCCTTTCTAATGAAAATGTGAATAAAAAAACCCAAGTGGGTGTAAGTATCTTTGTCTTTTTCAAACTAAGTATGCCGAATCTAAACCCTGAAAGATTGTTAAGCACTATTAAAATTAGTGTTTTACTTTCTCCTTCTTCATTTCAAACTTACAAAATTTCTTCAAAAGATGCAAATTTTATTTCGTTTTTGTGTAAAACTTATCTTAAAAAGTGGGTTTTGAAGCGTTTTTGTAGTAAAAGCTTAATTTTTATTGTGTTTGTGTGGTGTTTGAAAGTACGTAGAAGTTATTCCTCAGTCTTCCGTAATTTTGCAAATAATCATTCATCAACCATTTTTATCATAACACGATGTTTAGAATAGAAACAGATTCAATGGGAAGTATCGAAGTTCCTTCCAATCAATACTATGGTGCTCAAACAGCTCGGTCTCTTATCCATTTTGCAATAGGTAATGAGCGTATGCCTCGTGAACTGATACGCGCTTTGGGAATATTGAAGAAAGCTGCTGCCCTTGTCAATAATGAGTTAGGACTTTTGTCGGATGAGAAAGCGCAGCGTATAGCGCAAGCTGCAGATGAAGTTATTGCCGGTACGCTGGATGCTCATTTCCCGCTTTCGATATGGCAAACAGGCTCGGGTACGCAAACCAATATGAATACGAATGAAGTTATTTCCAATAGAGCAATAGAGATAGCCGGAGGAGAAATGGGGTCGAAAAAGCCTGTTCACCCTAATGATGATGTGAACAAAAGCCAAAGCTCGAATGATACATTTCCTACCGCCATGCACATTGCTGCAGCTGAGCAAACTCTCCATCACCTATTACCTGCTGTTGTACAGTTGCGAGACACATTAGCACAAAAATCGAAAGATTTTGCTTCGTATATAAAAAGTGGTCGTACGCATCTTATGGATGCCACACCAATTTCTTTGGGGCAAGAATTCTCGGGTTATGTTCAGCAATTGACGAATGATATACAAAGAATTAACTTGGTTCTCGGCGGATTGTTGGAACTTGCACTTGGCGGTACAGCAGTGGGTACGGGGTTGAATACTCATCCCGAATTTGCAGTAAGGGGAGCAGCAAAAATTGCGGAGCTGACAGGTATTCCGTTTATCACTGCGCCAAATAAATTTGAAGCCCTAGCTGCCCACGATGCAATCGTATTTGCTCACGGAGCTATCAAGACTTTGGCTGCTTCATTGATGAAAATTGCCAATGATATTCGTTGGATGGCATCCGGTCCACGCTGTGGTCTTGGAGAAATTACCATTCCCGAAAATGAGCCCGGTTCTTCCATTATGCCCGGTAAAGTGAATCCAACACAATCAGAAGCAATGACAATGGTCGTTGCTCAAGTAATGGGTAATGATGCTACAATCAATTTTGCCGGATCGCAGGGTAATTTTGAGTTAAATGTGTTTAAACCCGTGATGATTTATAATTATTTACAAAGCGTGCGATTGCTTGCGGATGCTTGCATTATGTTCAATGAACATTGTGCCGTTGGTATTGAACCGGTTGTGGATAAATTGGAGTATTACAATCAAAACACGCTTATGTTAGTGACAGCACTCAATACACATATAGGCTATGATAATGCAGCAAAAATTGCCAAATATGCCCATAAAAATAATACGACTCTTAAAGAAGCTGCATTAGCATTGGGACTTTTGACTGCCGAGCAATTTGATGAATGGGTAAGACCGGAAGATATGCTCGGACCGAATATGTAAATAAATATGATTCTACGAATACATCCCATAACGCCCGAAAGATATAAAATCGAAGAAGCAGCGCGCCTTGTCCATAAAGGTGCGTTGCTCTTATATCCGACCGATACAGGATTTGCTTTAGGATGTGGATTAGCTAATAAATCCGCTATCGAACGAATTCGACGATTGCGCAAGATTTCCGATAAGAAACCTCTTACATTCTTATGTGAAAATCTTCAGTCAATAGCTAATTATGCACAAGTATCAAATGCAGCATTTAAAGCTATAAGAAAACTTACTCCCGGACCTTATACGTTTATTTTGCCGGCTTCACGTGCTGTGCCCAAATTTGTCCATGATGAAAAAAGAAAAACCGTCGGTATCCGTATTCCCGATAGTGCGATTGCTACAGCATTGCTCCATGCTTGTCAATCGCCGATTATCTCCATTTCTGCGCGTCTTAATGATGATGACCTTCTGATAGAAGACTATTTTGATCCAACGGATATACTGTTTGCCTATGAAAAAAATGTAGATGCCGTTATCGAACCCGAATGGTATGAATTTAGTGGCGAATCAACAGTCATTGATATGACCCAAGATAAGTTTTTTATTGCAAGAGAAGGTGCTGATACTCAAGCACTTGAGAAAGCTCGTGAAGTTGTCGAGTAAATAAATATTGTGAATTTTTACAATAGATAAGTCTAATAATTTTTGATATATTGCCAAAGGTTTGTCTTATGAAAATAGTTGTATATACTATGTCCGGCGCAGGAAATATATTCTCTGTTATAGATAATAGAAAATATAAATTTTCGATAAAAGAGTTAGAAAAATATGCGCCATTAATTTGTGGCTATAATGTATCAAAACCCACAGAAGGGTTAATTGCTCTTAATGAGGGCGACTCTGTTAATGATTTTATTGTGTATTTTTTTAACCCTGATGGATCATACGGTGCAATGTGCGGAAATGGTGCTCGTTGTGCTGTAAAGTTTGCATATTCTCGTGGATTGATAACTCAAGAATTTGCAACTACTTTTACTATGGCAAATTCACTTTATACTGCCACTATCGAAGATAATGAAGTAACGGTTTATTTCCCTGACCCCTTAGAAATTATACAAGAAAAAAATATTATTGTAAATGGTAATACCATTATTGGCGGATACATTAATGTTGGCAGTGATCACTTTGTAACAGAAATTAATTCTCATCTCTTTTCTGAATTTCCACTTGTAGAATTTGCACTTCCTTTACGCTATCACCCGGATTTTTTGCCGAGAGGGGTAAACGTAAATATATACACTCGTCAAGAGGATGAGGTAGTATATATGCGAACATATGAAAGAGGTGTGGAAGCAGAAACAGGGGCTTGCGGTACAGGTGCAATATCTACTGCACTATATTGTGCATTAACCCATAATATTCCATCACCTATTCGCCTTGTACCAACTTCCGGACAACAATTAGTTGTAGGATTTATGAATTCGAATAAAGGAATTACCGACGTATATTTACGTGGCGGTGCAGAAATTTTAGACACATTTACGATGGAAATAAAGCAATGAGAATTTTAGGTATTGATCCGGGTACAATAGTCTGTGGTTATGGTGTGATTGATATTGAAAACAGAAAAATGAAATTAGTGGAATATGGGGTAGTGGAAGCAAAAAAGCAATATGCTGAATTACCCCGCCGATTAGAGGTAATTTATCAACGATTGACTAGTGTGATTGAAAGAACATTGCCGGATGAAGCTGCTTTGGAAGCAGTATTCTTTGCCAAAAATGCACAATCATTAGCCAAACTTTCCCATGCCCGCGGCGTTGCAATGTTGTCGGCAACTCTCAAGGAAATACCTGTCACGGAATATTCTGCCAAAGAAGTGAAGCGATCCGTAACCGGTAATGGTAATGCAGCAAAAGAACAAGTCGGCTATATGGTCAGAAAAATGTTGGGAATAGAAGAAACACCTGACTTTTTTGATGCTACCGATGCCCTTGCTATTGCTGTTTGTCATGCACTAAAACGCAATGAAAATAAAACAAAGGCAAAAAGTTGGAAAAAATTTCTTGAAGAGAATCCCCAAAGAGTGGCACGAGTACGACAGACAAAAATATCACATGAGTAGCATTACAAGCATCGTGAAGAGGGCCAGTTTACAAGAAAAAACGAATGAAATCTGATGATAGTAAATGCTCTTAAACAAATTCTGTAAAAACTTTTTCTTAGAATAATTTGCGTTAATTACTTTTCATTTGTAAATTTGTAATGGTCGTAATTGCAGCAGCGGCTAAACTCCTCATTTCAAATAGAAAAATATCATGGTTAATCGTAGCATTGACGTGAAAAAAATAATCACGCCGGCTAACGCCACAGAGGTTTTTGCTCTTCTGGCGATTATCGGAGGCTTGTGTATTGCTCTCTTTTTGCCCGAATTGCCTATTCGGCTTATCGGTATCTGTGTTTCGATTCTTGGTGGAGTCGGACATTTTATGATGATATCACAGCGTTTGAGCGAAACAGTGGAATACTCGCGTAAACCTGTGAGTGCCAATGTGTCATTACGTACTGTAGAAAAAAGTGGCAATGGCAGTCGCCGAATTATTTTTGATGACAGCGATTTCAAAAAATCCTTTGGTGATGATGATGTACCGGATGAAATACCGGAAAACAATCCTGAAGAAGAAGTTCGCAAAAAAGTCGCTTCGAAGTTTACCGATGAGCTTCCCAAAAAAGAATCTGACGGACCTTCAAAGCAAAGTGGTGTGCGTCACTTCGGCGATGATATTTCCCATGTTCGTATCGTTGGGAAGGCAAAGTCTTCAACACCAAAACCAACACAACGCAGAGAGGTACCTCCGCCAATGCCTCCAAAACCGAAACCATCTCCGGAAGTACAGAAGCAAGTCGCTCACCGTGCAGTAGAAATTGTTACAGAACCAGTAGTACAATATCAACAAAAGACGGAAGAACACAAATCTCCGTCCGATGAGCCGCAAGTTGAACATACAAGCAGCACAGAATCATCACAGCAACAAACCTACTCTGATATGACGGTTGATACAGGAGAAAGAGTTGCGCAGGATTTTTCTGCTGAAAGCAATACCCATAATGTACCAACTTCAAATGAATCTGTTGAAGTTGTTGAAAACAAAAAAGATAATGAAAATCAAAGACCAGCAAAACGTCATACAATTGATGTTGATAAATTAGATTTATCTGACGAGACACCTCTTGTTCCACACAATGAGCCGCGCAAAGAGCTTGATTTTTTGCTGAATCGTGTTCTTATGGTTATTCGTTCGGTGACAAATGCAAGGACAGCCGCATTTTTCTGGGTTAATGCAGATAAGCAACATCTTGTATTAGAAGCATTTATCTCTGACATTAAAGATAGCATATCCGAAGAAAGAAAGTTCAAATTCTCCGGTGATGTCATTAGCCAAGTAGCTCAGGGTGGAAGACCTGAAATATTGACCGAGATTAAATCCTCGGCTGAATTAGATCTGATACCATATTATCATACTCCTTCAAAAACAGTGTCATTTATTGGTGTTCCCGTGTATTATCATGATACTGTGGTAGGTGTCCTCTGTGCTGACTCTGAAGAACCTGACGCTTATGATGCCATTACAGTAAGTTTCTTTGGTCATTTTACCAAACTTATCAGCGGATTAGTACAAAGTTATACTGGTAAGTATGATTTACTTCAAGCAAATAGGGCTCTTGAGGTGATAAGTAAATTTCGCAATCTTTTGGCGAATGCCGACACTGCCGGCATATCAGCTGTATGTACGAGTATCATACAAGCAGCTGCCGAAATGGTTGATGCGACATTGGTTGGAACATGCCTCTATGATGAATATTGTGATGAATGGATAGTCAATGAAATACGACCAATGGATGAAAGAACAATTGTTCTTCGCGGTACACCGGTTGATTTGCAACGTTCTGTCATAGGTAAAACAATTCAGACGGCATCTACTACACTTTTAGCGCCACTTGAACCCGAAATGATTCGTGTCACAGATGCTGAACCCGAAGCTCAAGGAGGCAGTTTCCTTGCTGTTCCGCTCAAATCACTTTCTCATAGTTATGGCACACTCTTCATTGAAGCGCGTAACTCGTTCATATCACACCACGATATATCAATTTTGGAATTACTTGGCGAACAAGCAGGCACAATGATTGAACAATTACGTTTCAATGCAATGTTCGATAATTCTGCTATGTTGGATAGAACAAAAGGTATTCTTAACAGAACAGCTTTCCAGCAACGTATGGATGAAGAGATTGCCCGTGCAGGTGATTTCAATATTGCTTTATCACTATGTTTGGTTCAAATTGACCATTATATCATTTCTGAAATGAGCCAAGATGCAATAGAAAATCTCACATGTCATGTCGTTGAAATTCTTAGGCGTAACCTTAATGCTTATGATGTTGTCGGTGAATCGAATGAAGGAATGCTGGCTGTATTACTTATCGGACGTACAGCACAGCAAGCTCATCTTTGGGCAGAGAAAATGCGCAAAGAAGTTGCTATTTCTATTGTAGATATGTTTGGCAAGCGTTTTTCTGTTACTGTGTGCATCGGGGTCTCACAAGCAAGAGCCAGAGAAACATCCGACGCGCTCCATGCTAATACTGAAAGAGTTCTTTCCATGGCTTTGCAAAGAACAAATACGGTTTCGGTCTTTGACTAATTGACCATCACGTATAGTATAAAATTTTGATGAAGGCGACCCACAAATGAATGAGTCGCCTTTTTCTTTATCTGTTGATAATTAGCCAACAATTTCTTTTGGCGTAGTATTTGCCACTTTCTGTTTAGAAAAGTACTTTCATAGAGCATTGTGGTTTTTCGCAGAAGAGAATTGAGTAAGCCCACAATCGCTATTGCGGTAATGACAGGATTTTAAGTGATACTATGTTTTCAAGGTTTCCAATATATAAACAGCATGATGCAGAAGATTGCGGCGCGGCATGCTTACGCATGATTGCCAAGTATCATGGCAAAACATTTACCATGCAAACATTGCGTGAACGTACTCACATCTCGCGCATAGGGGTTTCTTTGTTAGGGCTGAGCAATGCAGCAGAAAGTATTGGCTTTCGCACCCATGCTGCTAAATCGGATTTTGGTACTCTCCGCACATTAACAACTCCTCTCATTGTATTTTGGGAACAAAGACACTTTGTGATTGTCATTAAGGTAGAAAAAAATAAAGTCACTGTTGCCGATCCTGCACATGGTATTATACGCTATTCTTCAGCAGAATTTTTGAAGGGATGGTTGCCGCCGGAACAACAACAAGGTATCGTGTTGCTCCTTGAACCAACGCCTTCCTTCCATCGTGCCGATGATGAAAATGAAGTGACAAACTCACGCAGTGCATTCTCATTTCTTTCGACCTACATTGCACCCTACAAACAATTCATTGTACAATTGCTTATAGGAGCTATTGTCATAAGTGTGATAGGAATAATTTTCCCCTTGCTGACACAATCTTTGGTGGATATTGGCATCAATACAAGAAATACTGAGTTTGTTACTATTGTGCTGATATCGCAACTTGTCCTGTTTTTAAGCAAGGTTGTCATTGAGTTCTTACGTAGCCGTATCTTATTGCATATTGGTTCGCGTATTAATATCTCGTTGATTGCCGACTTTTTGAGAAAAATAATGCGTTTGCCGATTTCATTTTTTGAAACGAAGAAAACAGGAGATATCCTGCAGCGTATTCAAGATCATAAACGCATTGAAACCTTGCTCACTTCATCTTCCATTTCTGTTATTTTTTCTCTTTTTACCTTACTTGTCTTCGGTGTAATGTTTTTCCTTTACAGCACTACAATGTTTATAGTGTTTTTTGCAGGAACTCTGCTCTCGGTTCTATGGATATTGGCATTTCTCAAAAAAAGGGCAGACATAGATCACAAACGTTTTAGGCAATTAAGTGATAATCAAAATTCTTTGATTCAATTGATACATGGTGTGCAAGAAATAAAATTGCATAATATTGAAATGCAAAAAAGATGGGAATGGGAACGCTTGCAAGCAAAAATGTTTCATCTTAATGTAAAGGCATTGGCTTTAGCACAAAAACAACAATCGGGTATTCTCTTTATTAATGAGTTAAAAAATATTGTCATTACTTTTCTTGCTGCTCATGAAGTTCTGAACGGGAATATGACCATAGGTATGATGCTGTCGGTTTCTTATATCCTTGGGGTCCTTAATAGCCCAGTGGAACAATTATTGGGCTTTTTTCTTTTATCGCAAGATGCCAGATTAAGTCTTGAACGTATGGCAGAAATTCATGCAGCTCCGAATGAAGAACAGCCCGATTTATTACCATATAATGTTGTTCCACAGGATAAGTCAATTTATATACATAATTTGTCATTTCATTATACAGGTCCGCATAGCCCTGCCGTATTAGACTCATTGACATTTTCAATTCCTGAAGGAAAAATTACTGCACTTGTGGGCACCAGTGGAAGCGGTAAATCAACATTGCTAAAATTATTGTTAAAATTTTATGAACCTACGGCGGGAACGATAAGCATTGGCGATACTGATTTGCAATCTATAGCCCATCATTCATGGCGCGATGCTTGTGGTGTCGTGTTGCAAGACGGTTTTATTTTTTCTGATACCATAGCACGCAATATTGCTCCCGGTGAAGAAAAATTGGATCGCGAACGCTTGGAGCATGCTGTCAAAGTGGCTAATATACGAGAATTTATCACAGGTTTGCCTTTAGGGTATTCTACCAAAATCGGGCAAGAGGGCTTAGGATTAAGTACAGGGCAACAGCAACGTTTATTGATTGCCCGCGCAGTATATAAAAATCCCGACTATTTATTTTTTGATGAAGCAACAAGTGCTTTAGATGCTTTGAATGAAAAAACAATCGTCGAGCAGTTAAATACTATATACAAAGGTAAAACGGTATTGATTATAGCGCATCGTTTGAGTACTGTAAAAAATGCCGATAATATTGTCGTCTTACATAATGGAAAAATTGTTGAACAGGGCAACCATGAGCAATTACTTGCACAAAGAGGCGCATATTTTTCTTTGGTTAAAAATCAATTAGAACTGGGAGCATAATTATGCCGCGTCATACTCAACACAGTGAAGAGTTTGAGGATATTCTCACTCAAATGCCACAATGGACAATGCGGTGGGGAATTGCTGCACTTTTTATTTTTATGTGTATAATTATCGGTGCAACATGGTTTATTCATTATCCCGATGTGGTTATTGCTCAATGTCGTTTAACATCAGCCGATCCGCCCGCTAAAATTATTGCACAAGCTTCCGGACGTATTGTGGATTTATATGTCAAAGACACATCTTTGGTCAAAGCAGGTCAACCGATTGCATTGCTTGAGACCGCTGCCGATCCAATCAAAATTGCAATTATCAAGAAACAATTAACTTCTATTTCTCAATCAGTAACCAAAGCAATTCTTGCAGAAAATATGTATTTTCCCGAATATTCTACTCTGGGTGAAGTTCAAACCGCATATTCCGATTTTTTACTTGCTGTTTCGGATTATCGTTTTTATTCTTCCGCAGAATATAATAGTGCAAGTGTTGTCTCCATTGAAAAACAAATTACCTATGCTAAATCAGTTGAGCAAAAATTAAAGCAACAAAAAGAATTGTTGAAACGTGATTTGGAACTTGCTGAAAGAAAAATGGATAATGATAAAGTTCTCAGACAAAAAGGTCATATCTCTGATGCAGATTTAGCTTTGTCGGAAAGTAATTTTCTGCAAAAAAAATATGCCCTTGATGCATTAGATGCAAATATTGTCAATAATTCTATGCGTGTTGTGGATGCACAAAAGAATATACAAGAAACCGAACAACAAAGACAAGAAAGAATTCATATTACAGAAGTTCGCTTGCGGGAAACATATAAAAATTTACAAAGTGCTATTGAACTCTGGGAAAAAAAATATATGCTTCGCAGCCCTATTGACGGAACTATTTCTTTTTATCGAGTGTGGAGTAAAAATCAGTCAGTAAATCAAGGTGATGAGGTCTTTACTGTTATTCCTCCCAATATTGAGATTATAGGTAAAGTTAATGTTCCACAATATGGGGCAGGTAAAGTGCATATAGGTAGTCCTGTGATACTTAAATTCGATAATTATCCTTATACGGAATTTGGAGCCGTTGCCGGCACCATACGCACTATGTCTTTATCGGCAAAAGATAATGCTTATATTGCCACCATAAGTTTAGATAAAGGATTGACCACTTCGTATGGGAAAACGCTTACTTTTCAGCAAGATATGGAAGGGAAAGTGGAAATAATTACTGAAAATATACGACTCTTAGAAAGACTGCTTTTACCCTTAAAACAATGGAAATGACAGCTAAGATAAAGATTCGAAAATTATGTAGTATTGAAGTGATTGACCTATGAATAGGATGTATATCATCACACAGTTATTCGTGATGATTTTTGTACCATTTTACGTATGTCTTGCCGCCAGACCGAAACAAAAAGATGCTATACCCAATGCAACTAGTTTTGCCGTGCGATTGTCAATATCATAGAGCGGGTTCATTTCTACAAAGTCCACTAAACGTGTTTTGGGGTTCCTTCCTGCCATATATGCCGTTTCTATAAACTCATCAGCGGTAAACCCAATTGCTGCAGGCGCACTGACACCCGGAGCATACGCTGAGGCAATGGCATCAATATCAAAGGATACATACAAGGCATCATTATCGTTTTCAGCTATGCGTAATGCCTCTTGTAAAGAAGTGTGAAATCCTGTTTGGCGAATTGATGTATATGTCATTATGGTACCGCCAAGCCGATGAATATAGTCACAATGTGAGCGAGATGAAGCACAAGGTTGAATACCGAATTCGACGAATGAATTGCCATTGAACGCAATATCTTCTCGCTCTGCAATCTGGCGAAAGGGACTGCCCGAATGACCAAGACGTTCATCCAATAAAGGACGTACATCCGTATGGGCATCAAAATTTAGAATGCCGAATGACATAGCATGTAAACCGATTGCCGCTCCATTGGGATATGCAATTTCATGTCCTCCGCCTACTATTATCGGTATAAAACCGTGTTCAAGCAGTGTAAACACCACATTCTCTTGCAATGCTTGTCCTTCTTCGAGTGTCAGATTATTTAAGAGCAAAGTGCCTGCATCAATCAGATGTATTGTATCAAAAAGTGAATCTTCACCATTGAATGGAGTAAGTTTATACAATGATTGCAGTATGGCATAAGGCGCTGCGGCAGCACCGGCTCTTCCTCCATTGCGCGATACTCCAAGGTCTTGAGGTACACTCAAAAGCACTGCGACAGTGTTGATTTGTGTTTCTTTAACTTGTTCATAGGAAAAGAGATAATCACCAATTCGAGGGTCGGATATATCGTGACGTGAACGAAACAGTTCATGTTTGGGTGGAGCAACTTTATTGACTAAAAGCTCTGCAATAGTTTGCCGGAGAGATGTGAGCATGGAATCACCTATGATAAGATAAAGCGTTTCGGTTTTTGATATCAAATTGCAAAAAAAATATGAATTAGCGTAAAATTTTACTCTGAATTTTTGATTATGATAAATTTCTCGTATTTTCGCAATCCGATTTACACATCGGGCAGACGGAGAGATGGCCGAGTGGCTGAAGGCAACGGTTTGCTAAACCGTCGTAGGGTGTTTAGCTCTACCGAGGGTTCGAATCCCTCTCTCTCCGCCATTCATAATAAAAGCGATGCACTTGAGTGTATCGCTTTTTTCTTTTTCTGCACTATCATTACACGTCAAGCAATTCTGCTAATTTCGGCGCAACATTCCACAAAGTTCTCTGCGTGTGAAAAGCCGCGAAATCAGGTGCAAAAGCGTGAGATTTCTTCTCCGCACGTATCATAATATTTTTCAATGTATGCTCAGGGCTGATAAACTCAATGAGTTTGGCTGAATATCCGAATCCTATCAGAATATCACGCCTCATGCTGTCGGTCAGTAAATCTGCTAGTCTTTCACGGGTAATACCGTCTTGCACTAACAGTGCTGCATTATCGGGAACTGAATTCTTCGATAACATACTGTTTACATAATTATGACAACAAGGTGCTGCCACTATCGCTTAAGCATTTTTTTGTACGGCAAAAGCCAAGGCATCATCGGTTGCAGTATCGCATGCGTGCAATGCGATAACTATATTGGCATTAACAGAGTCAAGGGGTGCATCAGCAATGGTAGTATTATGAAAAAAAACAGTGTTATATGCAAGATTCTCTACTGTTACACGGCAAAAATCTATGACCGATGTATTAGTATCTATACCATGTAAATGCACAGTCATCGAATATGTCGAAGTCAAATAATGATATAATGCCAAGCTCAAATATGCTTTTCCGCATCCGCAATCCACAATAGTTAATTCTGATGGTGGATTTGTCAAGCAATCCAATGTCTGAATAATGGAAATAAAATGATTTATTTGTGTATATTTATCTCTTCGTGAGGGGATAATCCTTTGTTGATTATCTGTAATACCCAAAGCATATAAAAGATTCTGAGAATTGTCGGGAGTAATCGGATACTGCTTATTTTTATCGTGTTGCACGCTGTTCCATTGAGTAATGGATGGCTTCGATGTTGTGGTCAATATTTTTTGTGTACCTGCTTTGAGAGTCACTTTCGCAAAAAAATCGGCGGATGGCGTTTGCAAATGAACTCTTTTATAGGGTTTGTCTAATATCTTCTGCAATACCGTTGAGAGAGTGTCAGGAGTATAAGGTAGCGGCTTTTCCGAAAAATGTTGTGTATCCGTATAATATTGTTCTTGTATATATGTATCGCTATTTTTTTGGAGTATGCGAAGAACGTGTTTTTTTTCTGAAAAGGCAGTATTATTAGTGAAAGGATGTGGTTGTGACAGAGTGAGTACAAAATGTCCTTCATTATGGTTAATTTTATCGGTAATTGTTTCTGCCAGAGAAGCCAGCATTATTGTTCTCCCATTTCTTTTTTTGCATTGGCATTGCCGAGTCTTGCGGCTTTTTCCATCCATTGTGCGCTGACTATGCCCATACCTTTCACAAAATCATCACGAAATTGTTTATGCTGTTGTTTTTTTTCTTCACTGATAGCAAGATTTTGTGATTCAATCGGCGGTATTGGGTCTTCACCATTTGCGATACGGCGCGCTAAAATTGCCATAGCATAATATGCATCAGAATAGGTAGAATCATATTCCGTTGCTTTTTCAAAAAATGTAATCGCATTGCGTATTTGCCCTTTGCGTGAATAAATAATACCCGTTTGATACCATATTGCAGGGTTTTTGGTGTCATAATTTCCTGCATTGGTAATTTCTTTAAGTGCATTATCAAGGTCGGCAATTTCAGTATAGAGAATACTGAGATTATAATGGGCTTTTGCAAAATTGGGGGCGATTTTAATTGCTTCCACAAAACAAATACGAGCCGAATCGTACATACGTTTTGCTAAATATGTTGTTCCCAGATTATTCCATGCTTGAGTAAATTTTTTATCAAGTCGTAATGCTTTTTGAAATGCGCTTATTGCTTCACCATAAAAATGAAGTGTTTGTCGAGCCAAGCCCAAATTATTCCACGCATCAGCGTACAGAGAGTCTTTTTGAATTGATTGTGCATAATATTGCTCTGCTTGTGCATATTCGGCTTTAATCATGGCAGCATTGCCGGCTGCACGTAATAACTCTGCGCTTGAAGGAAATTTCTCTATTGCCGCGGTGTATGTCCGCAAAGCATCATCGAATTTACCGGCTGAAGTAAATGAATAGCCCATATTAAGATATGCTTGCTCAAATTGCGGGTCTAATTCAATGGCTTTCACGAATGCGGCAATGGATTCGGTAAAGTTGTTCAAAGCTGTCAATGCATTTCCACGATTATAATAAAACACGGCATTTTCGGGTTTCAGAGAAATTGCTTTATCATAATTTTCTAATGCCTCTTTATATTTCTTTTGAGAAGAAAAAGAATTACCCAAATTAGAATATGCTTCTGCATACGAAGGATTTAGTTCTAAGGCTTTTGATAATACTTTCTGCTCTTCATCGAATTTACCTTGATTGCCGAGTGTGATGGCTAATTCATTATAAATCTCGGCAGAATTGGGTTGTGACTCAATGGCTTTACGTAAAGCATTTTCTGCCTCAATAAATTTACGTTTTTTCAGTAATTCTTTTCCCTTTGTAAAATTATCGTCGGCGGCATGGAGCAAAGTCAAAGCCGAAAGAAATACGCATAATGACAGAATAGATTTTTTCATAGTCTCATGATGGATTAATAATCAAAAAAGAAAGCGACGTACTGAACAATCAATACGTCGCATGAGTGTGAGTGTTGTCTAAGACGACTGATTATTTGCCTTTAGTTTGAGCAGCAGCCCATGTAATATTGTTTTGCTTCAAGATTTCCTGAGCAGGTTCATAACCCAAAGAAGCCGCTTTTTTATAGCTTTCGATGGCTCTGTCTTTAGCACCAAGTTTGGTGAATACAAAAGCAAGATTATTATGACCGATGGAATAAGTCGGGTCTAAAGCAACTGCACGGCTGAATTGTTCTATGGCAGCATTGTAATTATTATTCCAGAAATAATATAAACCAAAATTGTTGAATGCTTCAGCATTTCTGCCGAGTTTATTATATGTTACTGCAAGTTCAAAATATGCTTGCGGATAATCAGTACGCGTTTGAGTTGCTTTTGTGTAAGCATCTACTGCATTCAAAAGGTCATTTTTCTTGGCATACGCATTACCTAAATTAAAAAATGCTTCTGTAAATTTAGGTTGTTTTTCAATTGCTCTTTTAAATTCGGTTACGGCTTTTTCATAATCACCTTTTCCATGGTAAGCGACACCAAGATTATTATATCCTAATGCCGAATCAGGTTTAATTTCTATTGCTTTGGAATAAATTTTAATACCTTCTTCGTGATTGCCTTTTGCCACAAGTGCCAAACCGAGTGAATAATATGCATCAAGGAATTTAGGATCAATTTCAATAGATTTTCTATATGCTTTTTCCATTTCATTGGCATTATTTAAGCCCGCATACGCTGTGCCCATACGCCAATATGCTTCCGCATAATCGCTATTATGCTCAATGGCTTTTTTAAATGATATGATAGCTTTTTTTTGATCACCCAAGCGTGAATATGTTTCGCCTTTAAAGCATTCATATTCCGCCTCTTTACTTGCATTGGAACAATGCCATTGTGTGAGTGAGAAAAGAGCTAAGCATGCGACGATGGCTAAACGTTGAACTGACTTCATAATGTCTCCGAAATTAAGGAACGTAAAAAAATATTAAAACATGAATGATTTTTCTATAGGAGGAATAGCATTTGCTTTTTGTGTTGCATCTGAAATGCGTTTCCATTGCTCTGCTTCTTTCTCTTTATGTTGTTTTGCAAATAAAAAGGAAAGAGCCGCCGCCGGTAATGGCGATTGCGCCATGATATTATGTGCTTTTTTCAAATTGGTGAGAGCAAGGTCATACTTACCAAGTAAAGCACAGCAAAGCCCGATATTGTAATATGCCGGCGTAAAATCCGGATTACCATAGAGCGCGTTTTGAAAATGATTATAGGCGATTGGTAAATTACCTTTATATGCTTCTTGCAACCCTAATAAATTATTTGCTTCCCACGATTTTTTTTGCAACTTGCGAATTTTGGAAAGTCCTCCATACGGAGCAGAATAACCCACATCTACAGCAATAGCTTTTAGCCAATACACCTCCGCCGAGTCATATTCTCCGAGATTAAAATGGGTCAAGGCAAGAAAATGGATTGCTTCTTTGAATGATGGTTTCAGCGTTATTGCCATAGAATAAAGCGGTATGGCACTTTGTAAAGCACCTGCGCCCGCAAGCGTATTGGCTGCATCATAATAGGTGGCGGGGACTAAAGCCCTGTCATTTTCATTGGCACTGCGTACTAAAATATCCAAACCCGATTTGTAATAGTCCAATGCTTTATTGATTTCGCCTATCTGCACCAAAGAAGCGGCAAGATTGGTATGGGTCTCGCCCGGCAGCAAGGTGTCGGGACATACCGAGATTGCTTTTTCAAAATGGGAAATTGCATCGTGATATTTGCCAACTCGCGCATTGCTTAAACCGCAATAATTATGGGAAAGGAAATCATCATCTTCAAGTTTGACAGCATGATCAAAAGCATCGGCGGCTTTGTAATATTGGTCGGAGTGATAGTAAATGGTGCCCAGTGCATACCATGCTTGAAAATAATTAGCATCCAATTTTACTGCTTTTTCAAGTAAGCCGATTGCTGCTGTATCTTTATTGGATTTCGATAATGCCAATGCTTGCTCATAATAAGTTTCTGCTTGTTGTCGGGACGGTGAGCATGATGCCAACCAAAATACCAATACGACAAAAAGAAAGCGTACTATACTGTATATCATAGTGTTGTTGATTCTCTTGGGGATGTTTGTGCTGCAAATCAATGCAAAAATAATTGTTTCTTTCATCGCACAGTATATTTTTATTTTCATCGTATGGGCAAGCATAGCCTTCTATATGGTTTTCGTTCACTAAGTTTGAACTTTATTACCGGTGAATTTTGTGCCCATTTGTCCGCTCTTATGATAAATGAGTCATTTTCACCATAGAGGTATCCACAAACATTTGAGCAAAATTAGGAAGTAATTATAAATGAAAAAATCCGAAGAATTACGTAAACAGATAGTTGAAATCCTTAAAAAAGCAAGCCCTAATCATTTGCGGCTCAATGAATTAGCTAAGCAGTTGAGCATTGCTGCTACTTCCAAAGAATACAGCGATCTCAAGTCTGCCATTGACTATTTGGTGCAAAACAAGGAGATACATAAATCCACGCGCCGCCGTTACAGTTGGAAGCCCGTCGGTTTTTCCAATGAGTTCAAGGGCATAATTCGCATAGTGCAAAACCGCGGTGTGATTGAAACAGGCGATGCCGATTTCCCGATTGTCTATTGTAAACCTGCTCATTGCGATACGGCTCTTGATGGCGATACTGTGACCGTGAAATTACTTGCCTTGAAAAAAGACAAGCGTCCTTATGGTGTGGTCACTTCTGTTGTTTCGCGCAATGAATTGCTTATTGGGGGAAAAGTAGAGCATGACGGCGACTTTTTCTTTGTCATTCCCGATGATGATGATAAGTATTTGGTTGATTTTCTTGTCCATCATCGAAACTTGAATGGTGCAAAGCATGGCGATAAAGTGATTGCTCGTTTTTTACGTTGGGATAATCCCCATAAAAGTCCCGAAGTGGTCATTGTGGAAGTGCTTGGTAATTCGGGTGATATTGCTGTTGAGCTGGATGCCGTTTTGCGTGAATTTTCTTTGAATGCTAGTTTCCCGCCTGATGTGGAAAATGAAGCCAAAGATGTAGCCAAAATCCCACCGACACGCGCACTCAAAGATCGTCTCGATTTACGCAAAACATTGGTCATTACTATTGACCCCGACGATGCGAAAGACCACGATGATGCTCTTTCTTTGATACCGTTGGACAATGGTAATCAATTGCTTGGAGTGCATATTGCCGATGTCAGCTATTATGTACGTGAAGGTTCTGCTTTGGATAAGGAAGCACTCCGCCGCGGCAATAGCACCTATCTTGTGGACAGAGTTGTGCCGATGTTGCCGGAATCTTTATCCACCAATATTTGTTCTTTAGTGCCTCAGGAAGTACGTTTAACATATAGCGTCATGATGGAAATGACTCCTTTGGGGGCTGTAGCTTCGTATCAAATCGTTGAAAGTATGATAAAAAGTGAAAGGCGTTGTACCTATAATGAAGTGCAAGCAATGATTGATGCGCCCGATACAACACTCAAAGGTAAAAATGCTGCGGTACAAGACTTGGCTCTACGACTTAACTCTTTGGCGCAAATACTCCGTAAAAAACGTTTCCGCCAAGGAGGAATTGACTTTGAAACCAAAGAAATAAAATTTATTCTCGATGAACATAAAATTCCTGTGCGTGCTGTTCTCAAATCACGTACCGATGCCACATCCTTAGTGGAAGAATGTATGCTCTTGGCAAATAAAGTTATTGCCGCACATATTCACACTGTGCAAAAAGAGAAAAAAATAAAAGGAAATTTACCATTTGTCTATCGCGTGCATGATAAACCCGATATGGAAAAATTGCGCGATGTCTTGCGTTTTGTCGGTACGCTCGGGATTAAAACAAAAACACAAAATCTTAACTCCAAAGAAATACAAGCAATTATTAAAGCTGTGGAAAATTTACCCGAACGTGATGTCATTAATCAATTTTTGTTGCGGTCTATGGCAAAAGCTATCTATTCCGACAGTAATATTGGGCATTATGGTTTAGGATTTAAAGATTATGCGCATTTTACATCGCCTATTCGCCGTTATCCCGATATTATGGTGCATCGTTTATTAAAATATTATGCTGCGAATAATGAATATCACCATGCTGCACTCTCAGAATTACGTCGTTGGGTGGAAGTTGGTGCCGAGCATTGTTCTTTGACCGAAAGAGTATCCGTCGAAGCAGAAAGAGCTTCCATCAAAGTGGCACAAGTAGAGCTTGCTCAGCGGCATTTTGGTGAAATATTAACAGGAACGGTATCGGGAATTGTTAATTTCGGTTTATTTGTGCTTGTTGATGGCTTGGGTATTGAAGGATTAATCCCTTTGCGTGATATGGCGGGTGATTATTATATTTTTGATGAAAAGAATTTCCGACTTATCGGGAAAAGAACCCATAAAGTATTTCGTATCGGCGAGAAAGTCAATATTCGCATTGCACGTATTAATCAAGATAAACGCACGATAGACTTCCATTATATAGATGATACTAATGCGGAATAAAAAATAATGTTTCTTTACCATGACAACAATTCAGCAATCTATTACAATACAGGCGACACAGGAGGCGGTATTTTTATTTCATACCAATCCTGAAAATTTAGCCAAAATTACGCCGCCCTATATCACGGTGGACTTAGATAAATGGAGTGAGCCGGGTTTGGGGCAAGAGGTTCATTTATCCCTCCGGCAATGGATTTTGCCTGCTCAACATATACATATTCGTTTTGTGGAATATGATTTTCCACGACGTTTAACCGATGAACAGGTACGCGGACCATTTTACTCCATGCGTCAAACAAGAGAGTTTATTGCCGATGGGACAATGACAATAATGACAGATACATTTACCTACTCTTTACCATTCGGTATGCTCGGAGCTCTTATTGATATGCTTATTGTGCGCCATGTGACCAAAGCTATGTTTCGGTATCGGCAAAAAAAGACTAAGCAATTACTTGAGCAAAACATACAATCCCGATAAAAGGCGAAGCAACGGTTATCCGAAGCGTTGTCCGTAGTTTTGCATAACAGAGATAGTACATTTCACAACTCATAGAGAACAATGGATAAATTTATTGTTGAAGGCGGTGTGCGGTTAAGCGGTACCGTTCGTATTTCAGGCGCGAAGAATGCGGCGCTTGCCATTATACCGGCGGTATTATTGCAACCCGGTGTGTATAGATTTCACAATACACCCAATATACGCGATATTTGGACAATCACCCGTTTGCTCGGTGCAATGGGCATACACTCCGAACTTAATAAAAATGAACTCTTTATAGATTCGACAAATATTAACAGCTATGAAGCGCCCTATCAGCATGTCAAGCAAATGCGTGCTTCGATTAATGTGTTGGGTCCGCTTATTGCCCGCTATGGTCGGGCACGTGTGTCTTTGCCGGGCGGCTGCGCTTTCGGACCCCGTCCCGTGGATTTACATTTACGCGGACTCGAAAAATTAGGGGCAAACATTGATATTGAAAATGGGTATATCAATGCACATACCGAAGGATTGAAAGGCACACGTTTCCATTTTGATGTATCAAGTGTGGGAGCAACAGAAAATGTTTTATCGGCAGCAGTGTTGGCAAAAGGTTCCACAATTTTAACCAATGCCGCTTTGGAACCCGAAGTCACTGCTCTTGCAAAGTTATTGGTAAAAATGGGGGCAAAAATTGAGGGTATTGGCACCACCACCTTAGAAATTGAAGGTGTGGACGCTCTCAAGTCCGTCGAAGATGACATTATACCCGATCGCATCGAAGCAGCAACATTTTTAATTGGTGCGGCAATGACACGCGGTAAAGTGCAATTGGATGGCGTGAATCCTTATCATTTGACGGCAGTGATAGCCAAATTGGAAGAAAGCGGCTGCACACTTGATGTGACGGGCAATACCATTATGATAGAAATGAATGATGCACCGCAGCCCGTGGATATTACGACAGCGCCATATCCCGGATTTCCTACGGATGCGCAAGCACAATGGGTGGCATATATGATGACGGCTCCCGGTGCTTCACGTGTGACCGATATGATTTACCCCACACGTTTTCATCATGTACCGGAATTACATCGCCTTGGAGCAAAAGTAGATGTCCATGAAAATACCGCCCTTATTCAAGGGGGGCATCAATTATCCGGTGCAACGGTCATGTCCTCCGATTTACGCGCAAGTGCAAGTCTTATCTTAGCTGCTTTAGTAGCCGAAGGACGCTCGGAAATTTTGCGTGTCTATCATTTAGATCGCGGCTATGAAGCATTGGAAGACAAATTGCGCAATTTGGGGGCTTCCATTACGCGGGTAAAAACCGACGAATATTAATACGAAGGTTTTTGATGAAACACCATGCAATCACATATATTATTGTGTATTGTTTTTTTATCGGCTTTATGGGGCAAATCTCTGCATTTGCCCCGCCGGCATCATCCGGTAAAGCCAAGCGTTCTTTACGACACATTAAATCCGCCATTTCCAAAACAAAAAAAGAAATTAAGCGATTAAGTTCCAAAGAAACACAACGCCAATCCCGTATTCAATCATTGCAATCGGCAAGTAAATCATTGCAAAAAAAAGCCGGAGTGCTGGCTGAACGACTGACGGTATTGCATGATTCCACCGCAGAATTACAAAACCGTGCATTGCAACTTTCTTCCCAAGAAAAAATAGTACGAAAAACAATATTCACTCTTGCAAGTGCATACCCTTTGCCGTATATGCAAGCCAATATAATGGCATATAACCCACGCTATACTGCACAAAAAAAAGCAATTACTGCCCATATATCGGCTCTTAATAATCAAAGAAAAAAAATACATAGCCATTATGACAGTGTAAAAGCAGAAACAGAAAAATTGGATTCCCTTGCAGGCACTAATGAAATTGAATTATATTTAACAACAGACCAACAATCACGTTTGGAACAAGCTATTGCCGAAAATTCACGACAATTAACGGCAGTGCAAAAAAACAGGGAATTACTCGAAAAAGAATTACAGAAAAAAATTCAAAGTGCGCAAAAAATTGTTGCATTTATTCGTCAATCGGCGGCAAAAGAACGCTCGCAACAACAACGCACTCGCCGCTCCGATGCATCAATGAAGCAAACATCAACACTTGCGCCGCGTTCAACATTTATCTATCCATTGCCCTCACGCTCTCTATTGCGCCGTTACGGGTCATATAAAAATGAATCGTCCGGTGTGATTTTACAAAATCCGGGCATTGATTTTAAAGCAAAACCGGGCACTCGTGTTGTCAGCTCTGCCGAAGGAATTGTTTCTTTAGTCTATAATTTATCGGGTTATAATACCGTCATTATTGTTGAGCATAGTCAAGGTATTCGTACTGTGTATGGTAATTTATTCCGAACCTATGTGCGCAAAGGCGATAATGTGCAAAAAGGTCAGCCACTGGGAATAACAGGGGAAACTATTGACGGTGCATATTTACATTTTGAAGTATGGCGCGGCTCCAATAATGTTAATCCATTGGGGCTATTGCAGTAAATAGAAGGGAGATATTTCGACCGTTCATGTAATTCGGCGACAATTGTATTTCAAGAAAATCGGGCAATCATACTGTATGTATTTCTACATATTACTCCTCATGTACTACGCAAGCGTCAGATTTTTTTCACATAATTTACATGATACATCGCTAAGATTGATGAATTGATAGGTTCATTCTTCTTGTGCATTATTTATATTTTTTTTACTTCCCATTTCGGATTCCACGCTGTTCTCGTCGCTGTCATCTAATCTTATTTCTTTTTTTTAATCTCTTCAATTTTAATGAATTATATATTTGAAGTAATTGTCAACTTCCAAAGTTTTTGACAAAGTGAACTCATAGTTATCTCATGAAAATGTACTTTAATGAAGTGAAATAAATGCTGCTGAGAAAATCTTTCTGATTCATCTGTAACAAAAACTCTAAAAATGTTACTTTACATGAAGAAAGGGCATATATATTGTGCTATATATATAATTGTCAGTCTTATTTCACACTTTCTTCTCAAAGCGCTATGAAAACACTTATTACAATGTTAATGATACTGAGTGCTCCTGTATATAGCCAAAGTATTCGATTATTCGATATAGATACGACGAATTTTCCATTGATGAAAGCCAAAGCGTATATCTATGATAAAGACGGTAAATATGTTGTACCGGATAAGTCAGAAGTGTCGGTACGAGAACATGGAATTGTGCGTCAAATGCGTAGTGTTCAAATTGGTCGTGCACCACTTGAAGTCAAGGTTTCTGTCGGAATCAGCATTGATAATACTAGGTCAATGGACAAGTCATTATTTGGAGAAAAAGCATTAGAATTAGGTAAACGGACAGCGCAACAGTTAAGCCGATTATTGAACTCAGGGTCAGAGATAGCATTGCAAACAAGCGGCGCAAGGGAACGGATAGTCCGTGATTTTACCACCGACGGTGCATCACTTTCCGGTTTGATAGACAAAATTACCGCTACCATGACCACACGAAGCCGCGATTATTTGCTTGATCAACGAACAGGTATAGTCAATATACTAAAACGTGGCAAGCATAAGCGTGTAGCGATAGTGTGTACAGATGGATTGCGCGGTTCTCTGAGCGAGGATGAATTGCAAATGTGCAAGGATAGTTGCGCCGCCTATGGAGTGAAGGTGATTGCCATAATATATTCGCCCACAGGAACGGAAAGACAAGGAATCAAAACATCGTTGCGGGATTTAGCATTATCAACGAATGGGTATTATTATGATGGTATAGTGACACAAGAAAGCGTTGATCATGTTGTTCGGGAAATATATAGTTTTCTTCAAGAGAGTGAGCCATGTCGTGTCGAATGGGAAAGTGTACGCGGTTGCCAAAGTGAGAACGGTTTACGCAATGTTGAAATGAGCTATGCAGGTGCAACAAGCACATCGGACTACACAGTTGCATCAAATAATCGGGAATACATAGAATTTTCACCGAAAGTTGCGACATTTACTCGTCCTACGATAGGTAAGAGTGTTCGCCACAATGTGACATTATATGCTCGTAATGCTTCGTTCAATATCACCGGTGTACTCAGTTCGAATAATGCATTTACGATGCTTCCTTCGACATTTAGCGTTAAAGCGGGTGACAGTATCGTGGTGACGGTAGAGTATAATGCTTTGGACAGCGGTTATGCTTATAGTCAGTTTCTCTTGCAAAGTGAGAATGGTTGTGCCCAAGAGTATTATGGACGTGGTGGTTATCCGGGGATAAGTCCTCGTAATAGTATGTTGAGAATAACGCAACCTGTTGGCGGTGAATTATTATTATCGGGCAGCGATACACTTATCCGATGGGAAGGTGTGACACCGCAGGACACAGTGGGATTAGATTTCAGTACCGATAATGGTATTACATGGTATTCGATTGCTCCACGCGCTTGGGGATTGCAGCACCGATGGAGAAATATTCCGGATATAGAAACGAATAAATGTAAAATACGGATAATCCATTATGATCAAAGGAATGATACACATGAAAATACTACATTATTGAAAAAAATAGGTTATCGTGTGTTTTCTGATGATTTTCTGGGAGTAAAGAATGTATGGAGTCCACAAAGTGATAAAATAGCGGTAATGGGGCAGGATAATAATGAATATAAGATTATTATTGCTGAAGCAAAAACAGGAACAATAGTGCGTGAATTTCCCGGAACCAGCCCTAATATACAATGGAGCAATGATGGAAAAAAAATAGTAATTGCCGGTACAGATGTGCTTACTGTTTGGAGTGTTGAGACAGGCAATGTACTTGCATCATTACAAATGCCTATTGATGGTTCTTGGACTTTTAAGTATATATGGAGCCCGGATGATAAGTATATTGCTGCATATTTGTCCGACAGTAGTATAGTGATTTGGGATATTGAAAAAAGAATCAAAATTCAGACAATACATAATATTGCAATCACATGGAATGATATGACATGGAGCAAAGATGGCACTAGAATTTATTATATACATGAGAATGTGTTTTTTGCTCTTAATGTAAGTAAGGGTACTGTTGATAAAAAAATTGTGATAGATGATCTGAAAGGTTTTGAACGACAGTTTGAACGACCATTATTAAGTTCCGATCAAAAGAAAATATTATATATTTCTGAATTGAATAGAGCCAGTAGTATTGATATAGAAACCGAAGAACGCGAAAATTACTCTGCTCCCACTGCATCAGATGTACATTGGAGTCCCGACGGAAGTCTTTTTGCCATCAAAGAATATATTAATTCATTTGCAATACTTTGGGATACAAAAACGAATGCTCAGATTGCTGTACTAAAAGGTGATAAAACAAAGATTGAATCAATTATCTGGAGTCCTGATAGCAAAAAAATTCTCCTTAATACAAATAATATGAGTATCATGTACAATGCGGCGGATGGTTCGGAACTTAACCGTGATAGTATTATATTTTCTGCCTATCAACAATACAATCACTGGAGTCCGAATAGTCTTTATCTTCTTGTAGAAAGTCGTTTTGTTCTTAATGCAAGTACAAAACAGCGAATAAGCAGTGTTGGCTTTGTTACTCCCAATCCTGATAAAGGAGAATGGAGTTCGGACGGTAATATTTTAGCTTTTGTAGCTGCTGAAGGTATGGTTCTTTGGCATAAGAACTTTCCCGATTCATTACGCATATTGGAGATACCTGTGAAATTTGCTTCTCCAGCGAGAATACAATGGAATTCCGATTTGAGAATACAATGGAGTTCCGATAATAGTACATTAAGTCTCTGCGATTTTTATGGAAGATCAATAATATGGGATGTGGAAAAAGGAATAATCGTCAAAAAAACAATAGAGAAAGCGCTAAAGTACGGAGAAGTAATTTTTAGTCCAAAAGATTATATCGTAGCATTAAATTATGGGAAGACATGCGCTATTTATGATATAATGAAAGATAGTATCTATCGTGAGATACATTTTCAAAAAGATATATATAGTATTGCTTGGCATCCTCATGGCAGATATGTCGCTTTATCTTGTAAAGACAGTATTGTAATTTGGGATAAAGACAATAATTCTTTTTCAGATGTATTAGTAATTGACAGCTTGGGTTCAAGTATTCTTTCATGGAGTCCGGATGGAACAATGTTAGCTATAAGTGGTACAGGAGACGATAAGCTACATATTCTTCTATGGAATATAAATACTCGTAAATATCAATTCAATACATATAGGAATAAGTCCTTGTATAGTTGGAGTAATGATATTGTATGGAGCCCTGACAATAAAAAGATAATGTTTATTTCAGATTATGGCACCATCTATAATGCAGAAACCGGTACAGTATTACGAAACTTAACTCTATTTCCATATACAAATGCAGTTAACCATTTGAGTAGTTTTGCTTGGTCATCAGATGATAGAATAGCAGCTTCTAATTCCTATGAAGGCGCATCATATATTTGGGATGCACGAACAGGATCGCTACTTCATGCTTTTCAGAAAAAAGCGTCTCATAGATACATTTATACATCACAAATGCTATGGAATTCTGAACAAAAATTATTATCTGAGTTTGATTATGCCAGTATCAAGTTATGGAATATCAATAGCAGTTCTTCTATTCTTGATGAAAAATTGTCAGAATCTGTTTCTATAAAAATAGAAAGACCCTTTCGGACTCAGTATCCATCCATTGACATAGGCGATTGTATCGTGGGACAAACAAAAGATACGATGATAGTAAATTTCTTTACAAATACGGGTATAGCTCCATGCACGGTGAAAGAAATACGATCTACATTTTCTTTTATTTCCGGTCATGCACCTTATACACTCGCATCCGGTAAGTCACATTTTATCGAAGTATCATTTGCACCACAAGAGGAGGGAAGATTTGGCATGGATCTGACACTTATTACTCAATATAATGATACACTGCTATTCAAAATAATTGGAAGGGGTGTTTTACCACATCTTAAAGCACAAGATGCCTTTATTGATTGTGGCATAGTATCCGTCGGTAACAATAAAATACTTGCCGATACTATAGTCTTACAAAATATGATTGATGAGCCGATTACGGTAACATCTATTCGTCGTATTTTTCCGGGTGATTCTACTTATTCGATAGTATCGCCTGATAATACCATAGTTATTCCATCGAATAGCGAACAAAAATTAAGTGTTAAATTTATGCCATTATTGCAAGGTCGTCAAAGCGGTGAGATAGCAATATATCATGACGGTATAGGCAGCCCATTCATCGTGCATCTGTATGGTGAAGGTGTTGAGAATCCCTCATCTGTGCAAGAACCATTTGGGGAAGCAGGGACAAAATCATCGGCACATATATTTCCGAATCCGGCAAAGACTTTATTGCATTGCGAATTGGAAATTACTCAACCGGAAACAATTGAAATAATACTTTATTCGATGATGGGCGAAGCTATGGCAGAATTGCACAAATATGTTGATATAGCGGGATTGCATACATTCAATGTGCAACTTGAAACCGTTCCGTCGGGGCATTATTATCTTGCAGTGCGCTCGTCCTCAGCTTTACAGCATATTCCGGTAATGATTATGAAATAGTATATGTTGTGTATAATTGTTCTCATTGATTCTTTTATTTATACGATATAAAAAAACTCCCTTCTTTAGTCTATGAAAAGAGGGGAGTTTTATTTTTGAAAGAATATGATGGTTTCTTATGACAGATGCTGAAGTATTGTATGAATTGTTTGACGTAGATTTTTTCTATGCACAACTTTATCTAAAAATCCATGTTGTAAAACAGATTCAGAACGTTGGAAACCTTCGGGTAATTTTTTACGAATAAATTGTTCAATAACGCGAGGACCTGCAAAACCGATGAGTGCTTTGGGTTCGGCAATATTGACATCGCCCAACATAGCAAATGAGGCACTGACGCCGCCTGTTGTTGGGTCTGTAAGAATGGAAATATAGGGTAAACCATTATCAGCAAGTTCTCCTAAAATAGCACTTGTTTTTGCCATTTGCATTAATGATAATGCGGACTCTTGCATACGTGCGCCGCCTGAAGCAGAAATAACAATAAGCGGGCATTTGTCAGTTAATGCTCTTTTGCCTGCACGATAAAATTTTTCACCGACGACGCTGCCCATACTGCCACCGATAAATCCGAAATTCATACAAGCGAATGATACATGGCGTCCCACAATATCACCGTAACCCACTGTGAGCGCATCGGGAAAATCAGATTTTTGATACGCTTCATTTAATCTCAGCGTATATGCTTTGGTATCCACAAAGTTAAGAGGGTCTGCACTTCGTACTTCGGTATCGGTATGAACAAATGTGCCTTGATCGAATAATATGTCCACATATTCTTCCCATGTAATACGGAAATGGTGATTGCAGCTATGGCAAGTAAATAAATTTTCCTCAAATTGTTTTTTGTAAATAACCGTTTTGCATGAAGGACATTGCGTAAAAAGTCCATCAGGCATTTCTCGAGGAATATTATCACCAATATTTTGTTTTTTTCTTAAGAACCAAGACATAAAATCTCCTTATGTATTTTAATGATTTATCGAATTTCTACTTCGGTGGCATCATCACCGTAAATAGTTTTGAACCAAGTGTCTGTAATATCTTCGGGTTGTCCCTGAAAAATCATTTTCCCTCCTTTGAGCGCAATAACTCTTGTAGCATATTGGCGCACCAAGCTGAGGAAATGTAAATTACAGATAATGGTTTTTCCATGTTCTTTATTCACTTTTTCTAAATATTTCATGACAGAATGTGACGTAGCGGGGTCAAGCGATGCCACCGGCTCATCTGCAAGAATAATATCGGGATTTTGCATCAGAGTGCGGGCAATAGCTACTCTTTGTTGTTGTCCGCCACTTAATTCATCGGCGCGTTGTTGTGCTTTATCGGGTATGCCCACAATTTCCAAATTATGCAAAGCGCGTTGTTTTTGTTCATCGGTAAATTTATTCATCAGAGCAGACATGACGGACATAGTGCTTAAATCGCCCGTAAGAACATTGTCCAGAACAGAATAACGAGGAATAAGATTAAAATGCTGAAATATCATACCGACGGAGCGTCTGTATTGACGTAGCTCTTTGCCTTGTATCGTTGTGACATCCTTGTTGCGAAATATAATAGAACCGGAAGTTGGTTCATGCAAACGATTGATGCAGCGTAATAATGTTGATTTACCCGAACCGCTTAATCCGATAATAACAAGAAACTCCCCTTCATTAACAGAAAAATTAATGTCTGTTAATGCCTGATTCCCATTTGGGTATGTTTTTGAAATATGTTGTATGTCCAATATCATAATGTTTATTCCGCAGCGGGTGAATTAGCAATTTTCTCGGCTGACTTTTGAAGTGTTAATGATGGTTTGGTCACACGTATATTGGTCATAGTTATTGCTTGAGCATGAAGTTCTGTTTCCGCAAAAGGATAGAGAAAGCAATATTCTGTACCCTGTAACTTTGTTTTACCTCGATAAACAATATCACATCCAATTTGAAGCGAATATTCAGCGGCATCGTTGATAATAATAAATCTTTCTTGCTTTTTTTCTTGCAAGCCCGAAAACTGCTTTTTATCAATTATCTTCCCATGTTCTTTGATAAGTATTGCTTTATCATCAAAGGTAAATTCCAATCCTTTATTATGAAGATAATCATGAGGCGTTGAACGAAAACCAATAGTAAAATTTTTGCCTGCTGTTGGAGTAATTGTTATATCCGTAATATGGTCTGCTGCTTCATTAAGTCCGAATGCCAGCGCACCGCCCTTAAATATTCGCATTGAATTATCGGCAGTTTGTTCTACGCTGTCAATGTGAGAAATATTGATACAGCCGATATATTGTTTGGGAGTATATTTATTGAGCTGATAGATATATGGATTCGGAAGTATTGACGGAATAAGTGAACAGCCGGAAAGTATATTCCCGCATATTATGATAGAAATAATTTGAAGTGTAGATGATATTGGAAATGGTATTTTCATTATTTTTTCCGCGAGTATCGTAATTCCGATTCTTTGAATAATCGTTCATTGATGCCTATGCCAAAGCCAAGATAAAAAGTAGTAAAATCAAGAACATCCCCATCACTTAGGTCAAAAACCGCCGTGACAGAATTTCCGGGATTACCGGATGCGACCCCCCCCGTTAATTGCAGATTAATATATTCATTAATGGCTAATTTACAAGCAGCACTGACATTAAGAACACGTGAAGGGTAATATGTATATTCAATGGAGGGTTCAAGAATTAATTCATCTTGAATAAGCGTATGCCAATAACCGGCACGAAGAGGAAAAACCGACATTATAATTTCTTTTGCACCCAAAACACCGAGATGTAATAATGAGGTTCCAATAAATACCCTTTTATCAATAAACGGTAAAGCTAATGTTACCGGTGCAACTCGCAATGAAAAGCCATTTATTATGCCGGGTTGTCCTTGTGACGTAGTTCGGTTTCGTGATGTAACTTGTGTATAACCGAATAAACTGGTATCGGCAGAGGACATATTTATCGAAAATGAGAGTAAGCCCACAGACCAAGAACTGTGCTCGTGATTTTTCCATTCAATATCAAGTTCTTCCGGTTTATTAAGAAAATCTAATACTGAGGTACCAAGCCCAATATAAGGGATGGTTGAAGATACTGATGCAGAGGTTGAATTAAGCGAAGAATTAGCAAGATTAATACCGGCAGCTAATCCGGCATAAATACGAAAATTTAATCCTCCGATAGAGCCAAAATCTAATGATACGGAGGCATTGCCATATTGCGAAGGGAAATAGCCGAATCCAAAAGCCGGAGTAATGGCAATATATGGAATAGATTCACGCAAGTAAAAACGTTTGCGTATATAAATAGGAAAAATACTGACTAAGGATTTTGGATTATCTACCTCCGGCACTATCATTTCTACTGCACTGGTTCCGACTGTCCAATGTTTTGCATCACGAAACCACCGTAATTGCCATTCAAAAATCCCAAAGCGATAGAGTCCGCCTGTAAATAATACATCGCGTGGTTCGTTGCGATTAATTGTTCCGAATTCAGGATCAAAAATTCCAAACACACCAAATAATCCTGAGCCAAAACCTTCGGAGGGCGATGAAGTGCCCAATAATCCTACGCCCTCAAATAATCCCGCACGAATAAAATTGGGATAATATCGCTCCGACGTACTGTCATATTGTGTCTTTGTATGTGTAATTACTTTTGTGGTCGGTGAAGGAAAGATAATCCCATTATCACGAGGTCCGGGAGGATTATTAATGATTTTTTCTACTGTTGTATCGTTCACTGTAATAGTAAAACGATCTTCCTCTGTTCTTGTCAATTGTTTCTTGAGTACTGTTGTGCAACTTGAAAGCAGTATAACTGAACACAAAGACAGAAATAATATATGGACACGGAATATGGAGTGTATCATAATTAGACCGATTTTTCTGTTATTATTCAACCGTAAATTCAAGAACAGTGTGCGAGTTTAGTATAGCTTTCACATGTGATTGACTGTGAATTTGTGCAACGCCTTCCGGTGTGCCGGTAAAAATACAATCACCACGCCGTAAGCCAAACACAGAAGAAATATAGGCGATAAGTGCCGGAACACTTCGTTCCATTTGATTCGTATTGCCTTTTTGCCGTAATTCACCGTTCACATAGAGTTCAAGTTCTGCATTGGTATCATCAATACTGTGGGGGGGAATAACCGCGCTAAGAGGAGCCGATCCACGAAATGATTTGGCGGTTGCCCATGGTTCACCTTTTTGCTTAGCAATGGTTTGTATATCACGCAAAGTAAGATCAACGCCTACTGCATAGCCGATAATGTAGTCTCTTGCTTCTTGTTCGGTGATAGTATCACCGTCTTTACCGATAATGACAACCAGCTCCACTTCGTGATGTAAGTTATTTGAAAATTTAGGAATAGTGACTAATCCTGTATGTGGAGTATATGCAGATGGGGGTTTCAGAAACACCAAAGGAGCACCGGCAGGTACTTCAGCACCCATTTCACGAGCATGAGCTGCAAAATTGCGTCCAATGCAGTACATTGTACCAATGGCGAGGGATGGTTGTTGTTCAGAAAAAGTATAAAAAACCATGTATATTTCTTTCAAGTAAACAAATTATGATATGCCAACAATGACACACTTTATCTGCAAAAATCGGCTTTTTTGACATATATCCGTACAAAAAAGCAAAACTGCCACCATAAATTGAGCATTATTTCCTTTTGTCATCGGCTTATGAATGTATTCTTATCAGTTGAGACGCGGCAATCGAATCTGTTTTGCCGTGTCTGCTATACCGCCCACCGAATCTATTACTTGTGATGGGATTATACCTTCGGGAGGTGGGTCGAAGAAATTGACCGTACCGACGGTAGAATCAGCAGGAATGCCTGAAAAGTGGAAAGTTTTTTGATTAAAACCGAGCGATTGATCATCATACACCTTTTTCATCAAACGTCCGAAAATTGGAGCAGCGGCTCTTCCGCCTTGCCCATACCAGCCCTGAAATTTGACTTTGCGATTGTCGAATCCTGTCCAGATACCTGCCACAAGTTCGGGCGTAAACCCAATAAACCATGCATCTGCATAATCATTCGTTGTGCCTGTTTTACCTGCGGCAGCATATTTGTAAAATTGACGAATAGAAGAAGCAGTACCGGCATTGACAACGCCTTCCATCATACGTACCATTGATTGTGCTGTTCTTTGTCGCATGGCATCTATCACTTTTTTTGATTTTTTTCTTTCATAAAGAATATTCCCCATGCGATCTTCAATTTTAGTGATGAAAAAAGGAGGAATATGAATACCTTGATTCAGAAAAGTGCCATAAGCGGAAGTAATCTCCAATGGTCTGACCTCCTCTGCACCCAAAGCAAGTGCCGGATATGCATCTAATGGGGACACTATACCGCAGCGCCGCGCTAATTGAACGACATGTTCCGCAGTAGTATGTTCGGTTATTAAGCGTGCTGCTACCGAATTAATGGAAAACCGCAATGCTGAACTTAGTGGAATTGGACCGCCCTCAGTATTACTGCCCGAAGGCGACCATACCTCGCCTGAAGGGAAAGTGTAAGAATAGGGACCGCTTTCCACAAGAGAAGAGGGGGATAAACCATCTTCTAGCGCAGAAGCATACACAAAGGGTTTAAAGGATGAGCCGGGCTGTCTTTTTATTTGTACTGCATGGTTGAGCGAGTATCGAGCTTCGGGTGTCATGCGCATTGCTTGCGGAGAAGCTCCTACCATGCCGACAATTGCACCCGTCATTGGATTCAGCACAACAACACCTGTCTGAATTAATGTAGAGCGTCGTTTGACTGAGTCAATAAAACTCTTATTTGCTTTATATTTATCGCTTATTGCTCGTTTTTCTTGTTCTGTCTCCGCAGCAATATAATCTGCTTTTGCACGAATCGCAGCAGATAACAATGAACCGAGAAGTTCTTTATTATTAACCCATTTCCATGTTTTATCAAATTGATTTTGAAAACCGATTAAATGCTCTTCGACAGCAGCATTGGCATAGCGTTGAATTTTAGTGTTAAGGGTTGTATGAATAATTAAACCATCACGGTAAAGATCATAGCCTTTAGTGCCGAATTCACCATTTTCATCTTTTTCGAGTGTTTGACGCACTAATTCAACAAAGTGCGGTGCAATACCAAGGCGCGATTGTTGTTTTTTGGGGGGCATCGCGATTGGTTGATCAATAGATTCTGTATATTCTTTCGCACTAAGATTTCCATGTTCCATCATCATCGAAAGAACAAGGTTTCTTCTGCCAATGGCGCGTTCATAGTTGTTGAGAGCATCATAACCCACAGGATTCTTGAGTATGGCAACCATATACGCACATTCGGCTGTTGTCAGTTGCTTCGGACTTTTACCAAAAAAGAGTTGAGAGGCAACTTGTAAGCCATATGCACCACGGCCAAACCATACGGTATTGGCATATAATTCAATGATTTCTCTTTTTGTGTAGGTTTGTTCAATCTTAATAGCGGTGAATGCCTCGAGAATCTTACGGCGCAAGGTAGGGGATTGATCTAAAAATAATTTGCGGGCAAGTTGCTGCGTAATTGTCGAAGCACCTTCTCTTTTGCCCATAAAAATATTCTTGAATATCGCTTTGAAAGTGCGGGTAGTATGTACCCCATAGTGATTGTAAAATTCTCTATCTTCGGTTGCAATAAGTGCTTCGATAAATGCGGGGGGGATGCTGTCATACGGCAATTGTGTTCTCCGTTCAATGAAAAAATAGTCCAATACATCGCCATCTGCACTCATAATCCGTGTTGCCAGATCCTGCTTGGGGTTTTCGAGTTCATCGAAAGAAGGTACATTACCATTGATGATAAAAAAGAGTATTAAGCCAACAGCCGCAAACAAGCACGCTGTGATAATCAAGAATGTTGTAATAAGTTGCCGTAAAGACATAGCAAAGCCGAATAAAGTCGTATGATGTGTCAAAATTACGGCAGAAACAGGTAATTCAGATGATAAATCACAAATAAAAGTGATGCTCCTTTGTTGGAAGCATCACTTTCCATTCCTATATCTACTTTCGTTCTTGGTAAAGTTTTGCAGAGTGCTTACTTTCTCCCACGTTTTTTCTCTTTGTGTTCTGCTTTAAGAGTTTCATATTTTGCTAGTTGTTCTGAAGTCAGAATTGTTTTGATTTTTGCATCGAGTTCTTGGGCAATTTCGCGTTTCTCTTCACGGGATTTATCTTCTTTTTTGCCGTGTTCTGCACGAAAATCTTTCATCATTTCTTTCATCTTTGATTTTTGTTCTTCAGTCAAATTGAGTTCTTTCAAGATTTTTTTCATGTGACCATCGCCGCGTGCAAAAAGATGGTTTGATGGCGAAAAGAGTACTATAGTGCATGTGAGTAGTGCGAGTACCGAAATTTTTTTTGAGGTATTCATAAATACAATCCTTGTGAAAAATGAAAAAATATATGTAACCATAAAAAATTGCAATCGCCGGCTTAGAGGCTATAGACACAAAAGAGGTTTAATTATAATCAATATTTATTTTCAACTTTGAAATTTCTCAACAAGTATTTGATACTAAAAATTTAATGGGCTATTTCAGACTTTGTTCCATTGAATCAGGCGTGTTAAAAAAGTTCTTTTACATGTTGCTTATTGGATGTATGGCTTGACTTTCTTCGTATCCATTTCTCAAACTCTACGCCGTGAAACACAATCAAAGACACAAGGATACACATTGCTAATTCATGTAAAGTAAGGGCTTGGGTGTGGAAAACATCTTGCAAAAATGGAATATAGATGAGAGCAAGTTGTAATATAAAGGTGAGAAATACTGCTCCGACCAAGGGCATGTTAGTAAATATACCTTGTTGGAAAAGAAAATAATGATGACTGCGAATTGAAAATACATGTCCCATTTGGCTGAAACAAAGGACAGTAAATACATATGTTTGCCATTTAGAGTCATTGATATGTAGAGCCCATGCTTGTAATCCTAAACATACAGCACCCATCAATAGACCAACCCATAAAATATGCCATCCCAAGCCATCGGAAAAAATACTTTCATCGGGTTTACGAGGAGAAATATTCATGATATTTTTTTCTGCCGGTTCTATAGCCAGAGCCAAGCCGGGTAAGCCATCTGTGACAAGATTTATCCAAAGAATATGAACAGGCAATAGCGGGATTGGTAAGCCTAATAAAGGAGCAAGAAAAATAGTCCAAATTTCTCCTGCATTACTTGTCATTGTATATTTAATGAATTTTCGGATATTATCATAAATACGTCTTCCTTCTTTTACTGCATTGACAATTGTGGCAAAATTATCATCGAGTAATACCAAATCAGCTGCTTCCTTACTTACATCGGTGCCGTTTATACCCATTGCGACGCCAATATTTGCAGCTTTCAGCGAGGGAGCATCATTGACTCCATCACCTGTCATAGACACAAAATGTCCTTTGCTTTGCAATGTTCGCACTATACGAAGTTTTTGTTCAGGAGAGACGCGAGCATACACAGATACTTTTTCTACCTGTTCCATAAAATCTTCATCGCTGATATTATGCAGTTCAGAACCTGTCATGACTAAATCTTTGTCACTCAAAATACCTATTTTTTTTGCAATCGCTTTTGCAGTTGCCGGATGATCGCCGGTAATCATAACGGGTTTGATACCTGCTGTTTTACATTCACTAATTGCAACTTTTACTTCTTCTCGCGGTGGATCTAATAAGCCGACAATTCCGGCAAGTGATAAATTGTTTTCTACTGTTTCATATATAAAAGGAGTAGGTAATTCTGTGACAATTTTATATGCATACGCCAATACTCTCATCCCTTCATTCGCCCATGTATCAGAATATTGCTTCAAAATTTCTTGTTCATTATTATTAGTGAGAGTTTCAAATATTGTTTCACTTGCCCCTTTGGTGATTATCAAAAATTGTCCATCATAATCATGCACTGTTGTCATACATTTTCTTTCAGAATCAAATGGCAATTCTGCAAGGCGAATATGTGTTTTGTTTATCTCAATAAAATTTTCATAATGAAGATTCTCTACAATGTTTTCTACCAAAGCTAATTCCGTAGATTCGCCAAAAAGCTCTTCGCAGTTATTAAATTGTACATCATGATTAAGTGCAATGGACAAAGACAGCAAAGGAGAAACTTCGTGTTTTTCCACTACTCTCATTTTATTAAGTGTTAAAGTACCTGTTTTATCGCTGCATATATATGTTGCAGAACCTAATGTTTCTACAGACGGTAATTTTCGTACAAGAGCATTTATTTTTGCCAACCGAGACGCACCCCCTGATAAAACAATCGTTATCATTGCCGGTAATGCTTCAGGAATAGCTGCAACGGCAAGACTAATGGAAAGCAGTAACATTGCGAAAGGCTCATCGCCACGTAAAAGCCCTGTAATAAATAAAACCAAGCAGATTGCCAATACTATATAAGAAAGTCTTTTTCCGAATTGTACCATTCTGGCTTGTAAAGGAGTCATGGCTTCGTTTTCTTGTAAAAGATTGGCAATCTTTCCTAATTCTGTTTGCATACCGGTAGCAATAACGACGCCTTTTGCTCTTCCATTTGTTACTAAAGTACCTTTAAAAGCCATATTATATTGGTCGCCAAGAGGGATATTGTGTTCACTCAATTCATTACTGTTTTTATCCACAGCAACCGATTCGCCCGTTAAGGAAGATTCGTCTATTCGCACACTGTGAGTTTCCATTAAGCGCATATCAGCAGGCACTACATTTCCGGATTCAATAATAACGACATCTCCGGGTACTAATTCTCTGGAAGAAATAATAATAGATTGATTATCACGAAGCACTTGTGTTTGGGTAATACTCATTTTTTTGAGTGCTTCCATAGCTTTTTCTGCGCGGAACTCTTGAGTGAAACCAATGATTGCATTAAGTACCACAATCACAAGAATAATAATGGTATCTGTTAAATCGCCCATAATTCCCGACAAAACGGCAGCCGCAAGCAAGACAATGATCATAAAGTCTTTGAATTGATTCAAGAAAATCATCCAAACCGGAAGGTTCTTCTTTTCTTGCAATTCATTGAAACCAAAAATTGTTAAACGCTTTTGTGCTTCGACAGATGATAATCCTTGCGTCGTAGTATTCTGAGCTTGTAATATATTGGAAATGGACTCATTGTAGATATTCATGCTGACATTTAATTGGTAGAAGATTTATCGTATGATATATATAGCAGTGAAAAACAGAAATAGAGAGAAAGCAGAATACTAATGCAGCGGTCGTTTTTTGACCATTCCTCCTTTAATATCATTAATTGAATGTTGGACAATAAATGCTTTTGCATCAATTTTTTCTATTTCTAAAATCAATTTTGTAACTTCTAAACGTGTTACCACACAAAATAAGGCACGTCCTCCCTCATGTTCAAAATCGCCTCTTGTGCCATATCCCTTATCGGTCTTAAATACAGTGACTCCTTTGCCCAAATATTCCGTAATCTGTGTTTTGATTTCTTCTGCTTTAGGAGAAACGACATAAACTCCAATATATTCCTCAATGCCATTGATGATAAAGTCCACAGTTTTTGACGCAGACAAATATGTTAGAATGGAGTACATAGCTGTTTCGATATTTAATAAAACAGCAGCAATTAAAAATAATATAGTGTTAAAAACAGCTATAAAATCACCAACCGTCAGACTACTTCTTCGACTTACAGTAATTGCCATAACTTCTGTGCCGTCTATTACTGCTCCACCTCTAATTGCGAATCCTATGCCGGCACCAAGAAAAAAACCGCCGAATACTGCAATCAAGAGAGTATCTTTCGTAAAAACGGGGAGTTGTAAAAAATGTACTAATAGAGAGAGAACAATGATTGCCAAAATACTTTTTAGGGCAAACTCTTTAGATATTTGACGTACACTCATAATAATAAACGGCAAGTTTACTGCAATAATAAGAATACCTAAATCTATTTTAGTGAAAATATTCAGTAATAAAGAAACACCCATTGCGCCGCCATCTAAGAAACCGTTGGGCAATAAAAAACCTTTTAAGCCAATACTTGCCATGATTACCCCAAGCGTTATGAGGATAACATCTTTAATATAACGTACATAGACACGTCGTTTTACGGTATTTATCATTGTCATCTCCATTTTTTACACTATCTTTTTGTTAAAAATAACAGCAAAATCATATTAACATTATGTTTGACCAACTGTGTTTTGTAATACTAAACCTTGCTCAAAATCAGTTATATTTCCCAAAGTGGTTTGGGCTATTTCTGTCATTGCTTCATGAGTAAAAAATGCCTGATGTGCAGTAATGAGAACATTAGGAAATGACATTAAATGCAAAATCAATTCCTCATGAAGTGATGATAATATCTCGGACTATATACAAGAATGTGTATCTTGATGATGTCATGTGGACTACTTGAACTTTCTTCAGTTCATTTAGTCATGTCCTTGACATGTAAAATACATAAGTAATGTGATGATTCCTTTAAGAATTTTTGTCATGAAATTGTATGTTTTTCTATGCAATGTTTGATGTACACTATTGTTGTGAAAGGAATACTATAACTTCTTCGCAATATTTTTGTCTATTTCCTTTCATTAAATACCTTTTTGTTTTGATAAGGTATTGTCCGATGTATGATTATTGCTTAAAAAGTCACAATATTCCTTTTTGCTCTAAGTGAGGTGCAGTCAAAACAGGGTTTATACGTTGCCGTAATAATGCTATCATTGTGCATTTTTTTCTGTCATATTCGATTCTGACTCAGATTCTGAGTTTGGGCTAGCTAAATATGTTGGTAAACTTAAACCTGCCATATTAAATAAATCATTGAGTGGGGGAACCGTTTTCATCATACCCGACACAAAATTGGCGGTTGATCCGTTCCCATTTGTAGTATTACCTGAGTCCCAGACAGTAATTTTATCAATTTTAATATTTTTTACAGCTTCTACTTGCGTTTTTACCAGTTCGGGTAATTTTTCAATCAGTAATAATTGAAATGCTTTGGTCGGGTCTCCACCTGCTGCCGATACAACATCTTTGTATCCTTCTGCTTGTTTTGTTAGTATTTCGAATAATCCTTTGGCTTCTGCTTCCATTTTTGCAAAGATAGCATCAGCTTCGCCTTTTGCTTTTTCTCGGATTTTTTCGGCTTCTGCCTGCGCTTCAATGATGGCTCTTTGTTTTGCAATTTCTGCCGGTATCACAATATTTGCAATTTGTGTTGAACGTTCTCTTTCAGAACGCGCTAATTCTGCTTTTTGTTCAGCCATATAAGCGGCTTCCAACGCTTTTGCTTGTTGTACTTTTTCTGCTGAAATAGCAATGCGCATTGATTCTGCTTCTTTTTCACGGCGCAGAGCTTCGGAATTTGCTATGGCTATGCGTGCTTCATTTTCACCTTGAATTGCAATAGCATTTGCCTCTGATGTTTTAATCCTTGTGTCTCTTTCGGCTTCAGCTTTTCCTATTGACTCATCTTTTTTTGCAGATGCAATGCTGATTTCTTTATCTTTTTGCGTTGCAGCGATGCTGATTTCTCTGTCTTTTTGTGTTATTGCAATTTTCACATCTCTGTCTCTGTGAGTTTCTGCAATTTGTGTATCTTTTTCTCTGTCGGCAAGAGCTTTACCGGTTTCACCGATTTTTTCTTGTTCTGCAACACTGACTTTTGCCTCATTTATAGCTTTTGCGGCAGCTTCTTTACCCAATGCTTCAATATAGCCGGATTCATCTTTGATATCTGTGACATTGACATTGATTAATTTGAGACCGATTTTTTTAAGTTCAGAGTCCACATTTTTTGAAATATTATCTAAGAATTTATCTCGATCTGAGTTTATTTCTTCGATAGTCATTGTGGCAATAACTAATCGTAATTGACCGAATAATATATCTTTGGCTAATTCTTGAATATTTTCCGATGACAGTCCAAGCAAGCGTTCAGCTGCTGTATTCATATTTTCGGGTTCAGTAGATATTGCGATGGTAAACCGACAAGGCACATCAACTCGGATATTTTGACGGCTTAGTGCATTCGTAAGATTAGCTTCGATGGATAGGGGTTTTAAATCAAGAAATGAATAATCTTGTATAACGGGCCATATGAAAGAGCCGCCACCATGAACACATCGTGCGGATGTACCTCCTGTTCTGCCATAAATGACAAGAATTTTATCGGAAGGACAACGTTTGTAACGTGAAATGAGTGCTGTAATTGTAATAAATAAGACTACTGCGGCAACTGCGATGAGAATGATAGTTGGTTCCATAAGACTATTATTATAAGGGTTCTACAAGAAGAATTGTATGTTCAATATTAATTACTTTTATCGGTGTATTGGTCTGAATTGCATCATATTCTGTCATTGCATCCAATTCGTGAACGGCACCGTTGACACTTATGAGCACTTTGCCTTTACCTGTTCTTTTTTCAGGAATTGTCAGATATACTTCTCCCGTTTTGAAGAGTGTTTGCTCCATAGTGAATGTATTATCTTCAGCAAGTTTAAGAATAAGTTTAATAATGGCAAAAAAAGAAAAAACGAAGAGTGTGCCTATGCCGAAGGAAAAAGTGATAAGCAGAAAAGAGTTTTCAATAACAGAGTGAAAAGCAATACCGCCCCAACTGAATCCCAAAAGAAAGTTGATCAGATTACGTAAAGAGAATAACTGAAACGGTGTATCATGTGTAGTCACTTCGGTGCTATGACTCAATTCAATAGAATCTGCATAATGGGAACTACTGCCTATCAATGTCATGATTGATTGAAGCAAAAAAATAATACTGCTTGGTATAGCAATGTACCAGAATGTTTTCAGCAGTGGATCTAATGGGTCTAATAATTCCATAATAGTCTATCAGATAAAATCTACATGACTTGATAGTCAATGACATTTATGAATGTAATTATGGTTATCTACTCAAAAAGTTGCATCTTCAATTTCTTAGTCATTACAACTTTTAGAACATTGTCCTTCAAAAATACTGAATCACGCTGAGTTATGGATAAAGAAAAATGTGGTTGCAGAACAAAGTATGGCGATACAAAAGGAAAGTACGGGCTTCATAGAACTAAAAAACCCCTTAGCTTTTTAGCTGAGGGGTTTCTTTATGTACCACATTGTGGTGAAAAAAATACTACTGTATGTTCTTAGTTTCTTACTCTTACGGAATCGCGTGGTTTACCGTCGCGAGGACCACGTGGGCAAGGAACTTCACCTGTTGCTAACCAATTGTTCCATATTCTAAGTTGTTCAGGAGTCAAGAGACCTGCGATTTGTGTATAGAGTCTTGTTTTGCAAGCTTCGAGTGCTGCTTTGAGAGCTTCATCGGCGGCTTTCATTTGTGCTTTAACTGCTTCTTGTGCAGCTCTCATTTGTGCTGCCGCATCTTCACGTGTGATTGTGCCTGCTTTAACTTGTTCGCGAAGGGATTTACCTAATTCTTGAAGGCGTGCACGTAATGGTTGTGTTGCTGCTTTATGTGCATCAAGTGCTGATTTTACGCAATCACGGTGTGCGGTCATTAATGTTTCAAGCCCTGTTCTTTGTTCTGCTGTCAATTGAAGACAAGGAAGTATAGCACGCAAATCATCACGTCTTACGTCGGGGCGACGACCATTACGACTATCGCGCATTGATTCTGTTGCTGCCCACTCCGGAGAATCGGTTGTTATACCGTTCATAAAGAGTGCTTCGGTAGTAATGTTGTCTGTTACCACGAAGGATGCTTGTTCGTTTGAACTATTGTCATCGTTCGATGCAACTGGAGTTGAGTCATTGGAACAGCCAACAAAACCTAATGTGGCTGCGAAGGCGAATGCAAGAGCGAGGTTTGCGAACTTGCCAAAAACTGAGTTTTTCATAATGAAACCTTTGATTGATAAAGTATAAAAAATTTTGTTGATTGCTCTTTCAGATTCCGTACCGGTTCCGGCTTCTGTGGATAGTAATGCAGCCCGAATAATTTTGTTACAGCGAGCTCATCATTTTTTTTGAACGTTCATTTCAAAGAGACGCTTTGGAAAAAATAGAGACGATTACATTTCCATTTCATCCCTACTCAATGAAGCCCAATTCTTTACCAACCTCAGCAAATACCTCAAGAATACGATCAAGATGTTCATCTTCATGAGATGCCATATAGCTTGTGCGCATCATACTCATCGTGGGAGGAACGCCCGGAGGAATAAATGCATTGACAAAAACGCCTTTATCATACAGTTTACGCCAGAAGAACAGTGCTTTTTCCACATCGCCAACTATTACAGGCACTATGCCCGTACGGCTATCAATTATAGTGAAACCTAAATCCGTAAAACCTTTTCGCATTTTGTCTGCATTAGCCACAAGCTTGGTTACTAACTCCGGCTGTTCCTCAAGAATCTCAAGTGCCGCCAAAGCTGCAGCGCAAGATGCAGGGGTTGGACTTGCACTAAAAATTAAAGCAGGGGAATGATGTTTTAGGAAATTAATTACTCTCTCGGGACCACCAATGAAACCACCTAATGATGCAAAGGTTTTGGAGAAGGTTCCCATAGTCATATCCGTTTTATCAACTACGCCGAAATGACTTGCCGTGCCACGTCCTCCAACGCCAACCACACCTGTTGCATGAGCATCATCCACAAGAACTCTTGCTCCATACTTGTGCGAAATTTCAAGTAGTTCGGGAAGATGTACCAATTCACCCGAAACGGAAAATACGCCATCTGTGACAACAAGTTTACCGGCATTGTCCGGAATACGTTGCAATGTTTTTTCCAAGTCTGCCATATCATTATGTTTATAGCGTACAAACTCGGCAAACCCACCTTTCGCTAACATAGCACCATTGATGATACAAGCATGATTCTCTTTATCGGAAACAACATAATCACCTTTGCTTACAAGACCCGATATTGCTCCTAAAGCTGTTTGGTAACCAGTTGAAAATAATAAAATTGACTCATATCCTAAAAATTTTGCAAGCTTTTCTTCAAGTTCATTATGCAGATCTATTGTGCCTGTCAAGTAACGCGATCCGGAACAACCTGTGCCATAGCGGTTAATCGCATCAATTGCTGCTTGGCGTACTTTGGGGTGGGCAGTAAGACCGAGATAATTATTCGAGCCTGCCATGATGACTTTTCTTCCTTCTATGCTTACTACAGGTCCTTCATTCTCTTCGATTGGTCTGAAATAAGGATACAGACCAGCTGCTTTCACTTCATCAGCTTTGGTAAATTCAACACACTTCTGAAATAAATCCATTTTACTCATTTTCTCCGATTACTTTGTTAGTATTATCAAAAATTTATATGCAAATTAAGCAATCGTGACGAAAACATTGAGTACTTGCATTGCTGTTTGGCTTGAAAGTAGTTAATAAATTTCGTTTTATTTGGCTTTGAGACGATAAATGCACTATCGTCATTGTTGCTTTGTTTTTTTGAAGGACGCTCTTTACTTGTTCTTGTTTCGCATCATATCATGATACAATGTTCTGAATAAGATTGAGTCAGTATATTTGTTCGCTCATTATCAACATCGTACTTATGAAGCTACAGGAAACGCAGATAGAAGAAGTTCGAAACCGCTCCGATATAGTGGAGATAATCGGAGAAACAGTTCGATTACGTCCACAAGGCAAATCGTTTGTCGGTTTATGTCCTTTTCATGCTGATAAGCATCCATCTATGAATGTCAATCCTCACATGGGGATTTTTAAGTGTTTTTCTTGTGGCAAAGGCGGTAATGTTATCACATACATGATGGAGTATTACAAGTTACCGTTTATTGAAGCCGTCAAACAATTAGCAAGTCGTGCAGGTATTGTATTGCCGGAAGAACAGGATTCATCGGATAATGAGTCACAGAACAAAATGGAAACTCTTAGAGCGGTAATGCTGGAAGCACAGACACTTTATGCCCAAATGTTGAAAAACCGTGAGGCATTACTGGCACAGGCATATATCAGTAAACGTGGATTTTCACATGAGATAGTACAACAATTTTCACTTGGGTATTCACCCGATGCATGGAAGTTTTTGTGTGAAGGATTAGTCAAAAAAGGTTTTAAAGAAGAAACCCTTGAAGAAGCGGGGCTGATTATTCGTAAAGATGATGGTGCTGTCTATGACCGTTTCCGCAATAGATTGATGTTTCCCATACATGATGTTGCCGGTCGCACAATAGGGTTTGGTGCTCGTCAATTAACCGATGAGAAAGGTCAGGCAAAGTATATCAATTCGCCGGAAACAGGACTCTATAGCAAAAGTCGTGTGCTGTATGGTTTATATCAAGCAAAGAATGCTATTAGAAATCAGGATGCTGCCATAATGACCGAAGGTTATGCTGATACGATAACGCTACATCAATTTGGATTTACTCATACAATAGCATCAAGCGGTACTGCACTTACCCGTGAACAATTACAGCTTTTGAGCCGCTTTACAAAAAATGTATTTATAGCATACGATGGTGATGGCGCAGGGCAAACAGCGACAATCCGTGGGCTGGAGCTTGCTTTGGAAGAAGGGTTCAATGTGAAGATTATGCAGTTTCCCGAAGGCGAAGACCCAGATAGTTTTATTCGTAACAGAGGAGCTGACGCTTTCCGATCAGCAATGCTATCAGCACAATCTTTTCTGGAGTTTCGTTTGAATGCATTGCGTTCAGACGGTGTGCTGGCTGACCCACCGCGATTAGCACAAGCAATACGTGAGCTTATTGACCTCATTGTCCGTATTCCTGATACCATGCAGCATGATATGCTTCTGCAGCAGTTGTGGGATTCTTTGCGATTAAGCGAAATGCAGTTGCGACGCATGTATGAAGAGTATGAAGTGCGTATGAAAAAGCGTAACAGGATGCCGCGTGAACAGCGTTTCGTATCATATCAAAAAAACTCCTCATACACTGAATCTCAACAAATGCTCGCTGAGGAGCCGATACAGCCAATGAAAGAAGTTGCGCCTGAAGAGAAAGAGTTACTGCGTTTGATACTTACCAATCCCAAAGTTTTGCGATTTATGACAAAGACCTTGGAAGTGAGTCCCGACACAATGATAACGCCCTTTGGTAAAACCCTTTTGTTGAGGGCAATTGATGCGATGAATGCAAATGTACCGGATATGTATTCGGCAATTGCTGAACATGAAAAAACCGATGATGCTATGCGTGATTTTTTAGCCGGTATTGTCATGAAACGTGATGCACCAAGTATAAATTGGAAAAATTTTGAAGTGGAAATACCCAATGAAAATCAAAAGAAAATTATGACAGATTGCTTGTTTCGTTTACGTATCAAAAATATTGATAAACAAGTAAGTGAAATTAAAAATAAAATATCTGATAATCTGATTGAATCTGATATTGAAATATTAAAAACCATAACCAATTTGACTAAAGAAAAAAATAATCTTCTACAACAATTACGTTCCGGTATCTGAATTTTTCTATCTGATGTGAAAAAACGATTTTCAACATATTATTTATGTAGTGCAATATTTTTCTTTCTTTTGTCTGATATGCCTATAAAAGCTGACGAAAAAAGTACTCAAGGATTGATTGTCGGAATGCAAAATTGGGATAAAACTTTTGTTGAGGCGGGGTATCTGTTTGGACGAAAGATTGAGTGGGTAGAGTCTAAATCAATTAAAGGGTATGGTGGTCTGGGGCTAAGTGCGGAGTTAGGAACTTCGGTTACTAACAATAACCCACTTGTAGGTCTGAAGGCTTCCTATACAATTAATATGTTTATTTCATTTGGCGGTAGTGTTATATATTATACAGATTTTTCTTCTTGGGGATTACGTTTCCGCCCAGAGATAGGAGTTAGTATGTTTGGAGTACGAATAGTCTATGGTCGTAATTCCACGATGTTCAAACCCAATTTTCAAGGAATTAATAATAATGTCATGAGTGTGACACTTTTTATTCCTATGTAAAGTTATTACCTGAATTCTGAGTATATGATTCGGAAATACTATAGAACAGTAGTGCTATGCGAATGAATAATCATTGAGTAAAAAAGTTGAATTTCCTGATTAGTTAATCACACCAAAATTCAGACAAAGGAAAATACCGCCAAAATTTTCAATCGGTAAATCTTTGATGCTCTCCAGCCCTTTACCACCAAATGGGATTGAATAATAACGGATTTCGACACCAAGTGCATTGCCTCCGCCAAAATTGCCTATATTAGCACCGAGTCCCAGATAACCGCCGGGTCGTGTGTACCAACGCGCATCGGGGAGAGAACCGAAAAAATTTTGTTCATGTCCTTGATAAGGACCTTCCATAATAAATGTTGCTCCTAAAGCAGCAGAAATATGCGGACGTAAACTTTCTGTGATGTCATCTTTGAATAAACGATACCGCGTGCCAAAGAGTAAAGGAAACATAAGTAAACGATTTACTTTGTTGGGTACATATATACCAAAACGGTCAAAAACCTCGAACTCATCGGTGTTGCGCGCGCCCGAGCCGGCAAGAGTTATCGAAACAACCATTTGTTCGCTCAAAGCCCATTGATAACCCAAACCCAATCCGAATCCATGTGTAGAAAGGTACAATTCGCCCGCAAAGCCCTGTTTTCTTGCACGAAAGATATTTGTATCGGAAATCAATGGTCGGGGGCTTGAAAAAATCATCGTTGTATCTGAAGGATCAGATGGCGGTAAACCCGGTAATTGACCATAAACATTGCTGTTAGAAACAAACAATGTAAGCAAAACCATAAGTAGAGGCATTGCTGCCTTTGTAAAAATGTAGTGCATAAATGAAGATGATGTCATAAGTAATTTTTATAGAATTGTGTATGCAATAGGTAAAATGGATTGCTGCACACATCAACTTCCTTAAATTTGTGTTGTAAAATTAGTAAAGACTACATGGAACTGCAACATTTTCTCCGTAAAGTGGAGTCAATTTTCCCTTTGAACTCAGCCATCGAGCATGACAAGGTTGGACTACAACTTGATAGCGGTAAAAAGGAAATAACTCGCTGTCTGATTGCCTATGAAATTACCGATGAGGTTGCAACTGAGGCATGTAGCGGTGGATTTGATTGCATAGTGACGTTTCATCCGCTTATTTTTTTACCTTTGCAAACCATAACTTCCGACCGTCGTGTTGGACGTGTTATTACTCGCTTGATTGCAGCCGGAATAGCTGTTATTGTCATACATACGAATCTTGATACCCATCCCCGTGGTACAAATATGGCTTTGGCACAAATGCTACAGCTTGGTGATTGTAGATATTTACAGCCGAATGCCTATAACTCAGAACGAGGAATGGGGGTCTTGGGAATATGGAAAGAACCCAAGAACATTGCAGAGGCAGCTACATTTGTTGCTCGTCACATGGATTCGCGGGTACGCTATACAGCATACGATACGAGCATGCTGGTTTCCAGAGTGGCTATCGTGGCAGGAAGTGGGTATGATTTTCTTGATTGCGCAATAAAACAAGGAGCTGAAGTATTCATCACTGCTGATGCAAAATATCATAATTTTCATGCTGCTAAAGATACTATAGCCCTCATTGAAGTCGGGCATCAAGAAATGGAAAGACATGTTCCGGATATTCTTTATACTCTATTAGCTGAAGAAGTAGGGGATATAGAGTTCTCGAAATCTATGGTAAACACAAATCCGATACATTATATTTGAAATACTTTATTTTTTATACATACTTACATATTGTTTTATGCATGCACAAATTCAATTCATCGCACAACTTGCTGAAATTGATGAACAAATGGATGAATTCCACCAAGAGTTAGGAGATTTACCGGGAGAAGTAAAAGATGCCGAAAAAAAATTACGTCAGAAAAACTCTTTAGTAGAAGAAACACAGACATTACTTGATGAACTTTTAGATTTTCGTGCAAAATCCGGTCACATGCTTGAGGACTTAAAAACCAAAGAAGCCAAGTATGCACAGCAACAATTTCAAGTGAGAAACAACAGAGAGTTTGATGCCATCACCAATGAAATAGAAAATATTAGAAAAGAACGCGAAAGTATTAATGAAAAATTACGTACTTCAACTATTAAAGAAGACAATTTGCGTTTGATTTTAACCCAGCAGCAAAAAGATTATGAAGAGGTAAAATCTATATTAGATGAAAAAGAAAGTCAACTCAAAGAACTTTCCGGCAGTCATAGTGAAGAAATTCGTAATCTTATTCATCGGCGAACAGAACTTACAACTACAATTCAGCCGAATATTCTAGAGGAGTATGAGCGCATCAGAACATTTCACACCGATGCTGCCGTAAAAGTACGTCGTAATTGTTGTTCAGGATGTTTTAGCGCAGTACCACCCCAAAAATTAGTTGAAATGCGTACAAAATTAGATCTCATATTCACATGTGAACATTGCGGGAGAATACTTATTACTGACGGTATGTGATATATAATAATCAGTAAGTGTGGGAAGAATGGGCGATAGCATTAATTTTTAATGAGGAAAGTCCGAACACCAAAGAGCAACACGCTTTATAACATAAAGGCGGTGATGATTGGTAACAATATGAGCCGACGGAAAGTGCAACAGAAAAGAAACCGCTGTATGTGAAAATATACAGCAAGGGTGAAATGGTGAGGTAAGAGCTTACCGCATTACAGGTGACTGTAATGGCATGGCAAACCCCGTGTGGTGCAAGGCGAAATAGGAACAGTAATTCGTATGAATAAAGAATTGCTCGTTTTTTTGTCAATGAAATACTTGACGTGCTGTTTGGGTACGCCGCTTGAAGATAATGGCAACATTATCTCCAGATACATTGTCGCCTCCGTTAGCAATAACGAAGACAGAATTCGGCTTACAGTTCTTTTCACACTTTATTAATTTAAGGTATATACATGAAATTGCCAGAAGATGAAATTATTTTGGAGTTATTACCGGAATTTTTAGATTCTTGGTTGTTCGATATGGAACATGTATTACCGAAGCTTATCTCGACGAAGAATAGCGCAGATTTGCGTCGTTTTGGGCATACTCTTAAAGGAAGTGCTGCACAATTTGGTTTTGAAGATCTGCGTGATATGGGAATAAAGATGATGGCACTTGCCGAACAAAATGATTTTGACAATGCTGAAGATTTTGCAAAAACAATTGTGCAACGTTTACAAGATATAAAACACTTTATTGAATCACAAAATTCGTCATCGTAAATTATATAATGTTGAAGTTATGAAACTATTATTTTCTTCTATCATCTGCTATGTGTTTTTTTCGCTCAATCTTATGGCACAGGAACGTGTCGCAGTGTTGCCATTCCGTAATATGGACGGGCTGTTATCTTTGACCCCATTGTGTACACAATTGGCTGATAGTGTCGCAGTGGAATTAGCAAAAACGGATCCGCAAGAAAAATTTGTCCACGTTGTACCATCCGATTCCGTAAATGAAGTTTTAGCTTCACTTAATCTTGATCCGCAAAACCCGCAATATGATTCCGATATGTGGAAAGCGGTAGCATTGCTTAATATTAAGCGCGTAGTCTCCGGTGGTTTTAATCTGCAAGGTGATAAATTGTTAGTCAATGCTTATATCTATGAAGTTTCTACAAAATTACCGGATCCTATATATCAAGCAAAAAATTTGTTTAAACCAAAAGAACAAATAATGGAAATTATTCCTAAGATAATTAAGAAAATATCTCCCGCTTTTGTTCGATAATGACTGCGATTACGTTTTAGGAAATTATTATGGAGTATCACCGTCAATCGTGTCGGTGATTTTTTTTATTCGAGAGTAATATACTGTATGATAAAATGTTCGATTCTTACCATCGGTGATGAAATTTGCATAGGTCAAATCGTAAATACAAATGCAGCTTGGATTGCTTCACATTGTACGGAAATCGGTTGTGAAGTTGTTACACACTCTATTGTTGGAGATGACGGTGAGGAAATTAAAGCAGAATTAACCCGATTGTCCAAAAATTCTGATTATGTGATTATAACGGGCGGACTAGGACCAACCCACGATGATGTAACAAAAAAAGTATTGTGCGAATATTTTAATGATACGTATATATGGCATGAGCCGACATTAGTATGGTTACAGGATTTTTATTCTCGACGAGGCAGACAATTAACGGAACGTAATAAATTACAGGCATATATACCCTCTACATGTCAAGTTTTATCTAATGAAAGAGGTACTGCTCCCGGTATGTTGTTTAAAACCGAGAGCACTATCTTTGTTTCTATGCCCGGAGTACCAAGAGAAATGATGTATATAATGGAACAACATGTTTTTCCTCTTATTGAGCAACATTTTACATTACAAAATCAAACCAGGAATATGTTCAGAACGCTTATGACAATAGGTGTTGCTGAATCAGATTTAGCCGATATGATTGGTGATGTAAGCGAATTTCTCAATACTAATTCATCTCTTGCATTTTTACCTTCATATTCCGGTGTTCGCTTACGCATAGGTGCTCATAATGTGTCATCAGGTAAAGCTGTTGAAATAGTAGATACTATTGAAAGAAATATACGGCAAAAAGTCGGCAAGTTTATTTATGGTGCCAATAATATTTCTATTGAAAAAACAGTCGCCCAATTATTAACCGAAAGAGGAGAAACAGTTTCTGTTGCAGAATCCTGTACAGGAGGAAAAATAGGTGCATCATTAACAGATTTACCGGGTAGCTCTGCATATTTCATAGGTGGTATTATGGCATATTCTAATGCAATCAAAGTGCAAGAATTAGGAGTAAACAGTGAAGATATTGAACATTATGGTGCCGTAAGTGAAGAGGTTGCATGCGCAATGAGCCAAGGTGTACGAAGCAAATTACAGACAGATTATGGTATTGCTGCAACAGGAATTGCAGGACCCGATGGCGGTACTGATGAAAAACCTGTTGGAACTGTCTGGATTTCTTTGTCCACTCCAACAAGTACAATAACCAAACGATTTATTTTTGGCAATGATCGGGCTGCAAATCGTGATAGAACCGTAGGAGCTGCTTTTGATATGTTGTATCGTTATTTGAGAAGTAGAAACGATGACAATTCTGGCAATTGAATCTTCATGTGATGAAACCGCCGCTGCAGTGGTGAAAAATGGTGTGGTGTTAAGCAATATTGTGTCATCGCAAACGGAACATTCAGCTTTTGGAGGAGTTATCCCCGAAATTGCCTCAAGAGCACATTTGCGTATGATTTCTACTGTTGTTGATCAAGCTTTATCAAAATCACAATGTACGCTTACTGACATAGATGCCATTGCTGTAACAACATCACCCGGACTTGCCGGAGCATTGCTTGTGGGTGCTAATTTTGCTAAAGGTCTTGCTATGCGATTACAAATTCCTCTTGTCCCAATTAATCATATTGAAGGTCATTTATATTCAGGTTTCTTAGTATCGGAACAAATAGAATTCCCATTTGTTTCTTTGGTGGTAAGCGGTGGACATACATCATTATTTTATGTTACTTCATTTCATGAATATTCCATTTTAGGATCAACGCGCGATGATGCTGCCGGCGAAGCCTTTGATAAAACGTCCAAAATGCTTGGTTTGGGCTATCCCGGAGGACCAATTATGGATAAATTAGCAAAAGATGGACATCCCGATAGATTTATATTTCCGCGTGGGATGATGCAAAAAGACTCCCTTCAATTCAGCTATAGCGGATTAAAAACAGCAGTGCGTGTGTTTTTACAGAATAATTATCCCGAAGGTAACTTCCATGATAATATTCATAATATTTGTGCATCAGTGCAGGAAGCAATTGTAGAACCTTTGGTAAAAAAATCATTTAATGCGGTTAAACGTATGAAAGTAAATACATTAGTTGTCGCAGGCGGTGTGTCTGCCAATTCACGATTACGCTCAGAATTATTGCGCTTTGCACAAAAAAAATCGGTTAAACTTTATATACCGGACATACAATATTGTATTGACAATGCAGCAATGATTGGTTTTTTGGCAGAAAAAAAAATTATTGAACAAAAAACTCCAGACCATTATATGTCATACAATATCACGGTCAATTCGTCGGCATTGCGCTCACCTAAAAAATAACAATCAATAATTTCTGAATTATAATCATTCGTATAGGGTTACTATGAGTGAAACAACTGCAAAACATAAGGAATATTTTTTTGAGATAGATGAGCGAGGAAATGTTCTTCATAACGGGGTGGAAATAGATGACAAACCATTTATTCATGTTTTTTTTACTCGATTAAAAGAAAACACAACCGGCAAATATAATGATTACCCGTATTATTCGCCGTCAGGTTATGAAATTAATTTTGTTAAGCCCATTGATACGCCGATAGTCTATCAACGATGGGGAAATAATAAATTATGGTATCATGATACATTATCGGTGCCTTTTGAACAGGAATCTTTAACAGTGTCAGATGATGGAATTTTATATCATACAGCAAAAGTAGGTGGCAAAGGGCGCATTGCAATGCCTGCACTTATGCACCTTACCGAACATATTGAGCCATTCGGAGAGTACTTCCAATTCCGTCACCCCGATACAGGAAAAACTTCAATTGTTGAACCGACAAGTATGCCGAGCCATCTTCGATTTCTGCACCCGAGAAAGGACAATACTTGCTTTGGGTGTGGTGATGCTAATCCTCATGGTTTACAACTTTCATTCCTCTATAATGAACAAGAAAAAGCAGCAGAATCATGGTTCTTGCCACCATCGTTTATGAATGGTTCTTTAGGAATAATGCATGGTGGATTTGTGGCTCTTTTGCTCGATGAAGTGATGGGAAAAACTCTTTCAGGACAAGGGGTTAAAGCACCAACAGGTACATTGAACATTCGCTATCACAGACCAACTCCCATTGGGCAGACTTTGTACCTGAAAGGCAAACAAATAAGCGAACATGGACGCAAGTTCGTCATCAAGGGTGAAATACGCAATGAACAACATCAATTGCTTGCCGAAGCAGAGGGGTTGTTTATTCGCTTACATATCACCACTTGATTGTTTTTTATGAATAAAGCATCATTTCTTGTCTTTATTATTGTTCTTCAAGTCTTGTTTCTTTTAACGGATGCCTATGTTCTGCATCGTTGGAAAAAATTTGTGCAACAGAAACAATGGAACAAATTATTATTTACAGTACCGTACATGGTAATGTTTCTTGCTGTCGTCTGCAATATTTATGTGAATGTTCGGCGCATGAATGTCGGCGCAATTCCATTATTTGATTTAATACTCTATAATGCAGTCATCGTATGGTATTTACCTAAGTTGCCTATTGCTCTGACTTTACTGTTTACAGATTCCATAAAATTTTTAAAATGGTCATGGAATAGAATTAGTCTTCATAAAAAAACGCCTTCATTATCAGAAACAGTGCAGGAAAATATACCACGCAGAGAACTATTAAAAAATGTGGGTTGGTCATTGGCAGCAGCTCCGTTTATCATCGTCGGGGATGGATTATTACGGAAAGTGACAAATTTTCATGTTAATTCTCTTGATTTACCTGTAAAAGATTTACCCAGAGCTTTAGAAGGATTAAAAATTATCCAGATTTCGGATTTGCATGCAGGATCTATTCCCAATGGATCTCATATTCAAGAGGTTCGAAGAATCATCAATACATTATCAGCGGATATGGTATTTATGACCGGAGATTTTGTTAATTTCAGGTCAGATGAATATATTTCTATTGCTAAAGATATACAAAAAATTAAAGCAGATATCGGTGTATATGCTTGTCTGGGAAATCATGACCATTATTCTGAATATAGTGATCATAAACGGTTAATTTCAATGATAAAAGAATCTGATGTTCATCTTCTCATTAATGCAAATCGCGTATTGAATATTGATGGTGCACAAATTCAGATTGCAGGCGTTGATAATACGGGATTGCGCCAATCTTTTGCAAAATTAGATAAAGCTCTTATGAATTTACAGCCGGAATTTCCGACTTTTTTATTGGCTCATGATCCAACATTTTGGGATAAAGAAGTACGAGAGAAAACATTTGTGGATGCAATGTTTTCCGGTCATACACATGGTGGGCAAGTTGGCGTTCATATTCTTGGTGTTGAAATGAGTGTTGCTCAAGTAGTATATAAGCAATGGGCAGGTTTATATTCCGACAAAAATCAACAATTATACGTTAATCGTGGTGTGGGTGTTGTAGGACCACCGCTTCGTATAGGTATTGATCCTGAAATTACGGAATTTATATTACGCAAAGCATAAGTCTGTTTATATTTTGTTAGCCGTAATGTCATGGTAAATATGACAGAGTCATTAGCAATAACAACACTATAAACAGACTTGCAAAGAATTATATTTTACGAAGAACATTGACCATTTCGATGGCAACCATTGCCGCTTCAAACCCCTTATTTCCTGCTTTAGTACCGCTTCGTTCAATGGCTTGTTCTATAGTGTCTGTTGTCAATACACCGAAAATACAAGGTATATTTGTATCAACAGCAATAGAATTTATACTTGCCGCTGCACTTGCCACATAATCAAAGTGTGGAGTTGCGCCGCGAATAACTGCTCCAAGTGTAATGATAGCATCATATTTTCCGGATAATGCTGCCTTTTTTGTGACTGTTGGGATTTCATAACAACCGGGGCAATATATCGTTGTAACCTGCGTATCAATAGTAGCACCGTGTCTTCGTAAACCATCAAGTGCCCCTTCCAATAACTTTTCAACAATAAAATAATTCCAGCGGGCAACTACTATCGCTATATTCATATTTGCCCCGTTAAAATCGCCTTCAATGATGTTCATTGTTTTGCCTTTCATTTCGTTTGTGATATAAAAATTTGTTTTCTATAGTCAGCTATATACTTCGAATCATTTTTTGAATAAAGTATATGATGCTTGTATTTATCTCTTTGATATTGTGTGAGTAATGATTGTGTTTGTAGATTACCTTCCTCAATTCCCACGATAATATCCGGTTTTTTTTCTGCTATCGAATAATGATAGTCGTATTTATTATGCCCGGGATGAAAACTGATAAATTTATTTTTATCTTTTGGTACAATGGCAGAGAGTCGAGCAATGTATTTATCATTTTTTCCCAACATATCGAACATTGTTCTTTGTGTGAAATAATGTATAGAACCGGCGGTTATCGTTGCAATCGTTGCTTGGGGTGATGTATGCCGTAAGAGTAATGCTATTTCTACATTTCTTTTATTATCATCTGTACCAAAAGGTGGATGGATAAGCAACCATGTGGTGAGTGAACTGCCATCCCGCTGAAAATTAATTTGGACAAGGAGAATAATGACAGCTAAAGGAATAAGAATATTTCTTTGTGCTTTTACGAATGAGTATGTGTTTTCGGCTATAGAAAAGAAATGGTATAATGCTGCTGAAAGTACAATAAAAAATGGTGCAATTGCTAATGCGATATAACGATTTGCCCCGCCCCACCAATCCCAAGCATCTCCACCTACATAAGTGCTGTAACAGAGTTGAGCAATAAATAATGCAGCGATAGTATAAAGTGTAGTATGACGATGTGAGCGTAGATACACAAATGGAAGTATGATGAGAAAAGGGTTAAAAAAGAATAAAAATTTTACTGTCGAAAATAGACCTCGTGAAATGCGATAAACGGGTGAAATTCCTGTCATTTTTAGATAGTATGTATTGGGTAAAAAATCACCATAATAGTCAAATCGCAGAAAAGTCTGTATTGCAATTATTCCGACAAAGGAAACAATACCTGTAATAAAAGTTTTTTTATGAAACGATGTACTCCTAAATGCTAAAGCGAATAAAAGTACAAATCCGGGAACAATCATATCAATTCTGATACACGTTCCAAGGGCAAGTAATAGAATTTCTTTCCAAGGAATAGAAGTGGTATGAGTATAGAAATCTATTTTTGATAATACATACGTAATCAGTAATGCACATACAGATACTTCCATACCGGTTAAAGACCATGTAATAAGTGGTAAATACATTGCCGTACATAATGTTGCAACAATGGGTATTATTCCGGTTCGAGGAAATAATCGTTCACTGATATTCCATATAATAATACATTGCAGCGATAAAAATACAAATCCCAATATTTGAATGCACAACGATGTATAATTTTGAGGAATTCCACATAGATGAATTAGAGCCATACCAAAAGCCCATAAAGGATTGGTAATACCCTCTATTCTTTCACCCGCATTCCATGTTAATCCATGTCCTTGTGCCAGATTTTGCGCATACTGCATGGATATCATCGCATCGTCGAATAAACAAAAATAGCGTGTTGATTCTATGACAAAGCTACTGCGGTAGATAAATAAACCGCTATAAAGAAGTAAAAAAATGAGAATAATGCGTAAAGGTATCGGAAATCTGCTCATTGCAGGTATCTCAGCGTTTGGCAAGATGATTTAACATGGATTCAACAGCGGAAGGTTGGATGACAAATTCACCAAAATTCGATTCATCATAGATTCGGGTGCCATGAAAGTCTGATCCACCGGTTTCTAAGAGCCAATAGTGCATCGCAACATTATGGTAATAGACTCTGATATCCAAAGGGTGAGAAGGATGAACAACTTCTAAGCCGTCAATTCCGCATTCGATGATATAATGGAGGCGATCATAACTCATTTGCCCCGGATGCGCCAACACAGCAAGTCCGCCGGAAGCATTAATAAGATCCACACCCTCTGAGACATGAAATTTGGGCTTTCCCTCGAATGCCGGTTTACCATTTGCCAAAAATCTGTCAAAAGCATTCTTCAAATCTTTCACATAACCATTTTTCACCATTTCGGCAGCTATGTGAGGGCGACCAATAGTACCTGCGCCTGCTCTTTCCAAAACATCATCAAGGTGGATATTGACCGATAGATTACGTAGTTTTTTGACTATCCTTTCGGCTCTTTTTACTCTTTCTCGTCGGAATATGTCAAGATGTGTTTTTAATCGCGGGTAATCAGGATCAAGAAAATAGCCGAGGATATGATAATCCACACCATCTTCAAAGCAGCTAAGTTCAATCCCCGAAATGAGTTCAATCCCATATTGCTCAGCAAGAGCTTCGCCAACCACATATCCATCCATCGTATCGTGATCTGTGATAGATAAGATAGTGATGCCGCGTTCCTTTGCCTTTATCAATAGTTGCTCGGGCGAAAGGACGCCATCAGAATAGAGTGTATGTGTATGTAAATCGGCTGACATTAATGGTCATTTCTCAAAAAAATTACTCAAAATTACGCATTACACGCATATATACTTGTCTTGGGGATGTGTAATCATAATCTCTGCTCAAAAAAAATGGTATGGTTCTATTGGAGAAAGAAAGAGTAATGCTGCTTTTTATGCTCTTGACTACTACATTTAATGAGTTGATAATCTACGTAACCAAAATATAAACAAGAATGTCATTTGTTCACAGACTCTTGAGGATATGATAATAGGCAGGTAATATGTAAGAGCGAATTTTGCATTCGAACTAATGAGTCCGACTATGCAGACAAAAAACATACTTTTCATTTGCGGATCAGCGAATCAAACAACTCAGATGATGGCTATTGCGGATGAGTTGAAAGATGTTGAATGTTACTTCACCACCTATTATGCGGATGGGTTACTACGGTATGCTGCAGAAAGAGGTTTACTTGATTTTACCATATTAGGTGGTGAGTTTCAAAAAAAGTCCCTTTCATTACTTCATCAATCGCGACGTTTAATGGACCCTCGAGGTGAATCGCGTCACTATGACCTTGTTGTCACATGTTCAGATTTGATAATTCCTCGTAACATTCGTGGTTCTGCCATTGTCCTCGTTCAAGAAGGTATGACAGATCCTGAGAATAGACTCTACCACATTGTTAAAAATTTTCGTTTACCACGTTACTTGGCGAGCACTTCCATGACAGGACTTTCTGATGCTTATACAGTATTTTGTGTTGCTTCCGAAAACTATAAATCACTTTTTATAAATAAAGGTGTAAAATCGGAAAAGATTGTCGTCACAGGAATACCAAATTATGATAACTGCCTCATGTATTGCAATAATTCATTCCCATATAGAAATTTTGTTCTTGCAGCAACATCAGACACGCGTGAAACCTTCCGTTACGAAAACAGAAAGAAATTTATTCGCAAAGTATGCAATATCGCTGACGGCAGACAGATTATCTTTAAACTCCATCCTAACGAAAAATTTCAAAGAGCATACCGGGAAATTGAAAAAATATGTCCGAATGCAATTATCTATCATGACGGAAATGCACATGAAATGATCGCAAATTGTGATGTCCTTATCACAAAATTTTCAACATTAGTTTATACAGGAATAGCTCTTGGTAAAGAGGTGTATTCTGACTTTCCGATTCATGAATTGCGTAAATTATTACCGATACAAAACGGCGGAACTTCTGCCTCAGCGATTTCACAAGTATGTGAAAGAATTCTGAATGGATTTCAAGCTCAAGATATTAATCAAAATGAAGAATTTAATCATCACACCTTACTCTATTCAAAAGTCTGATATGAATATTATTATTATTGTCCAAGCTCGAATGAATTCTACTCGACTGCCCGGAAAGGTTCTGTTACCTATTCTAGGAAAAAGTATTTTGTTTCGTCAAATAGAACGGATAAAACAAGCTCGCTATTTTTCAAAGGTTGTTGTTGCTACGACAAAGGAAACTTCCGATGATCTTATTGCTAAATTATGCCATAATGAAGAAATTGAATTTTTTCGAGGTGATGAAAAAGATGTGCTCGATAGACACTACAGAGCAGGATTAGAATATAATGCCGATGTTGTCGTAAAAATTCCTTCCGACTGTCCTTTAATTGATCCTAAAATTATTGACAAAGTGATAAAGTATTATCAAGATAACAGAGAAGAGTATGATTTTGTCAGCAATCTTCACCCTGCGACATATCCGGACGGAAACGATGTGGAAGTAATTCCGATGAGTGTACTCGAATATACCCATACTCGTGCAAAAAAATCGTATGAACGTGAACATACCACACCGTTCATCTGGGATAATCCGGACTTGTTCAGAATTGGCAATTGTGCATGGGAATTGGGGTATAATTTCTCAATGTCACATCGGTGGACTCTGGACTATCCTGAAGATTATCATTTCATATCCGAGGTCTATAAAAAATTGTACCCGTCTAACCCTGCTTTCGGTTTATATGATATTCTATCACTAGTAGAAGATCATCCGGAAATTATGGAGATTAATAATAAATATGTAGGAGTTAACTGGTATAGAAAACATTTACATCAATTAAAAACTGTGGATAAATCTCAAACAAGAATAGAATATTATGATGGACAAACAGCTGCAATATAATCAGTTAATATCGAGTGCTTTACGTGTACGGGAAAGTATCTTGCTTATGAGTACGAACGGCGGATGTTTTACAGGAGCATCATTATCGTGTGCAGATATTATTGTCTATTTGTATGGTCAATATTTGCGTGTCAGTCCCGACAGTACGACTAATCCGAATCGTGATTATCTTTTTCTTTCAAAAGGTCATGATGTTCCTGCTCTCTATGCAACATTGGCGGAATTTGGATTTATAGATAAACAAAGGCTTTCAAACCATTTACATATTAGTGACAATATTTATTGGCATCCCAACACATCTATCCCGGGTATTGAATTTCATTCAGGGTCTTTAGGGCATTTGCTCTCTGTTGCTATGGGTGTGGCATATGATTGTCTTCAAAAAAAACAAGATAATAAGATTGTAGTTATTGTTGGCGATGGTGAGTTAAATGAAGGTTCTCTATGGGAGGGATTTCTTGTCGCATCTGCACTAAAATTGCATAATATTATTGTAATTGTTGATAGAAATAAATTTCAAGCTAATGTAAAAACAGAAGAACTTATACCCTTGGAATCATTAGACAATAAATTCTCCGCATTTGGATGGAATGTTCAAAGAATAGATGGTCATGATTTTTATTCCATTGATAAGGCTATGAAATTCTGTGATGAACATACAAATACGCCTCATATCATTATTGCAGATACGGTGCGTGGTAAAGGCGTGCCGAGTATAGAAGAAAGAGCAGACAGGTGGTTCTGTAATTTTACTGATGAAGATATTCAAAAATTACTAAATGAATTACATGGTACTACTGCCAAAGAATTAGATTCGCCTATTTTTCATGTACGATAATGAAGAAATATTTATGACATACGAACAACTATTAGTAGAATCGGTTGAAAAAAATGATAAGCTTTATGTAATGACAGCTGAAAATAGAGCACATATACGTACATTGCCGCAAAAAATAGGACATAAATTTATTGATGTAGGGATTGCTGAACAAACGATGATTGGTATGGCTGCCGGCTTGGCATTACGCGGTAATACAGTAATCACACATGCATTAGCATCATTCCTAACAATGCGAGCCTTCGAATTTATTCGCACCGATGTGGGGATAGCTGCATTACCAGTCTGTATGGTTGGATTTATTCCCGGTATTTTATCAGAAGCGAATGGTCCGACGCATCAATCATTAGAAGACATCGGATTGATGCGATTAATTCCAACTGTCCGGATATTTTCTCCAATGGATGAAGATGAATTATTACAGGGCATGGTACATATTATTGATTCAGGGATGCCTTGGTATATTCGCTATATAAATAAGCCGGCTACTATTCACCATACTAATTTTGAGATTGGAAAAGCAGAAGAAATTGGCGAAGGAAATGATATTGTTATCTTTTCTCACGGTTTTTTATGCGCTCAGGTACTTGACGCGGCAACAATTTTGGAGGAAAACGGTTTTGGTGTAAAAGTCATTAATATGCGTACATTGCGCCCTATTGATGAGGAAGTTATTATACGTAATATACTTGATGCAGATGTTGTTTATATTGTTGAAGATCACTTTTCAACAGGAGCACTCTATACAATTATTGCTGAACTCATTGCTGCACGGGGTCTTTCTGCCACAGTTAATACAATTAATTTTTCATCATGGCATAGACCCGGTTTACTAAATGACGTGCTTGTATATGAAAAAATGAACGGTCACTCGATTGCTCAAAAAATCTTAAATTCTTTATAAATTTGCATTTCTTTATGTTGACATTACCTTCTATACAAGAATCTTTGGAACTATACGAGAAAGCTCGACATATTATTCCGGGAGTAACTCAAACATTAGCAAAAGGAGTTGGGCAATATTCTTTTGGGGTTGCACCAATATTTGCTGATAAAGGTAAAGGCAGTAAAATAATTGATATTGATGGAAATGAATATCTGGATTTATCAATGGCTGTAGGACCACTTTCTTTAGGGTATTGTTATGAAGCTGTAGATACAGCAATAAAAGAACAATTATTAAAAGGAATAACATTTTCATTACCGCATAGTCTTGAATATGAGGTCGCAGAATTAATTACCTCTATTGTACCTAATGCGGAAATGGTACGTTTTAGCAAAACTGGTGCGGATGTTACAAGTGCCGCAGTTCGTATTGCTCGTGCATATACACAACGTGATGAAATTTTATGTTGTGGTTATCATGGATGGCACGATTGGTATATCTCAGTCACAGACCGTGATAAAGGAATACCTGAAACCACGAAAAATCACGTTTTTACATTTGATTATAATAATGTTGATTCTCTCTTGGACAGTATCAGTGAACAGACGGCTGCCGTCATTCTAGAACCCATAACATTTACAGAACCAAAGAACGGTTTTTTACTTGAATTACGTGAATTATGTCATAAGTTTGGTACCGTACTTATTTTTGATGAAATGTGGACGGGGTGGCGTCTCGCATTAGGAGGCGCACAGGAATATTATGATATAGATGCAGACTTATTGTGTTTTTCTAAGGCAATCGCCAACGGTATGCCCCTCTCAGTATTATGCGGTAAATCGAATATCATGTCAATATTGGAAAAAGATGTCTTCTTTTTTACAACATTCGGCGGTGAAGCTTTATCTTTAGCCGCGGCAAAATCCACAATGAATGAAATACGAAAATATGATGTACCAGACTATTTGCATCAACAAGGAAAAAAACTACAACAAGGAATTAAAAGCATTATACAAAAACATCAGATACCATGGTGTGATTGTATCGGAAATCCAACACGAACAATGATATCAATTCAGCACTCAACATTTCCTGCCTTGGAGATAAAAACACTTTTACAGCAAGAGTTTCTCAGATACGGAATTCTTTGGAATGGATTTCATACATTGTCATTTTCACACAGTGATCAGGATATTCTTCATACGCTCTTTGCATACAGTGAAATTCTTCCATTTATTCATGATGTTTTGTATAATGGTAATATACGAGAAATGATTCATGGAAAAATATTAGAACCGGTATTTCGAAAAACAACACACTTTCATTCTAAACCACATTTAGTACATGGATAATAATTTTTCACTTTCGGGTAAAATTGCTGTTGTCACAGGGGCAAACGGATTGTTAGGACTGCAACATTGTATAGCTCTGGCAGAAGCCGGTGCGCACGTTATTGCTGCCGATATTGAGCGATGTCATGACGATATTTTTCCTGAACAAATTCGTCATCAAATTTCAACTATACGACTTGATGTTACTGATTCAGCGTCATTATCAAGTGTCAGAGAAAGGATAGTATCGCAGTATGGTACGATTGATATACTTGTGAATAATGCTGCCATTAACGATATGGTCGAAAAACGCGACAATCATATACAAGGATCATTTGAAGATTATCCTCTTTATGTTTGGAAAAAAGTGTTAGACGTTAATGTTACAGGCGTGTTTTTATGCTGTCAATATCTTGGGAGTGTTATGGCACAACAGAAATCAGGTTCAATTATTAATATTGCATCAACGTATGGTGTCGTTGCTCCGGATCAATCGATATACCTGAAAAAAAATGGAGAACGCTTGATGTGGAAATCTCCTGTGTATCCGACATCAAAAGGAGCAGTAATACAGTTTACAAAGTATTTAGCAGCATATTGGGGTGAAAAAAATATTAGGGTAAATTGTATTTCACCGGGCGGAGTATTCGCATATCAAGATGAAGACTTTGTCGAGAACTATTCGAAGAAAACGCCCTTAGGTCGTATGGCGAATAAGGAAGATTATAAAGGTGCGCTGGTTTTTCTGGCAAGTGATGCATCATCGTATGTTTCAGGTGCTAATCTTATTGTTGATGGCGGTTGGACAATTATATAAAAATTTATTATTTTATGAAAGGTAAACAATGAGAAAGTCTGTTTTAATTGGCGATAAAGCCGTTGGAGATAAACACTCTGTATATGTTATTGCTGAGATTGGTATTAATCATAATGGCTCCGTTGAACTTGCAAAAAAAATGATTGATTCTGCGGCAATTGCGGGTTGTGATGCTGTGAAGTTTCAAAAAAGAACACCGGAGTTATGTGTTCCGCGTGAACAATGGGATATTGAAAGAGATACCCCTTGGGGAAGAATGACTTATTTAGAATATCGTCATAAAGTAGAATTCGGCTTCAATGAATTTGATGAAATTGACCAATATTGTAAACAAAAAAATATTCAATGGTTTGCATCATGTTGGGATGAGCCTTCAGTTGAGTTTATTGAACAATTTAATCCGCCATGTTATAAAGCTGCATCCGCATCACTTACGGATATTCCATTATTACAAACGATGCAAAATACCGGAAAACCATTAATTATTTCCACAGGTATGAGTACGATGGAAGAGATTACCGAAGCCATTGATTCATTAGATACTTCAGCATTACTTATAGCACACTCGACATCGTCGTATCCTTGCAAGATTGAAGAATTAAATTTAAATATGATTCGCACATTACGTAGCTTATACCCTGATATTCCAATCGGATATTCCGGTCATGAAGTAGGATTAGCACCAACATGGTCAGCAGTTACCTTAGGTGCTTGTTTTGTTGAAAGGCATATTACTTTAGATCGTGCAATGTGGGGAACCGATCAGGCAGCCTCAGTCGAGATGGTTGGGCTTATTCGATTAGTTTCAAACATCCGTGATATAGAAAAAGCTTTGGGAGATGGCATCAAAAGGGTTTATGACAGCGAGCTATCGTCAAGAAAAAAATTACGTCGAGTTTCTACTGAATTAGTTGCATGATTTTAGACTTATCACTTGAAATTATAACCGGTTTTATTGTTGTTATTGCAGCAATATGTATTATACTCTTGGAAAGATTTATTCCCTATAATAAAGGACAGAAAGTATTTCGTGAAGGATTTTTTAATGATTTTGTCCTCTATACAGTGGTTCAAAGCTATGTTGCAGGAATCTGTATTTATTATATAATTCAATGGTTGCAAAATTTAGGTCTCGAGTTTTATGTTCATTTTGACTCAAAATTTTCCCTATGGCAACAATTCGTATTCTTTTTTATATTGCATGACTTCTATATATATTGGTTCCACCGCTTTCAGCATAAAATTCCTCTACTTTGGAGAATTCATGAGGCACATCATTCTTCAATCGAGGTAGATTGGCTTTCCGGATCGCGTTCACATTTCTTTGAGATACTTATTAATCAAACAGTTGAGTTTGCGCCAATGTTTTTGTTGGGAGCTTCGCCTGAAGTGGCTGTGTATAAAGGTATGATTGATGCCGTCTGGGGTATGTTTATTCATTCCAATACAGATATTTCTATGGGTATCCTTCGATATTTTTTTAATGGACCGGAAATGCACCGTTGGCATCATGCGAATGATGAAAAAGCTTTTGATAAAAATTTTTCGACAAAATTAGCCGTGTGGGATTGGATGTTCGGTACTGCATATTTCCCGAACAAGGAAAAAGCAGGTATCTATGGTTTAGCACAAAAGTATCCTTTATCATTTATTCAACAATTTTTCTATGTCTTTCGTTTACGATAATATTCATACCGTTGACGATATTGATATTGGGCAAGAAATAGGCGATGTTGATACGATTATCATTTCGGATATTCATTTAGGTTCTCTGGTCTCGAGAAGTCAACAGCTTATTCAATTGTTAAAACGTTTTCGTTTCAAAAGACTCATTTTAAATGGTGATGTCTTTGATGATCTCAATTTTAAACGATTGAAGAAAAAAGATTGGAAATTTCTCTCCTTAATACGTTCATTATCTCACCCTCGTCATGGGCGAGAAGTAATTTGGGTGATAGGTAATCATGACGGTATTGCAGAAACATTATCCCATTTATTAGGTGTAGAAGTTGTTGAAGAGTATATCTGGGTTTTTAATGATAAGAAAATGATAGCTCTCCATGGACATCAGTTTGATGAATTTATCTATGACAAACCTGTGATTACGGAAGTTGCCACCCGACTTTATACAGGAATTCAAATGATTGGCGGCGAACAACAAAGACTGAGCCGTTGGATAAAACAACGAAGTAAGCGTTTTATCCGTATCGTAGAAAAAGTGGCGGATGATGCACTCGAGTATGGGCGGTTACGACAATGCGACTATATTTTTTGTGGTCATACTCACGTAGCTACCATGAAGACTTCTGATGGTGTAACTTATGTAAATTCAGGCTGTTGGACTGATATACCATCAACATTTATTACCATTGATGATACGCATGGCGTTCGTATTCGAACGTGTTCTGATGCATTTTATGAGCAACGTATTGAAACATGATGAATAAATGCGTATCTTGGTATGAGAAATTCCATTACATATCAAGATAGAGTCGAATTTATGAAACATTTTGTTACATTCCTTGCTTCATTACTTTTTTCATGTGCAGTACTCACTGCGGGCGACAGTATGACATCTCATCCCATGATGAAGTCTATGCCATTTGTCACATTACCTAAAGAACCGCATTTACTTTTACCGAAAACACTGTCAATAGGTTCACAAGGCATTGATGTTCTTGCTCTCTCTAAGCATCATCCCATTATCTTTATTCGATTTCTCGGAACGCAATGCATTCACTGTGCTGAACAGCTTTACAATCTCAATAAGCAAACAGAAATACTGCGCCGTAATGGAATCCGAGTAATAGCTGTAAGTTCTGAAAAGCAAAAAGATTTGGATATTTTTGCCAAAAAAAATTCATTTTCTGAGGTGTTCACATTTGTTGAAGATACGAATAATGAAGGTGCTGCATCTCTTTCTGCTTTTAATAAAGAAAAAGACATTGATTTGCACGTGGCTATGATAGTTCATAAAAGCACACTTGTTTTTGCTACATACGGCGATGAACCTTTCATGGACATAGAGAAACTCATTGAAAAGTCACTCAATGAAGTGCGATATTATTCGCAGAAAAAGAATCAAGCGACCGATAGACTACTCTCTAATGATAAATTTACAATCACAACCATCGCATCATATCCCGATATTATTAACCCTGTTGATTTGTCATTCAATTCTGCTATATTTCATCCAAATGAACTCTGGGTGGTAACAGGAACTAATCAAGCAGGTGAAGGTATAGCAATTATACGAAATACGGGAAAAAATAATCAAACTATTGAAAAACGCAGAGATTATGCAGCATCGCATTTTATGTGGCGAACAATGGCGATTGATTTTGGTGATAATGGCACATTCGGCACAGCGCAAAGTGGAGAACCCAAACAAAATACTGTGCCTCAAATGGATTTTATGGGACCGACATTATGGGCATCAGATACTGCAATATTTGCTCGACGCAATCAAGGACCTTTCGATCAGGTGAAACAACGTTTGGCAAGTCATTTGGATATGTTGCATCAAAGTCCATTTACTATGGGTATTGCTCATGAAAAAAACAATGTCTATTGGGTGAACGATAATATGTACAATGACATTTGTCGTTATGATTTTGCCAATCCCCATGAAATTGGCGGAACAGACCATCGTGATGGCAGCGTAAGACGATTCAGCCAAATTAAACTGACGAAAAGAGAGCATAATCTTCCTTCCCATTTAGTGCTTGATAAGTCATCATCATGGCTTTATTATATTGATGGCAACTCTATCTATAGACTACAAACTCAATCAGGTACAATTGCAAAGAAATTAACGGTTCAATCGCCTCGTGATGAACGGCTTGCTGAGTTTGTGGAAATGAAAGATGCTCTTTATGAACCATATATAACAGAAGGATTAAATAAGCCCGTTGGGATTGATATATATTATAGCTTAATGGCGGTAAGTGATAGAGAAAATGGAAAAATATATCTTTATCGGCTTCATGAATCGCAAAAGCCAACATTTATTGAAAGTATAGAAACAGGTGCAAAAGGTATAGCAGGCATCGAATTTGACGCAGATGGTGATATTTATTTCGTTGACCAAATTGAAAGTACTGTCAAAAAAGTGACATTTAATCAGAAAATACATTGTTTTGCTAATCAATCATTTTATACAATTGATGAAATTCAAAAAGCTGATATAACCATAGTAAATGGGACAAATGAATCAATAGAACCTGCACTTCGCTTAGCTCCCAATTCAAGCATACCCGATGGATGGGAAGTCATTCTACCAAATGAAGAATATAGTATCGGTAATAATCAACAAACAGTCTTACCTCTTGAGATTACAACACATAAAAAATCAGGTATTGCACGTTTTGTCATTCAGTGTTATGACCGCAAAACACAGAATATCTATAAAACACTATCATTTACTTTTGCTTCCATTAATCTAAAAAAAATTATTATTGAGGATGCAACTCGAGAAAATTATTCATTGATGAAGGATATTGCAAAAACTCAAAAACGATATTATCAATCAATGACAAGTGAAGAATTTTTGCGTTGGTACGATGAGACTTCAAATCCCGAAACCGTTATTTGGAATTGCGGCACTCATGGTTTTATGAATGATATTCATGCTGCAATTATGCAGGATATGCAAAAAAAGGGTATCGAAGTTTTATTGATAGGTGATGACCCGATTTCACTTTATACACTCGAAGGAAAAGGCAATGATTTACTGAAACTATTCGGTGCAAAAATTAAAGAAGTTCCACAGTCTGCAAAAGGCGATGACGGAAAGCGCATTTGGCAGAGCGTACAATCCAATAGCACATTTGGTAATTTGCAGAATATTGCTGTTCAATTACCGCAACTAAATCATTACTTGGGTTTAGAAGTTATTCCGGTTCCAACATTGCAACTTGATGCTCAGGATGCGGCTTCTATTATTACGGATAAAAAAAATACAACGATTATACATGGGATACAAAGAGAATATGGTTCAACAAGAAATGCATATTTTGCATTTAATCTCTCAAGCATCAATGATACAACAATACGTTATGCACTTGTGAATAATGCTGTCTCTTGGTTAGAGCAATTCACTACATCTGTTCAAGAAAACTATATTGCACTTAATGATGATATCGTAGTCATTCCTACTCAGCAAAGTATTGTGGTAAAAAAACAACAGACCGAGTCATTGATTGAACGCTGCATTATGTATAATATACAAGGAACTACAGTCTATGAATATTCATCACCTTATCGGGGAGAGAATGAAATAACAATACCCGTTCAACAAAAAATTTCAGGTACATATTTTATTGTTCTCTTCGGAAAATCAGGGATGAATGTCAAGAAAATACAACTGTAATTATCGTTTGAGATAATGTATAATTGATTTTTTTCGAAGTAGTAATATACTTATCATCACAATGGAAGTAATTCCCATAAGTATCTTGAGTAATAGGGTTAATGGTGAAAACAATGTAAAGACAATAAATGTGCTGAGAGCTAATCCAATAAGCAAAGCAATAGTGTTCCATTCATAATCAAGCGGATAAATTCTTCTTGCATAGAACAATAATATACAAGCAGCTACACAATATGACAGCATCATTGCGATTGCTGCACCGGTAATACCCCATTGGGGAACAAGGGCAAAATTTAAGATGACAGTCGTTACAGCGGCTGTACCCATAGCTATCGGTAAATATTTAGTTTGTTTTGTAATGTGAAAACCGGCTGAAAACTGAATGTAAAATCCATTAAACCAATATCCTGCAAGAATCAATGGTATGATATGCAATCCGCTCCAATATTGCGGATGAATAAATGATGCACCTCTGAATGGTAGAGCCACTATATCGCTCATAAAAAGAGTGACAATAATAAAAATAATGGCACAGACAGCCGTAAATATTGTCAAAACTTGCGCAAACAATTTTTTTGCTTCGGGTTTTTCTGCATTGGTTAAATAAAATGGTTTCCATGCTGTTTCAAAAACGCTGATAAACATCATCATGGGAAGAGCCAGCCGATAATTTGCCTGATAAATTCCCACATTGCGTGAATCGGTTAATATTCCTACAATGGGACGATCAAGTAATTGCAATGCTATAGTGGAAAAAGCAGCAGGCACTGTAGGAAGCCCAAATTTCAGCATATCTATTAATAATGGACTGCTTATACGAAGTCGCAGCCATAGCAGCATATCCGGTAAAAGAAGTACGACACCAAATGCACTCGACAGTATGCCGGAAATTATTACACCGAGTGCGCCATAGTGCAATGTGCCCACAAAGAGAATATTGAGAGAAACATTTAGTACAATAATAAAAAATTTAGTCAATGCAAATCGTTTTGAGCGTCTTTCCATGCGCAAATGTGCATAGGGGATAATCATAAGTGCATCTAAGAATGGAATTGTTGCTGCGCAAAGTAAGAGTGTAGTGGCAGAAGTGTAAATACCTTCTAATTGCAGCGGAAATGCAATAATACAAAGCGATGCAACAAAGGTAATTGACAACGATATACCGGCTATACTCCAAAAAGCGGTATTATATACTTGTTGTGAATATCCGACATTATCTTTAGAATAAAAACGCATAAATGCAGTATCAAATCCAAAAGAATAGGCAATATTCATAAATGCAATGACCGCATATATGGTAGCAATATGTCCATATTCGCTGGGACCGGATAAATAATGGGTATAAAAGGGCGTGAGAATGAAAGTCAAAAAACGTCCGGCTATGGTGGAAAGTCCATACACAGCCGTGTCAGAGGCAAGTGATCGAAGGGATAAAGCCACTTGTGATTAAAGATTAAAAAAGAAAAATGAAATGTCTTAGTAAGAATGAATTTGATTGCAAAAACAAGTATTAATCCATCATGAAAGCAATATGTCGCCTTATATCAAATCAAGCATATTGGCAAGTTATTATGCAATGATGGTTGAATATGAATGAATAAATTCTTGAGTTTTTGCAGCTATACCCGGAGCATCTAAACACAATTCAGCCCATAGTTCTTGCTGAGTGCCATGATCCACGTATATATCTTCAATGCCGTGAAGTTTAATGCGTTTTCCCGGATGATTTTGTGCAAGATATTCAATAATGGCACTGCCAAAGCCGCCTTGAATTTGCCCATCTTCAACGGTCATAAAATATGTATGTCTTTCGGCTAATTCATCAAGTAATTGCGTATCTAATGGCTTGACAAAACGAGCATTCACAATTTCTGCTTCAATACCATTTTTCGATAAAATATCTGCTGCTTTTAATGCCGGATATACCATATTGCCGATAGCAAGAATACAAATATCATTGCCGGAGCGCAGTATTTCACCTTTGCCAAGTGGTATAGATTTCATGGGTTGCAAGGCAATGCCTTGTGATTCGCCGCGAGGATAGCGCAAAGAAACCGGTCCTTTGGTATAATCATGAATTGCCGAATAGAGCATATCGCGTAATTCTTGCTCATCTTTGGGAGCCATCACTACCATACCTTGGATAATGCGCAAATAAGCATAATCTAAAACACCATGATGGGTTGGACCATCCGCTCCGACAACGCCGCTCCTGTCAAGTGCAAACACTACGTGCAGATGCTGCAAAGCAACATCATGACAAATATGATCGAAAGCTCTTTGCAAAAAGGAAGAATAAATTGCACATACAGGAATAATACCTTGCGTTGCCATACCGGCTGCAAAGGTGACTGCATGACCTTCGGCTATGCCGACATCCGTCATTTTTTCAGGATATTTTTTTGCAAGAATATCAAGGCCTGTCCCATCAGGCATTGCGGCAGTTATACCGACTACTTTGGGATTTGTATCACAAATTTCGGTTAATGCTTCGCCAAATACTTTCTGATATGTCGGCGGAAGAGGAATGGAGGGTTTGGAAGCGGTGGATTTTCCTGTAATTTTATCTACTTTGCCAATAGCATGAAGAAATTGTTTATCTGCTTCTGCGGGTTTATATCCTTTACCTTTTTGGGTTATGACATGCAAAAGCACAGGACCGTTCATATCTTTGACTGATTGCAGCATTTTCACCAAGTTACCAATATTATGTCCATTGGTAGGACCATAATAATTAAAGCCTAATGCTTCGAAGAGCATACCGGGTGTTAAAACTGCTTTTAATCCATCTTCGATTTTATGAGCCAAAGTACGAATCCTATCACCTAATTCGCCTGTTTTTCCCGTCATATCCCAAATATTGCTGCGAATTTTTTGTGCGGTAGGGGAGGCGAATAAATTGCTGAAATAATTCGATAAAGCCCATACATTCGGTGCTATGGACATTTGATTATCATTGAGGATGACGATTAATTTCTTTTGCTGTACGCCACAATTATTCATTGCCTCATAGACCAAACCGCCCGTCATGGCACCATCGCCAATAACTGCCACAACATGATTATCTTGACCGAGTAAATCTCTTGCAGAAGCAATGCCAAGTGCAGCAGAAATACTGGTGCTTGCATGACCTGCACCAAATTCATCATATTCGCTTTCGGTACGCTTCAAAAATCCCGACAACCCATCTTTTTGACGTATTGTATGCAATGTATTTTTACGACCGGTCAAAATCTTATGCGGATAGCCCTGATGCCCTGTGTCTATGACAATTTTGTCTTTGGGGGTGTCGAAAACATAATGTAACGCTACGGTTAACTCTACAACGCCAAGCCCTGCACCGAAGTGACCGCCTACTTTGGTGATAGTATCAACCATATATTCGCGCACTTCATCGGCTACTTCGCGCAATGCACTTTCCGGCAGTTTACGCAAATCTGATGGTATGTCAATATTTGACAGGTATTTATATTCGATTGATTGCTCAGACATTAATCCCCCTGATGTCAGTACTCATTGTTTCGAGTCGTATGGTCATAGAATGTTTCTTTGAATTACTTGTACCATGAAAAGCATGAAGACACACTATGGCACTTCTTATTTTTTCGGAGTTTCAACAATGATTTGTACTGTTCGGGACAAATGGCGACCAATGATAGATGTATTATCAAAAATCGGAACATTTTCGCCGATGCCTTTTGCCGTATATTTTGCATCGCGGATTTTAGCTTCTAATACTTTTTTTATGACATCCGCACGCTTTTGCGATAGTTTTTGATTGTAGTTTGCTTCTCCCAAATCATCGGAATAACCAATGATGGTGACGGTTGAATTATACTGGATGGAAGGAAGCACTTGTTCTTCCACTATGCGAGCATTTTCTTCGGTTAGCTCTGCTTTATCGAAATCGAAAAGTACAAGAGAAAATTTCGAAATAGATTTATCGGCTAATTGTTCCGAACGTTTTTTTGTTGAGGACAAATATTCTACGGGAATTGTGCCATAAGCTTCTTTTTTTACGCCTGAGCTGTCTTGTACCGTCAAAGTATATTCCACATTAATCTGAGAATTTGATAATTCATTCGGGCGAATTTGCCAGCGTTGAGGTGTTAAAGTACCATGACCCGAAAATGTTCTCAATGATTTTCCTGCTTGACTTATTTGCAAGTTCCAATCACTTATTCCTTTATTGGAAATTACTTTGGGGCGAAATTCAATAAGTTCGGGATATGCAATACGTTGATTATCACTTTTGAGAATAATCGGTGCTACAATATCGCGCGAAGTGGAAGAAAATTCGACACGACGATTTTCTGCTTCTGCTTCGGGGACTGTATTTGCCGATGGTTTTGCCGGTAAACCACGCGCTACAACTTGCAATCTATTTTCTTCGATACCATACGATGACATGAGGTAATTTTTTACATACTCGGCTCTTTCTTTGGCAATAGTCGTATTTTTATTTTCTGTTTTTCCGTCTGTTGTTCCCGTTATGGTTAATTGTGCCTGTTTATTGGCATTCATTCTGTAGCCGATGATATCTATAAGACTGCGATTAATACTTATCGCATCGGGTTGTAAATTATTCAGTGTAAATGCTCCGGCTCTTGCTGTAGTATTTTCTGATTGATATTCTTTTGTAAATGGTTTATTACTATTTGCTTCAAAAAAGATATATGGTACCACAGGATATAATTCCGAGTAAGCAATATCTTCTACTTTAAGAAAATTGAGCGGCGTGAACAGTCCATCCGGTGTATAATAACCGATATTATCCATTTGAATATCAAGGTTTGATGGAATATTATCGTCTTTCATTTTATTGTCATTACCAAATGTAAGCGATATACCTACACGTAATTGCGGTACGCTCCATGAATCAAATGCTGTATTGGAACTTACAGTCGTGAAAGGCATTCTGAACGTAATTTCAGGAACGAGCGAAGTCGTTTTATTCAGAGGAATTTCATAGTCTGCGCCAATCACAAATGCTGCTCTCATGGCTGCGTCCAAACTTGCAATAGGATTAGAGATTCTGTCTTGTGATGATTGACCATCCAATAAAGGTGATGGTGTACCCGATATTGTGCGATCTACATGAGTATAGGATGTCATAAAGGGAATAGAGAACTCAAAACCACCCAGAAGATTGAGTGGTGCCGGTGCAAATACATTTTTTACACGCAATAGGGGAGCTACCTCAATCATACCTAAACTGGCATCAATCTCCGAGTTGATGGGAACCGTGTCGGATGCCGTAAAACGACGTGAACTTGATGTTATCTTTGTTCCTAAGCCATTGTAGCCCAGCCGTCCCGACAATTGGAAACGATCATTGATTGAGTAATTGACAATACCGCCGATAGCAAAACCTATGGATGTGGCATTGGTCGAAAATGTGGAAGAGTCCACATTGTATAAGTTGTTTGAAATTATACGATTAGGGTCTGTAAAGTTGGGCGAATGGAAGTTAATGTTAAGCCCACCGTAAAAACCATACGTCGTTTTGTTCTGGGGCGTTTGGGCTTGAATATTTTGTAAACTTAGGAAAGTGAATGCACTCAAGATAAATAATTTTTTGTAACTCATGTGTGTTGTATGGATTGTGATTTATGGCAAAAATACGAATCTCATCACGAAGTATTGGAGTGTGAGATGGACGAGTCAGATAATCTGTCATTATTCATAATCAGGGTTATCATGGTTTTAGCTATGCCGATAAAGTCATTGTCAATACCACTGCGTCGCATATCATAGACTAATGCAAAGTAAAGCAGCAATGCAAATATTACGATAATGAGGTCTTTGATAACTCACTGTGCAATGACATTTTTAGTCTCCGCGCTTTTGCGCTATCGGATAAAGCACAGACCATAGAGTATGCTATCCCTGCGGGATTCCGTGACGCAATGAATTTCATCCCCTCCGCCGGAGGGGTGTCCGAAGGACGAGGTGGATTCCGTATCCAAACCTATAAGGTTTTCAAAACCTTATAGGTTTACGGAACATCGCCCATCGCATCAACCCCATTGCTCTATAAACGTTTCATCCCTTCGGGATTTATCCGCCGCTGAATTTCCTCCCATCCATCGGAGGGGTGTCCGAAGGACGGGGTGGATTCCGTATCCAAACCTATAAGGTTTTGCTTTTTTATTCCATTATAATATTACGGCTGATGCTGCCTGTGTGCGTGTCGAGTATCACAACATAATAGCCCTTGCTCATGCCGCTCATATCAAAATCACTGCTGCTTTGACCTTGCTCTATGGTTTGGCTCAATATTGTTTTGCCGCGTATATCCGTGATGCGTATCCCTTTTACCGATTGTGAATATGCACCATAATGCAAAATCACATGACTGTTTTGTACTGTCACGCTCATGCCGGAATTATCATCCTCACTTATGCCGCTTGGTGATTGTGTGGTAAAACTCCATGTCTCTGACCAAGGTCCATAACCTGCACGATTTTTACCCCGTACTCGCCAAAAATATTCTGTCCCTTGCTGTAAATTACTTAATTGTATTTCTCTTTTTGCTATCATGCTGTCGCGCAATGTTGTCATGGTAAAAGCATTATCGGATGCAACATGTACATCAAAACTGTCAGCTTCCGTTGTAGGATTCCACAAAAGAGATACTGACACCGGACGATTAATTTCTTTATTGGCAGGTTGGCGCAATGTTACTTTACTTGGATAGACTGTCAGCGTAGAAAATGAACGTATTTCTGACCAAGGACTCCGAACACCGAATAATCTGCTCTGCACTCGCCAAAAATATTTTGTGTTGGGTTTAAGCGGTAATTCTCCATATAATAATGCCGTAGCTGAAGAATCTTCAAAAATAATTGTGGTAAAGAGTGAATCCGTTGCAATTTGTAATCCATAGTTTTTTGCATCGTTTGCAGCCGTCCACTTTAGCTGAGTTGTTAAAGCAACTTCTTGAGCCTTGTTTATGGGCAAGGTCAATGAGGGTGATGACAATGCAATAATGGGTTCTTTTGAGCGAAAAACCCCACCGAATAGAGAAGCTGCATAAAGATACCCTTTATCATCAACTTCAACTTCTTTCATAGCCGGTATGGATAGTCCGGGTAGCGGTGGAGTAAATTTCCAATTTTTATCTGCTTTTTCTGAAAAAGCAATACCTTCCATCGTGGCGGCAAAGGGTCTGCCTTTTTGATCGGACATCATGCCTAATACAAATTCTCCATAGAGCCACTCATCTTTTGCATTTCGCTCTGTAATAACATTATTTTCTCGATCATACGAAGTTAATCCATATCCCGCAGATAGATAGACCGACCCTGTGAACCTCGAAACATGTCCGGAATAATTCCTTGATACATAAAGATTACTGTAAGGATTAACCGCCTTTTCATAATCAAATAATCGTGTATTTACACGTTTATTCCATCCTTGTAATCCCTTCGTTGTATGATTAACTCCGTCAATTCCATAACATATAAGTGAATTCTTATAATATCCGAGCATATATGTCGCTCCACCGTAACCATAATCGCCGAATATCACATTATTCACCTGTTGAAATGTTTTTCCATCATCAACACTATAAAATAATCGCCCCTTTACTGCAAAAACACTATCGCCTGAAGATGCTAAATGAATCACAGAATATACATTATGTGATAATGTTTCTATTTTTTCCCATACTTTACTCCCTAATTCTTTACGGAAGCATCTATTGAATGATGTTGCTATTAATGTACCTTTACCGGTAACTGTTACTGCGTAAACATGGGGATAATAAAAACCTGAGTCAATTCGCTGCCATTCTATGCCATGGTCACTGCTTTTATATAAACCATTGACTGTTCCTGCATACATTGTTCCACGCTTATCATCATTGTAAAATGTTGTGATAATGGGCGATTGAGCAGGAAAATTTTTTATGGGTGACCATGTATCTCCTTTATTTTTGCTCATAAACAAACCGGCTCCAAATGAACCCAAAAGAAATGTCGAGTCATTAAGTTTATAAAGTGCGGTTGTAAAACGTGATTCTACTCCATTATCAGTTACATTTTGTTTTTGAATAAGCCCGTAACTATAGTTATTGGGTTCCGTTGAAAGCCGCGTTTTTACTTTCCATACACCCAATCCAAATATTGAATACAACATCTCATTGTTTCCGATAAATTGAGCATAACAAGCATTCAGGTGTCCATTGATAAAATAATTTAAACTATTATAGAATAAAGCTTTTTGTCCATTTACTTCGTTTTTCTGTTCAGGATCAATCTCCATTAAATCAAGCTCATCATCTGTGGATTCATACCACGTTTTGCCTCCGTCATTAGTCACTTTTATGCCATTACCATTACAAGAACCGATTATTGCCGAATTATCATCTATTTGGGTTAAGGCTTTTACATGATAATTATCACTTGAGAGAGTTTTTTGCCATGTTTTTCCATTATCATCGGAATAATGTTGCGCTCCGATTGAAATACGTCCATTTGTACCAATCATTGCTACAGGCACTCGCAATTTATTCGTTTCTATAAATGGCTCAACATTAACAATACTATCGGCAAAAGCTGCCCACGTTTTTCCATTATTCGTGGAGCGAAAGAGTTTTTTTCGAGAACTTGCAAAACATGTTCCGTTTGGGTGAGCATACAGATATTGCCAGTATCGGACAGTTCCCGATGGCGTTGCAACAGACCATGTTTTTCCATCATCCGTTGTTCGATAGACTCCCGTATAAGTGCCGGCTAAAAGAGCACCGTCACTTGTTGCTGCAAGGGCATATATTAAGGAATCACGTAGTCCGACGGATACATTTTCCCAAGTCCGCAGAGTGTCGCGAGTGCGCCAAATACCATAGGGAGTTCCAACAAAAATTGCACCCGACGAAGTTTTAGTTATAGCAGTAATATAAGAACCTTGTATTCCATGTAAGCGTTGCCATTCAATACTTTGTGCTTGAAGCATGATTGATGACGCACAGAAACAGAGTGCAACAGCGCATATACGTAGTAAAGTTACGAACATAATTTTTCCTTTTATTTTTCTCTTTTTTAAGCAATTTACGCAGTTTTGGACTTTCAATCATTATTTTGGGATTGTATAAAAATGATGCGCCCCACTTTTTTCGCGTTGCCCGTCGGGGAAGGACAGGATGGGTCAAAAACCCGGAATGCGGTCATTGAGTCTGTCGAAATGGACGGGGTGGATGGTTTTCATAGAACATAATTTCTATAAACGTGTAATCCCTTTGTTTCCGCTATTGAATTTCATCCCCTTCGCCGGAGGGGTGTCCGCAGGACGGGGTGGGTTCTCATTCCTCGGTGGTAGACGCAGTTTGACGGGGTGGATGAATTTATACGTACTATAAACGTGTAATCCCTTCGGGATATAATTTCAATCAAGCTCCGAAGGAGCGATATAATAATAGAAATCACAGAACCACAACAGTGAACAAGCTCCGCAGGAGCGATATACTCATAGAATATGCCATCCCTGCGGGATTTGATTTTGTTATTAACGCATTTTTCTATTATCATGCCATCCCTTCGGGATTAAACCCAAACCTGCGCCCCACTTTTTTCGCCTTCCCCGTCGGGGAATTGGGATGGGGCTAATCGAAATGCGGTCATTGAGCCTGTCGAAATGTCTCATAGTTTTCAACTTTCTTCTCTCAACACCCATAAAAAGCAATTCGCTTTGCTCGTATTGGCTTTGGCAACTTTGCTTTTTGAAGCCATCAAAAAACTAAGTTTTACACTTCTATAATTTTTAAACATTAATTTTCAAAATTATCTGATTCTTTCAAATAATACTCGAATGGTACAAATGGCCATCTATTCTGTTCATCAAAAAATGAAATTCTATTTGCACTATCAATTAAACCCCATGATAGTAATGTGTCAGATAAAACATTTTTTTTTGAATGTATCTTAATTCTATACATTTGATTTGTTAACAAACTTTCGCTACCAGTATATACATCAAAAATAGAGCTACCACATTGAATTTGGAAAAGTGGCGGATAATTAGCCAATACTGTAGTTGTATCAACAAATGAATTTATTGTAATAAATACAACATCCCGCCTAGTTCTGTCAATAAAAATTTGTCCATGTATTGATTTGTTTGGAAGTTTTTCTACAAAAGCATCTACAACATCATTCAACCTAGGATTTATATTTATATTTGTGAAAACTATTCTTTTGTTTTTATCATGCAAGTTGTCATTTTTACAACCAATAAAGATAATAAAAAAAAATATATATATAATTCGAGTTTTCATGTTATTTTTTACAATTTTGTTGAACAAGACTCAAAAATTTATTTGCACCTATCGTACTCGTTAAACCAATCATTTGTAACCCTGTTTTTTTTGTGACATTAACAATACTTGCTTTCGTCCAATATCCTGGATAATCTGCGTATGCGTATATTTCATTATCTAAACCAGCAACAAACCAAAAATTACCAGGATCCCCTTTAGCTATACCCACCAAGTCACCACCAATACCTCTAGCACCGACATTAGATGCCTTTGTTGGATGAAAATGTAGAGCAGTTAAAAATTTTGTGTTAAACTCATTCAGAGGGTCTTTCAATACTCCATTAGTAACATCACAATCATGAAGATAGGGAGAAGATTCACGAATTGTATTATTATTTGTTGGTAAGACCAACATATGTTCATCAAAAATAAACACCATTGATTCCTTACCCTGAACTTGAATGTTTAACATATAATCGATACATTGGTTCTACTAAACACATAGCTATTATCTGCACGTTGTCTGACATTCTTTGGAATAACAAGTACATTATAGTTATGAAAAACTAGTACTCCATCGATTGATGATGGGGCTTTTCTATCTATATTGTTAATTTCCTCATAGGAAATCTGTTTTATTAT
>DDTD01000005.1 GCA_002344005.1 Ignavibacteria bacterium UBA2373 | reverse complement strand
TCGGAAAATCCCGAGGCGTTTTTTTTTGTGAAAGAAGGGTAGTATTATTTATCGTTTTAGTGTTATTGCTTGGAGCATGGAGAGCATAGCCACAGAGTCTTGGGGTGTGCAAAGAATTTTTGACAGATGCACCGTAGCAAACATATCATCGCCAAAAGAACCGGATTGATAATCAGTTCCAAAATAATTGAGAACCATGCCAAAAGCATCACGACACTTACTCTTAATTTTTTACTTTCAAAAAGTGAAAATATCATCGTATAGTTTAAAAATCACTGTACGACAATATCTTAAAATATTCTACAAGCTCAATTATACATGGAGTTTACAGAAAAATACAATCACCAAAAAGTATTGCATACAGTTCGACCTATTTTTGATTTTTTCCTACAAGCAACACTACTCAATATAAAAATTTATCCGTTGTCCGGTAACAAAAGTAGAAAAATTGTGTCGCTGCAAACGTACATATATATATTTTCTTAGGAGTTTTTTTATGATAAAACGTTATGCGACGTTTTGCGCTCTCTTCACCTTCTTTTTATTCGGTTTTTCATCGCTGCAAGCGTATAATGGTGGTATAAGTGGTGTGACAACATCCGGCTGTACATGCCATGGTAGCTCAAGCAGTGCTACCACCGTTAGCATACAAGGTGTCAGTGGTTCGGTGACTATGGCACCGGGCGAACAAAGAAGTTTTACTGTGGTCGTGGCACATGGTTCACTTTCACATGCAGGGTTTAATCTTGCTGTTACTAATAGTGGTGGGTCAAGTGCCGGTACATTAAGCGCCGGTTCAGGTTCGCAACTTAATGGCAGTGAGCTAACACACAATGGTAGAAAAGCTATGTCAAGCGGGGAAACGACATGGACATTTAATTGGACCGCCCCTACTTCAACAGGCACATATACCATGAAAGCAGCCGGTAATGCTGTTAATAATAATAGTGCTTATACTGGTGACACTTGGAATTTTATGAATAATGTTACAATCACTGTTGCTACGCCGATGACAGTCACTTCACCCAATGGCGGGGAAACATGGTGCCGTGGAGAAGAAAAGATTATCTCTTGGAATCCCGTAGGTTTAACAGGAAATGTAAAAATTGAAATTTCGACAAATAATGGCGGAGCATGGTCTGAAATAACCACCGTTCCGGTCACCCCCTCTTCCTATAATTGGACAATTCCCAATAATCAACCCACAGGAACACAATATCTTGTGAAAGTAACAAGTGTCAGCACCCCGACGGCAAATGATGTCAGCGATGCGGCATTTTCCATTAAAGCTAATCCGACAATTACAACACAACCGGCAAATTCTTCCGTGTGTATGGGGCAACCGATTACCCTGACAGTAGCAACCGATAATAATGCGGCTTATACCTTCCGCTGGCGCAAAGGAGGAACACCTATCAATGGAGCAACGAATCCCACTTATACAATTCCTGCTGCTACCGTGACCGATGCAGGCAATTATGATGTTGTCATAACAGGATGCTCGGAAGTAACAAGCCAGCAAGCAACCGTTATTATTAAAACTGCTCCTCAACTTCTTTCCCAAAGCAGCGACACCTCCGCTTGTCTTGGTAAACCCGTCAGATTGCGTGTAAATGCTTCCGGAGCAGGACTTACATATCAATGGCGCAAACAAGGAACAAATATCAATGGTGCCACAACAAATGAATTACTCCTTTCTGCTTTGACAAATAATGACTTACAAAGCTATGATTGCGTTATTAGCGGAGAATGCGCGCCGGCAACAACCACAGCCCCTATCAGAGTATCGCTTACTCCGGCTGCCACCATCACCAAACAACCACGTGATACGAGTATTTGCGAAGGTAAAGAATTACAATTTACTATCGAAGCAACAGGCACAGGATTGCAATATGAATGGAAACGTAATGGTTCAACCATCACTGCTGCACAAGGTCCAAGCTATGTTATTGCCTCCCCGTCCGATGTTGATGCTGCGACCTATGAAGTGACCATAACTAATGAATGTGGCACGACAATCACCACCCAACCATTTAAATTAACTGTACGTAAAAGCGTTGCTCTTATCTCTCAAACTAACGACACTGTTGTTAAAGCAAATACTGTGACACGTTTACGTGCTGTAGGCGGTGGTCCTAATGCACGCTATAAATGGAGCAAAGGTGGACAAAATCGTTCTGCGGATACGCTTTCCACTCTTACTATCAATTCAACAAAAACAACCGATGCAGGTAATTATCAATGTCTTATTTTTAATTCATGCGGAAGTGTAGAAACAAAAATTATCAAACTAACAGTTACCGAACCCACAGCCGGTCCTTCGCTGATTGCTACCGACGCAACCATTGATTTTGGCTGTAAATCACCCGGTATTTTCCATAAAACAACAACCAAAATTGTCAATGGCGGCGGCTCAGATCTTACAGTCACAAAAATAACTCTTGACGGTAATGGTTTTACATTAACTCCGGTGACAATACCATTTACCCTCAAAGCAAATGAAGAAAAATCTTTGGAAATTGTCTTTTCCACATCGGAATTGCAAGAATATACAGGATCGCTTACCTTTGAAAGTAATTCGGCAACCGCAAATCCAACGATTGCCCTCAAAGCCAAAGGATGTGCTTATAAAATTGATATTACAAATCTTAATGCACCAAATTTGGGCAAAACAGAGATTGGAAAAACGCAAGATACTGTCATTAAAGTGTTCAATACGGGTAATGTGGAAGTATCTATCACACAAATTATACTTACCGGTGATGAAGAATTTTTCGATGTAACATATCCGGCATTACCGCTTACTCTTGCTATTGGAGCAAGTTTGGATTTGAGTGTGAAGTTTACTCCGAAAGATACAGTTCAGCGGCAATTAACCGTCGAAATTGTTTCCAATTATGGTGCTGCAGGTTTTAAAATGACAGCACAAGGAAAACAAATGGCATCTTCTGTACAAGAGGAATTGATGAATTCAATTATTATTGCACCAAACCCTGCTGCAAGCACCATGACAATAAATATGGGTAATATTCCGGCAGATATTCACATTGTTGATGCTATGGGAACAACAGTATTTACGGCACAAAATCAGACACAGGTTCTGTGGAATACAGAAAATGTTGCTGCGGGTTATTATGTAGCTCTTATCACATCAGGTAAAACAACGATTACACTCCCTCTCACTGTGATACGATAATATCACCATAGTCTTTTAAAAAAGATTATTATACTTATCACATTCCCCTGCATGATATAAACAATATTGTGCAGGGGTTTTTTATAGTATTGCAAGTATGTAAATGAACAAAAATGGACGGCAGTATAAAACAGGTACAATCAGGCATAGCAAGGCAAAAAGTGTGATAGAAATTCACATTTATTATATACTATCGTATTTCAGGTACAACTCAAATATCTGACAAATAGAAATATAATCTTACATTTTCACCGATAGTAATGCAATCGAGTGAAAAGAAATAGTAACTCCATTGACATATAGAAATTCTATGAAAAAATCTGCGTTTCCGTGATAATACAATTCATAGGAATATCATGTGAATCAGCGGGGATATAATCATAGTACTGACAAGAAAAAGCAAGCCCAATTTTTATTCCCTTAGTTTCCGGTAAAAATTTATCATAATATCCTTTACCATATCCCAATCTCATACATTGAGAATCGAAGCCAAGCATGGGAATAATAATGCAATCATTATCATGCAGCATCATTGCATGTGTAGATATCGTGGGCGCAATCGGCGTAGGAATACCAAAGAAATCTTTATCCCATTGAGTACCGCTATTGACTTGTGCATGTAATAATATATCATCATGAACCACAGGTACATATACTTGCTTTTTCTGAGAAAATAAGACTTCCATCAATAAAGATGTAGATACTTCAGACCCGAATGACATATAACAATGTACTCGGTTTGCTTTTGCGATAATGTCCAATGACAAAAGTGTTTCGGTAATGTGGAAGGAGTACTGTTCTCTTTCAGTATGTGATAATTGCTCTCTTTTGCGTGACAATATCTTTCGTATCGTTTGTTTAGTGTGACTATGATTATTGAAATCGGTCATTTTTTCCCTTTTGTTTTAGCTTTTTTTATTTCGCCCAGCAACATACGTTTATCGTCTTCGCGCACAACATTATTGATAAATTCTTTGATGGATTGATATTCGGCAACAGAAGCCGATCGTTTTTTTATGGTATATATTCTTTCTAACAACAATATGCCTTTATTAAATGAGCGTTTAACCTCATAATCGGCAATAGGACAACTATATTTTGTGATTGGCATCAACTCTAATGGCTCAAGATGTGAAGGCAAAGTAATTTCGATTTTTTCACGAATAATATCGCTGGTATAATAATATTCGAGGGGATATTTTCTTTCTTTATAGGAAACAGATTCATCCGGTTCTAAGGGGTGCACCCAAGGAATTTGCAACATACGATAGCTGCCGGATTCACTAATAAAATTAGGGACAGAAAAATGTACATTTTGTTCAAAAGGAATATCTCTTTGTTCAATATCATTTGTCCAGACAGTATCAACTTCAACGCCCGGATAGGTTGAACCAAGCCATTCGCCCACCATTTTTTTTATTTCATCATAGCCCTCTTCCGCATACGTGCTGCGATACGAAGCCGCCATTGTGCCGCTTAATGTAGTCCGTTGTTGTAATGTGAGCATATTATTTCCATCAATTGTTACTTTTGAGAAAACCTCACTTTGTGTTTTTTCAAAATTATCGCGGTTTAAAGTAATTAATTTATCCGAATTATCGGTATTAATTTCCAAGCACATAACGTCCAAATCACCGCTTGGTATAGAATTGACGGAATAATGATTAGTTGTAAGATCAACATATTTTCTTCCCTTATTTGTATGGATAGTGGCAATCGCATGATCGAATACGGGTGAGGGTAACTGAATATCTATTGCTTTGATGGCTGTATTGACTAAAACATAATCGGCTTTAATACCAGCTTCATTAAGCATAGCAATACCGAGAGTTGCTACATCTTTACAATCGCCTATTTTTGTTGTAAGTACATCGCGGGCTTTTTGCGGCACCCATCCATTTTGACGGAAAGGCACATAGCTGTATCGTATTTGTGAAGTAATAAATTCATATATTTTTTTTATCTTCTGTTCTTCGGTTAATGGCTCTTTTCCCAGCACTTCGGCTGTTTTCTCTTTTATTTCATAGGATGATTTAATTTTAGATTTCGTAATTTTTCCATACCATGAAGAGAGTTCTTTCCACGAAGGAATAGTAGTGATTTTTACCCATTTACCTATTTCTTCCCATGATGGCATACCTGTTTCAAATTTGATAGCAGGTAAATTTTCTGCCACCCATGAACGCATTATACCAAGTTCGGTATTTCTTTTTTCCGGTTGTTCGGTCATCTGTTGTGTTTTTATTGTCAACTTCATGTCATCTGGTGTTACAAGCGCATATCGTGTCAGTAAAACCGGATGAGTTGATTCAAAATAAGAAGTTTGATAATAGTGATGCAAGAAATAACCGCCCTCAATATATTGTCCTCGTGTTTTTATGAAGATAATATCATTTTCCTCAAGTGTTTTAAATACCACTTCACCACTGGCAATATCTGCTTTTATTTGTGTGCCATTTGGTTTTATCACCACTGCTTTTTCAACATAACCGGGAAGTCGCATTTCCTTGAAATTATCCACCCCTTGTTTATTGAGTACTTTCACAACCTGTGTACCCAATACTTCATAACCACCTTCGGGATGCACGACCACGACTTCATCATTGAGTAATATCACAGCGGGATCGGCAGGGTATGCAGAACGCGATGGAGCAACTTTAATGACACTGTCAATATTATACATCGGCAGCACAGAAAACAAAGGTTTTTTGCCTTCAAGATCACGAATGACCGTGCGTACATCAAAGTCGAAAGGATAAAACTGTAGGGATTTTTTATAATTGAGCAATGCTTGTTCTTTATCTTGTAAATTTTTGTAGGCATCAGCAATTCTTTCATAAATATTGCCGCATGTGGGACAAAATTCGAGAGATTTTTGCAAATATTCCAGTGATTTACGGAATTGCTCTCTGCTTGAATAAAGCGAAGCAATTTGGGAATATATGCCCGGTGATGCCGGATCTAATTCAATCATTGCATTATAGGTTGCCAAACCGGCATCAAGTGATGGTGCATCTTTTACTTGTATCGCGGCAATATAGGACAATACATCTACACTGTAATTTTCTTTCAGTACATTGCGTAAAATTGCAATTGCTCCATCTTTATCTTGCATTGTTTCTATAATATAGCCGGAATAAATAGTGGCAAAGCGCAAAGAGAGAGGGAATGCAGTAAATGCTTCTTTGATTAAAGGTAATATTTGTTCACTTTTGCGTGCTGCTGCCAATTCAAGAGCAAATTGATAATAACGCTCCGACGCAGGTGCTTGTTTTCTTACAATTTCTACTAAATCTGCTGCACGATCGAATTGCTCATTTTTTATATATTCACGGAACCGATAATCAATAGCGGTAGGATTTGTAGAATCTATGGTAGCAAGAGTTTCAAGCGTTGTTGTCACTTCATCGTATTTTTTCCCTCGACCATAGACATCCAGCATTGCCTCGAGCAATACCGGCGATTTGGGCAATACTCTCAGTGCATCACGTAATATTATTTCAGCTTTTTCAGTTTGTTCATTACGCAAATAAGCATCTGCAAGCAATAAACTATGCTCAATATGAGTGGGATTTTTTTCGACATAATTTCGTAAAAAAACCGCAAATTCATTCTCAAGTACAGATGCGGATTTTTCCACTGATGGTGTATAAGTCTGTTTATCGGTTGTATAACGCAATCCGGGTAAAGGGTTGCCTTTGGTATCGGTAATACGCAAGAGAAAATTTACTCTGTCAAGCTCGGAATTACATACTTTGACTAAAATTTTATTCCATCCTTTTTGTAATTGCACAGGGGCTATATAGGTATCAACATCATTATTGGTTTCTTCCGGTTCACTGATAATAAGATTATCATTGCACCACGTTTTCATTGCACCGCTTGTACCTACCCGAATATGCACATTGGCATTATTGTCACTGTACACATACGTGATGGCATAAAACACTGCATCCGAATAGGGGAAAAAACGTGTAAAATCAATCCAATAATCACGCCTTTGCGCCGGGGGTGTAAACCATTTAGCAACAATGCCATTCATCGCCGAATATTCTTTTTCCGGCTCATAGCTTTTTTCGGGCATATAGTCGGTATCATATCCCGAGCCGCCCACATTATCGAAAGGACCGATTAAAGCCCATGTGGCAATGGCTCCGATAAAATCATAATTCTTTTGTGCTTTGGCTATATCGCCCTGTTTTGTCAAAATTTGTGCTAAAAGTTCGGCAGAAGATGCTCGCAAAATACCCGGAGCATTATTATCTTCTTTCATTGTTTCCAATAAACGGCTGAAAGACGAATATTCTTTTCCTTGAAAAACATGAGAAAAATTTTTAAATATTCCGGCATAAAAATAAGGATAGGGATTACGCGAACGTGATATACATGATTGGAATTGTTGCTCGGCTTCGCTGTAGCGTCGCTGAAATGAATACAAATACATCAATGACAGATGCGCACGCACGGCGGATTCGGGACTTGTACTTGTGGCAGCTAGCAGTAATTGCTCTGCTTTGGAATAATCCATTGCCGATATATACTTCCATGCTTCATCAATGGATTCAGTATTTTGTTCTTTTATTTGTGCATTGACAATAGCGTATTGCGCAATACATACTACGAGCATAATCAGAATTTTTTTCATAAATATATCCAATAAATTAAGTTCTTTTATTATTTGGATAAATTTTTCTGTCCGCTTACTCTATCCTTTATTCTTGCATTATTCGTGACATAAATTGAAAAGCTTGCTTCCATGCTTGTTCTATTTCATCATTATAGTCATCGGGGAATGTATCGCGGAGTACTGAAAGAAAGATGTCTTCTATAATTGTATAATGATGCGGTAATACACCATAACTTTTATGTGATTCGCCCATTTCGGCAATGAGCGGGACTATGATTGACGGATTTCCCATTCCTTTAATAATAATGGACAACATACTCATAAACTTCGTGTATTGCTCAGACAATGTAGATTTGAACATTACTCTCAAATGCGGGTATTGTTCGAACAATCGTCTGTAAAATTCGCTGACAAACTCCGTTCCATGATTATTAATACTCTGTAATTGCCTATATAATATTCTTTTTTGTTCTGTTGTCATTGCTGTGTATGAATTATTGCACTAAAGACTGTAAAGGACCGCGTAATCCCTTATATGATGTTAATTCTGTGTCTATGGAGCCGATAGGTATTTTTGTAGCTACTTTTACGGGTATTTTTCTTTCATCGTCGGAAACCCAGATTAATATTTTCCCATCTGCTTTAAAGAGCCCTCCTTCTACAACCAATGGTTCTATAACAATACAGCGGAATGTACCGGCTTCTACTTCGATGGTTTGTTTACCCAGAATTTTTACGCCCAAATCATGCGTTTTTTTGTCAAAAAAGTTTTTGAGGGGTATAATTTCACCCTTTTTTTTATTTTGTAAGTCTAAGGTTCTGACATAATAGAATGCCGATACCACATCATGAATGAATGGTGTTACAGAAAATTCGCCTTCGGTGGTGCGTGCCACATTTTGCACTTGGTCGAAAGTAGCTTTAAAGTCGCGTTTATAACCACCTTCGCGAATATGTTGTTCAAATTCATAAGGGAAAATGCCATCAACATCCAAGACGGTTCTATAATCATCTTTGACACGATACAGCCATTCTAAACTTTGTAATGAACGCACTTGAAAACGAACATCATAACATTGCTGTCCATTACGTATTATCGGTTCAGGCAAGACATGGAAATATGCTGTTCCGGCGGTGATAAATTTATAGCCGACACGAAATTCTAAGCGTTCACCGAAGCCAAAAGACTCATTAGGTACATAACGTTTACCTTCACCCGGTGAGAATGATGTAATACATAAAAATGTGCATATCATTGCTGCACAATAGACTGCGCGTGATACTGTTCTGTTCATAGTTCCCAATCCTTGATGATGTCCGCAATATTCTCTGTGAAAATACCTTGAAGATATTGGCATACAATTTCAACACCTCGCAGGGTAATTTCTTATTCACAGACGTTTTTACGATGCAAAATACTATGAAGATTTCGTTCATTTGTTATAGACATTATACTTTCTCAGAAAAATTTTACGAAATTGCATTCAAAAGAATTGAAGTATCCTTACACATACCATAGCTGCAATGAATATACTTTTTGGTGCGATTTGTTTGATTACTCTATGCTTACGTAGTGTTGAACTCTATGCGGACGATTCAACACGCACCATACCATCGGTGATATGGGATGATATTTCCACAGCATTTTCCACAGTAGGTTATGCAGGTAACCGTTTAGTTTCGGTACAGGAGTATAATGTTATCCATCTGGGTATTGCAACGGGTCTGGTTGCCGCAAGCACTCTGGGCGATGAATCTTTGCGCAGCGATATACAAAACTCTTCTCTACGCACCGGCACGATGGACAAAGCTATGGAGATAGCTAATCAGTATGGTGATTTGGCGGCTCCGGCTTTATTGACAGTAGGTTTGTATGGCGGGGGGCTTCTTTTCGATGATGAATATATCCGTACAACGGGGAGAATGTTGGGCGAGGCATTAATTATCGGCGGCACATTGACAACACTCGGTAAATATGTCATAGGCAGAGCAAGACCATATTTAAACGAAGGGCACGGTTCATTTTCGCCTTTCCATTGGGGCGATGAGCGATGGTCTTTTCCGTCGGGTCACTCCACAATTGCCTTTACCGTCAGCGGCGTATTAAGTGCACGCATACAGCGTTGGTGGGCAACAGCCGGACTTTATGGATTGGCAGCAAGCACAGGTTTTGCGCGTATGTACAAAGACAAGCATTGGTTGTCGGATGTTGTTTTGGGCGCAATAGTCGGTAGTTTTGCCACTTATACGGTTGTGGATGCCGAAAATGAACGACATTCGACACAAAAGATTCAACACTCCGGTGTATGGCGCATCATGCCCATACAAACGGGATTAGCTATTACCTATATTTTTTAAGCGGGGTTATATGTTTGCAAATGCACATTCCGGAACATTACCAACAATTGAGGGCTTTTCCTTAGAACATAATGCGCTGCGTTTAAAACAAGCGGCGGAATTTGTCGGCAGAAGGGTCATAAATCGCGAGGAAGTTATCGAACAAGCTATTTATGCCTTTCTCACGGGGGAACATTTATTATTGCAAAGCCGCACAGGGTCGGGGAAATCACTGTTAGCAGAACAATTATTTGCAATTTTCGAGGATGCACGTATTTTCAGGGTACAAGCAAGCAAAGAACAACAACCCGATACGTATTTCGGTGGGCTGGATATAGAATTATTAAAAACAGGAAAAATATTTCATAATACAGAAGGTTCTCTTGTAGAAAGTGAATTTGGGTTTATTGATGAAATTTTCGATGCTAATGATTTTACTTTACGGGCTTTATTATCATTACTCAATGAGCGCAAATTGATTCGCGGTGTACAAAATGTACAATCACATATCCACAGTGTGGTTGCAGCAACCAATTATTTACGTATAAGTGAAGTAACAGAAGCTATTTTAGACAGATTTTTATTTAAAGCAATTATTTTACCTGACAAAGACCCTCTTGTTCAATTTAAAATTGCTTTGCAATATTCCCATCACTCAGGCAGAGTCATTACTCCTCCCCAAAAGATTTCCTACAAAGATTTGCGCCGTTTGCAACAGATGATTACCGGTGTGGATACAACCTTAAATTTTCGTATCAGTGCCGAGACATTATATTTTGCCAATCTTGTTATTCGCCATTATGAATATACACGCAATAGAAGTTTGCGGGAAAAAAACAAAGGACAATCCACGGCAGATTACAATGACTTTTATATTTCGCCGCGTACTCAAGCAAAAGCGCTCGATTTATTAAGGGCTGTATCGTTTATGCGCGGTTCGACACTTGCCGAAAAAGAGGATGTGGAACAATTATATTTGATGTTTGCCACCGTTGGTTTACCGGAAGAAATTCAACAATTCAAAAAATCATATAACGCAGTCTATAAATCACTCAATGCAGGTAATGGTTTTGAGCAAATACGTATGCTTATAGCTTATGAAAATCTTTTGGAACATATTGAAGAAGATCATACAATTTTGCAACAACCCTTACAACAAATTCTTTCCACAACACATTTGCGCATGACTTTGCTTGAATGGCTTAAAGAAAAAGTCACAGGTATTGACCAAACTGTCCATCACAATAAACGAGCTCTCGAATCGCTGATTCGTGAATTAGTACCTGTATGCGATGAAGTGCGTGAAATGAAATTGGCTTTAGAAAAAGAAACAACTCGTATTTTTCAAATGATAGACAATTAATCCTTATGAATATTCTGTCGGTTATACTTGTAGGCATAGGAGGATTTTTTGGATCTATTGCACGATATGGGGCTGGATATATAATTCAAGAAATACCTGTTCATGGTTTTCCTTTAGCCACATTTGCAGTGAATAGTATCGGATGTTTGCTTATTGGTGTTTTTACTGAATTATATAAACAGTCATCTCTTTCTTCTCAAAACTACCTTTTTCTCGCAACGGGATTCTGTGGTGGTTTTACAACATTTTCAACATTCATTCTCGATTGTATTATCACACAAAGATTATCGGTATTGATGACAATCATCTATGCAAGTACAAGTATTATTGCAGGATATATTTTTCTCTATATTGGTATGCTCTGTGTACGCTTTTTTCTTCAATGGACAGGGGTTCAGTCATGAAACTATGGTTTATTACGATAAGTATCTTTTTAGGTTGTATCGGTATATATTCAAAAGTCGAGGCAGAGAAATTATCGGGGGCACAAATCTATGGAGCACAACCCGTTATGAGCGATATAATACCATTAACTTTGGCAAAAGCACTGCAAAAAGAAAATCATGGGAAAACAGTACGATTAAAAGCAATAGTACAGAGTGTCTGTAAAAGAAAAGGTTGTTGGATGATTATCAGTGATGGAAGAAATTCAGCACGCTTGATATTTAGTAGTAACAGTGTTATTGTCCCTAAAAATTGTAGTGGCAAAAAAATTATTGCAGAAGGGATAATGAAAGAAATCATTGTATCGGAAGCCGCAGCGCGACAATATGCCGAAGATGGCGGTGCAAGTGCACAAGAAAAAGAAAATATAAAAGGTGATCAAAAGGAATTTTCCTTTGTCGCTACAAGTGTCACTATTCTTTAATCCTTACAACATAAAAGAGTACAATGGGTTCTTTTTTTCGATCGCTGTATCTTAGTCCTCGTTTTTTTATTGGATTATGCTGTATTATTGTGCTGTATTCCATAGCATTTGCATTCCCTATTATACTTACTGCCGCAACAATAGTACTCTATTCATTTATCACACTTTTCTTCTTGGATATATGGATTCTTTTCGGTAACACCAAAGGAATACGCGCTCATCGCATACTCGGCGACACATTATCCAATGGTGATAGCAATGATATATACATAACAATTGATAATTTTTATCCATTTACTGTCAGATGCACGGTTATTGACGAAGTACCTTTTCAATTCCAATATCGTGATTCTTCTCATGAGATGACATTGCAATCCGCAGAACATAAGCGTTTGCATTATACATTACGACCCGTCAAAAGAGGTGAATATAGTTTTGGTGCAGTACTTGTTTTTGTCCGCGGCACCATAGGACTTATTCAAAAACGCTATCGTTTCGATGAAAATAAAAGTGTGCGTGTATATCCATCGTATTTACAAATGCGTCACTATGAATTAATGGCACATTCGCATCGTCTGACAGAAATAGGAATAAAACGCATTCGTAAACTTGGTCATTCGATGGAATTTGAACATATTCGCCCTTATGTTCTCGGCGACGATTATAGGACAATTAACTGGAAAGCATCCGCTCGCTCCAATGATTTGATGGTTAATCATTATACCGATGAAAAATCTCAGCAAGTATTCTGTATTATTGATAAAGGGCGCACTATGAAAATGCCTTTCGAGGGCATGACTTTAGTGGATTATGCTATTAATGCAACACTTGTTCTTGCAAATATTGCCATACAAAAACAAGATAAAGCAGGGCTTATGACTTTTTCTCATAAAGTGGCAACTATTCTTCCTCCCGACAGAAACACAAAACAAATGTTCAAAATTCAAGAAGCTCTCTATGCCGAAAAATCGAACTTTATGGAATCTGATTTTGAACGCCTTTTTGCTTCCATCAATGCTTATGCAAAACAAAGAAGTCTAATTATTATATTTACGAATATGGAGACATTGTCGGGATTGCAAAGGAATATTCACGCATTACAATCCATTGCACGCAGACATCTTTTGGTCATCGTGTTTTTTGAAAATACCGAATTACGCGCATTGCTTCATTCTTCACCGGATAATGTAGAGGAAGTATATCATAAAGCTATTGCGGAAAAATTTGCTTTTGAAAAAAAACTTATAGTCAAAGAGCTTGAACGTTACGGTATTCAACCCGTGCTTACGTCACCTCAAAATTTGACTATTGACATCCTTAATAAATATATTGAAATTAAAGCACGACGTTTACTCTAATGATACATATTACACATAAACATTTTTCAGAATTAACAACAAATGAGTGTTATGATGTACTTTCATTTCGCGAAAATATTTTTGTTGTTGAACAGAACTGTCCTTATTTAGATGCGGATGGTTTTGACAAACAAGCTTTTCATGTGATAGTTTATGATGATACAACAATTATTGCATATTGCAGAATTTTAGCACCGAATGTGGTCTATTCAGAACCGGCAATAGGCAGAGTTGCAGTCCATAAAGAATACAGAGGGCTTTCCATTGGAAAAGAGTTAATGAAATATGCAATAACCTTGCTTTATCATCTGTACGGTACTATTCCTATCCATATATCGGCACAAGAATATTTACGGAAATTTTATACGGAATTAGGTTTTACCGCAGTATCTGAAATATATCTTGAAGACGGCATTCCCCATATCGGAATGATTAAATATGAGTAAACGGCTTCCCCCTTTTTACGCTTCGGCAAGTATAGATTTATAATATTTTACCAAATATATATTGGCAGCAATGCGTGCCGTTAATAAAGAAAGTGCCGCCGCCACTGCGCCCACAGGATGAAAACCCCATACCAATATTGCCATGAGTCCACCGATAATACCGACCTCAATAACGGTGGAGACTGTCACAATAGTATTACGATGTGCATTAATAATCACCGAGCGTAACATAGAAAAATACACCGACAATGCAGGCAATAATACCAAAATACGCATAGGCGTTAAAGCAAAATCAGCTAATGCCGGTTGCAAGCCATATAATTTTTCAAGAACTATAGAGCCAAAAGGAGAAAAGGCAATAATCCCCAAAACAGATGTAGTTATTAATGCCATCATAGAACCAAATTTCCATAAAGCACGATGATTTTTATGTCTTTCGCCCAATAATGCCATACCCACTTCTTGGTATGCAAAACCAAAACTGCGGAATAAAAAGACAAAAGAATCTACAACGGGAAATACAGCCCATGATTCTATCGGCATACGACTATGTCCAATAAAAAATGTTAATATCGGAGACACTCCCATGCTGATAAATGATGTGAGAGCTAAAGGATAATAAAAAGATACAATACGTTGACGTGTTAATGTTGCGCCATAGTCCGTATGAGTATTTTTTACTTTACGAATAATTTTTTGTGCAACATACCGTGTCCATAATGCCTCAAATACCACACCCGCCGATAAACCAGCCGCACCAACAATAACGCCTTCTACTTTCATTGTGCTTAAAACAAAAGCGGATAATAACATAGAAAATAATCGCGCCATTGTTCCTATCGCCACTCTTTTTGTATAGCCATTACTAATTAATATACCTTGATAAAATCGCCTAAAACCTATGGCGGCGGGCCACGGCAATAATATCATCATGGCAATATGCGCACGCCATGCAATTTCGGGTGGTAAAAAAAGAATGTTATTGGCAAGAAAATAAAATATTGGCGGCACAATAATCAATGCCATTCCGGCTGTGACACAGGCATTAAGTATTAAGGAAAAACGTTGGAGTTTTTTGAGAGATTCTGCATCCTTCACCAAAGCAATCGAAGCACTTAACATCATAATGATAGGCGATTCTATAAGCATGGCAAGAGGATGTGCCACACCATAGGCAGCAAGATTTAATGTTGAGTCCGCTAAACGTGCAATAAAACTTGTAAGAATGGGACCCTCCAGCGCCATCATAAGCCATGTAGCTGCCAGAGGAGCCCAAAATTGTAAAATTCTTTTTTGTGTCAGTTCGTTTTCTTGATATACCATGAATGCTTTGTTCTCTTGTATTCTTTAACTCAATGCGCGCGCTCGTACAGCCCCTTTACTTAAGCGAAGACCCTGTGACGGCTTCGCAATGAGAATAGTATCATTCCTGTTTATCGTTCATTGTGTTATAGAATAAACTTTGCGAGTAGCAACTTATTCCTGTGGGGGCAAATGTTTTTTAAAAGACCGGCGTTTTTTCTTTTTGATTGGTAATGGATCCATTGTGCCAAGTAAAGTACGAATAACAACCGAAGCACAAAATAAACCAAAAGAGGCGGGTATAAAAGAGATAGTTCCCAAAAAGGAGCGCTTATTTTGCAGTGTATCTGTTAATCGTACTCCCTCTTTATCAATAGTCTCAGGAGAATACACCACCGTCACATTACTTTCTATACCATGACGGCGGAGCTTTTTACGTACATAAAATGCTAAATTGCAGTTATGGGAAGTTGAAATATCTTCAATACGAATAAGTTCGGGTCTGATTCTTCCCGCTGCACCCAAGGATGAAACCACAGGATAGCCGCGTTCTCGTGCTTTACGAATCAGATGCACCTTGGGAGCGAGCGTATCTATACAATCCATGACATAATCGAAAGGCGTAGCAAGAATATCATCGGCAACATCATCTTTAACAAATACTTTATGGACAGTCAAATTTACATCCGGATTAATATCGCGCAATCGGGCAGCCATAATATCTACCTTCCATTGCCCTTCGGTAGAGGAAAGCGCAGGTAATTGCCTATTGCGATTGCTGGCTTCTACTTTATCACCGTCCACAATAGTTATATTGCCTATGCCGGCACGACATATAGCTTCGGCAGCATAAGAACCAACACCGCCAAGCCCGACGATAAGTACATGTGATTTATGCAATTGTTCGATATTTTCTTCACCGACAAGAAGTGAAGTGCGCCCTTCCCATTGTTGCACTGCCATAGATTTCACTATAATTATGTTCAAAAAACTATCGCCAAGACGAATAATCGTTTTAGACGATTGTGTGTGGGTAAAGTAACGGTGTCTGATACAAAAAAGTGATAAATCTCAAGAATATCAGAAAGAAAAATATATTGTATCGAATCCAATAAAGTAAAAATAGTAAAGCATGAAAAAGCATACATACAATTGATAGTCTTCTACATACTTTTTCTACAAATATTCAACACTCCTAAGGATAAAAGTATAAACATATATTCACAAAAGAAAAACCCGATACAAAAAAATGGACTCTATTACAACACAATGCATTGATTTTCTGTAGAGATAAATTTGTCTCAATAAAAGACGAAAGATGGAGTATTAGTGTATTCACAATAACTTACATTCATAGAATAACTTTCTGACATGACTTTAGCCAAAGTACAACAGAATCTGTTCACAACATGATGTCAATGCACAATTATATGTATGGATTAACTGTTTAGAATATTTATCAACAGATATAAAAAAAATCTATCATCATACTTTTGGTATTTACAATATGCTATTATCTCTTACACGCTCTTTAGACAAGTGTATTATCGTTTGTTATTTTATTACAACTTTTTTTACTTCGGGAATTGCTCTTCGTAATGTACGCTCAAGCCCAAAACGTAAAGTAATATCTTGAGCCGAACAGCCAACACATGCACCTTTCATACTTATAGACACAATACCATCATGAAAAGAATGAAATATCAATTCACCACCATGACTATGTATATAATCAGCGATGGAATTTTGAATAATATTCTGTATTTTCTCTTCGATAGTTATTTCCATATTATGAATCTTGCAATCCTTCCCACATCATCCACTGTAAAGCGGTAATATTTTCCCCTGCGACAGATGAAATAATCACGGGTTTTTTGCGTGCGATGCGGATTTTTTCTATTGCTTTGCGTTTCTCATCATCCAATGTATCGGATTTACTTATACAAATAATTCTTTTTTTATGTGCTAAATCAGTATTATACAATTCTAATTCTTTACATAAAATTTCATAATCTTTTTTAGGGTTTTCCGATTGTGCATCCAGTAGAAACACAAGAACTTTTGTTCTTTCTACATGTCGTAAAAATTGAATTCCCAAGCCTTTACCTTCATGCGCTCCTTCTATGAGTCCGGGAATATCCGCAACAGTAAAAGACATCATATCGCCGAGCCGTACCATACCAAGATTGGGCACTAATGTTGTAAAGGGATAATCTGCAATTTTTGGTTTTGCCGCCGAAATTACTGAAATTAATGTAGATTTTCCGGCATTGGGGAAACCGACTATACCAATATCGGCGAGCACTTTTAACTCAAGTGTGACCGAACAACTTTCTCCGGGCATTCCGGGGTCTGAATTACGCGGTGCCTGATTTATTGATGAACGGAACTCCCAATTTCCCCTTCCGCCTTTGCCTCCGCGTGCAATGCAATATTCGGGGTTCTCAGGTGTAATATCTGCAATTAATTCGTGTGTTTCAGCATTATGTATTTCAGTACCCATCGGCACACGAATTATCATATCTTTCCCATCACGACCGGTGCAGCGGCTTTTGTCGCCGGGACGACCGTCTTCAGCAGTAAAATTGCGTTGAAAGCGAAAATCGAGCAAAGTATTAATATGTATATCTCCACGGAAAATAACATCGCCGCCTTTACCGCCATTACCGCCGTCAGGACCTCCAAGCGGTACATATTTTTCGCGACGAAAACTCACATGACCTTTGCCTCCCTTACCGGATTGTACTGAAATTGTTGCTACATCAATAAACTTCATATATTGTTCCTTCTTATCGTAAAAAAAATACTCGCCATATCATAAAAATAGCGAGTATTTTTGAAAAATTATGATTGTAATACTTATAATCCCTTCGGTGGTGTCCATCCGGGACGCTTCCAACGAACTAATTCGATATCCGCATTGCCGACATACAATTTCATCTTGGCACGAATAGGCACACGAGCCTCATCATCACTGAACCAACCATCGAATTTGCCTGTAATGCCATATACACCTGTCCAATTTGCTTCCCCTTGAAAATGCACAGTTTTAATTTCATAATCAAGTGCATCAATTTCCACATTCTCTACCTTAGCATCCTTGTATGCAATGGTAGTAAATACCGTATCTTCTTTCACAATAGTCGGGATGCGCAATGTCTTTCCTGATTTTAATAGATGACGTGCCGTGAAAAACAAAGAGCATCCGTCATTCCATTTTTTCGCTGTGTTAAACACTTTTTTTTCTTTTAATTGTTTATCGAGATATTTTTCCGTTTTCACCATTTTCCCCGTATAGTCAAACGTGTATTTATCATACATCCAGCTTTCTTTATCTTCTTGAGTATTCGCAACAAATTGCAGCGAGTGTGTGCCCGATGTTGCCATCCACGATTCAAAAACCGCATGTAAACTTACGAAAGGAATATTGGGATGTGAATCTATATATGCTTTGCCCTTCACCACCGGCGCATTGCCTACGGTTTGATTACCTTCTGTCACAATTTTAATTGTACCCAAACGAATACCTAAAAATGACACCGAATACTCTAATTCTTCTCCCGCCATAAACACTGTGCTTTGGGCTTGTGTCGGCAAAAGAGTGCAAAAGAAAAGTGCAAGCCATGTGAACAGAGAAATAAAAATACTGCGTAATTTCATTAAAAAACAACCTTGAATGTATATAAAAATTTAGTGTAATCGGGCAATTTTTACTGCTTCCGGAAAAAGAGTTATTGCTTTTTGTATTTGTTTATCTTCCTTCGAAGCAATAGGGAAAAATGCCTGCGCCCCGAAAAGTGAACGCGCAATATATGCTTTTATCATAGATTGGCAATATGATTTATCAAGAGCATAGTCGCGTTCGCTCCATTCAACGCCTTTCGAGATGGCATAATACTTAAATTCGTCCATTACCGATTCTTGTACGGCAAATTCTTTCTCAAAAAGGTCAAATTTTTGTGCATATTGCTTGCGTATATATCCGCCTTTTCCATCTAAATATTGAGCAACATATTCCCAGAAAATATTTTTTGATCGTATTACCCTTAATAAATAAGTGATAGTATCTTGTTTGACAATAAAGTCGGGTGTGATGCCGCCGCCGCCATAGACAGTACGACCAGCTTTTGTTTTAAACTCGGGACGATTTTTTTTATCGGTTTTTTCAACCGTATGGGCAATATTATTACCTTCATCGCCTTCTTCTCGCCCTTCAAGAGCATAATATTTTTCTTTATCGGAATATGGTCTTTGAATTAAACGTCCGGATGGTGTATAATAACGCGAAATAGTTAATCGGAAAGCGGAACCATCATTGAGCGGATATTGTTGCTGCACCAAACCTTTGCCGAAGGATGTTTCGCCAACAATCAGCCCTCTGTCCAAATCTTGGACAGCACCCGAAACAATTTCACTTGCGGAAGCAGAACCTTCATTGATAAGAATAATTAAAGGCATTTGTTCAAATTGACCATCGGATGTGGCATAATATTCTTCGCTGTCATCATTGCGACGCGCAATAGTATAGACGACTTTTTTTCCATCACCGATAAATTCATCGGCAAGTTGAATTGCTTGATCTAAATATCCGCCGGGATTGCTGCGCAAATCAAGAATCATTTTTTTCATACCTTGGCTGCGAAGTTTTTTTGCTGCTTCAACAAATTCGCTGTGTGTGGTTGCCGCAAAACGATTAACAGAAATAATGCCTATATCTGTGTTTTTTACCATATATGCCGCATCCACAGTATAAATAGGAATTTTATCGCGTTGTATGGTATAGGATAATAATTTTTTTTCACCGCTTCGTTTAATCTCGAGTATGACCTGAGTGCCTTTAGGACCTTTGAGTCGTTTTGGCACTTCTTCTTCGGAAATACCGACAACGGATTTGCCGTCAACGGTAATAATTTTATCGCCCGCTCGAATGCCTAATGCCTCGCTTGGTCCACCCGAAATTGGTGTAACTATGGTTATGGTATCCGAGACAATCTGAAATTCCACACCTATGCCATCAAAACTGCCTTGAAAATTCTCTTGTACTTTTTCCATTGCTTCCGCAGAGATATAACTCGAATGAGGGTCAAGTTCATTTAACATCCCTTTTATGGCAGCTTCGGTTAATTTTTTTGAATCAACATCTTCCACATAATTGCGGGCTGTTCTGTTCAGTACATCATTGAATTTTTTTACTTGTTCATAGACATTATCACCGGAAATTACCGGTGCGGCAAGAAATCCTGCACCCACACCAAGTCCAATTCCAAATGCAGCAGCGAATATTTTGGCTATTTTCATAAGTGTTTGTGATTTTCGTGATAATATAGTCTTACCATTGAGGATAAAAATACAATGTAAATCGAGGTAAGGAATAAAAAGTTGCTACTTCATAATTTTTACGAGGTGCATAAATTCCCAATTCTTCATTGTCCGGTCCTAATTGAATAAGACGATTATCAGAGGCAAAGGGAAAATCTAATCGCCATTCGGCTGTTGGTTGAAACATACCGAATGAGGTGGGAATATTTATCGAAAATCCGGCACCTGCATTTAATCCAAGCTGATTGACCGACAATAATAACTGGTCATCGGGAGCATAATCGGGCGAGCCGGGATCTGTGCTTTTGCCTGCCCATACTTTATTGATAAGGTAACTCATTCCTATCGTACCAAAAAAATTGACCTTTGCATAAGGATTTGCAATAGTTCGTACCGACAAATTAAATGATTGATGTGTATTCGGTAACTGATTTCGTTTAGAGTCGAGCTGTCGTTCGGCAACTTTTGTATTACGTGAATAAAGATATGATCCCTCAACATTTAGCCAGTCAAGCAGAGAATAAGAGACCCCTCCTCCGAAAGCAAATAATCCCTCAAACGATGTCGAGAATCGGCTGTTCGTGTCCAACGCTGTCGCTGTTTCTACAATTGTATTGGTAGATAGCGAGAATGACACACCCACAGTTTTGTTTTGCCACCATTTGGGAAGTGGTCTTTCTGTCTCAATTATTTCTTCGTCCCTGTCATCATATTGGTCGTTGGATGATTTCTTTTGTGCATAACCGTCTTGCACAAACATTGTCGCCGTCAGAATCAGGAGGCACATCAAAAAACGAAATAAAGATTGAGCATTTTGAGAAGTCATTGCTATTACCTGTGCTAAAGAAGTGTTATGTATTTCTGCTATTTTTTCTGCTATGTATTGCACATACACCGGCTCATTGCGTTTGCCGCGATGTGGAACGGGTGCCATATATGGCGCATCTGTTTCAATCATCATTTTATCCAAGGGTGTATGAAGCACTACTTCGCCCAAGACGGATTTTTTATAGGTGATATTGCCTGTAAAAGAAACAAGCATTCCCAAAGCCAATGCGCGCTTCAGTACTTCTATGTCTGATGAAAAACAATGCAGTACACCTTTCAATGTACCATCTTGCTCTTCTTCTATAATCGTTAAAACATCAGTATCGGCTTCTCTGTTGTGAATAATCGCGGGTAAACCTGTGCGTTTTGCGATGCGTAATTGCTCACGGAATGTCGTTTTCTGGGTTTCCTTCGGCGAAAAATCATAATAATAATCAATTCCTATTTCGCCAATAGCAATCACTTTTTCATCGTCGGATTGCTTTTCCATCATATCGTAAATTTTGTGTGTTGCTTCATGCGCATGATGAGGATGTACTCCCACACCGCGAAAAACCTGCTCATACGTATCGGCTAAGCGATGCACTGCATCGAAATTGTCAGGATGAATTGAAGGAATAATGATATTCGTAATCCCTGCATCCAAAGCTCTTTGGAATGTTGCATGTCTGTCGTCATCGAATTGATTATTATCGAGATGTGCATGTGTATCAATCATAGAGAAGAATGGTAGTATGGAAAAAGCACGTTCCTTCACGAAACGTGCTTTCATCAAAAGTAAGAAATGAGGGTTTGGTAATTTATACTGAAAACATTACTGCAAATCTTTGATAAGTTCCCTTGCTATAACGATATGCTGTATTTCGGAAGTACCTTCATAAATCTCGGTAATTTTTGAATCGCGCAATAAGCGTTCAACTTGATATTCACGAACATAGCCATAACCGCCATGCACTTGAATAGCTTCTAAAGCCACTTCTACGGCAAACTTGGAGGCAAGTAATTTCGCTTGAGCAGCTTCTTTCACAAAACGCTCATGTTTGTCTTTCATCGTTGCTGCTTTATAGACAAGCAAGCGAGCCGCCTCGACTTTGGTTGCCATTTCCGCAATTTTTATCTGTATTGCTTGTAATTCTGCAATCGGTTTACCGAATGCTTTGCGTTGTTTGGCATATTCAACCGAACGCTCAAATGCTCCTTGCGCTATACCTAATGCTTGTGAAGCTATACCAATACGACCACCATTGAGGCTTTCCATGGCAATATAGAAACCTTTACCCACTTCACCAAGAATATTTTCTTTGGGCACGACAACATTGGTTAATCCAATAGAACATGTGTCGCTTGAGCGAATGCCTAATTTATCTTCTTTTAATCCGGGTTCAAAACCGGGAGTGTTTCTATCCACAATAAAGCATGTGATACCCTTGTGGCGAAGCTCCCTATTTGTCTGTGCGAAGACAATATATGTATCTGCTGATGTACCATTTGTAATCCAGTTTTTCGTACCGTTCAACACCCAATCACCATTTTCGTTTTGGGTGGCTGATGTATGCTGTTGTGTTGCGTCCGAACCGGCTTCCGGCTCACTTAAACAAAAAGCACCAAGTTTTTGACCACTTGCCAAAGGTCTGAGAAAACGCTCTTTCTGCTCATCATTGCCATAGGTTTCTAAACCCCAACACACCAAAGAGTTATTAACCGACATAATCACACCGACACTGGCATCTATCTTCGATATTTCTTCCATTGCGATGACATAGCTCAAAGCATCAAGTCCGGCACCGCCCCATTGTTCAGGAACCATCATCCCAAGAAAGCCGAGCTCACCCAATTTCTGTACGATTTCTTTGGGGAATACACCGTTTTTATCGCGTTCAATCACCGAAGGTGCTATCTCGTCCCGAGCAAAATCACGTGCTGTGGTGCGAATCATTTCATGGGTATCACTGAATGTAAAATTCATAAGAATCTGTGTTGTATATGGATAAATAAAATATAAGACTGCAAAAATCCGAAATTATGGTCAATATTTGACGTTTTTTTATCTCCGATGATAGATAAAAGTCTTAAGACACGCAGCTATACATGCTTATTGCGGCAGCTATGGCAACATTCAGCGATTCCGCCTTCCCTTCGCCCGGTATGTGATAGCTGTGGGTTAATATCGGCTTAACTGATGAAGAAATACCGGCACTTTCATTGCCCAAAACTATCGCAATTCTTGCATAATTTTTGAGTATAGAAGGGGTGTCCGTCCCGGAAAGCATTGCCCCACAGAGTGCATAGTCACGAAGATGTAGTTTTGCAAATTCAACAATATCATTAACTTGAAATACATTGCAATGAAAAAGTGACCCCATAGTTGAACGAATCACTTTAGGATTATAGCGGTCGGCACAACCGGATCCAAGTATAATAGTTTGAAAACCGAACCAATCTGCTGTGCGGATGATAGTACCCACATTGCCGGGGTCGGCAACTGAATCTAAGATAATGGCTTTATCGCTTATGATGGATGTCGGTGAGTAAGGCATATACCTCACCACCGCAAGAATATCTTGGGGAGTTTGTGCATCGCACATTGCATTAAAGTGCTCATGAGGAGCAGAAAAAACCGCCACGCCGCGTTCATGAAATTTTTCCGCCAAAGTAAGTGCGTGTTCAGCGGCATTATGGCGCACTATAACACAATCAGCACGATAAGGACTATCGAATAACTCGGTACATACCTTGACACCTTCTGCCAAAAATTCCCCGTTTTCATCCCGCGCTTGTTTGCGTTGTAATGCTTTGATGTCTTTTCGTTGTTGCGCTGTCAACTGAGAAAAAAGCATATTTTTTCTTGCTATAATAAGTGAATAACAGCGCAAATTACGATTATTTGTCTATAATCTCAGTATGCATCTGTGTTATTTGTTAATCCAATAGATAAGTGTCGGCACGGTAAGCCATAGTAACCCTTTCACTAAAAAGAAGAGGAATCCCCATACCCCTATGCGCTTAATCCATGACTTTTTGTTTTGATCTGCCGATGACGAATCCGAACTCTTGGTGATTTTATCTATGTTTGTCATAATCAAAATAAACTATGGAAAAAAATACTACTTATTGTTCTATTCCACCCAATCCGCAACAAATACATTCGTTGAACGTGTTGGTTTTCGTTCTTTATTGCGATTGCTGCACCAGACAATTTTTTTACCGTCCGGTGAAAACATCGGGAAAGCATCAAATGTACCGGAATGGGTAATTTGTTCTACAGTTTTTGTGCGAATATCAATCATAAATATTGCAAATTCACGACCACCTTTTTGCTGCGAATGATGGTTTGAGCAAAATAATATTTTATTGCCGGAAGGATGAAAAAAAGGTGCCCAATTAGCTCCGGGTAAATTGGTAATTTGCTCCACATTATTGCCGTCTATATCTGCAATAAACAACTGTAATTCTTTCGGCTCGACTAATCCTTTTTCCTGCAATTCTTTGTAATTTTTTACATCTTCATCTTTGACAGGACGACTTGCTCGCCATACAATTTTTTTACTGTCCGGTGAGAAAAAAGCACCACCATCATAACCAAGCGTATTTGTTAATTGTTGTAAGGCACCCGTAACAATTTCATACCGCCATAATTCTAAATCACCTGAACGATTTGATGTAAAAATTATATATTTTCCATCGGGTGAACATGTTGCTTCTGCATCATATTTGGGCGATGCAATTAATTTTTGAGGATTTTCACCTTTATTATCCGTTATATAAATATCGTAACTGTCATAAATATTCCATACATATCGTCCCTCAGCAAACATTGTTGCTTCCGGACAGGCACCGCCCGATTCATGGGTAGAACCGAAAACAATACGCCCATCTTTCAAAAAGTAGGAACAAGTCGTGCGTCCTTTATCTGTACTGACTAATTCATATTTTTTCCCACTCTTATAAGCACTGCCATCTGCATTCATTCTGAATATTTGATCACATCCTTGTTTGGTTAATTTATCCCAATTACTTTGAAAAATCAGTTCCGTACCGTCATAACTCCAATATGCTTCGGCATTGTCACCGCCAAATGTTAATTGACGAATATTTGTAAAATGTTTTTCATTGTCATACAGTAAGGAATCGGCATCATTACCGCCAAACATCAATGCAGGACCACACAATACTATACAGCAATAAATAGTGATTATTTTATTCATATCAAAAAAAAGAAAGTATTCGTAACAATGAAAAAAAACGACAGTTTATTGGTAAATCAATATCTTTTTCATAGTGATATGCGCACCATCATGAATCGCAACGCCATATTGTCCCACAGGTAAAAATGGCAATGCAATAGATTGCACCGTATCGGTTCGGTCAAGTGTTGTAGAAAAAAGTGTTTTACCATTATAATCTGTAATTGACACCGATACAATATCTTGTTGTGATTGAAGTTGGAGTAAAAACGAACCACCGGATTGCAATATACTTGGGTAGATACTAACAGATTGATTATGCGAAATATAGTTATTATCAAGTGAAGTTACTGTAACATCTTGTTGCATAAATGTCACTGTACCTGTCGCATTTCCGCCAAAACTTTTGAATACAATTTTATATATCTTATTATTTTGATTTTTCACATAATATGCGGTTGTTGTATCCAGCACCCATGCACCGCCGGTAAATGATTTCCAATTATAACCGATAGTGTTGATATCGGACGCAAATGCACTTTCGTCGGGCATACTATTAGATGCTGCACCATTGGGAACTTTTGCAACCGTGACAGAGCTGTTCGTACGAATACCGGTGACAGAATAAGGCACTTCATTCCCTGATGGGTCTTGGGCATAATCAACATATTTCCCAAGTATCATATCCCATTGATTAGTTTCGGGTTCATAATCAACCACATCACCTGTGGTAAAAGAATAATATCCAAAATTTCTGCCTTCAAAATCACTTTTTGCCACTTCACCGCTTTTTTCTTCGGTACCGTCTAAATTGGCATATTTAAACATATATTTTCCGCCGACAAGAGCAGTAATCATAATTTTTTTCGTCATTTTACCGGCAAGTTTCATCACATAAACAGCATTACCTTTGACGGCATGGGTAGAAGGGTCATATTCTCCCCATCCGTATTTCCCCAAATTTGCATCCATATTACGATTGAAGGCTCCGCTACTCCACGATAAAGGGGAATTTATCACTCGCTCCCATTGCGCAATATCGGCCTCATTGAATGGCAAGGAAAAACTCTCTTCTGTACTCTCGGGCACATAGTATAGTTCCCACCCCTTACCTTCATTGATAATAATGGAGGAAGTGCGCCCATTGATTTCGAATCCCAAATCCCATTCGGTCAAAGCAACGGAGCGTACCATGCCCTTTTCTAATGACACATATACCTGATCGGTGTAACCGGGTTTCATACTTATTTCTTGGTGTGTTGGCTGTGCACTTACTATATTTGCCATGAGAACAAACAATCCGGCTGCAAAAACGTGTAGCGTATTGACCATAGAAAAATCCTTAGAATTTACGTGTAAACACTATATGTGTAAAAACAAATATATTGATTTTTCTGTTCTTCTCCAAATAGTTTTCAATTTTTCTCTAGAGAGGATTATGATACAATGAGTGAAAAAAACGGAGCTTCTCTTATGCAGCATCCTCACAATAATCCTGTATTGGATGCTATTATCCAAACCAGCATTGCCGCAGAGTTCATTAGGCAAAATGTTGATCAAGTATGTGGAAAATTAGGCATTACGGGCACTCAATACAATGTGTTACGGATATTAAAACGTGCTCATCCGCGAGGGTGTTCACGCAATGAAGTTCTTGCACAACTCATTGAAAAAAGTGTGGATGTCACACGTGTGATAGACGGTCTTGAGCGTCGCGGTTTTGTGGAACGTTTGCGCACAAGCGAAGACAGGCGTTTGTCTTTAAGCATGATAACAACTTCAGGGATTACCCTTCTGGGTGACTTAGATATCGAATTTATGGCTCTATTGAACGATATAACCCATAAACTAAGCGAAGAACAATGGAAAGAGCTTGCAACAATTTGCAGAACTTTATCGCAACGATAAACCACTCCGGCACTCGGGCAGCTCAATGACAAACTTTATCGTCACTAACACGTCATTGGGCTACAGTTTTCTCAACTATTGGATTCTATGCGATTATTTATTACTACGCTTGCCTTACTTCTATGTTGTATCACCGGCGCAGCAGCGCAAAGCACAGTCACATTACGTGGGCGTGTCATTGACGCGGATAGTGCCACCGGCTTACGCTTTGCCACCATACGTTTACAGGGAACAAAAAAGGGTACACTCACCGACAGACAAGGCTATTTTTTGCTGCGTTTGCCCAAAGGAAGTCATACCATGACTATATCTATGGTGGGCTATTCACAACAACAGCTGACACTTTCTTTTGACCGAGACACCACCATGGCGGATATACGGATGAGGTCTTTGGAGTTAAGAACCGAGGAAGTGGTGATTACCGCCAAAGACCCTGCGCGAGCATTGATGGAAGCAGTATTGGCAACAAAAAATCGGCAAAGGAATGCCATTAATTCTTATACATATTCACTGTATTCTAAATTTGTTTTCACTACCGATACACTTACTGCGCGACGCTCCGACAGTAAAGAAGATTCCACCATATTCGCTATTCTTGAAACGTTTTCTAAAGGGTATTACAGCTCGCCTGACCGATATTTTAATCAAATTATTCGACGACGACAAACGGCAAATCTTACACCGCAAACGAATATATTGGTTGTTGGCACCAATATTAGTGCCTATGAAGATAAAGTCGCTATATTGGGCGATGAATTACTTACGCCCTTCCATCCTGATGCGCTTGATTTATATACATTTACCATAGAAAAAACGTATCGTGAAAATAAACGATTGCTTGTAAAAGTCAGAGCAAAAGCCAATTCCTCCGTACGTAAAATGCTCGAAGGGATATTATTGATTGAACCCGACAGTGCCGTACCGGTCTCCGTGCGATTAACACCCACAAAAGCGGTGCAATTACCTTTGGATGCTTCATTGCGATTTGAACAAACCTTTACGAAAGTCGGACCCTATATTATGCCGGAAGGGCTTGCGCTTGAAGGGTCGTTCAGCGTTAATCTTTTATGGTTGCTTAATCCCCGTCTTGATTTTTCATTAGAAAATATCGCCTCGGATTATGCAATCAATATACCCGTTGAAGATGATCTTTTTGAACAAAGGAGGGTTGAAGTCGCGACGGCGGCAGATGTGTATGACACCACATTTTGGCGATCAAATTCTGTGATGCCCCTAAAAATCGAAGAAGAACAAGCTTATACCGCTATTCAAACAGCCCAGGAAGTGCAAGATTCAGTGGCTGCCGAGGGGTTAATCAATCAGATTTTTGCTCCTGTTGTGCGTGTACTCAATACTGTCGGACGGCGCCCGTTTACGGGATTTGAAGACATTTTTCGCTTCAATCGTGTGCATGGTGCTTATCTTGGTATGGGATTGCGCGATACTATTTTTAATTCTTGGGAAGCGACAATAAAATCAGGATATGGAATTTCCGATCAACGATGGTATGGCGAATTAGGAGTACGGCATTTTCTTGACAAAATAGGAAAATATTCTCTTGGTGCAAATGGCTGGCGGCGATTACAGCGACGTGATAACCCCTATATTATTCCGGCAAGCGGTATTACGTTTTTTTCATTACTCGCAAAAAATGATTACGGGGATTATTTTTATGGTGATGGCGGTGAACTCTTTTTTGAAGCCGGATGGGGACAATTACGATTTATTCGCCAAAATTTATCTGTTCGACCGACAACCTTACGTTTTTCTCTGCTCAGTGAATATCAAACTACGGCGATGCGTACTACCGATTTTGCATTCTTCGGAAAAAATCGTTCCTATCGTGAAAATCCTGCAATCTTCGACGGTACTATGCGCTCAATAATGGTAGAAGCAAATTGGAATCACAGTCCTTTTCGACGTTTATCTAATTTTGGTGTACGAATGACGGGCGAATATTCCGATAAAAATTTCCTGTTTTCTGATTATTCTTTTTCGCAAGCAACACTTGATATATGGTTACGCACTCCCACATTACCCGCATGGCGTTTAGATCTCAGAATAATGGCAGGGGCATCACAGGGAGAAGTGCCACCACAACGATTTTTCAGCTTTGAAACTGCTCTTGCCTCCACAGCGGCACAGGGCGTTTTTCGTAGCATGGCTGTGAAAGAATTTTATGGCGATAATATGATTGCTATCAGAGCAGACCATAGCTTCGGCGAAGTTATACCGGGTATTTTACGCATCCCTAATTTAGCATCATTTGGCGTAGAATTTATTGCTTCCGGTGCTCTGGGATGGAGTGGCTTTTCAGAAAAAACTCAACTTTATACAGGTACGATTTTACCGACAACCGAGCGATCACCCGATGAACGTTTTTATGGTGAAGCAGGCATCGGATTCAACAGATTATTATTACTTTTTAGAGTGGATGTATCGGCACGTTTTACACAACGTTCAACCCCGCAAGTAGTGTTTACATTGTCTGCGGCAACATTTTAACTCTGGCAACTATTTATTGAATTATGGATTTTCAATTACTTCTTTCAAATTTAACAAACCCGACTTTATTATTTTTTCTTTTGGGTATTATTGCCGTTCTTATCAAAAGTGACATGGAGATACCGGCAAGCTCCGCTAAATTTATCTCTTTATATTTATTATTCTCCATTGGATTTAAAGGTGGTCAGGAATTAGCACACAGTACATTGAGTAATGAGATTATCTATTCACTTTTATTTGGAATCTTTCTTGCATCATGCATCCCGATATATGTTTTTTTTATACTCAAAAAGCGCATGAGTGTCAGCGATGCGGGGGCTGTGGCAGCAGCGTATGGTTCGGTGAGTGCGGTTACTTTTGTTGCAGCAGTCTCATTTTTGGAAGCTCAAAAACTGCAATTTGACGGTCACATGGTTGCAGTCATGGCATTGATGGAAGCACCTGCAATTGTCATGGCAGTGATATTAATCATGAATTATGAAAAACAAGAAGATTCGCGAGGTATTGGTAATATTCTCCACCATTCCTTAACAAATGGGAGTGTGCTCATGATTTTTGGCAGTATGATTATCGGATATATTGCCGACACAAAACAAGCCGAAGGTATAAAACCATTTACAACCGATATTTTCAAAGGTTTTTTGGCAATTTTCCTTTTGGAAATGGGCATGGTGACTGCACAACGCTTTTCATCATTCAGAAAATATGGTCTGGCAGCCACACTCTACGGAATTCTCTTCCCTGCAATAAATGGTTCCCTTACAGCACTCATCAGTCACGGGATTACCGATAATCCCGGTAATAGACTTATTTTTTCCATCCTTGCCGCCAGTGCATCATATATAGCCGTGCCCGCCGCCATGCGATTAGCTGCCCCGAAAGCTGATCCTGGATTATATATACCAATGGCTTTGGGAGTGACATTCCCCTTTAATATTACCGTCGGGATTCCACTTTACTATACCATCATTTTGCATACATAAAAAGTACTTACATTCACAGAGTAACTTATGCTCTCGGTTTTGTATTATTATTTTTATACTTGCTCTTCATCAAGAAATTTTATCGTGCTTTGAAAGTCCAAGTATATAATAGTTTCTATCAGATATACCTTACAAACTATGAAGAAATTTGAGCAATTCTTCTCTTTCTTTTTTGGAAAGTTTTTTATATTTTTCACGTGCCGCTTCTCCTTCACCTCCATGCCATAATATGGCTTCTTGCAAGGAACGTGCTCTACCGTCATGCAGATAATTGCTGTGCCCATTAACAATCGGAATAAGTCCTATTCCCCATAATGGAGGAGTGCGCCATTCTGTACCTGTTGCTGCAAAATCAGGACGATTATCAGCAAGTTCATCGCCCATATCATGTAATAAAAGGTCTGTATATGGATAAATTTTTTGATGAGATAATACAGATATTTTATCATAACTCCCTGTCGTATAAGAAGGACGATGACAAGAGGCACAACCAATAGTCATAAATATTTTTTTTCCTTGCTGCATATTGGCAACTGAGCGTGCCGCGGGCACTGCAAGCACAGCCGAATAAAGTATGACTTTTTCTAATTCTATATCGCTAATTTCCGGCGTGCCACCATTTGGTAATTTTTCAAGTTCTTTCTGATTTTCACTATGTCCATGCATCGGAAATAGTGAAGATGTAATACCTAAATCACCATTAAATGCTCCCGCAACTTGTTGTTTTACAGTGGGTTGATTAGCTTTCCACCCAAAACGTCCAATACGCAATGATTGTGTTTCTCTGTCATAGACTCTATTTGCTTTGCCGGAAATTCCATCATTATTATTATCAAATTCATCGGCATTATTTAAAATATCTGTTTCATGGATAGCTTCTAATAATCCCATACCAATCATCTGAGGAGCAACGCGAGGCGATACCATCACATTTCCTTGCATATTGCCATACGCTAAATCGTTAAGTATATAAATCGGTTTTCGTAATGAATAATATTCGCCGTCCTCGAATTTTCCGGCTATTTCTTGATATTCTATGATGGGCTTACCCTCCGGCTTCACACCGCTGACAGCAAAATTTTGTAATTGACCTCCATAATGCGGTTCCGGTAAAGGCGAACCATCATCAGATGTGCCCGGAATACTTAATCGTAAGAGCATAGAAATCATGGGTTCACCATTATTCGGCGGCGTTCCTCTGCCGTCTTTGAAGTGACAACCTGAACATGAACGCGCATTAAACAAAGGACCCACACCGTCGCGCAATGACGTAGATGCCGGAGCTTGTACCCAATTTTGATTAAACAATGAATTACCAATAAAAAAATCAGATCGTTGTTCCGATGAAAGTGTTCGGTAAGGAAAAGAAAAAGCATTCACACTTTGATCATACACCGTACCTTCACCTCCCGCATTTTCTTCTGCCGCTATAGTTGTATCATCATAATGTATTGGTTGTGAAGTATCCGGATTACAACAAAACAATAGAAAACTGAACAGAATAATACTCGATACTTTGATGGAATCTCTCATAATTTCGGTTAATTGTTTTTCGAGGCATTTTCTGCTTCAAGAATAGTTTGCGCCGAAAGTACCAATAATGATTGTGACAGTAAATCATCCAGATTTTCTAAGTCAAAAGCACTATATAATAAAGACAAATTTTCTACCGATGTTTTTATATAGACTTTTTTCTCATATTTATTATCGGCAAAGGCATATTTTTTCATCATTCTTTTGACAAATGAACAATACTCTATAAACTCTTGTTGTGCATGGGTGGTAACCGTAGTGCCAAAACTTATTTGAACTTGATGACATTCACTGCAAACAGAAACGCAACCATGCTCCGAATAATGAAGGATTTTTGAAACACACATAATATTTCAGATGGTAAAAACAATAAAATTATTCTAAATTAAGACGAATATTGAGCGTCTCTGCAACTTTAACAATACCAAACGCTTGTTTTTGCAGTGCTGTAATTGCTTGAGCCACCCTTTGATTGCCGGCACTATTTCCTTGACTTATTTCATAATCAAACGGTGCCTGAATTTGAGAAATTTTTTCATTTGATTTGTTAACATATTCTTGTACTTCTTGGGCAATTACTGCATTTTTTTGCTCTATCAGGCTATATATTCCCTTTCCTGTTACCAAAGAGCCATCACGTCTTTTATATACACCAAGCCATATATTTTCTATACCTTTTTGGTTCATAATAATATCATTGTGGGTATTATCGCTGAAGCATGAATGTTCGTCTTCTTGCTCACCTTTGCCAAGCGCAACTGTCATACGCTCGCCTGACAATTCACCACCTGTGAGTGATGACATTCCCTGTAAAATTGAGGTTAAAGAGCTGTCAGTATTTTGGTTAAGAAATTTTGTACGATAATTATTGGAATTATTGCTCCATTGTGCAACAAGTTCACTAAGATGACCTATTATCATATCGGCAACAATATTGAGATATTCTTTTCTGCGCTGAGCATTTTTTTCGGTTGTAAAATCCGTCAAAGGTCTTTGTCCGGGCAATTTTTGACTTGGAGAGGTAATATCTTGTCCCCACAGTAAAAACTCGATAGCATGATATCCGGCAGATATATTCGTTTCTCCCCCTTGTTCGTTCAGCTGCTCAATAAGTGCTTCATTTATTATGGGATAATCTTTTGTGTTATTGATGACACCCGCTTCGGGATTGCCAACCACATAATCAATATAACTTTCATCGAGAGGCCATGCATTTAATAGCCCTTCGGGACCATTCTCATCGTCAATGGGACCGCCATAGAAACGAAATACTTCCGTTTGTCCGTACCAGTTCCTTGCTTCCAACCATGCTTTTTTTGCTTGCATGAATGATGCTTCGTTCGGTGATTGCGTAAAATTTGCTATGGCAATTTTCATGTCTTGAGCCGATGCCAGAGCATCACTGTATGATGCAAGTACAATATTACCATAGTGTTGCGCCACTGATTGTTGAATTACTTTTGAAGTGTCGGTTGGTTGCGTACTCTCTTCGGAACATGATTGCAGGATACAACACAAAGCAAAGCAAAGTGCTGCATAAAAAGGAGCTGATAAAGAACGTGTCATAGCTTATGAAAAAGAATGAGAAAAAGTCTATGACAAAATTAACACTTATTTAGACTAAATCCAAATAAAGACAGAATTTAATTTTTACTGTAACGGTAAACAGGCGGATAAGTATTTGTGATACATTGCTTTAGTGATTTATTCCCTTGTACTCGTTGGGAGCTCATATACAATCATGTTCGCGCTATTGCCTTCTTGGTGCTTATGGTGTTACAATTCCCATTCAAGTCCAAAAACGGGTAATAGTCCAAATTGGCTTACTGTTTCGGGACGCATATCGAATTGATTCCAAATTATCGCTTGAGCATTATTACGATTATAGACATTCCAAATACTGATATAAGCAATCAAGGTGCTTTTTTCAAAAAAGAATCGTTTATCTGCACGAATATTTAAAGAGTGGTATGCGGGAAAGCGCGAAGAGTTGATGCGATTGTCGTCCAAAATACCGATGCCTGTTTGTCGTGAAAGTTCTGTATTAAATGGCGTATATGGTCTGCCGCCGGCATAAATCCAACGAGTGCTTATCTCCCAGTCCTTGCTGAGTGTAATGCCGCCTTCGATGCTGAACACTATCTGATTATCAAAAACTCGATTACGCCACACTCCGTCATAGCCTGCATATTCCGAACGAAACCATGACAAACCGGTAATACCATAAAAATTATCCGACAACTTCTTTTGTACGGAAATTTCAGCACCATAGGAGCGTGCTTTACCATTCATAATAAGAGCCGGATGATATGTGTAAAACCCTATGCGATCATAAGGCTCATCCACGGCAAATAATCCGGGCTCATTCGGGTCAATGGGAAAACCCTTATATTCTTTTCCATATATTTCCATCAATAATCGTGTGTCGGCAGAGAGTATCTGTTGAAAACCCAGAACATAGTGTATTGCCTGCATATCTTGTGGTGTTATCAGATTCGGATTCTGAGCCGCCATTAATAATGGAATTCCTTGATAATATATACCGGTATTTGCGGTTATTACAGTATGATCGCTAAGCGAATATACAACACTTATTTTAGGCGAATACGTGATAGTTTCCGAAATCGTAGCATATTCCATGCGCATTCCCGCAGCAATTTTTAATACAGAGAATGGCGTATATGTTAATGTGGTAAAAAGTCCGCCGCGGCTTGCATCTTTTTTGCCTTGAAGAGTAAATAACCCGACAGAATCACCAACAGCATTATTTTGCAATCCAAATCGAATACTATTATCAGCATGTATATATTTTGCTTCAACGCCATACTCTAAAGAAATGAACGGAGAGAAAGCGATTGTACTAATGGAACGTAGTCGAATATATTGTTCTATTGACTGTTTTCGCAGTATGTCATTACCTGTAAAATTATCCCTGTAATGATTGTCAAAATTTGTGCGAGTATAAGCAATGGATGTCTGAGTATAAGCATTTTCTCCCCATAAATACCGCCAATTAATACCAATAGTACCATCGTAAATATCGTCGCTGCCATAAGCGGTTTGTTTATTTTCACGTGCATTGGCAGAATCTGAACTTATATGGTCATCAGAAAAAATTCCCAATAATGATAAAGAGTGTTTATTGTCAATATCATAGGTTATTTTTATTTGTGCATCACCAAAAGTCGGCAATAAATTAATACCGGCAGCTTCAGCAAGAAGATCTAAATATGATCGCCGCGCAGCAAAAATATATGTTCCTTTTCCGGCTGCAAATGGACCGTCAATAATTCCGCCAAAACCCATGACATTGAAATCAAATTGTAAATCGGTTTCTTCCGTGTTTCCTTTTCGCAATTGAATATTCATTATAGACGATAATTTATCACCATACGCAGCTGAAAATCCACCGGCACTAAAATCTACACTTTGTAATAAATCAACAGGAATAATACTTGTGCTTCCCGCCGAAGTTCCTTGTGAAGGAAAATGGTTAATATTCGTAATTTCAATATTATCAACATAAAAACCGTTTTCTATTGGGCTGCCGCCACGCACAATTAAAGCATTTGATTGGTCATCCACCTTTGCAGTACTTGGCATACCGCTGACAATACGGCTTATATCACCAAAAGAGCCCGGAGCTCTCCGTATTTCTTCATTACTGAATTGTAATGTATTCGATACTTGGTTAATATCTTGAGAAAAATAAGCGGGGCGCACAGTGACTTCTTCGCTGACAATTGGTGATTCAGCCATTTCTGCCATTACTTCCGTGATGCGAGATGAACGAACAATAATGTCAGATTTTACCATTGTGGCATAACCGATTCTTTTGTATTCCAAAGAGTAAGTCCCCACAGGAACATCTGAAATTTTATATATACCGGACTCTGTGCTTACTGCACCCAACTTTGTTGACAGTAAGCGAATGGTCACACCTGAAACAGGTTGTTTTGTCACAGCATCAACAATTCTTCCACTTATGCTGCCGCGAAACTCAGCAGCATTCATTGATATTGCAGCAGCGAATATACAAACACAATATAAAAACTTATACACTTGCATAGACCAATTTTCATTAAATGGTGAAAAAAGTAAATGCAAAATTACAAACAAGAAGTATGCAAAAATTTAACAAATGTTAAAAACTGCGAAGGGATAGATATAATACATTTACTCGTCTCCAAAGGATATAGTCTTTTTTTTATCGTACAATGAAGGTAATTCAAAAGAATAGCCAATATTTGCTATATACCGTATTCTTTGTAATGATGCTTGATATTGTGGTTGTATAAATAAAGAAGCGGTGATTGTATGTCGTTTGATAACTTCCCAATCAACACCTATTGTATTTCGTATTCGTTGAAATCTGCCTATACTTTGCTCAATTCTATACAATGGCTCGATGGCAGCAAAAATTGTTATTCGCTTTGTTACTTTATAGTCTGTCAGCAGACGTACGCGAATATTACTTCTATCGGGATATTGACCAATATCCGGAAGCGATTGTTCAAAATGTTCATATTGATACAGTCCACGCAATGTAAATTTTAATTTTTTCATAGGATATTTATATTGTATTCCTATTCCGTATCGCGTTCTATCCCATAATGAGCTTGAACCATAACGAATATCAGTTAAGAGAGAAAGATTATCCGAAATTTGATACTTAGGAGTACAGTAAAAAAACATCCCATTAAAGGTTTGTATATTATTGTGGAAACGTGACTGTACGGCAATGTCAATAGAAAACTGTGATGAAATGTCCGTTTCCATTCCTATTGAGTTTCTCATAATAAAGTCTTGAGATATTTGGGCACTACCGAAATATTGTACAAATAATGACAGCAGGATCCATACTGCAATGGTCTTAATCATCATCATTGTCATTAGTCTTTATTGCAGATGGGGTATCATTATTTGCCGAAAAATAGAATCCATGAATGAGCGCTACATCTTTCAAAAAATCAATTTTCAAAAGTTCAATTCTATGAATACCAAGTCCTGTACGTTTATTTAAATCCGCCAACATTTCTTCACGTTTATCGGGATGGATTAAATCAATGCGTTCATACACAATTTCTTTGAAATTTTCATGTTTAAGAGAAATTCTATGATCCAAAATATAAGTCAATGTAAGAATAATACTATTCGCAATAAGAAGTTGCACCATATATTGCTCTGATGACATCAAGGCATTGAGTATTCCTATGGTAACGCTAATGAAAAAATACCCCATTTCACGAACAGGAACTGTCACTGTCCTATATCTAAGGATGCTGAAAATTGCAAATAAGCCAAATGCAAATCCCATTTTCAACTTCGCACTGCTCAGAAAAAAACACAGTAAAAAATTAATGACATTAAAAAGAATAAATGTAAAGACGAAATCTTTATTTCTATGACGTGTATAATAAATAACACGGACAATTACAATAATGACAAAAAGATTTATTCCGAATCTCAGAGCTAATTCCATGAGATCATTGCCATGAACTCCGAGAGCTATTACAGCATTAACAGCTTCATTTGTATCCATTATCACACCTGTTTTCGATATGTTCCACAGTTCTTACTTTAGATTTGAAGGCATTACTTTTTATGTCTGTTGATAATTCAATCAGCCCTAATGCGTATTTACTTATTGATTGTTCTTTAATATTTCTTCTTCGCAAAGCATGTATAAATGGACTGATACGCGAGAATCGCTCTTGCTTAATTTCTGCAATTATTAGGTGAGGATGAACTTTATACTGTTTAAAATTATGGAAGGACAAAAATGTATCTAATGTCACACGTTCTATACAATCATTTGCAACGAGAGTGATTCGTTTATATCCAACGACTAATTTATGTTCAAGCTCACTATTAAAACAAATACCCGATTTCTGAAGTAATGACAACTCTATTTCGCCAAGAGATGGGGGTATAGCACTCACCTTCTCGCGAAATTTATGTGTTCTCATAGGGTTTTGACGTTGTTTTATTTCAAAAAATATATCACCCGTATCACAGTATGTCCTATAACGGAGTTTCACTCGTCGCGGTTTACCATTATGATGCTGCTTATACATACAATAATCTTTGGTGTCTAAATATAAAGAATCATAGCGAAATACACGCTGATTGTCTATTTCGAGAATACTATAGTCATCGCGTATTTCTTCTAATATTGCATTCAGCCAAACATCATGAAAAACAAATTTTGAATCTACTCGATTCATGAGATTCACTTTGTCCATTTGATTCAGTTGTATAGTATTGAATGAAGCAATCGTTTTTATATGTGAATATGCTGCTGTCATTTGTTTAATCATAAATAATAAAATCAGGGACAACTAATTCTTGTTTATCAGATGTAATTTGAACTTCCTTTTTCACATAGTTAAGATCAAAAGGACAGGTGTCGCATTGCGAAAATACCCACAGAGTATATGTACCTTTTTGTAATCCTCTAAATGCATATTCGCCTGTATATGAAGTACGAACATCATCATCAGCCCATGTGTGATTGCCATAGGCAATATAAACACGTCTATCCCCCACATAACCACTATCGAGAATACGTCCTGCGCTGTTTATGTCATATCCATACACTTTACCACGTATCGTAGCCAAACCGCCCTCTCCGGGTTCCACACCACATGCATTGAGTAAAGAGATTATCATTATGCAAAAGAAATATGGAAAAATTGTTGCCTTGATTTTTGGCACTACATATCTTAGTTGTTTCATTTGACTTTTTTATGTTTCAATTTAGTAAATAATTACACGTTACAATTACTCTCTTCTTTGTTTAATGTATCATTAAAATTTTTCATTAATCTTTACAGTATGTTTTAGGAAAGTAACAAATGTAGTACGGTTTAGTTACATACAGCGGTTGAGACTGCTTTACTTTTTAGAACGAAGCCGACTTAATGATACTTGCGTAATTCCAAGATACGAAGCTATATGACTAAGGGCTATATGATTTTCTAAGGAAGTAAACATTTGTCGAAATACTGCAAATCGTTCTTCTGCATTTTTTGTAAGTAATAATATTTCTCTTTGAGTTTTTCTCATTAGTTCAGCTTGGGTAATACCTGTTGCCCACTTATTGATGGCTACAGATTTTTTCATAAGTGAATCAAAATTTTCGGCATGAATTTCTAAAGTTACCGTCGGCGTTAATGATTGATAATTGATACTGCTGTAATGATTAAAAGTACGCGTAAACCATGGTGCAGTAACGGCAGGTCCTTGAAAAAACTCCACAGTGACTTCTTTTGAATTATAGGTGTCATAATATCCTCGAACAATTCCTTCCAAAATAAACACTTCATTGTCAAAACGATTGCCTTGACGAATAATCATTTCTTTTTTTTTATATGCTTTTATGACGGATATATCAAAAATGTCCTTCCGCTCTTTTGGGGAAAGCGTAACTATCTGTTCAATCGCTTCAATAAACAGCGAAGTATAGTAAGTATGTATCGCTTCCATAGTATTTATTTATTTTGTTTTTGTTCTTTTTCTTTTAATAATTGTGTGATAAGCGATAGTTTATCACTATACAGCTGTTCATTGGTTACCATGTTCGATGCCCTTTCAAAACATTGTTTAGCATTGTCATACTGATTAAGTATTACATACAAGCACCCCATATTATACCATGCTTTGTGATAGTCGGGATTGAATTGTGCAGTGTCGGTAGTTTTTTTGAGAATATCTAATGCTTGTGTATAATTTTTTTCTAATACCATTGCATTAGAGTTTGTAATATATGGAGCATTATTGTCCTCAAGCAAGGCAAATTCAAGCATATCTTCATAGGGAGCTATCCAACCGACAACGGATGCAGCAATATCATCAGTCGCCTGCATTTCCAATTGCTCCCATGTGCGCATTTCCGCTTTGTTTTTCACTATATGTTTGGAAAACGATTTTACGGCAAGTATCCCGTAATTTTTTTTATCAATTAAGCGGCAGTGAATTGTGATATGCTTTTCTTCTTTTTTGCTAATTTCCGGTAATAGAGTCAGCCCGAGTACATTTTGTTGTGAAGCATGAGTGGTATCGTATGATTCCTTATGGCTCATATCTTCTACATTTATCGAAAGTAAGGTTGCCGTCTGAGCTTTGGAATCATCTTCTTCTAAAACAGGATATGTTCCGCTTCGGATAAATTTCTCTCGAATTGCGGAGCGTAAGCGTTCTGTGTGCGGGTAGGTTTTATTGTCATTTTGTACTTTCCCAATGATAATTGCCTGAATTGCATCAAGGTGCAATAATGCAGGTCTTCGTACACTGTGTCGAAGTGTGAGTGTTTGGGTAGGACTGCCACATCCGCACATGACAAAAGTAAGAAGCAGAATACCTATCAATGTATGTATCATCATAGTCAAAAAAAGCTACAAACCGTTAATCTATTGTTTTCACTGCATACGAATATACGTTTTCCTCATGAATTACACTTTTTTTCCTGCTTTCGCCTATTTGGATGCAGAAGTTTTCTATATTTGTCATATACAATTTGTTTTGATAATATCATGACTTCAACCGATAATACTCTTTTACGTCAACGCTGTGCGGTACTTGTGGTATCCTGCGATGCTTACAGCGATTTGTGGCAACCATTTTTTTCTCTGTATCATCGCTTTTGGCAAGAATGTCCATGCGATACTTATCTGCTAACCAATTATGCACAACCTGATTTTGAGGATGTGAAACCCTTGGCTATTGGCGAAGACGTTTCATGGTCTGACAATGTGCTTGCCGCCATTGATGCTTTACCGCATGACTATGTGCTGTTGTTTCTTGAGGATCTTATGTTGCATCAATATGTCCATGCTGATAAAGTGTATAACCTTTTGATATGGGCAATGGACAATGATTGCAATTACCTGCGATTCAATCCTTCAACCCCGCCGGATAAGCCCTATAATGACCGTATAGGCATTGTTTCTCCCGGCACCTTATACCGCGCATCTGTTGTGTTATCACTGTTCAAAAAGGATGTATTGCGCACTTTATTGGTCAAAGGTGAAAATGCTTGGCAATTTGAGACATTTGCAACTATACGCTCTGATGCTTACGATAAGTTTTACTCTACATATCACGATTACTTTCCTGTACTTAATACGGTTATCAAAGGTGTATGGGAATACAATGCTTATCGGGCAATATGCAGTCTTGGAATAGAGCCATCTCTTGAAAATCGCCGAGTGATGAACCTGAAAGAACGCGCTATTTGGCAAGGGAAATTGCTTCGTTCACGCCTATTCCGCTTAGTCCCCCCTTCATGGCGAAGATCCATCAAAATGGCTTTAACAGGGCGATAATTTGGGTGATTCATGGATGATTTTGGACAAAAATTAAAAAAAAATAACTTTATTTCTTGCATACTCCATATATTTTCCTTATGTTCGCTGAAACTCAGTGTGCAAATATTTACACACTGACAGGCATTTGGATGCCCTTGCTGTTTATGGAGGAATATGCTTTTTTTCACAAAAACTATAAGAAAGGGGTAGTGGATGGTATTTTCTTTACTGCTCGGAACAATTGTAGGATTTGTACTTGCCGTTCCACCGGGACCGGTAGGTGTGACAACATTAAAAGCAGGTTTACGGGGTGATGAGCGTGGTGGAGTGCTCATCGGACTCGGTGCGGGGGTAATGGATTTATTCTATTGTCTCTTTGCAATGCTTGCAACATCTGCGCTTTCTTCCTCATTGGAAGCGTTTTTTGGGGATTATCCTCTTGCGATGGTTATGTTCCAAGTTGTGTGCGTTCTTATGCTCGTAGGATATGGTATTATGGAATTACGCTCTTCTCGTGCACAACAACAATGCTTACAGCAGAGTAGAGAACCAAGTCGCTTACGTGTTATTGCCGAAAGGCTTAAAAAGAATGGTCCGTTTTTTATCGGTATAGCCATAGCTCTTATGAACATAGCCAATCCCACATTCCTTCCCTCTCTCGCTTATACCTCTATGGTAATCCAGCATTCCTCATTTTTTGAAAATACTGCCATAAATTGCCTGCTCTTTTCTATCGGCTTCGGTCTGGGTAATTTCGGATGGCTATACTCAATTCTTAAAATTGTCATTTTCTATAAAGAACGTTTTTCACCCGAATTTACACTTCGTTTGCATCGTTTTGCCGGCTTTACCATGATTGGAGCAGGAACATTACTCGGTTATAGGGTATTGTTCAGCAAAAGTTCGGAGATTGCTCGTTTACTCTTTGCTTTTTGACGCAATTTTTTCTATATCTGATAGTGTGAGAATGCTCGATGGCATTATGTCATCGGGCATTTTTTTTCGCTTTGGCTAAGGACAATGAATTAACTCGGTAAACGACTATACGAGCTAATATTTCACATATACCACCGGATTTATGATGACCTCACACTCTACCATATATGCACATCGCCATGATATAACAACCCTTGGTGACTTGCGTTCATCAGGTTATACATCTCTTAGCATTCGTGATGAAATGCGCAATAATTTACGCCATAAATTACAGAACGGAGAAACACCTTTTCATGGTATCTTCGGTTATGAACACACGGTAATTCCCGATATAGAAAGAGCAATTCTTTCGCGCCATACTATGATTCTTTTGGGATTACGTGGTCAGGCAAAAACACGTATTGCACGGTTATTAGTTAATGTTCTGGATGAATGGATTCCATATATTGCCGGCTCCGAAATACATGATGACCCCTTAGCTCCTTTGTCGCGTTATGCTCTGGATTGCATTACCGAATATGGTGATAAAACGCCTATCGCATGGTTACATCGTTCGCAGCGTTATATTGAAAAATTAGCCACACCGGATGTGTCTATTGCAGACCTCATCGGCGATGTTGATCCTATCAAAGCAGCATCACTCAAATTGCCATATTCTGATGAGCGTGTTATCCATTTTGGGCTTATTCCGCGTTCACATCGTTCCATTTTTGTTATCAATGAATTACCCGATCTTCAACCAAGAATACAAGTAGCTTTATTTAATATTTTGCAGGAATCCGATATACAAATTCGTGGTTTTACCATGCGATTACCATTGGATATAGCTCTCATATTTACTGCAAATCCTGAAGATTATACTAATCGAGGTGCTATTGTCACACCACTCAAAGACAGAATAGACAGTCAGATCCTCACACATTATCCAAAATCACCGACAATTGCCCAGCATATAACCGACCAAGAGGCACAGCCCACGCCGGAGCAAAAAGAACAAGTATATTGTCCTTCGGCGGCAAAGTTGCTTGTCGAATATATTGCGTTCGAAGCACGTAAAAGTGAATATGTAGATCAGAAAAGTGGCGTTTCCGCGCGATTAACAATTTCTGCCGCAGAAAACTTGTACAGTGCTGCCGAGCGCAGAGCTTTGTTGACACGTGAAGACCATGTTATGGTACGCATGAGCGATTGTATTGGAATTATACCAAGTATCACAGGCAAAGTGGAATTAGTATATGAAGGTGAGCAAGAAGGTGCTTTTACCGTTGCACAAATACTCATAGGCAAAGCGATACGTGCACTCTTCAGCCATTATTTTCCCAATCCCGAATCCTTTAAGCGCAATGCAAAAAACAACCCTTATACGGTTGTGGTTGAATGGTTTGCTGCAGGAAACTCTGTGACATTTCCGTCGGATATTTCTTCACAACACTACACAACATTATTGGATTCTATACCGGGCTTAGGTGACATTGTACGGCGCACTCTTCCCGATATAACGGACAAAGACTATTACTTTATGATGGAGTTTGTTTTACATGGGCTTGCCGAATATTCCTTACTCAGTAAGTCACTCACTGACATAAATGACACGGCTCCCGGCTTTGCTTTTGGCGATTTGCTGCGCAGCATGTTTACCATGAAGCCGGATGAGGACTGGAATGATAATGAAGAATGAAAGCAACTTATCAGAAACTTCATCTCATGTGATGATACTCTCGTCTAAAAAACGTATATTAGTATGTAATTTTTCAATTTATATTTGAGGCAATATGCTAAAATACAAAGCAGATATTAAGACCATACTATTTTTGAGTGCTACGACCTTGCTTCTTTTCGGACAATGGACGTATGGCTTTCATCCCATTTCTTACATCACAAGTTTGTACTTGGCAATAACGGTAGCCGTCATTGCGCATAATCACAATCATGTTCCGATGTGGAAATCGCAAACATTGAATACTCTCACCGACTATTGGATAACCCTATTTTATGGCTTTCCTGTGTTTGCATGGATTCCAACGCACAATCGCAATCATCACAAATTCAACAATCGTGAAGGTGACCACACTATTACCTATCGCATTAGTGAACGTAATAATATTTTCACATTGTTGAGCTATCCCACAATTAGCAGTTATTATCAACAAAGTCCTATTATGGGCTATTTGCGTGATTTGTGGGCACGTAATCGCAGCAAGTTCTATCAATCTGCTTCCCAATATGTGATACTCGGTGCATTTCTTGCCGGAGCATTATATCTTGATTGGCAAAAAGCATTACTGTACATAGTGATTCCGCATCAAGTGGCATTGTTTTCCGTCTTGATTTTTAATTACATTCAGCATGTCCATGCCGATGAAGAATCAGAATATAATCATTCCCGCAATTTCGTTAGTCCTATCACAAATTGGATGTTATTCAATAATGGTTTGCATACTGTGCATCATCAAAGAGCCAATACTCATTGGAGCGAATTACCGGCAGCACATGCCAAAGTTGAGCATTTAATTGACAAATCATTATTAGAGCGTGGTTTTTGGACATATATAATTCGTGCATATATTATTGCGCCATTTTTCCCGTCTTTGCGCACGGTGTCTATGCGATTAATGAGAAAAGCACGTCAGCAACAACAAGTCAATGCATAATTCTTACATAATGATTTGATAGTTTGTAAAATTATTGACTTCTATTTCGGTAATACAAAAAAAACAGCTCATGATAATCATGAGCTGTTTTTTTTATGAGATTTTTTTCTATTCTTGAGCGACATCAACGATAAAAATTATCGACAACTATGAATTACTCAAAGAAATTTAAGCATAAAGGACAAATTTCTTATGAAAAACATCAGTAAAAACACTATTAAAATTCATACGACAATGTTGCTGTTGTATAACGCTGTAAAATTGTACCGCCGAAAATTTGATAATGACGACGATCAAGCGCATTAAAAATATTAACGCCAAGCCGTAATTTCTCCATGACATTGTAACCGGCATTAATATTCAACACTGCATACGAAGGCACAGAACCTTCAATTAAACCTGCTATCCATTGGAATCCTTCCACATAACGGAATTGCACGCCCACATCATAACGTTGCGGAACGGTATAGCTTGCATTCAGTGTTATACGATGTGGCGAGGTATTGGGTAAAATCTTATTTGCACTGACAGTATTTTCGACCACTTCTGTGCCTAACCATGCATAATCGGCAGAAAGTAATACATAATCATTCACATAATAATTTGCACCAATTTCCACACCATATTCATTCACCAAACCAATATTCGTAGGGGTGACAATAAATGCAGCTTTTCCTGTGACGGGATCAATAGATAAACGAGAAATTGGAATATTCACAGCATTAGGATTTGTTTTTCGCAATAGTTCAAGTACTAAAGCTTCAAACATGGAGTCGGCAGACCTATTCCCGTAATTCAGTGGTGTATATACCCCGGGAGCAAGACCACCCAATGGATTAGAAATAAAATTCGAACGACGATTATAATATGCATCAACAGTCACAAATAATTCTTTTGTAATAATTCCTTTATACCCCAATTCATAGGACATACTCACTTCGGGTTTAATCGTAGAATTACCCAAATTCCATTGTGGTAATGATGTTAATCCTAAGGAATTCACATTATATGCTTTACTGACTAATGTATCAATACTTGCAACATTGACGGCTCCTCCTGCGGGTGAACGGCGATTTAAATCACCATAGCTCGGACGCAAGAATGAACGATTTACCGTTGCACGGACTGTATGCCCCGAAACGGGAGTATAAACAAGTGCAGCTTTCGGCGAAATCTGATCTTCAAAAAATGTGGAACGATCATAACGTAAAGCACCCACAAATTGCAGATTATCAAGCAAAGAATATTCTGCCTGACCATAAATACCGCTGAAATTATTATGAAGATTATCAGGTCTTAATAAAGGTGTGGCACCTATAATAGTTGTGTTCACATGCTGATATTCATGGGAAGCACCAAGAATGACTTTTAACTTATTGTCTAAGAAATTATTATTCCATTGAGCATCAATCACATACACATCAGAACGTTCGGCAGAGGTGGCACGCGCATTCATCACAATTTGTGGAATGGGTGTATTACGGCGATAATAATGTCCTTGAACATTAAATCGCTCGGAATTATAAGCAAGCCGCGCAAAAGGTTTTTCTACTTCAGGAATTAATATACGTCCTGTTTGATTCACAAAATATTCATTACCATAACCGGAATAACCAATTTCAGCCAAAACACGCTCTTTATCTGAAAAATGATAATCCATACGCGCAGTACCAAAATAATTAAAAGCATTTTTATGTGCATCAATTAATGAGTCTATGCTTAAAATACGATTGGACATACCTGCACGAAATGTACCCGGAGGTCCCGTGGGGGCATCAGCTAAATCTAATGCCAAACCCGGATATTCTAAGGATGTGGCTGTACGCGAGCGCACCCATGATTGGCGTTGTGTGGAATATCCACCATTAATTTTAAAGGAAATATTATCATTCACCGCCATAGCATGACGACCCGTAATACGAAAAGTCTCATATTCGCCCCCTGTCACCGAAACACGTGTACCAAGAACATCACGCGGCGAATAGGTGGTAATATTAATCACGCCATTATACGCATTGGAGCCATAGAGAGCAGAACCGGGACCGCGCACAACCTCAATACTTTTAATATCCGCCATATCTGTTTGAAATGAATTCCATTCCACAAGATTCAGAAGCGGTGTGGACGGATCACGTCCATCAATCAACACAAGCATACGACGATTGATCGAATTATTAAACCCGCGTGTATTAATACTAAAATCATTCATACCCGATTGCGCAATGTCCACGCCTTGCAATCCTTCGAGCAATTTTCCGATTTGCCCATGTGAAGTCCCTTTATTAATCTCCACAGGTGTAACAACAGTAATCGCGGCAGGTGCTTCGGTGATTTTTTGTTCGCGACGAGCCGCACCGAACACTGTTACTTCTTCCATACGTGTTTCATTTTCTTGTAATTCTACCTCAATATTGGCAGCCCCTGCACGCATATCAATGATAGTTCCTTGACGTTTCCAGCCGATTTTTTCAGCGGTAATACGATATTTCCCTTCTTCAATATCAGCAAATATTGCAATACCCGAGGCATTCGTATTTACCGATTTCATGGGGCGGCGTATTGGCTCGGCAAGGGCTTCGCTACTCATACTGATAGCATCGCGAGAGCGCTCAATGCGTACAATGACATCCGCTAATCCTTCACCATTCCCTTTTACCGTCACCGTCACGGGATTGCCTGCAATGCCGAAGTAGATAGAACTAAAGAACATAGCCATAAACAATAATGCCCGATTACGTACATAGTGTTGCATAATAACTCCAGTAAATTTGTAATTGACCGATTGGTCAGTCACAAAATTACGGAAAATGTCCTAAGCCGCATATAGTTTCGTGTTTGGATGGGTATATTAGCAATATTATCATTGGACATCAGTGTGGAGAGTAAGAAACATGGGAAACAATATTCATTCTCACATTCCCTCTTCTCGGTCTGATATCTAAGGGGCTATACAGTTGCGTACATAATCGTTAAGTAACCATTGTCTATTTTTGTATGGAAACAAATTGTACATTAGTAACAATTTGCACAAATGGTATAGCGGAACTATGTTTGGGTTCAGTAACTGGGCAAATCCGCCTCCCGTTAGACCTAATGCTTTGACGAGAGTACTAATATCAACCACAGAATCTAAAACGAGAAAAATGGAAACACCACAAACTACATTTGACAATACCTTTAACTTGGTGACTGGTGACATCAGTAAAATTGAAGTTAAAGAAAATTACGATCAAAAAAATTGTTTAATTAGGGACAAAATTTCTCATTCAACCTATTACAAGACATTCATTCTTGACGAGAATTCAAAAACTAAAATTGTCTGTGACGTAGCATTCTATCCATCAAGTATTACTTCAAAATATTTGCCAAGACTGACATTCAAAAAAATTGACAATAATGGTTCGCAAAAAGAAATTGAACCAACCACATATGAAAGTATAGGACGCAAGGTCAGAAAAATTTGCAATGAACTTCTGAATGCAGATATTCTTTCCCGAAAGGATGATAAATCATATGAAATAAAAAACCAGACTACATAACACTGAGTATTTTTGCACAACTCTTCGGTTCTTTGGAAGAAAGTTATGGTACTTTTTTATATAGCATACGTGATTATCTTATGGCTATCGTATCATAGTGCATCCATACACATATATTTGCATTGATAGATAAAGTTTTGTAGTTTTGGAGAAACAAAGAACAAACACTGAGATGAATAAACACTGAGATCAAGATAACGACACTATAGACTGATGTATAATTTCACAACTTTGAAATATGAGTAAGAATGATGAAAATATTTTCCAATCTTTAATTGCCGGCGGACTTATTGGCGCTGCTTTAGGTGCTTTGCTTTCAAAGGACAAAGAGGAGGGGGCAACAATTGGAGCACTTGCAGGTGCTGTCATATTGGCAACATACAAAGCCAATGAACAAGCACAAAAGACGAATCTACCTGTGTATGTTGAGGAGGACGGTAAGTTATACGAGATACAACCCGGGGGAATCAAACGATTTATAAAAGACATTCCAAAGCCAGACTTTGTGCCTAATAAATACTTCAAACTGAAATAATATGTATGTAAAAAGAATGAGAGTATTTGCGGGTCCCAACGGTTCAGGTAAGACAACAATTATAAGAGGACTCCAGTCTGAAATTCCGTTTGGAATATACATCAACGCTGATGATATTGAACGATCACTGTATATGACAGGAAGCGTTTTGTTTGACACATATCAGTTAAATGTTGACGAGAACAAACTGCGTGACTTCTTTCGTCACAGTAACTTTTCACCGATTAAAAAAAATGACATCAATTTATGGCAAAAGATTGTTGTTCGTGAAAACACCTTAAACATTTCCGCCGCAATTGATTCTTACCTCGCTGCTGACATAGCGGAATTTATAAGACAAGAAGTTTTGGAAAATAATCTTTCTTTTACTTATGAAACGGTGATGAGTCACAAAAGTAAGATTGACTTTTTTCAAAAAGCAATGGACAATGACTACAGAGTTTATTTGTATTTCATCGCGACTGAAGATCCTGAGATTAATATTAACCGAGTAAATGTAAGAGTTGCTCAACGTGGGCATCCTGTTGCACCGGAGGTGATAAAAAGTCGATACTATAGGAGTTTAGAGAATTTAAAGACAGCAGTAATGAAAACCGATAGAGCCTACATTTTTGACAATTCAGGAAGTGCTGCCGTTTTGATTGCAGAAATAAATCATGGAACAGATGTTAAAATTATTGATACAACAAAAGTCCCTTCTTGGTTTGCAAAATATATTATAGAGCAATAGTTTTTTGACAAGTATGACAAGACATTATATACATAACTCTTGTAAAACTCATTACTCCTTTGAATATAGCATACGTGATTATCTCATGGCTATCGTATCATAGTGCATCTGTACACATATTTTTGCATTGATAGATGAAATTTTGTAGCTTTGAGGAAATGAACGACGTTTTGCGTTAGTGTTGGAGGCATAAGTCAAAGGATTTAGTCAACTATTTCACAACCATACGCCGTTTGGGTTCAGTAACTGCACAAATCTGCCTTCCGTTACTGGTCATGCTAAGAGACGACAAAGAAACCATTCTAAAGACGAAATATAAATGACAAGAAGTTACTACTCAAATACAATATCGGATTTTTTGAATGATGATAATGACAAAATACTTGGACAGCTAATCCGTAACCACGATTTTGCTGCTGAGAATTTGCAACGAAACGCATGGATAAAACAAATTGAAATTCTCAAATCTCAATTATCGGGATTTAAGCATGGACAAATTTATTTTGAATTCTCTATCCCGAGAATGGGAAAACGAGTTGACAATGTTCTAATAATTGACGATTTCATTTTTGTAGTTGAATTTAAAGTTGGTGACACTGAATATCAAAAGCATGCGATTGAACAAACAGTTGATTACTGCTTAGACTTGCAAAATTTTCATGAAGCCAGTCACCATGAAAAAATAGTTCCGGTCTTGGTTTCAACAAAAGCACCGGATTTTAAAAATACATTTGAAGTTAATGACAACCTATTTGAACCACTAAAAGGAAATCAAAACAATATTGCCCAAATAATAAGTCAAACACTTAAACTGACTGATGGCACTCAAATTAATCCTTCGAAATGGGAAAATTCAATCTATAAGCCGACACCTACAATAATTGAAGCTTCGCAAGCACTCTACAGGGGACATTCAGTTTCAGAAATTTCAAGAAGTGATGCTGGAGCCATAAACCTTTCAAAAACGACTGAGAGCATTAATCGAATTATTGAAAAGTCAAAAATAACCAATACCAAATCAATCTGCTTATTGACTGGTGTTCCTGGTGCTGGAAAAACTTTAGCAGGCCTTAATATTGCCAACGAAAGAAGAAAAGCCCATGAAGATGAAAATGCAGTTTTCCTTTCAGGAAATGGACCTTTGGTTTATGTTTTAAGAGAAGCGTTGGTAAGAGATGAAGTTCAACAGGCTAAAGAAAATGGTAAAAAACTGACAAAGAAAAATTCTGCAATAAAGGCTAACGCCTTTATTCAGAATATACATCACTTCAGAGACGACAATTTAATTTCAAATAAAGCTCCTGATGAAAAGGTAGTCGTTTTTGATGAAGCCCAAAGAGCATGGACTAAAGAGAAGGCTGCTTCTTTTATGAAGTCGAAAGGTAAAGATTTCGATATGTCTGAACCTGAGTTTTTAATTGATGTAATGAACAGACATGAGAATTATTGCACCATAATTTGTTTAGTTGGCGGCGGACAAGAAATCAATACTGGAGAAGCTGGACTTTCTGAATGGGTAATTGCATTAAAAAATCACTACCCCGATTGGGATATTTATTATTCAAACCTAATAACCTATGACAACGATTATCTAAGTGAAGAGACTTTAAAAGACTGGCTTAAAGAAAACGGAAATCCAGAGACCGAACTTCACTTATCAGTTTCGGTTCGTTCTTTCCGTTCAGAAAAAATATCAAGCTTTGTTCATAAAGTTATTGATGGGAATGCAATTCAAGCTAAATCTATTTTAAACGAAATCAATAGCCTTTTTCCAATACGACTAACCAGAGATTTTAATGTTGCAAAAGAATGGTTACGGAAGAATAAAAAGGGAACCGAACGAATTGGACTTGTTGGCAGTTCTGGTGGCAGAAGATTAAGACCGTTAGGAATTGATGTTAAAAATGAAATTACAGCAGAAGATTGGTTTTTAAATGATGCTTCAGACGTTCGTTCATCTCATTATCTAGAATTAGTTGCGACCGAATTTGATATACAAGGTTTGGAAATTGACTATGTTTGTTTAGCGTGGGACATCAACTTTTACTTCAATAATGGTGAATGGAATTATCAATCATTTGAAGGAACAAAATGGAAATCCATTATCAGTGAAATTGACAAATCCTATTTAAGAAATGCTTACAGGGTTTTAATGACAAGGGCACGACAAGGGTTAATTATTTTTATTCCGTATGGTGACACATTAGACCCAACAAGACCAAGCGAACTATATGATAAAACTTATAATTTTTTTAGTTCATGCGGTATAAAGACAATATGACGACAGGAGAAGCACGAACCGGTAACACACATAACTCTTCCACAACTCATTGGTGATTTTTAGAAAAATGTATGATAATGTGACTAATCGTGGGGCGGACACCACTGAGAGGAATCTATAAAGCAATGTTTTTACTCCGTCATAAAGACATTCCCCTTGTTCTTGTTTTGATGGACAAACAAAATTTTGTAGTTTTGAGGAAAAGAACGACGTTTTGCGTTAGTAAGAAAGTTAGTGGCAAACCTATGACGACAGAAAGTAAAATGACAAAATCTAATAAGACTCTTTTAATTTTTTCGATTTTACACACTGCAATTACAATTTACTTTGTTGTGGACATTAAGAGTAATGAAAGTGCTTCATTAAGATACTTATTTTTGTTTCCTGCATTTTGGTTAGTTGGCGGACTTATACTCGGACTCTTATTTTGGCTGACAAAAATTAAACTTAAAACAACCTTAGACAAAATTACGGTAGCTTTTTCGACACCTGCACCAATGATTGTTTTCTTTTTTATTTGGTCTATGTTACCATATTCACAAAGTCCAGCCTCGACCTATGAATATAATAGCAACGGACATCGGCATAAACAAGTTAAATATCAATATCACAACGGCCAGACAAAGACAATTGAATATTACATCAGTCAAGACAGTATTACAGAAGAAAATCCATTGCCTGAGAATGTCATTTGGCTAAAAGACAGCATTTGGACTTTTACAACAAAGACGGAACAATTGAACGAGAAGAACGACATTAGAAGGGCAGCCACTAATAGTGGTAACTCTTTCGCTTCTCATCAATACATTAAGAGAAAAAGGATTTTAAACACCTCAAATCTCAGCAGAGAAGGCAAAACTCATCTATAAACATTATCGCAAAAAATCGAGTAATGAAGTTTGGAATAAACGTGAACCCACATTAAGCGAATATTCATAGGCATTTTGATCACGTTTGAGCTGGAGAATCGTTTCCGGCATATTGGTATCTTCCAATTGCGAGCGCAATTCTTTAAGCCTTGTACTTTCTTCGGTTAATTGTACGGAAATTGCTTCTAAACGGCTGCGTCTATATGCATAACGACCTATTTCTTCATCTAATCGCTCGGCTTGATTACTTATCGTTTGCACATATCCCTGTAAAATTCTTTGATCTTCCACATTCATTACTTCATCGCTCGTGCGTAAAGTCCCGTCCGAACGATATGTCATTTTATTATAAATATCAATAACCGTATCAAAAATCTCCGTTCCGGAACCACCGAAGGCATCATTCGCTGTTATATTTATTTGTTCCGGCGAACCAATAGATTTATCCACCATTCTTTCTTTGGTATTTCCTTTAAATATCACACGCAAACCCGAAGGATTATCTGGCGTCGGAGCTTCTTGCACCAATTCAAAAGGTAAATTATTTGTTGAGGGTGGCGCCATATTTAATGATTGTGGAGTATTTTTTGTTCCCGCGAATACAAATCTTCCACCAAAGTCAGTATTGGCATCACGCACCATATCGGTAAGCCGCTGAAAAACCTGTTGTCCTAAAACGGGCATTTTATCATAAGCGGTATGCTTTGAGGCATCAATGGCAAGTTGGCGAATATCTTGAACTTTTTCTGCAAGCTTTTCGGCAGCAAATTCACCCGCATACATTTCATTGGACACTTCATCCAAAGAGGTAATAAATCGTGAATTTCTGTCCACCAATGTTTGTAATTGCTGAATATCAACAATTGTTTTGGGTTGCTCGGATAAATTGGAATAATTTAATCCTGTGGTGATTTTATTTTGTCCTCTATCCACACGCTCCTGTAATTCCAGAATACTGCGATTATAGCTGAGAGCTTGTGCATTTTGTGTAATTCTCATGGCATCACCCTTGATTATTCATGAAATTTATCTGCCCAAATTAATGAGCGTTCCTAATAATTCATTCGTCGTATTGACGATACGTGCCGCTGCTTCAAAAGCCCTTTGATAACGAATTAAGCTAAGAGCTTCTTCATCGAGATTAACCCCGATAACGGATTCCCTTTGTGCATTTAATTGATCATTGACTAATGATGTTGTTTTTGCTCCATTGGCAGCATCGGCACCTGCCGTTGCCACTCTGTTTAATGTATTTGCATAAAATTGCTGTGCAGTTTGTGCATTAATAAACGTAGGGTCATCGGCTAAAGCAGCTATTTGCCTAGCAATGGTATTATCACCGGGCGTTCCCGCTTCAATGGAAATGGGCAGATTTCTCGGTTGATTAAGTACTGCCGGATCTAATTTTATTGAGGCAGCCGTTGTGCCCGTCGGGTCAAATATATTTCTGTTCGGTGCGGTGACATCATCAAGTCCATACCCTGTTTGTGCTACTGTATTTACTTTATTGACAATTGCTCCGGCTAATTCATCAAGCGATTTTACAATCGAAAATCCGCCGCTGCTGTCATTGCCGTCAAGCGTCACATTGTAATGTTTCAAATTACTTGCAATTTCACCGGCACCGGGATTAAATTTGGAAATAACATCGCCTGAAGCTCGGCTGATAACTTGCATGGACAGAGTGCGCTCACCGGAAGAAGAAGTTGTTTCGGATACTTGCACTTTATGACCAATAACGGTAGAAATAATCGAAGCACCATTCACACTCACACTCATTAATCCCTTTGTGTCCACAGTAGCATTCACGGGACCGACAAGAGCCGATAATTGCTCTACGGCACGTGCTCGTTCATTAATGATGGTAGCACCGGCATCAGATCCCAGACTTACAAGAGGAGTTAATTTATTATTTAATTCAGTGATTCTTTCAATAATTCTATTTACTTCATCTGTTGATGTAGTAATTTTTTCGGAAACTTGTGAACGCAATTCAGTAAAGCGTGCCGACATACCATTAAATTCATCAACTAATGATTGTGCCTGATTCAGAGCAAATTCCCTGCGAGCAATACTTTCCGGTTGATTTGCCAATTCTTGGAATGAATTAAAAAATTTATCTATAGTGGCATCAATACCATCATCGGACGGTTCTTTTAATATTGTCTCGACTCTGCTTAAAATTGAACTGTCATTTTCAAAGCCGGATTTTTTGGATAAATTATTACGAATTTCTCGGTCAAAATACTCTTCACGAAATAATCGTACATTGGCAACTTCCACACCGCTACCGATATATCCTTTACCGCCGGGCAATAATTGAGGGTCAGTTTCACCGAATTCGACCCTTTGCCGTGCATAGCCGGGCGTATTGACATTCGCAATATTATTGCTTGTCACATCCATACCGAAGCGTTGAGCAATCAATGCTCTTTTACCTATTTCTAATGCGCCGAAATTTCCCATAGTATTATTTCACAATTATACTTGTGATATTTATATTTTCACATTACATATTGAGACATTGTCACGCATAAAGTCAAGTATATGCGATGTAGAGTTTCTTGCTCTTTGTGCCAATAATCTGTTCGTATTATTTAATTGTTGCAAACGTGCCAATAATGTTGCCAATTCATTGCGAATAGGCCCATACATTTCCTGTTCATAGTCTTGCATAGTTCCTAATAATTCGGAAAGTGTTGCACGCGGAGCATCTTGCCTGTTTATTCCTAAGTCTGCATTAAGAATATGCCAGCGCAAACGTTCTTTTTGTTGCATCAACAATAATAATTCCGTTTGTTTTTGTGTTATTTTTTCTAATTCATCCGCACGTAAATGCACAAGGGCTTGCTGCTGCTCTTCCGAAGAACGAATAAGCTCCCGTAACATACCGGCTTGGTCTTGCAATGTTGTGAGTAAATCATCCATGTTTTTTTATCAATATTCATTGTTATAGAACCACTTCCTCGGCACGATCATCCTTGATCTCCGAGATAGCGAGTTATTTTTCGGACATAAGCCCTTGTTTCTTTATACGGTGGAATACCACCATGTTTTTTTACTGCACCCGGTCCGGCATTATATGCCGCCAGAGCCAATGACACATCACCTTGAAATTCATCTAACATTTGGCGTAAATATTTTGTGCCGCCTTCAATATTTTGTGCCGGATCGAAGGAATTTTTCACTCCCAGACCCGCCGCTGTGCTGTCCATTAATTGCATAAGTCCTTTTGCGCCAACCGGCGATACCGCATCATGTTTGCCCGCCGATTCTGCCGTAATAACAGCACGTATCAATGTGTCGGGAACATTATATTTTTGTCCGGCTTTTTGAATAATCGCATCGTATGGTGCCAGCCGTCGTCCTACTCTTTCATGAAAAGTATCTCCTGTCATGCTGCTTATCACTTCTTCTTTTTTTGTAGGTGAAATCGGTTTGGATTGCTGTGGAATTGCCGTCACATCATTGTCACTGTCCGGTGCTTGGTGACGCGTACCTTTCATTGTGGGTAATTGAACCGATATCATCGGTAATTTTTCCCCATGAGTCATTTGTTTATATATCATTTCGGCTATACCTATGCCATGCCCGCCTCGTGCCACATAATCGCCGAATTGCATATCTGTAAGACCATTAAGCGTATCGGCACCAAAACTTAAATCACCTTCTTCTTTTTTTTCATCTTCATCGGTCAATGATTCACGCATTTGCTTAAAAAGCATCGAAACAAAAATACTCTCAAAACCGCGCGCAGCTTGTGCATACTTGGTTTTTTCTTCTTCCGATAAATGGGACTCATCGGTCTTCACGGTTGCCAATCGTTGCGAATCACGCATACGACTGTCCAATAAAGACTGTGATTGAAGCGATATATCGGGGGTAATAGAACGCATTATTGTATAATTAATTCGCCTTGTAAAGAACCGGCTTCTTTGAGAGCTTGCATAATTGCAATCAAATCGCGCGGCTTGACTTTTAATAAATTAAGTGCATTTGCCATATCTTGTACCGTTGTTGTGGCAGGCAACACAACCGGAGGATATTCCTCCTCTTGCGCCGACAATGCCGAATTTTGCGTTTGTCGTGGCTGCTGTGTAGTAAATGGTGCTTGCTGTGGTTGCGTTGTAGTGCGCTGTATCTGAATTTCGAGCGAACCATGAGCGACAACCGCCGGCAATAATTGCACAGCCCCACCGACCACAATAGTACCTGTGCGTTCATTGACCACCACACGTGCATACGGATCGCTTGTTACTTGCAATGCTTCTATTTGCGCTATGGTTTGCACAATCTGTGCTTGCGTCTGTCCTGTCGGAATTTTTACTTCTACTGTTGCGGCATCAATGGCAGAAGCGGTGTTTGCTAATCCGGCAGAACCATTTATTGCTGTTGCCACACGGGTTGCCGTGGTAAAATCCGGCTCACGTAAAACTATACGTACCAACTGATTTTGCACAAATTCACCGCGTACTTCCTGCTCAATAATACCGCCATTGGGCACACGACCGCTGGCAACAAAATTGCGTCCCACACGGCTGCCATCTTGCTGAAAATCATATCCGCCAACCGATAAACCGCCTTGTGCTGTTGCCAATAATGTACCGTCAGCAGCAGATAAAGGTGTCATAATCAATACTCCACCCTGCAAGGAACGAGCATCGCCCAAAGAAGAAACCTGCACATCAATACGTGAACCTTTGCGTAAAAAAGGCGGAATCGTCGCCGTCACCATCACTGCCGCCACATTGCGTGTGCGTGTATTTATTGCCGGAACGGTTACGCCAAAACGCTTCAACATATTGGTAATGGTTTGTATGGTAAACCGTGATTGTTGTGTGTCGCCATTATTCGATAAACCCGTCACAAGTCCATATCCCACCACTTGTGTGCCCGCAACACCTTCAATGGTCGCTATATCTTTAATACGAGTGGCTTCGGCAGCATAGCTCATGAGCCACAGTAAAGCGATGATGATAAGACAAGAACGTTTCATGATTACTTAGAATAATAATCTCAAAAATTTAGTGATAAGCCCGGGTTCTTGCGTTTCGGTTAATGAACCCTCACCCTGATAAATAATATTTAAGTCCATAATATTATATGACGGTATGGAATTATCATTCTGAATATCAACCGGACGAATAAATCCCGATAAAGTAATGGATTGACTTTCTCCGTTGAGTTGAAATGCTCTTTTTCCTTCAATTTTAAGATTGCCGTTTGCTTCCACACCTATCACACGTGCACTGAGTCGTGAGCGAAATCTTTCATTGCGTGTAGTCTGACCACGACCATTAAAATTATTACCTGTACCTAAGTCCACAGTGCCACCCACATCTGTTGAACCAATGTTCACACCGGCATCCGCACTTAATGAAGTATTGCGATTTTGTTGGGTTGAAGCCGAATTATCCGCTATGGTTTCTTCAACAATCATAATGGTCACAGCATCGCCCACACGATAAGCACGCACATCGGAAAAAAGTGAGCGTGCATTATTTTGATTAAACTGTGCTATGGATGATGTTACCGACATACCCATGAATAATAGTGCACATAATACCGTTTTCATTGTCATGTTCTTTCTCTATTATTGTTGTATTTGTACTTCATTCGCACCATTGACAGTACAGAGTAATGCTTCCTGCGTTCCTTCGCGCATCACACGCACCGTTTGTCCCATATCAGCATCGGATAAAGCAGTGCCGCGTGAAGTAATGGTCACACCGGAAACAGTAGCATATATTTTTACCGAAGTACCGCGTTTTACACTTTGTGCCGATAAAAGCAATGCGCGTGTAATAATACTGTTTTTTGTAATATTGCGTCGAGCTACTGCACCCGAAATTTCTTCTTGTGTCGGCATATCTTCTTCTTTATATGCAGAAATATCACGTCGTTCAAATCGAATATTTTCCGCAAGCACTTTTTCCGATTGGCGTATATTTTCTTCCGCCACAGGAACTGTCGCATACTTTTTAATAATTACCGGCACATGGATTCGGCGCAACACCATAGCATTATCACCCACAAACTCTATTGCTATATTTGTTGAACCACGCAATGAATTTGCATTTGCCACACAACGTGCGGTCACATTATCTGCCGTAAATGTTTGGGCTTCGATATTGGAACTGACAACACATTCACTATTATCATCTAAAGATTTCTGCACATATTGCTCTACAGCTTTACGTAATCGTTCAGCGGAAAATGATGACTGCGCCGAAAGATGCACTACCGACACGCATATCAACCATACTATGGAGCACAACATTTTCATCTTATCGTTTTAAATTGGTTGCTGTTGCTAAAATATCATCGGCTGTGCGTACTGATTTAGAATTAAGTTCATACGCTCTTTGTGCCATAATCATATTGACCATTTCGGTGACCAAGTCCACATTCGCCGATTCTAAATGTGATTGCACTAATTCTCCTGTATTATTTACTCCCGGGCGTTCCAACATTGCTCTACCCGAAGCTCCCGTTTCTGCATAAATATTATCGCCCAATGATCGCAAACCCGTCGGATTAATAAATCGAGCTAATTCTATTTGCCCCAATACGACATCTTCCGTTTGCGAATTTTGCGTTAAAACACTCAGCACGCCATCACGCGATAATCGTATTTCAAGCGTATCATCGGGAACGCTGATGCCCGGCTCTAAAATATATCCCTGCGAAGTCACAACTTGACCATTACGATCCACTTGGAATGAGCCGTCGCGGGTATAAGCAAAAGTATTATCGGGTTTACGTACCACAAAAAAACCTTCACCTTTAATTGCCATATCTAAAGTATTACCCGTTTGCGTAATATCACCTTGGGTAAATTGTCGTGACGTTGCAACTAATTCCGTACCACCGCCAATTTGCAATTCATTTAATGGCTCTTGACCGGTTTGACGTGTATTACCTGCTGAGCGTACTGTCTCATACAGCAAATCCTGAAATTCGGGACGCACACGTTTATAGCCCGTGGTATTCACATTTGCCAAATTATTAGAGATTATTTCCACAAAACGTTGTTGTGCAGTTAATCCCGTTGATGCTGTGCGTAATGTTTTATCCATAATATTCCCAATTATACTCAAGCAAAATACAAATCACATAAATCTACCGATATCAATGGCGCGGTCAAGTGTGCCGTCATTGGTTTGAATGACTTTTTGCCCTGTTTCAAATAAACGTTGCAATTCTATCATTTCCACCATTTCTTTAATAATATCCACATTAGAATTTTCCGAATATCCCTGCCGAACCCTTGTTTCATTATGGGGCACCATGTTCACATTCGTTTCTTCACTTTCCGAAAAATGTGTCCCGGATTCACGGACTAAGGTTTGTGGATTTTCTACAATAGCTAATTGGATACGTCCTAATGGCATTTCATTGGCAAATACTTCACCGTCATCTTCTATTCGCACATTTATTGCTCTATTATCACCGGGCTGATCAACGGCTGCAAAGGTGCGGTCAAGCAAGATAGGACCACTTTCACCCATCAAAGCTAATCCGTCAGCAGTACGTATATGACCATCATTCCCCAAGACAAAATGTCCTGCACGGCTGTAAAATTGCCTGCCTTCCTCATCTTGAAGAATAAAATATCCATTCGGTGCATCTATAGCCACATCCAATGGATTGCCCGTGCGTTCTACATTACCCGAAGAAAAATCGGTATATGTATAACTCGGTGGATCTTCCTGTTCGGCATCGCCTTTTATGCTATTCAGATTTTCCTGTGCATTAATCATATAGCGTTCAAATACCGATTCGCGCTTGAACCCGGCGGTATTCGCATTAGCAATATTATTCGCTAATACTTCCAGCCGATTCTGCTGGGGTATCATTCCCAATGCCGCTGTGTAAAGTTCTTTGAGCATAAATTATTTCCGCTTGTACATATAACTCTTGTGCACGTTGATTCACTTCATAGACAAAAAACAATAAATCGCGCACTGTGTCGAGCAGTGCAGGAGGAAGGGCGCACATCAGATGCTCTGCATCGTCTATGGTCTGATAATATTCCGACATTGTTGATGCCGTTTGATCATCCGCCGAACCTCCTTGTTCTGTATGGGTGCTTCCTGACCCACGATGGTCTGTCATCATAATGTTTACCCCGCTTTCCTTCTTATATGCTGCACTTAGCCCTTCTTCAACAGATGTGCCACATTAAATGAAGCGTAACATCAATATTAAATAAAATAGTAAGCCATTATTTATCATAATATTAAAAACTGTTTTGATGACCGATAATCATTGCAATGACTATTGGGGTGGCTATTATTCTTCATCTGGCGTAAATTGCTGACTGTATTGGCGGCATACTTTGCAAGAAAAAAACGAAGTCGAAATCAAAAGCCAATGATGTATTGTTGTTCAAACAAAATAAAATTAAAGCCATACCCCGAAGGGATTATGGTATTTTTGCATAAATTCTCAGATAATAATCACACAATAATGGCATCACCTTTAGCGCAAACATACTCACGCATAACAGCATGGATTCGGATACGTTCTGGATTGGAAGGAAATGTATTGCAAAAGAACACCTTGAAAATAGCGATGATATTTTTGCAATGTGCGGCTGCTGCATGTATTGTCATCATCATTTCGGGAATCGTATTGTCAATGTGGTATGAACCGTCTTCTCGTCCGATAACAGACAATAATGGAAATATGCAAGCATTGGCATTTGCTCATACGCTTATTATTGGCACTCATGGCGATACTTTAGCTTTATCCGGCGAAGCATTCACAGTACCGCTTTCGAAAGACAGAAAACCCATGTTTTTCGATTCTGCTATGGCAAGCCACAGCACTGTCGTATGCAATCATAATGGTATTCCGGTGCGGCTTCATGCAGCGGCGGCTTCCATAGAAATTGAACTTACCAATCGCCACCCCACCGGAGCATGGCTGCGCGCCATTCATCTGTGGGCGGTGCACCTTCTTATCTTTTCCCTAATTGGTGCAGTGATAGTCATGATTCTACAATATTCATGGCGGGCTCCCAATGAATTTTTATGGCTTTCCATCATAAGTATTCTCTGTGTCTCTGCTTTATCTGCATGGACGGGCTCACTTTTACCGTGGACAGTATTTTCGGCAGTATCGGCACAGATTGTCGGGGGATTTATCCGAGACTATCTTCCCATCATAGGAAATGAATGCAGTCAGCTTTTTTTGCAAGGCAATGATATATCGGAACATACATTGCCGCGTGTTTACTCGCTTCATAGCATTATTCTTCCTGTGATCATGGTAATGCTGTGGTGGTATGTGCACATATTGTACAAGCGATTGCACGGTACATTGCTATTCGGCAGCCAAACATGGTCACGTATCATTGCTGTGTTGCCACTTATAATCATGATACTTGCTTATAGCATTTCGCCGATTCGTGTGGGTCCTTCATTTATACCGGCAGACACTTCTTTACCCATAACAGCTTTGGCTGATACTAAGCCTTCTTGGTACTTTTTACCATTCTTTTCTCTACTCAACAATGTACCCGCCGACGCAGCAATGCTTATACTTCTTGCGATATTTGGATGTACTGTATGTCTGCCTGCTTTCGATAAACGGCTTCCTTCATGGCTGCTCTACGCAATAACAATAGCGACAATCCTTATATTTGTGTGGTTGGGCATCAATGGTTTGATGCAATAAATATATCGTATATTTCGGATACGGAGTTCTTTCATGTTAAATGGTGGCGGGTAGAATTATGCAATTCCTTATCATTTTTGGTGGCTTTTTCGGTGCACTTTTTTTATCTCTTGCCGGTGCGGCATTAGTGACGAATATGCGTATTGCAAGAGCATTTTCGCGTATTCGTAAAAAAGAACGTTCTCATCACGGCACAATACGGGCAATGGTGCAATCCCATGAATACGGCAATGTGCCCGCACCTGTCAAAACATATTTCCGGGCAATTTTTCCGGAAGCACAATCCATCATACGTTTTGCCCATATTCGTCACGGCGGACAATTCCGTCAGCGACCTGATGATGAGTGGTATCCCGTGCGTGGTCTGGCGCATTACTCCGCCGATGAACCGGGATTTGTGTGGAAAGGACGCTTTGGTAATAAAACTGCGCACTTAACCTATCTTAATGGTCATGGAAACAGTTTTCTCAAACTTTTTAATAGCATTCCACTGCTTGAATCTTCCGGTAATGAAACTTCAATCAGTCTTTTGGTGCGTTATCTGATGGAAGCAGTCTGGTATCCGACGGCACTGTTGCCGATGAATGGCGTACAATGGCACTCCATTGACAATACTTCGGCGCGCATGACATTACGTGATAATAGTTTAAGCGTTTCTGTCACAGTATTCTTCGATGAAAATGGCTTGATAACACGCATGGAAACACAAGATAAATTCCGCGACTTCAAAAATCACTTTGAAAAAGCTCGTTTTATTATGCTCTGCAAAGACTATAAAAAATTCGACTCGGTATTAGTCCCCACAACATTACAATTTATATGGGCATTACCCGAAGGCGATTTTCATTATGGAGAATTTATTGTTAATACTATTGCGTATGAATATTAACCATATTTATTTTCCGGCAATGAATGTATGGTAATAAATCCATTATTCTCTATGTTTATACCAAAAACAGTGTGGTTTTAGAATTTTCAGTGTTTCAAATCCTTACAAATAAAGAAAATCAATCATGAAAAGCTCTACAATCACTTTAATCTTGGTATATTTCTCAAAAAATCATTTTTCACTACTTTAATTAACCATGTGTGGCATAACAGGTATTGTTGATTTTACAGCACAATCAAGCATTTCGGAATCATTATTGCGGAAAATGACCGATGTGATAGCCCATCGTGGTCCCGACGATGAAGGGCAATGGGTTTCCCATAACAGACAATGCGGTTTAGGTTTCAGACGACTTTCTATTGTTGATTTATCAGCTGCCGGACATCAGCCGATGATAACACCTGATGGACGTTTCACTATTGTTTTTAACGGTGAAATATATAATCATGAACGCTTACGTCCCGATCTTGAAAAAAAGGGATATCGCTATCGTTCCCGCACCGACACAGAAACCATATTATATGGTTATCAAGAATATGGAGTGCAATTTCTTCATGCGATGATTGGTATGTGGGATTTGGCAATATGGGATAATCAGAACAATGAATTATTCTGCGCTCGCGATCGTATCGGTGTTAAACCATTATATTACACCCATCGAAATGGACAATTTATTTTCGGATCGGAAATAAAATCTATTTTACAACATCCATCCGTAAAGCGAGAGATGAATTATGCGGAGATGACCAATTATTTGGCATTTTCCATGACAAGTGACCAATCCACCATGTTTGAAGGCATTCACAAATTACCCGCTGGCCATTTTGCTCGCTTGCGTTCAGACGGCACATTACATATAGAACGATACTGGTCGCCGATGCGCCACCAAGCAGAATATACAACAATGTCCGAACCTGAAATCATTGATGAAATTATGCGATTATTGCGTCAAGCAGTTAAAGACCGCATGATGAGCGATGTACCATTTGGTGTATTTCTGAGCGGCGGTGTTGATTCCAGCACCAATGTGGCATTAATGGCAGAATTAATGGACAGACCTGTGGATACATTTTCTGTCGGATTTAAAGAATTAGAAAAATATAATGAAATGGAATATGCTCGGCAAGTTGCCGGTATATTCAATACCAATCATCATGAAATACTTATTGACCATAATGATGCATTGCCTGTTTTAGAAGATTTAGTGTGGCATGAAGATGAGCCCAATGGCGACCCCGTATGTATTCCGCTCTATTTTCTGAGCAAATTAACTCGTGAGGCAGGCACTACGGTTATTCAAGTGGGCGAGGGCAGTGATGAACAATTTGTGGGTTATCCTTGGATGGTGCGGGAATATAATTTTTATCGCAAACCTTGGCATAACTTTATGGCATTACCGCAATGGGCACGCAGCATGGTTTATGGACTCAGCAAACCCATACTTTCCGCTCGCGGTCAATACCTTGCTCTTGACTATATACGACGCGGTGCAGAAAACAATGAACTCTATTGGGGCGGAGCCGTTGATATGCCGCCAACAATATTAGCAAAAATTATTAAGCCAAACTTAGCAAATAATGCACACTTGATGGTTCAACGACTTCATAATCATATTATCAAGCATCAAAAAGTCTCAACAGATTATATTCAAAGAATGGCATTCTATGAATTATCCCATCGTTTGCCTGAACTCTTATTAATGCGGGTTGATAAAATGACGATGGCACATAGTCTTGAAGCAAGAGTTCCATTTCTTGATTCTCGATTAGTTGAATTTACTATGACCATTCCTCCCGATAAAAAAATGCCGCCGAATGCAACAACAAAATATCTCTTAAAGAAAGCTGTTGAACCCATTTTGCCGCATGATATAATTTATCGTAAAAAACAAGGATTTGCAGCACCAATGGCTGAATGGTTGCGCGGACCTTGGTTTGCATCAGTACAAAATACAATAGTAAACTCACCATTAGTGACTCAAGGGATTTTGAACAAGAACATGATTGACTCCATGCTGTCTATGCACAAAGAAGGCAAGAAAAATTATGGAAAATCAATTTATTCAATTATGAATCTTGCATTATGGTACAAACGCTTTATACAATAAAAACAACAAGGATTTGCAAATGACAACCACAACTATCGATAAAGATAAACAGGAAAGTATTCGCCAATGGTCAGAAGATCCATGTGGCTTAGTAGGTGCAAATGGTTTAGAAGTGGGTACAAAGGAGTTTTATGAACGAATTAACCAAAATCGTTATGACGAATATGCACCTTGGTTAAAAAAAGTTGTAAACTTTAGCCGATTTAATAAGAAAAAAGTATTGGAGGTCGGTTTTGGTATGGGTACTGATTTAATGCAATTCGCAGAAGCAGGCGCAGAAGTCTGGGGAATTGACTTATCTCCCGTACATAAAGAAATTTCTGAAAAAAGATTTGCACTTTATAACAAAACAGCTAATCTTCAATTAGCCGACGCTGAAAATATGCCTTTTCCTGATAATACATTTGATGCCGTATATTCTTTTGGCGTTATACATCACACGCCTAATACAGAAAAAGCTGCTAAGGAAATCCATCGGGTACTTAAACCCGGCGGTAAAGCAATTATTGGACTTTATCACAAAAATTCAGCCTATTACTATTTTGTTCTTATGGCGAAATATATTTTATTGTTTCGCTTTCTTCGCGAGTCGTATAGGCGAACACTATCAAGAATTGAGTATCGAGAACACAGTGAGGCGTGTCCACTTGTTAAACTCTATACAGAATCTTCCATGAGAACTTTACTTAAAGATTTTAGTCATATAGACATATCAATACACCATATTGAAAAAAATCATTTTGGAGTAATTAAATCAATCATTTCGGATGACACAGCAAAGAAATTCGAAAACAAACTTGGTTGGTATGTTATGGCTGAATGTACCAAATAACACATTTCTTATTATATTGCGTATAAACTTTTTAACCATGCCATTGTATGAAGGTCTTTCTCATTATAATAACACTTTGCATTTGGGTGGCAGATACGCATAATATTATCTGCCAACCAATTGGTTCTATATCCGCAGACTGGTCATTTAAGGATTGTTCTTCAAATGACAAATCAACGAACAATTATCACGCAACTCAACATAATGGAATCGTTTGTTTACCCCATAACAATATTAATGTACTCTATTTTGACGGTAAAGATGATTTTTGCAATGTAGGTGATGTCAAGTTATTTGATGACAATACTTCGATTACAATACTAACCTGGGTAAAACCTGACAATATTAAGCAAAGAGCAGATCAATTTCAGTGCATACTTACCAAATGGGAGAATCGAGGGGGACCACAAGAATGGTGGTTTGGACTTTATGGAGATGAAATACATTTTACCACACAAAATTATCCTTGCGCATCTTATTGTCCAGAGTTTATGAGTAAGGGATTATCTCTCAACTGCTGGTCATTAATAGGGATTAGACTATCAAGGAAAAATTCTTCACTAACGTTGGTTGAATACATAAAAGATGGTAAAGTCTTTGATAAGGATAGCAGCACATACTTTTTCTCTACTCAACCAACATCTGTACGCATAGGAAGACAAAATCCCGACGACAGACCAGTCGGACATTATCAAGGATCTATAGCACGTATTACTGTATATGCGAAAGCATTAACAAATAATGAAATTTTGGAATATTATACGGCAACCTACCCTGAGATTGTGTCAAAAAGTGTAACAATTTTTTCATGTTTAGGTGATACAGTAACTCTCCCTGCTCTGTACAATAATTCAACAGAGATACAGTATAAATGGACACCATCACAAAATTTATCATGTTCGAGTTGTGCTTCTCCCAAAACGGTTTTCAATAAAAAATCATATTATTCAGTAGAAATAATTTCAAAAAATTCCTGCATCGAAAAATATACTTTTCTCATAGATACACTACATCAAAAACAAACAGTACGATTTTACACATCAGATAACAAAGAGATTACACCTGATTTTGAGCCCTTTGAAATAGCGACTCGACTTGTTGTCGAGGATAAGAATATCTTAACTAATCTTCGGCACATCAAAACAAAAATTGGTTTTAAAAAGAATCACATGATTTTTGATTCACTCAAACCAATAAGATTTCATAAAACCATAGCTTCATCATGGCAAGTAACAACGAACATATACCATACAAAAGATTCTGTATTTGTTGATATTCTTTCACAAGGAATTGAGCCACTCACTCATACAGATACAATCTTTTTTATTCCATTCATAAGTTTGCTGGGGGATACGGAGAGATTTACGCCTCACATTACCTTTGATTTTGATAGTACTAAAAATTCATGCCTTATGGCAGAAAGCAATAGCGGAACAATAATATTGAAGGGTTGCGCCATGTCTATGCGAACTATTACAACTTCCTCAACTCCGACATCATTATATTCAATATTTCGAAATAATGATAATGTTATTCATAATGATTTTTCGCTTAGCTTTCCATCATCCATAACTTTTACGGTAATAGATGTTTTGGGTAATATCATATATTCAGAAAATGATTATTATAATGCAGGATATCACAATAAAACTATCAATGCACAAGGATTAGCAAACGGACAATATTATATATGCCTTACAACTAATACAGGTAAATACTTTTCTTCATTTTTACTTTACAATTAATCTATGAAAAATCTCATATCTTTCATACTTTTTTTATTCGTCCCTATTATCGTGCTATCGCAATCTTTAGATAATGGCTTAGTTGCTCACTGGTCATTTGATGATTGTTCACTTCGAGATGTATCAGGAAACGGTCATGACGGCATTCGTAATGATAATGCTCTGTGCATTGATGGCATTTCAAACAAAGCATACACTTTTAATGGAACAAATAGTACAATAGTATGTGGTGATGGACAGCCACTCAATGGCTCAGACAATGCAACGTTTATTGCTTGGATACGCTACAATCAACCATCGGGAAGTTTTGGCGCAATTGTAACACGATGGGAAAATCGTGGAGGTCCTCAAGAATGGTGGTTTGGTATGTATGGTAATGCTATCCATTACACCACACAAAATTATCCATGTGCATCATATTGCGCTGACCGTATGAGTGTTCCACTTACTATTGAACCCGGCTGCTGGGTTATGGTGGGAGCTATCAGACAAGAAAATACTGTGAAATATATTTTCAATGGTAATATTGTAGATGAAGATAATAACAATAATTATAATTTTAACCTTGTCAATACATCTATTCGTATTGGTCGTCAGAATCCGGATGAAAGACCGGCTAGCTTATTTAAAGGTGATATTGATGATGTCAGAATATATAATCGTGTTTTATCATATGAAGAAATACAAGAACTCTATAAAAATTTTTCATCAACTACGACCATACCTAACAATCAGGACATATCAGGAATTATCAACACATATCATGAAGTAGAAGAAATTTCAGATGATAGACTTACCATCAAAGCAAAAAATGTTGGGAAATTTATACCAAGTTGCTTTCCTATGCAACAAGGATTAGTACTTCAAATGAAAGGTGCTGCATATTCAACTTCTGATAAAGGAACAATTAGTAAATATGGAAATGTAGGACAAAGTGAATTTGTGAATATTATGAGTTCTGATGGAGAGAAAATTGTTTTAGCAACTCCATTACGGCATTCATATGAACCCGGCAGTAATGTTCAGTTAATACTTTTTCAAGAATATAATAATGCAAGAACTACCGATAATATTGAATGTCCTGCTTGGGATGGTAAAAAAGGAGGAGTTATTGTTCTCTATGCCGAAGATACTCTTTATTTGCAACATCAAATTAATGCTTCGGGTAAAGGATTTATAGGCGGAAAATCTATGAATGCATCTACAACTGTCTTAGCACATAACGATATTTTATTTGCCGAACAAGATTCAACTCTTTTTTCATTAAAAGGCGAATCTATTTGCATAGTACCAGAAAATCACCAAGCGGGCAGATCCGCAATCGCAAATGGCGGTGGCGGTGGAAATGCACATAATGCAGGTGGCGGTGGTGGAAGCAATGGAGGATGTGGTGGTAGTGGGGGCTATGGATGGAAAGAAATTGTTGCCAACAAAGAAAATGCTCAAGGGCTTGGTGGATATACTCTTGAGGCAAAAGATGGGAAATTGTTTATGGGCGGCGGCGGCGGTGCAGGACAAGGTAATGATAATACTGCTACCGATGGAGGCAATGGTGGAGGTATTATTTATATTGTTGCCGGACATATAAAGACAAATAAAAATGGATCAATTCTCGCTGAAGGTGCTTCTGCTAACAATGCTTGGCTTGATGGTGCAGGTGGTGGTGGTGGTGGTGGAAGTATTTATATTGGTGCATCAACTATACAAGGAGAATTATATGTTTCTGCGAATGGTGGAAATGGCGGCAATGTTATGACGCATCAAGACGGTCCCGGAGGAGGAGGAGGTGGTGGTGTCATCGCTTTTCGTAATAAACAATTTACAAATATTATTGCATCTGTTAAGGAAGGTTTTCCCGGCGCAATGAATGATTTTACAAAATATGGTGCAACTTCGGGTTGTTTTGGAAGAATTAAAGAGAATTATCCTATATCCGGTGATAAATTGTTGTACATACAAGACAACAAAGAACAATTATCAGAGAAAAAATATTTTACCATAATCCCCAATCCTGCAACCCATACTTTAGAGATAATTTCTAAAAACACCGTGGATAATCTTTACTTTGAATTACTTGACAATATTGGTCAAGTTGTTATATCAGGTAATTTTAATCACCAAACTTCAATAGATGTCACATCAATATCATCAGGTGTCTATATTCTTCGAGTAAAAGAAAACAATATATTTCATGGAGAGCAATGTATTATCTTTCATTGATTCCCCCTCTCTTTCATACAAAATAGCGTGATGATTCGTCTTTGCTTTCGCATCACTTATTATAGAAGCGGGGTTACTCCATGAATGTACAAAAACTGACTCTTAAATCACAGGAAGCATTGCAAACTGCTCAAGAAATTGCTTCGAGTTACAATAATCAAGCACTTGAACCAATCCACCTTCTGGCTGCTTTGGCGCAAGATACTGCCGGTATTGTACCGTCAATGCTCCTTAAACTTGGTGCAAACACCACCATTCTTAAAATCAAAATTAATGAAGCGCTCGAACATTTACCTAAAGTAAGTGGTCTGACGCAACATTATTTGTCCAATGATCTCAATGCCGTCTTCGATGAAGCCCTCAAAGAAGCCAATGCTCTCAAGGACGAATACATCGCCGCTGAGCATATCCTTATTGCTCTTTCGGAAAGCCGCAACCCAGCCGGACAATTGCTCCGCGATCAAAATGTACGCAAAGATACTATACTTCGCATTTTAAGCGAGTTTCGCGGCTCTCAGCGTGTGACCAATCAAAATGCCGAAGACTCCTATCAAGCACTGCGACGCTATGGACGTATCTTGAACGAAGAAGTGCGCAGCGGTAAGCTCGATCCCGTCATAGGACGTGAAGATGAAGTGCGCCGTGTTTTGCAAGTGCTTTCCCGACGTACAAAAAATAATCCTGTACTCGTGGGTGAACCCGGTGTTGGTAAAACAGCTATTGTAGAAGGTATTGCTCAACGTATTGTCGCCAATGATGTGCCCGAAACCCTACGCTCCAAAACCATTGTTGCTCTCGATATGGGGGCATTGATTGCCGGAACGAGTTTTCGCGGACAATTCGAAGAGCGACTCAAAGCCGTGATAAAAGAAGTCACCGATGCCAATGGGGAAATTATCCTCTTCGTTGATGAATTACATACTCTCGTCGGCGCGGGTAAAACCGAAGGAAGTATGGATGCTGCGAATATCCTTAAACCTGCTCTTGCGCGTGGTGAACTGCATGCCATTGGTGCAACCACTTTGGATGAGTATCAAAAATATATCGAAAAAGATCCTGCTCTTGAGCGCCGTTTCCAAAAAGTAATGGTCGAAGAACCAAGTGTGGAAGATACTGTCTCAATTTTACGAGGACTCAAAGAACGCTATGAAGTGCATCACGGCGTGCGTATCAATGATGCAGCTATTGTGGCAGCAGCGCAGCTCTCCTCACGCTATATTACAGACCGTTTTTTGCCGGATAAAGCCATTGACCTTATTGATGAAGCTGCCTCAAAACTTCGGCTCGAAATTGACTCCATGCCCGAAGAATTAGATTCACTCGAAAGAAGAATTCGCCAATTGGAAATTGAGCGCGAAGCATTGCTCAGAGAAATTGATACCGAAGAGATACAATAATTGTCACTATAATCACGCTCCCTGTGCAGATACTACACAGGGAGTTTTTTTTGAGTAAGACATGAAAAATATCAGGATTCGACAAAAGCAATCATATTTGCCAATAAAAAAAATATTTATCATTACTTCATGCATTGTGATTCTTACCTTACTTTTCACTGTGCTGTGGGGGCTTGAATATCAAAAAAATATCTATGAAATTTCATTAATGTCCTTAACAATTCTTTCTTTGACATTGTTCCTATTTTTAGTTGTTAGTCTGTATAAGGGCAGTGAAATTAACGATACTGATGACAAGATTGACATTGTCGGCACACTCGATATACCCGATATAAACACTCCGGGACATATAGATGTAGGTGGCGAAGGAATAGCGGGATTACTTATGGGCATCTTATTGTGGATTGTTGTTTCCGTGCTTTTCATAATTTTACTCTGGATATTCACAACAATTATCTGGGCGGGCGCTATTGTCTGTATCGGCATGGTCTATTGGGTATTTTTTCAAGCCATCAAGATGGTGTTGAAACATTCTTCGACATGTAAAAACAATATTACTCTCAGTATAAAATATGCCGGACTATATACCATACTTTACACTTTTTGGATTTATGCACTTGTATTTATCGCAAATTATGTATTACAGTGACAAAATATTAACACAATACACTTTTGACATTTATCTGACAAAGTTAACAGTAAAATTCATATTCTTTTAAGAAATTTAATACAATGGTAATTACATGAAAATGTCAAATAATATCTCTGTGGTGAATAATAGTACGTACTATATCTATGTCGTTATGTTGCTATGTCTTTCGGGTATAGGTGGTTGTGTTTCCCTCAATTCACATCAAACGGGAAAAACGCTCGGCAAGGGTAACTATAATTTCTCGGGCAATATTCTTGCCGGACCCAGTCCATTATTACCCTCTGATGTATTTAAAAATGCCTATCATTTTGAAGTGGGTGGTATGTATGGCACGGAAGATAATTTGGACATAGGTGTCAAAGTAAATTCTTCATTATTTTTTACAATGATGGGAAAATATCAATGGTTGGGCGATAAACAATCTCCCATTGCTTCAAGTATAGGTCTTGATATTGGTGTTGCTCCTCTATATATTATCACAGGCATAACAACATATAGCGGTTCATTAGCTTTTTACAATTCTTATCATCCCTCCGAACATTTTGCCATAGTATTTTCCCCTCGATTTATACATTATAGCACTGCCACGTGGATAGTTGGCAACAAATCACATTATCATTATCCACTTTATGGGTATTCCACCGGATTTATTGTGGGGAAAAAGCATCAATTTTCTTTTGAAATATCACAATTTACCACCATAGAAGATACATACTCGTTTGCCTTACCTCCCATGATTGGTTTTGGCTATATATGGAATATAGGGAAATAAAAATAAAAAAGAATTTTCTCTCTGCACCAAGAATACAAAACCCCGACAAATACAAAATTTATCGGGGCAAAGTATTGATTGAATAACAATAGTGTATATTATTCTTTGATATTGACACCAGAATTTTGCAATATTTCTTCTATTATTTTCATTTTCTTAGCTAATATGTCAAAACGATTTTTCAGTTCTGCATTTTGTTTCTGTAATTCCATATTTTGTTTCGAGAGTTCCTTTACGGCATTAACCAACATATACGTCATACCGCTGTTATCTACTTTCAAGTATTCCGTGCCGTCCTTTGTAAATGTGCTGACCATATACGGAGCTACTTTTTGTAAATCTTGTGCCAGTACACCAATATATTCCGGCTTCGTATCCAACCCTGATGTTGCATTATAATGATACGTAATAGGGTTAATTTTCAATACATCACTTAGTCCCGGAGTGTAAGCGCGGATATCCTGTTTTAAGCGGGCATCCGAAAATGTAGCCCAGCTGCCGCCACCGGGTTTGTCGGCACTTCCATTAACCGATAATAATGAAGTTGGGGAAGCAGTGCCAATACCAACTCTACCAATGGGTAAGCTACTATTACCGCTAGCATTAATCGTAATTAGTTCTGTGTAGGTATTTCCTCCAAAATCACCGATGCCAAATTGAAAGTTGCTATTCATCCCCATCTTAAATGAACCAGAGTTATTCGATCCACTTCGTCTGCTTACAATTATTGATCCTATTGATGGATTGGTCACACCAGAACCCACCTCTAAGACTGTTTCCCCTGTCACATTTGTCGGCGATGAGTTGCCAATTCCCACATTCCCTTGAAATATTGCTCCATTAGTTGGAGCTGCATTGGCGGTAGAATACGTTGCGCCGACGCTTAGTCCACCGTTAACCGATAATAATGAAGTTGGGGAAGCAGTACCAATCCCTACATTACCCGATTGTGTAATATTTACTCGAGGTAAATTATTAGTGAATAATCGTATTCCGGAATATGCTGTAAGCCATGCAGTGGCGCCAAATGTGTTCCACGAATCTTGAAACCATCCAAGTCCATAACCACCGATAGATTTACCTGAAAAGGTAAATCTATCCTGTAAGAATGATCCATACTGTTGATCAATATCAACATTCACGCTACCACCGACAATGTCTAATTTCTGACTGGGTGTTGCTGTACCAACACCAACTCTTCCAATTGAATCAATACGCATGCGCTCAACATTATTCGTTCTGAACTGCATTGACCGATTGTCGCTTGTGCCTATGAAGTTAGTTGAAACCGTACCTGCGTTCCCGGTTAGTGACCAACCACTTGCTGCTGCCGGAGCCCATTGTGTACCGCTCCAGACGAGAGACTGACCAATAGTGGGTGCTGTCGTCGCAATATCGCGACCTTGTAGTTTACCAATGGTTGGATTAGGATATGTACCACTCAAATCACCACCGGCGGCACCACTTGGTGGAAGAGAACTCGGAATCACACCGGCGGCAAGTTTCGCCGCAGTAACAGCTCCATTACCAATGGTTGGATTAGGATATGTACCACTCAAATCACCACCAGCGACACCACTTGGTGGAAGAGAACTCGGAATCACACCGGCGGCAAGCTTCGCTGCGGTAATAGAAGAATTATTGACATTCAGAGTAGCAGTTGGTCCATTTGGATTGGTTATTTGTAATATGCCATCCGTATTTTGTACACCTTGAATTCCCGTACCACCTGAACCTCCTGAAGAAGAAATGGTGATAATATCTCCCGCTTTGGTAATGGTCGTACCGCCACCACCTTGCAGCGTTACATCTCCATTAGAACCATTGATACTTCGCACGACACCTGTAGCAGATGCCGATAATGCATTTGCACTTACGGCATTATTTGCCATCATTGCATATGGCACGCTCAATAATTGGCTTGTACCGCTAATTGAATAATTTGTACCACCATTCGGGTCAGTTTCTGTACTGATAAAATAAGGTCCTTTTGACCAATCAATTGCGCCAAAACTTCCAACACTTGCTGTGCCGCCACCTATTTCAATACTTGCCAAGCCATTGGCATTCGTTGTGCTATTATGTGTTTCAACAAAAACGGCTGTGCCTGTGCTGCTGCCTTGCAAAATACTGATTTTAATACCGACGGGTTTATTCGTTACCAAGGAATTCGCAGATGTACGAATAACAGTTTGATAACTCATCTTATTGGGGGCTTGAGCAAATACAAATGTCGCGATAAAAAAACAAATAAAAATCGAAAATACATTTTTCATAAATATGTATAAGTTAATTGTATAAAAAGGTATGCAGATTTAAAAAGTAACAACAAAATTATCTCTTAATGATTAGCACATTAAACTGATCTCCAAGAGACAAAGCTTTATTTTGATCTTCATTAATGATATTCCATTTACCATTTATATATGATACGGAATACGAACTTGCATTGGCACTTGTTTTTGAACGTGTGATAAATATCAAATCACTTTCTTGCATACCGGGATATGTAAGTTCTGTAGTGTAAGTACCATTTTTTTGATTCGTCGCAGAGACCGTATGCACAAATGCGGCAGGTATTTCCCCCGATACTTTAAGATATCCATTACTTGCTTCAATACTTACTCTGTTTTGTGATGTATCGCGTGATTCGGCAAGTAAACCCATAAGACCACGACCAAATACTCCTGCCGATCTTTCTTTGGAGGAAATACTCTGGCCAATTACTCCATAGGATGGTTGTTCCGGTACAATATCTGCTATATCAGCAATTCCTCTGACACCGACATAACAATTTCTGCCATCAACCCCGGCACTAAAGGTACTTCTTCCGTTTGCAATTCCTTGAACACCAATATTAAAATTAAGAGGATTGGTCGCCGCCCCAATAATTCCAATTGCACCGTCTCCTTCGGAGTAACTCGTAGCAATACTCATTGATATTTTACTATTTGACTCCTTTGCAAGAGGAAGATGAACTTCTCTTGCTTCTCTTGCATAAATAGCATACGGAACACTTAAGAGTTGCTGTATTCCACTTATCGTGTAATTTGTTCCCCCTGTCGGATCTATTTCGGATTTGATAAAGAAAACACCTTTTGACCAATTGATAAATTTAAAATCACCATACGTTACTGTCCCACCGCCTATTTCTATGCTTGCAAGTCCGTTGGAATTAGTCTTTACATTATGACTTTCTTCATAGGCACCGGCACCGGTAACACTATCTTCTACGATAGTAATTCTGATACTGATATTTTGATTCTGTACTAATTGATTAGAAGAATTACGTATAAGTGTTTGATAACTTATCTTATTGGGGGATTGCGCAAAGAGAGTTGTTGCTACAACAGAACAGATAAGTATTGAAAATAGATTTTTCATAAATAAGTATAAATTAATTGTAGATTATATAAGGTAATTTTTTATCGTATAATTTACAGATGTTTAACAATAGTAAATGTCTTGACTATAGTATCGGATTTTCTGATTTTCAACATATATGTACCATTTGCGCACTCGTGCAGTGGAATATTGGTAATCTTATTGACAATTCTATCTGTATGTATCTGCTTTCCCATAAGGTCATACAGTTCATAATGCAAGGTACCATCCTCTATATCACCTACACTCAATGTGACAGCGGTTTGTGCAGGATTAGGAAAAATTTTACTCGACAACATTATACCTTCTCCTTCTTCAACAGAGGTGACTGTATAAAATTCGTAGGGCTGTTGCACACCTTGATGAGATGTCCCCGACGAACTGCTTTGTGTTGTGTACACAACTTGCCCCACCGAAAATGATGCTGTCCCACCCGTGCCTGTAGCATCGGAACCCGATGAATGTACTGATGATTGCCCCCATAGATACGATGAACTCACCATAAGTAAGCATAGAATGGCTAATGCCGTTCTAAATGTAGAAATCATAAAACCTCCATAAAATATGAAATAAAAACGACCATTGTCGCTAATTGCTAACATGAGTTATTGACCCTTTTCAATACCGAAACTTTTTCTATAAAGAATGTAGGTTTGCAAATAAAAAAGAATGTTCTATCTGAACAATTCAAAATTACGGTTTCTAATTCGGGTCGGAAATAGTTGAATCCAATGATTTTTTCACTATTCCACTGCTTCCGGCAAAGAATGTTACATTTCCTTGCTGATTCTTGATTAGTTTTGTATCAAAGTAAATAATGGCACAATCAACCATTCAGACCATAGAGATTGACATTGTACACTTTCTTTACATTGTTGATTGTTGCTGCGAACTTCATATAAGACAAACAAGGTTGTTTATTATCAATCTTACTTAGCAACAGAAGTGCAATACTCGGTCACTATGCGGATAAAGAAACTCCAACATATAGCATCCATGAGCGTACTTGTTTGTGTACTGATGATTTTCTTTTCTGTAGCGACATCGTCTGCGGTTCAAGATACCCTATCTATGCAGTTCACAAAATTGACTATACAAGATGGACTCTCTCAAGGATTAGTAATGTCTTGTATGAAGGATAAAGAAGGATTCATGTGGTTTACTTCCAAAGACGGACTTAATAAATATGATGGATATGCGTTTACGGTCTATACACATAATCCCGAAGATCCATTTTCATTACCTGATAATTTTGTGACACATACCATAGAAGACAATAATGGTATTTTTTGGGTTTCAACCGCAACAAAAGGACTATACATTTTTGATAAAAAGAATGAAAAATTTTTTCCTGTTTCATTAATTGATAATCAAAAAAACTCTTCGAATGAAGTTATCTGGCGTATTCAAATCATTGATAACATCTTATGTGTGCATCGTACGACTCACGTATATCTTTATGACATATCGTCACTGATAAAAGCAAAAGATAATATTTTCACACCACAAACTCTTTCTCATATTATATGCAAATATCAATTAGAAACATCACATCAAAAGTACTCTTATGATGCGTGGTTGATGCCCGACAAATCATTATGGATTTGTATGTACGATTCTTTACGTATATTTTCTGCATCGCAATCAACACATCTATATCAACAGACACTATCATATAGAACATCACAATTATCCATAAAAGATAGCGAGGGTAAATATGGTGTTTATGATGTACCGAACCCCAATCATATAATGATAAATGATAATGGCACTATTATTATTTATGACTTTGCAAACATGAAACCCATTATAAAACACACATACTCGAATGATGAGTGGACTCGTCAGTTAATTGTAAAAGATGGCAGCAATTATTGGCTTCTCTCATCAGATTCAATAAACTATCATTTTAATGCAAGTACATACACATTTACACCATTTAAAAACCACACTGTATTTCACAGTAACAGAGTTTATAAAGCATGCATTGATAATAGCAAAAGAATGTGGTTAGGCACAACAGGTCACGGAATTTTACAATACGATTTTAGGAAGAACTTATGGCATTCATTTAAACATCCTCATAATATTCTATATACACAATACGACACGAATGAAATCTGCTGCACTTCAACAGATCAATACGAACCATGTATTTACAATATAAAATCACGTTCCTTACGAAAAATAATACCCTCCACAATTTGGAAAGCCGAATGGGATGCTTGGAGTTTTCTACCTACCGGTAGAACAACATTTATTGGTCTTTTATTAAATACAAACAACAAAAAAAAATATATTTTTTCCTATAATTCTTCAACAGAAGTCTTTAAAACTATTCAATATCACTATTCAGCAACACTCGGATATCAGAATTTTATTCAGGATAATAGTGGCGAGATATGGATAAGTGGTCTTAATAACAATCACTCCCCTGTTCTTATACAATTAGATAAAGATAATCTTGCCCTTAAACAGACCTATTCCTTTCCTGCTAAGCAAGAGTACAGTGAATATCCTTTTATATCGGGATATTTTCAAGATAACAAAGGTATTTTTTGGTTTGCAACCATGCAAGGACTTTTTTCATTCGACACTAAAAATAAAAAGTGGCAGCATTTCACTCATGACCCTCAACGACCTACGATGTCCTTACCTTCAAATATATTATTCAGTATCTGTCCTGACCCCATATATCCGGAACAATATATTTGGATAGGCACAAATGGTAATGGTTTGATTCAATTTAATCGTCGAACCCATGAATGTATATATTATACAGAGCGGAACGGATTATTGAATAATGTTATCTATACTATAATCCCTGATTCAAAGAACAACTTGTGGTTAAGTACCAATAGAGGTCTATGCTGCATGATTCCATTGACTAAGAATCCAGCCACACAATACCGTTTTATTCCATTTACAGAAGAGGATGGTTTACCTGACAATGAATTCAACCGATATGAAGGAATACGATTATCGAATGGGGATTTATTATTTGGAGGAATTAAAGGTAAAGTACTATTTACCCCGGAAAAAGTACTACAGAATCATATCCCCGGTAATATTATGATCACTAATATGACTATTTTTAATAAAAATATCAATCACAAAGAAAATCCATCTATACTATCTTCCAATATTTCATATTCATCAGAAATTAGACTTAGCCATGAGCAAAGTATGTTTACTCTCTATTTTGCATTTTTACATTATACTCATAATAGTAAAAAAAAGTACAAATATATTCTCGAAGGTTATGATAAACAATGGATTGAAGCGGGACAAAAGAACGAGGCAACTTATACAAATCTCGACCCCGGTACATATACATTTAAAGTAACAGCAGCCCTTCAGGGTTACTTATGGAAGAAAAATTACGCTGTTATTCGTATTATAATTTTACCTGCATGGTGGCAAACTTGGTGGTTTCACATATGTGTTATTATCTTTATCTTGTTAATATTATACAGTATATATACATACCGTGTAAATGAGAAAATGAAAATACTTATATTGCGTGATCGCATCGCAGGTGATTTACATGATGAAATTGGCAGTACATTAAGCAGCATTGCTTTAGCAGGCTCAGTTCTCCAGAAAAAAATTCCGGATTCTAATAGTGACATTCAGTATCTACTCCAACAAATCAACAATAATACAACCGCGATGATGGAGTCAATGAGTGATATTGTATGGGCTGTTAAAACACAAAATGATAGTTTTGATCATATCATTTACCGAATGCGTGCATTTACATCTGAAATACTTGAGCCTATCAACTGTATGGCTCATTTTCATATTTCTGATAATATTCGGACAATCACACCCGATATGAATCAACGTAAAAACCTCTATTTAGTATTTAAAGAAGCCATTAATAATATTGCGAAATACTCACATGCAACTCATGTCTGGATAGCACTCTCTTTAAAAGAAAAACAAATTACTTTAACAATTAAAGATGATGGCATAGGGTTCGATGCGATGAATAATCAGCAACACAGCAAGCTCTCCGGCAATGGACTATATTCAATGAAAAAAAGAGCAGAAGAATTACATGGTATTTTCATTTTATATTCCGAACCGGACAAAGGAACTGAGATAACCGTACAATTTACACTATAACTGAACTATATTATTTTTACATTACTTCACCATGGAAACAATTACTACCGTTATTTTTGATGACAATAAGCCGCGCAGAGAATTACTTGAGATGCTAATCAATGCTACCGAAGGTCTGCAATGTATCGGCGCATATAATGATTGTACCGATGTCGTAGAGATTATTGGTCATAATATTCCTGACATTGTCTTGATGGATATTGATATGCCGTATGTTAATGGTATAGATGGTGTGCGTCTTATCAAGCAATCATTTCCCCAAGTGATTATATTGATGCAGACCGTATTCGAAGATGATAAAAAAATTTTTGATGCCATTATGGCGGGTGCAGACGGCTATATTCTTAAAAAAGCTACTCCTCAAAAGTTAATTGAATCCATTTTTGAGGCAATGGAAGGCGGTGCCCCAATGTCACCGTCTGTTGCTAAACAAGTGTTGCATCTTTTTCATTCACAGAAGCCACAACAACAAGAGAATGAATTTAATCTTACGAAACGCGAACAGGAAATTCTCACACTTTTAGTACAAGGATACAGCTATAGAAAAATAAGTGAAAAATGTTTTATTTCATATCCGACTGTAAACTCACATATAAGTCATATTTATGAAAAACTTCATGTGAAAAATGGTATCGAAGCTGTCGCAAAAGCAATAGAAAAGAAAATCGTGTGAAAACTTCTTGATATTTATAATTAAAAAGTACTTGCTCTATATTCAAATATTGGTAAGTTTGATATGTGTCCCCTTCTCTCAATGGTAGCAGTAGTGCGTATTATGATATTGCTTTATTTTGTATTTATAGTATGATACGCGATTTGCTAATCATCGGCTTCGGCAAAGGCGGGTTCGCCGACAGCAGTTTCCAAATGATGTTCTTCGGGTGTGCCGAATAATGCCGCTCTGTCATCATCGAAAACACCTTCCCATCGTGCCATAACCACACATGCCAAACAATTCCCCAATAAATTGACACTTGTTCGCGCCATATCCATTAATTCATCTACGCCAAATATTATTGCCACACCAATTGCACCAAAAGCACTATGCTCCGGCGGTAAAAATGACGACAATGTGGCAAGTAATATCACTAAGGATGCTCTTGGTACAGCAGCCACACCTTTGGACGTTATCATCAGCGCTATCATCATGCCTATTTGTTGACCTATGCCAAAATGAAATCCGGGTATGGTTGATTCCACCGCCTGCATCACAAAAACAGAAGCCATTGCCAAATATAATGTCGTACCGTCAAGATTAAAGCTATATCCCGTCGGCATCACAAAGCCCACAATATGGCGCGGCACTCCCAATCGGTGCATCACTTCCATCGCTTTGGGCAATGCCGATTCACTGCTCGTTGTCACAAAAGCAATGGTAAATGGTTCGCGCACGGCATGAAGGAATTTCCGTAAGGGAACACGCGCAATAATCGCAACGGCACCGAGAACAAAAACTACAAAAAGAAGTAAAGCAATATACAAAGAACCAATAAGCATACCCAGATTACGTAAGACATCCAAGCCCTGATGACCGATGGTTGCAGCCATTGCAGCTCCCACACCCAGAGGCGCAACATTCATCACATAGCCCGTAAATTTGAACATCACTTGCGATAAAGATTCACACCATTTAAGAATAGGTTTTCCTTTTTCTCCGACCGCAGAAACCGCCATGCCAAATAATACGGAAAATGCCACAATTTGCAATACATCTCCGCGTGCCATAGATTCTATAAGACTCGAAGGAAATATATGGACAATGGTTTCAATCAGTGTTTTGGGATGTGACTCACCTATTTTAGCAATTGCTCCCGTATCGGTGGCTGCATTAAGAACAATTCCTGCTCCCGGCTGCGTAATATTTACCACCAATAAACCGACAAATAAAGCAATGGTGGTGACAATTTCAAAATACAGTATGGATTTTCCGCCTAAACGACCAATGGCTTTTAATTCACCGCCGCCGGCTATGCCAACAACAATAGTGGAAAAAACTAATGGCGCAATAATGGATTTAATCATATTGAGAAATACATCACGCATCCATGATATTTCAACGGCATAGTGTGGAAACAACCATCCAAAAACACCGCCAATGACCAAACCAAGTAATATTTGCGTTGTTAATGACAGATGCCACCATGCTTTTTTTTGTACATTCATTGTTCCCATACTTTCACCGAAAGAATACTAAAGAAAATTATTTATGAAAAAGTTGAGAATACATTTTCTGCTCTGATGGTGTCATCGCAGTTTTTTTTGCAAGAGCATGATTTTCTGTGACCATTGCAGATATGGGCTTCGCTTGCAATGTGACGTTGCTGTCACCGCGTTTGACCGTAATTTTTACTTCTGCATCAGATTTGGGACGCATAATTTTTCCAATAGTCTTACCGAGAGATTCCGGGCTTAAAGTCTCATTGTCCACATTGACAATAATATCACCTTCTTGTGCTTTGAAAGAATTTTCCGGCGATTTGGGGACGAGCAATATCTCCGACGCTGACACAAATCTTACAGTAATATCCTCAAATTTATATCCTTGCACACTGCGCTGTTCTTCATAATCATATCCTATTTTTCCTAAATACTCACGCAAGGGCAATGTCGGCGCACCAACAATAAATGTATCAATAAATTGTTGCATTTCCGGTGCTGTTATTGAGATAATTTTAGGGAATAATTCATTGTCATCAAATGGTTTATTTTTGCCATACAGTGAGGATAATGTATCAACCAACCAAGGGAGTGTTTTTGTGCCATTGGTGAGTTCACGCAAACGGATATCGAACATCATGGCAATTAAAGCCCCGCGATCATAAATCATCGGATACACTTCTTGCATTTCCGGCTCCATAACATTAATGGCAAGTTCCGTTAATCCGACTTTTTTCTTAAAAAATTGCATTTGTTGAATTTTTTGGCGCATTTGCTTCATAAATGCTTCTTCGCCTGAGAGCGGAATTTGTGACAGATGAGCAAAGTATTCCGTTACACCTTCATATAGCCATAGATGTTTTGACATTTTGGGGTTAAGAAAATTGAAATCGTCAATTTCTTTACTGTGCAAATGGAGAGGGATTTTAATATGGAGAAATTCATGCGAAGCCGTATGGCTTATCATATTTTCAATATTTGTATAATTATCCGATTCGGGCAAATAATACAATGATGAATATGAATGTTCGAGTGCGCCATAATTACCATCGCCGCTATTCTGAGGTGAAGCACCCAACACAAATAAAAAGGAATAATAGGAAACAGGCATTTTTCCCAAGAAATCAGCATTTGCCGAGATAACGGGTTTAATAGTTCCTGCAATTTGTGATGCTTTGATTTTTCCCTTTTCTGAATAGACGGCAACTGTGACTTTAGCATCACGTATGGTTAATTGTACGGTGTCTAAGGAGGTGGCATACAGTGCGGGATTATCGGCAAGATGGTCATAATCTTCGGCTTGATATATATCTTCCGTTGCGGTTTGCCGTATGAGCGGTAAAGCAGAAGCCCCACGCAAATTCTGTGGTCTGAGAACAGTTACCTTCATTGGAGATTTTTTGAAAGAAGGCAGATAAGCGCAGACGGCAAAATAATTCAACACAAAGCAAGTATCTTTTTGAAAATTAGTTCCACCCGGATTAAAAAGTCTTTTTCTATTTTCAGTTTTATCATCCCATGTATCAATGAGCATATAGTCAATGCGACGAATGGTCGTGGGATTTTCCAATGTAAATGTATTGGTTGAGCTGCGTTGTGCTATTGTTGCTTTTTCTTGCGCATCATATACAGTCACACTTTGCACATATTGACCAAAATTCAGACGGTCATATGTTCCGGGTGCGGATGCAGCAAATATTAACATAGTATCGTTTTTCGATAATGCGGGTATATGCAAACTAACTCGTACAATATCATCTGCTGTATTATTCAAATCAACCGTATAATGTACCGAAGCATCCGACTGTGAGAACAGCGTTTGGCATGATAACATTACAGCAAGCAAAAGAAATACGGAAATAACCTTTTTCATAAAAAATCTATTCTTAAAATGATGTGTTCAAAAAAAATTATAGTAGCTCTCATGGAAGGGATAAGAAAATTTTCTTACTTTATGAATTATGCATCGAAGATATATCACGCACCGTTGATTTTAAGCAATACATGTATGTGTAAGTGTAAATTACTCATAAATCAACTGTGTTTAAAAATTATCCGCAATCAAATATCATGAAAACGTTGATAAAGAATTTTCAAATCGGAGAGTAATTTGACATTATGCACTCTGATAGTATCTACATTCGTATTCAACAACAAAGCATGAAGCAAAGCCGTTGCCATGTCACGATCTTTCGGATTATTATAGCCCAATGCAGCCCCCAAGAATGATTTGCGAGAAATACCCAAAAGCATTGGCACTTGAAGTTCCGCAAAGCGATGATGTTGTTGTAATAATGTCCAATTATGTTCGGCAGTTTTCCCGAAACCTATGCCCACATCTGCCATTATCTTTTTGACACCGAATGATTTTGCCAAACGAATTTTATCGCGCAAGTTTTGCATAACTTCGTTGAGGACATTTTTATAGGTGGGATTGTCTTGCATAGATTTTGGCGTCCCTTTCATGTGCATCAGAATTAGTGTTGCAGAATATTGTTCTGCTAATTTTGCCAATCGCACATCATATTCCAAACCGCTTATATCATTAATGATGGTTGCTCCTGCTTGGAGAGCAGCTTCCGCAACCGAATATTTAATGGTATCAATAGAAATCGGGATAGTGGGATTATGCTTTCGTATGGCTTCAATAATAGGAATAACACGTCGTAATTCTTCTTCAGCATGAACCGAATCTGCTCCCGGTCGCGAACTTTCTCCGCCAATATCAAGAATATCAGCTCCTTCATCTATTAACTGTAAAGCATGAGCAATAGCATGCTCGGGAGTAAATGTCTCACCACCGTCAGAAAATGAATCGGGGGTGACATTCACAATACCCATAATGTGTGGGAATGGTTTCATATAATGCGGGGCAATGAGAATAAAAATACATTTACTGTACAATACTTATCATTCGCGAATATGATGATGCACCACTGCGAATGTGAATATAATAATTACCCGAACTCATAGTAGTGTGACAATCATCAACAAGATTCCACCGCACAATTTCGGGAGCATTTTTTTCAATAATTTTTACTAATTCTCCGGCAGAATTTACGATATGTATTGTAAATGGTTGTTTCATCATTCTACAATCAATATCTGTAAAAGTGCGTGCAGGATTAGGCACTATGGTTAATGGTTCAATTTCCGATATTCTGTCATCAACACTTGTTATTGTTGCACGCTTCATAACTGTATCGCTTCCGAGGAAATATATGGCTTTATCGGACACTTTCTTTTTAATTGCTTGCACAGAATAACGATATGATTTATTATCGGTAACGGAATCATTATAAAAATTTTCCTTTACAGGCACAGAGGTAATAAGTGAAAATGAGGCTTTGGGTAATGTAGATGAAGTACGATAAATTATATATCCTTCAGCATCAGCGGATTTATCCCAGCGTAATGCTTTATGGGTTGGTAAACTTTCAATAATAAGATTTTTTGGTGGTTGGGGCGGAGTTAAGGACGAACCGTTCACATTTTGCTCCATTTGCAAAGTCGGGTCACCTAATAAGGCATTATGTACACCGCGCACACCGGCAGTAAGAATCACACCATTGGGATAGGTATTATTCACAATAACACTTGACACATAACCAACTTCACCGGGTTGATTATTTATTGAAACAACTGCATTTTCACCGATAGTATAACCTACTGCCATTTTATGATGAAACCAATGCGGTCTGCCCGACCAACATGTTGTTAAATTCATTCCTTCACTGCCCAAACTGCCTCGCAACACATTATCTTGAGAATCCCAATCGCCAAGGTAACTGCCGAAAAGCATTGTATGAACAGCATTGGTTTTATTCACGGAAAAACCAAGAAGATTTGACACGCCGCCAACACTGGTGTAATTACCAGCACCGCAACCATAAGCGAATAAATAATCATCAGTCGTGAGTGTAGGATACCATTTGAGAGCAGATACATTTGCCGTACCCGTTAATGCTGAAAATCCACTCCATGCCGTAACAGCAAAATATTCGCCATAACTGCCAAAATTATCATCAATTAAACCTCTACGATTAGGAACGAAAGTGCCCGTGCGAAAATCATGATTTTTTTTGAAATATCGTTTTAATAATTGTATTTCCGAGTCAAACATAGTAGCATGTTTGTCTTTGTTGAAGAATACCGGTAAATCATAAAAATCAATTCTTCCTACCGCTAAATCTATATCAGATGGCAATGATGATTGATCAAATTTACCATCATTCGGTATATTCCTATTTTGTTCACGCGTTGGCTGTTGCCCTGCCGGATTATTATCGGTATTAATTGTGGCATCTGTCCATTTTCCATTGGTATCAGCATAAAATACATCAGCAGGCCATGCTCCTGTGTGGTCGGGATGACCATCAGGGCGGATATTACCGGAGTATGGAACAGCAATTCTTCCCACTAGCATCACCGTAGTAATAGTATTATGGATTTTTGCTTCTTGAAGGATTTTTGCTTTTACTGCCAACACAGCATCTTTATCAAATTTTTCTGTTCTGGGCATTGGGACAATAATAACATTCCATCCTTCTTTTTGGACATTTACCTGCCATTGATTTATTTCATCCGTGAGCAAAGGTTGTACTTTATCGTCAATAAGAACAAGCACTGATTTTCCTCTTACACTCCGCGGCGGTACACCTATCCCTGTTGCAAAATAGGCAGTACCGATATAAGACATTGAAATATCCGGTCGCTCACATTTTTTCATTAATTGATATTCATATCCGACACCGGCAGCAATTGCACGGTCTTTATAGGATGATGCGCTTGAATCAAGGGTTGTTAATAATTCCCACACATCATTGCTTTGGTCGAGCCGGCGACGGTATATTTCATACTCTGCTGCAAATCTGTCTTTTTTCCATGAAAAATCAATGCTCGGCTGGTCTGTATCCATAACGCGAATATCACATAAAAATGCAACATCTTTTGGACCCGGTGCCGGTACAGGATCCTGTGAAAAAACAGGAAAAGCCATAAAAAATAATGGTAAAAAAAGTAAAAGCTTTTTCATAAGTGTACCTTACTTACAGAAAATAGAAAAAACATGTAGAATATTTAACCGATATGAATATCTTTGGGTTCAGCAAATGCAATATTTAACAATTTATAGATTAATCTTGCTGTTGTTAATGCTGCATGAGGTGCTGTCTCCGATGGCGCAAGTTCGACCACATCAAACCCGATAATTTTTTTTCCTGTACGACGTAGTTTTCGAAATATCTCTAAAGTTTCGGCATAGAGAAAGCCATCCGGCTCAGGAGTGCCAGTTGCCGGCATAATAGCGGGATCGAAATAATCAACATCAAAAGTAATATAGACTTCATCTGAGAGAAAGGAAACGACTTGTTCTTGCCAGTTTTGTCCCCACAGTCCACGCCGAATTGCAGAAGCGTACAGCGTCTTGATACCTTTTTGTGTAATAAATTCTGCTTCTTCTTTGCACTGAGCACGAATCCCCACTTGGACAATACGCTCTGTGGGGAAAAATTCCGCCACACGTGCCATAAAACATGCATGACTGAAAGGCGTGTCATGATATGTGTCACGTAAATCAGAATGGGCATCAAAGTGCAATATGCTCATTGAAGGAAAAAAATCATAATGTGCTTTTATAGGAGCTGTGGAGATAGTATGTTCTCCGCCAAGAGTAACCACGAATTTTTTCTTTGCCAATAGACTACGTACCTGTGATTCTATCTGGTCGAGAGCATCTTTATCCACACGCTCATTAAAATCTATGGGAACAATAGTAGCTATACCTTTTTCAAAACAAAGTTCTTTATCAAATTCATCATCATAAAATTCGACAAAAGCACTCGCTTCAAGAATACCTTGTGGTCCCAAACGAGTGCCTCCACCATAACTGACAGTATGTTCATAGGGAGCAGAAACAATGGCAATGGCAGCTTCATCAAGGGTGCAATGTGTGTCAATGGCAAGAAAATTATTTTCAGAGGAAAGCGTTTGCATAAGTATTATGAAATGTATGTTATCAGATATGGATGCAAATATACGTCCATTCCACATTTACGAGAAAAAATGAGATACATTCTGTCTTGTAATGATAATATCCGGTACATGATTAACTACAGCGAGCATTCATGATAGCGATTGAACATTGGGGTCTGATAGAATACCGTAGTGCTTGGCAGAAACAACATGAACTTGTCAAGCGCGTACAATCCGGTGATGCGCCGAATACATTAGTATTCTGTCATCATCCGACAGTGGTTACAATGGGGCGCAATGGCAGTGATGCCAATGTCATTGGTGATAGAAGCGAGATGGAGTCCAAACATATTGAGGTGATTCCAATCAATCGCGGTGGTGATGTGACATTGCACAACCCTTGGCAATTGGTCGGCTACCCCATTTTTCGCTTAAGTGATTACAAGGAAGACCTCCATTGGTTTTTACGTGAGATTGAGCAATGCATTATTGAACTTGTCGCGAAGCATGGCATATCGGCAAAAAGAATAGATGGCTTGACCGGAGTATGGACTCATGAAGAAAAAAAACTATGTGCCATAGGTATTCATTGTTCACGATGGGTGGTTTCTCATGGTTTTGCACTCAATGTTTGCAATAATCTTAGCGAGTTTGACTTGATTGTTCCATGCGGTATCAAAGAAAAGAGTGTTACATCAATTCAAAAGGAAGTAATTGATTCTGTTGATTTTGAGGAAGTCATGGCACAATGTGCTCAAATTTTTTCACAACATTTTTAACTTTTTTTTTGGAAAGTAGAGAAAAGGTCGTATTTTTGCGACCCCAATACGAAAACAAGCGGGAATAGCTCAGTTGGTAGAGCATAACCTTGCCAAGGTTAGGGTCGCGAGTTCGAGTCTCGTTTCCCGCTCGACGACGAAAGTCGTCATCCTCTTTATGCTGCATGCCTTGCCATCATCCCCCCGATGGCGAGGCGTTTTTGTGGAAACAAGAAATGTAGCTATCTTCAATTATATTAAGGACACGTACTGGTCTTTTTTACTTCTTAAATCGGTGTACTTCAACCAAAACATTGTGAATTCTTCAGTTTTGGATATTATTGTTTCTCCTTAGCAAAGAAATAATGCAGTGAAGTACTCGTCGGCTTTTTCCAAGACACAAACTTTGTTCTTGTTATTTTGGCATCGTCATACGGCTTTAGTGTCAATAATGTCTGTGTCGCCAAACTACTTGAAACTTTTTATGGCTGTGCTGTGTCCTTAGGAAAAACTCTTTCACAATCTTTAAGAGTAATGAATATGACCTCTACATTGATGATTTATAGCATAATGCTGATTCTAAGCACTCTTATCATGAGCGCTTCGGGTGTTCCATCATGGAAACAGACAGGAGTAGAAATTGTTCGCTCTAATCCTACGGAACTTGTCGTAATATATAAACCTAAAATCTTAGGATATGACACATCCCTTCATAATGGACGAAAAATTATCACTCCAAGAATTAAAGATGTTGCCATTGGCGAATACAAGCTTAATGTTCCTTTAGCCGTACCATCGCCGACAGGCTTTACTCTTTCATCGGTAAGTGTTGTCTATTCAAATCTATCACCACAAAAAAATCAAGAATCAAAACAATGGCAACCATGGGCAACGTTGCACTATGCCGGCATTGCAAGAGACAAACACCTTTCTCACCTTTTCATAACCACCGCTCAGTATGATGCAGAGGAGGGACGCTATCGTATTCCCTCAAGTATTACAGCAGTCATACGTTTCACAGAAAAACCGGAAAGTTTCCATACTTCACCCCAGTACTCTCCGGTTTTTGTGCTTAACCATGAGCAAAGTAAATTCTGGGGCATTAAGACATTAAATCAAGCATCGAGTTCACTCAAAAAGACAACACATACAGTCCAATCCTCTCCCCGAAAAATTATTAAACTTCGTATTGATGTGGAAGGAATTTACCGCATTACAGCTCAAGACCTTACCGATATGGGCATGACGATTCAACCATCAGATATTCCATTTATCAAGCTTATAGGTACAGGTGGTTTACCATTATCCGAAACAATGACAGATACGGATTTTCTTACTTTACCGGAACAACCCATTTTTGTCAGAACAGAGCCAAATGGACAATTAAATGATATTATTTTTTACGGCGGAAGCGCAGCCGGCTTTATCCCTGACGGTAGAGGCGATTTTGAACATTTTGTTCATCCTTACACTAATCAAAGTTCATACATTTTAACTATAGGTAATTCAACACCCGGTAAAAGAATGGATATTGCCACACCAATGACAGAACCTATTGTTAACAAACCAACAATATATTCTGCTCGTATTTTTAATGAAGAAGAATTTGTAAACCCCTTTGGTACAGGATCGGGAAGAGAGTGGTTCGGTAAACAAGTGGATGCTTCAATACCGGCAACGTACACATCCGTGCTTGATGGATTAGTACGTCAAGGTAATATTCGTTATAGATATGTGGTTGCTCATAAAAATGCAACAAGCGGCACATTTACCATCACAGAAAGCGGTAAAAGTTTAGGATCGACTTCGGTAGGTGGCGTTGGCTCGGGTTCTTACAACTATGTTGACGCCATTCGTACTCCTATAAGAATAGCCCAATTGCCGGCGGCTTCACTCGAGTCGGACAACAGAAGTGCTCTACAATTCAATTATTCAAACTCAGCACCTAATTCAAGTATCGGTTATATTGATTGGTTTGAAATTACATATCCCGCTGAGCTTACCGCAAGAAATAATACACTTGAACTTTTTACCGATACTAACCATATTGGCTCTACGGAATATACCATTAACGGTTTTTCCGGTGAAGTCTGGGGTATGGATGTTACAAATCGCCAGAATCCGATTCTTACGACGAATATAGCAAATACCGGCGGCATGTACATAATGAGAACAAATCTTGAACGTAAAACTCCCCGAAGATTTTTGTTCTCCGGTACTGTGAGAAAACCACAAATGTCAGTTGAACAATCCGTGCCTCTTTTTGACTCAGACTTAAGCGCAGACATTATTCTCATTGCCCATCCTGATGTCATTGCCTCGGCAAATGAATATAAAAAATACAGAGAATCACAAGGTGAATATACAGTATCGGTAATATCCACAGCGGATATTTACAATGAGTTTTCCGGCGGTATGCTTGATGTAAGCGCATTGCGTAATTTCATCGGCAAAGCATATCATACATGGAAAACAAAACCTGAATATGTGCTTTTATGGGGTGATGGACATTTTGATCCCAAAAATATATCTTTCCAGACAGCGAACCTTGTTCCTGCATATCAAGTACCTCAAATCGGTGACACTTTCCATTCGGTAGATTCATACTGTACGGAAGATTATTTTGTGCGGGTTGTGGGCAATGACAAAATACCGGATATTGCTATTGGGCGAATTCCTGTCACGAATAATAATTCCGGCTTTGCCGTTATTGATAAAATTCGCCTTTATGAAAATGATGCAGACCCCGGTATCTGGCGCACCATCAGTACTTTTGTTGCGGATGACGGACCCACTACCATTGGTAACTCCGATGGCAATACTCATACCGAAGATGCAGAACTAGTGTCACAAGGATTTCCTGACTATATTCAACCGAGAAAAATCTATATGGTTGAATATCCTCTTGAAAACGCCGCTCGTGGTCGCCGCAAGCCAAGCGTCACAGAACAATTTATCTCCACAGCTAATGGCACAGGAACATTAACTCTCAATTGGATTGGTCATGGTAGCCCGCGACTATGGGCAAATGAACTAATCTTTGAAAAAGATGTCCATATTCCTATGTTTACTAATACGACTAAACCATTTTTTCTCAGCGGTGCAACATGTGATTTCGGCAGATTCGATGATGCAAACCGTCAATGTGGTGCCGAAGAATTTGTGACAAAGCGAACAGGCGGTGCAATTGCTGTTTTCGCATCCACCCGAGCAGTGTATGCAAATCAAAATTCACGAATAACAAACAGGTATTTTACTGAAGTATTTTCAACAAACCCCATTAATAACAAACACTTGACAATAGGCCAAGCACTCTACAACACTAAGTTAAACTTTACTACCGAAAATGATCAAAAATTTCTTATTCTCGGTGATCCGGCTTTACGTTTAAATATTCCGTCATATCGTATTATCATTGACACAATCAACAATACTCCGCTTCAAGAAACTGATGCTGTTTCACTTAAAGCATTATCCAAAGTCAAAATTCGTGGCAGTATTTATGATTTATCAGGTACATTCTCCAATGATTTTACAGGTACAGTATTTATCACACTACGCGATGGTTCTTATGTTGAAAAAGTCAAAGACCCGACCGATCCGTCGAAACCGAATGAAATTCATGTGATAAATAAAGTAGGAGGTATTCTCAATCGCAGTTCATGGCAAGTCGAAAATGGTATATTTACAGCCGAGTTTATTATTCCTAAGGATATAAGCTTCACCAATGAAAATGGGGGTATTTATCTTTATGCAAATTCCGGCAAAAAACATGCAATGGGCAAAACCGATAAAGTGATTATTAACGGTGTAGATACAGTCGAGTATGATGATACAGAAGGTCCTACGATGGATTTATTCCTTGACAGCAAACAATTCTCCGCGGGAGATATGGTACGCAATTCACCGATGATTATACTTGATTTGTCGGACGAAACAGGTATCAACACAACAGGTGCAGGCATTGGTCACAATATTGAGTTTCGTATTGATGATGGTGAACCGATAGATGCAACCGAGACATATCAAACATCATTCACAGACCCCAGACAAGGTTCGGCTCAAAAACAAGTCTTTAATCTCTCGCCCGGACATCACACGATTACAGCAAGAGCTTGGGACATTCTCAATAATTACAGACAAACCACGACACATTTTATGGTTGCAGACCCAAATTCATTCATTGTACAAGATGTTCTGACCTATCCCAATCCATCATTTGGCGAGATGCGTATGAACTTCATTCACAATCAATCGCAACCCTTTAGTGTCGAAATTCATATTTTTGCCGCTGATGGACGCTTAGTGAGGACTTTTTCTACCTCCGTTAATCAAGTGAGAAATGCAGAAATTGCATGGGACGCAAAAGACAATAATGGGAATATGGTACCTTCGGGTCCCTATTATTTTTTCATAGAGGGCACGGCTTTTGATGGTAAAAGAATGACCGTCACGGGTTCTCATACAATTGTAAGACAATAATTTTTATAGAGGAAATCATGATAAAAAACAGAATGTTGTTCATGAGTGCACTTTTTGCATTGGGCATGGCAACTTTACCCGCATCTGCTCAAACCGGCGGTTCTGCTGTACCGTTTTTGTTAATCAGTGCCGATGCACGTGCTTGCGGCATGGGTGAAGTGGGCACTGCTATGGCTGATAATCTTAATGCTATTTACTGGAATCCGGGTGGTCTTGGCTACCAAGATAAACAACAAGTCGCAATCAATTTTTCTCGTTGGTTGCCTCAGTTCAATACGGATTTATATTATAGTTACGGTGCCTATGGTCAGTATGTAGAGGCGCTCGACGGTATGGTTGCCGCAAACTTTGTTCTTATGAATCTTGGTGAATTCACTCGTACTAATGAGCGCGGTGACAAACAAGGAACTTTTCGTTCCAATGAATTCTCTTTCGGTCTATATTATGGAACTATGATTTCCGATGATATTGGCGCAGGCGTGGGGCTTCGTTATATCCAATCAAATCTTGCACCTATTTCAGGACAAGCTACCGGTGCCGGAACAGGAACAAGCGGTGCATTTGATATAGGGCTATTATGGCGTCCAAGCAAATTAGATGTTTTCGGTTGGGAATTAGATGATAAATTAGCTGTTGGATTCAACTTACAAAATGTGGGTCCGAAAGTAACGTATTTACAACAATCCGATCCATTGCCAACCACATTACGTTTAGGAACGTCCTTAAATGTTGTACGTGATGAATTCAATGATTTAACATTTGCATTTGATGCTTCTAAATTATTAGTGCGTCGTGATGCAACGGTATCTGACCCGATTCCAAAATCTTTCGTCACTGCATGGGAAAAAGGCGGGATGGAATTGGCATTTGGCGCAGAGTATTGGTATGAAAGAGTTGTGGCATTAAGAGCCGGATATTTTGCTGAACCGGCAAGTTCGGGTAATCGCGAATTTTTAACTTTTGGTGCAGGTGTAAAGTATCAGATGTTTAACTTAGATTTTAGCTTCCTCAATACAATTGAAGAAAATCACCCTTTGGCAAATACAATGAGATTTTCGCTTATTGTGGATTTAGGCGTACCGGATACTAAATAAAGTATTCTTTTTACATTACTAATATTGTAAAACTCGACGATTATTATTAGTCGTCGAGTTTTTTTATATTTCTTTTTATAACTATGGATTGGTTTTACTTAGGTATTGCAGGAATATTCGAGATCGGCTTTACCACTTGTCTTAAAATGGCAAGCATCGAAGGCAATAATAAAACACTATGGAATTTGGCATTTATTCTATGTGCAATTATCAGTTTTGCTGCTCTTGAACGCGCAATACAGACTATACCGCTTGGCACTGCTTATGCAGTGTGGACAGGTATTGGAGCTTGCGGCACCGCTATAATAGGCATATATATTTTTCATGACCCTGCAACATTCGCACGATTGTTTTTTCTTTTATTGCTCATCACTGCGATTATCGGTTTAAAAATAGTGTCATAACAATACAATTATTGTGATGTCAAATCCATAGATATATTGGCATTGAGAATAATACCATTATTATATTGAATAACATTTTTTCCGTCTATCTGCCTGCCAAATTGGACAATCTGACTTAGGTATCCCCCTTCAATACGTAACAATGGTGAAAAACGATACCCGAATAAAAGACCAACGCGATTCTGATCAAAAATATTCGCATTCACATTTTCACCGAACCCGACAAATACTTCATCATATAGTGCGAGATACGGAGTATTATCTTTGATTTCATTACCTTGGAGCGGAACTTGTAAACGTATCATATAACGCATTCTATTGAGTAAAGGATATTCATCCTCTTTTTCGGATAAAAGAGAATTATATTTCCCCACAAAACGTTGCTCCACCATAAATCTATGTGATATATCCACTATTCCTTCTTTATGAGATAATTGCACCATCTCAAAGAAACGATGCTCGGTAAAATCTTTACCAAAACCATTAAGCGGTATATCACCATAAGGAAATGTTTCAACCCACGCATAACCGGCACGAAAAAGCACCCTTGGATTAAGTGAATAATTGATACCTACACGCAAAAGACTTTGTTGCCAGTCTGTAATATAGCTATCCCTGCGCCACTGATACTCTGTGTGAACACCAAAATGCTCTGAAAGTTTGAAAGTCCCAAAGTAATTGTACCATCCTATCGAGTTGTGATCACTTATGCGATTGGTTTGTGCTTGCAATATTCCCAATGTCAAAACAAAACAACCAATGCTGAGAATGAGATTTTTTTTCATATCACTCCAAGGTTTAAGGTTTATGAATTGCAATATAACTCTTTTTTCGTGCTGCCAAGCTATGTTCCGAAAGCGCAATATGTTCATCTAATCCCTCGAAAACAAAACTGCCACCCGATGATTCATATTCATGTTTGTAATGATGCAAATTATCCATCACAGTATGGTCAATAAGATTTGTATTGGAAAAATCAATAACTATGGACTTTTGTCGGGGAAGTGAATCAAGCGATTTTTTTAACCGAATATAATTACTGAATACCGCAGAATGAAACACTTCAACAATATAATCTCCCTTTGAGTCTATCGTTACAGAAAATAGCGGTTTAAACATATATTTTACCGGTAAACCATTCAAAAGGTGCATAATAATTTTCACAACGATACCGGAAGCAATACCAATCAGTAAGTCAGTGGCGAGTGTCATAATAATCGTGATAAGAAATATGACTAATTGCTCTTTGCCTATTTTATATGTTTTATAAAACTCTTTGGGTGATGCAAGACGGTAGCCCGTAAAAATAAGCATTGCAGCAAGAGCCGACAATGGTATTTGATGGATGAATGTAGGGAAAAATGCCACAAAGACAAAAAGAAATATACCATGAAAGACATTGCTCCATATAGTTTTTCCCCCATTATTAACATTCGCAGAGCTTCGCACTATTTCTGAAATCATCGGCAAACCACCAATCATCCCTGATAAAATATTGCCCACACCAACACCCATTAAATCTTTGTCCATATTAGACTTTCTTTTATATGTATCTAATGTGTCAATTGCTTTGGTACTTAACAGTGACTCCAGACTGCCTACTAAAGCAAACATCACAATATATTTCATTGATGTCAACGATACTATTTGAGAAAAATCGGGAAATGCCACTGCTGCAAATAAATTTTCCGGCAAGGTTACTAAAAATTTAGGACCTATGCTATATTCATGATGATCCAAAAATAAATAGGTATGCTCATGCTCTAAATCAAACATTCTGCCCAAAGGTATAGCAATAAGCAATACAATAAGCGGTGCAGGTATTTTTTTAACTACCGGATGATGTATCAAAGGTAATCCGAAAAGAATCAGTAAACTAATAATACCGATAATGGCAACTTCCGGATTCATCGTAGAAAAACTATGAGGAATTTCTGCGATAAGTTCGATAATTTCCTTTCCCTCCGGTTTAACACCCAAAAGAGTATGTATTTGTTTAGAAGCAATAATAATCCCAATGGCAGCTAACATGCCATGTACAGCGGCAGAAGGAAAAAAATCACTTAAAACCCCTGAACGCAAAAGACCAAACAGGACTTGAACTATTCCGGCGACAACAATTACTGCAAGAGCCAGATGATACCCATCGAGCATATTGCCAGCTCCTAATTCTTCCACAGCCCCAAGTGCAATAACAATAAGTCCGGCGGCGGGTCCTTTAATGGTGACATACGAGCCACCAAAAAAACTCACAACAATGCCGCCAATAATTGCTGTAAATATACCCGCAACAGGCGGGAAACCGCTCGCCATCGAAATTCCTAAACATAATGGCAATGCAATGAGAAATACTAAGAAACCGGATATGGCATCTGATTTCCAATGTTCTTTTAAACCGGCAAATCCGGTACGAGGTATTTTTTGATTTGTATTCATAAATAATAAATGATAAGTGTTATGATGTTTTTAATGCAACTTCATGATAGTTTTTTACATGATTACCTAAAAAAAGTCGTGCATAGATACGTATCAAAGAAATTCCGCCAAGCACATAGCTTGTGGATGCAGCGAATGCTACTAAAATTTGATGCTCGTGGATATGACTAAAAATCACATCCTCACCGATAAATGTTGGGGTAATCGGGAAGCCCATCACTCCCAATATAGAGATAAAAAATAAAAACGATAAGCGCGGATGCTCATAAATATGACCATAATACTGATTCAAATCAAAATAACTTTGTTCTTTTATTTTGAGAAGTGTCAGAAGAACAAGAGCTAATGATCCCATCAGAATTACACCGCTTAAATAGAGATAGAGATGCATGGCATCAAAACTCTCATTAAACGATATACCCAAAGCAATCCACAAGTGATTCATTATTACTAAAAAAAGAGATAAACGCGGACGCTTTCTTTCCACAAATGATCGCATCACTAAGAGCAAGCCGAAGATTGCAACCATATTCGGTATATAATCAGAAAGCATCGGAGGAATTGATTGTTGATACAATAATAATAATAGTGCTGCACCATATACTATAGGTAAAACAATAGCAATATTCGCCGTAGAAAGAAACGATAATTTTTTACCCACATATTTGAATATTCCAAAAACTAATATCGTCAGTACTTTATCAACATAAAATTCACGCAATGATAATACATACAAAGTATTGCGCAATTTTTCCGGTAATCGGTCTTCCACAGATTGTGCATTGGGGTTAAAATGATACTGCATATCACGGATTTTATAGCTGACAATAGAAGGAGAAATCAACAATTGATATGTACGCAAAAAAGCATTACCGGCAAAATGAATAAGCACAATAGTTTGCAAACCCATAGCAATTTCTATAAACATTATGCCGATTTGGGCAATAGAGGCATAACCAATTTGTGTTTTAACGGTGGATTGCACTCTCGACACAGGATAAGCAAATAGTGTAGTCAGTAAACCAATAATACCAATTATAATTCGTACCGATGGTTGATGCTGCCAAAATGCTTCAGTGCGTAATAATAAGAATACACCAAAATGCACAGACAAAGAACCATAAAAAATAGCTGATGACGGCGTGGGACCTTCCATGGCTCTTGGCAGCCATGTCGAAAATGGTAATTGAGCTGATTTTGCTGCTGCTGCTACCAAAATACATAGTGATATAAATATACCGATTACACTATGTCCCGACAAATGTTCATGTACTAATGTATAATTATGAAGTTTGAAAAAAGTAATATTTTCATGCCATAAATGATGACTTGCCCACATTGCCAATAATATTCCAACATCTCCTATGCGATATATAGAAAATACCTTGACGGCATTGCGCACAGGTAAATATCGCTCATGATAGAATGCAACCAATAAAAACGATGATATACCAAGAATTTCCCATCCTATGAAAAGTGTTTCAAAATTACCCGCCAACACAGTAACTGTATAGCCGATATTAAAGAAAAGTATGGTGTTAAAAAAGCGTTTATAACCACTTTCAAGATGAAGGTAATATCGGCTGTAGCGAGTTATCAATGAAGTCAGAAATACTCCCACACTCATATACATCACGCTTACACTGTCAATATAGAAATCAATAATAAAAGAATATCCTTTTGTTGCATACAGCGTTATTTCTTGCATGTGAATGGGGTTCGCACCATTAATTACCCACAGCATCACAGCCCATAGCACAGCAATTGTTTGCAATACCATTGTAAAAAAACCTATACGAGAAATAAGGCGTTCCTGATATTCACGTGCCCCCAATGAAGCAAAAAATCCCAAAGACGCTATCAAAACTATTGCAATAATTGAATCATGAATATTCATTCTCATTCCTCTACGATATATACAGATAAATTCTCATAACTTGACTCGATTGTCCGTGTTTTTTCCTTTTCATGCACTACAACACGTAAGGAATCACTGATAGGTTGGTATGGGACATATTCTCCGTCACGGAAGAGAGAAAGTTCTTTAGTGTCAGGATGAATAATAACAAGATGAATCCAGTTATTATCATACCATTCGTATGTGGGCGGATATTTCTTTATGACATTAAGCACAATATCCGGATAATGCTCGACAATCATTAATAATCGCAAAGGATCGTGAATATTTATCATCTGCTTGGGTAATCCTGTCCGTAAATCACCATCCATACCATTAGCGACCCCAATAAGTCCCATGACATTATGCGGTAATTTACTGCCTGCTCCGAAACGAGAATTATCAACACGAGAGAAATAATATTCTAAATTAATACCACCGCAAACGGGTGTAACAGCTTTAAGAATATTGGATAGATATGTCCCGTCAGGATCACAGCTATAATCATAAGAATGTAAAAATGAACGGCGGTCTAAAAAAATATGTTTATTGGATTTTCTTCGACCTATAATACAGACAGCATTTGTTGCATGATTCCATTCCGGACGTGGCTCAAATAATGATACCGATCGTAATTTCACATGCTCATGCACAATATGGTCATCTTCTTCGGTATTGGTAAAAAGAAATCTCCGTGAACGTTCTTTGGCATTTGCATGTAATGCTTGTTCAAATATTTTTTCATTATTACGATGCAATTCAGCATGGTAAGAACTCAAAACATCCGTATCATAATATTCTATTTCATCACGTGTTGTGTCATGCAAAGCACCAATAAAGACCGTTGAAGCAGGAATATGAATACCTTTCTCGGCAAGAAGAGCACGAACATCAGAACGATTGGCAATCATCGCTGCAACACGTGCATTCACAGAGCCCGGACGACCGCTGCATGCTCCGCAATCATAGCCCGCATAATGAGTATTATTGACACTGCTTGCCCCATGACCTATACAATAAATTATAGGCGCAAAAGTATGTGTCAGTCCAATGCTTGATAATAATCCTAAGCAACGTTCTGCCATTTCTTCTACACTATAACCATGTACTGAATCGGAAGCAGATAATGTATGTTTTCTCTCAATATCTAATTTACCCGTGCGATCCATGTGTAAAAAAGAAGAAACCATAGCAGAATGTTTTCCCGGAAAAAAAATATTTTTCACCAATAATAATGCAGACCAAAAACCCAATGTCTGGGCAATAATCCATCCACTGAATAAACCGTGGGAATGCTTGGTAAAAAATGCCTCATTTTCATGTCGTTTTTTTGATTCACTTTCTACTATAATCACAGAAGGAGTTAATGGCGCAGGGCATACTTTTGTCGGGAATTTACTATGCTCCGGTTGAAAATAGATATCCAAATTAAAAAATCCGGCTACACCGTATGTTTCACTCGAAGGTGCATATTGTTCTATATAACGTCTGAAAGAACATTCTCTGTCATCAATACAGCATATTGCTTGTAATATCGGTTGATTATGTACCTCTGTTTTTTGCGGTATATATTGCAAACCCTTAAGAACTTGGTCATAATACGACCATTCGAATGCTTCCTGCCATAATGTATAGACTTCATAACAATCATTACTTTCTATTTCTTGGAATAATGCAGGAAGAGAGTATTGTGGCGATAATGGCTTCCACATATCCCCTTTTTTCATATCTATGCAATCAATTTCCAATAATAGTTCGACAAGAATATATTCCTTCAATGTAATAGGTCTTGCATCAAACAATGCCGTAGGATGATGCTCCAATGTGCTTACCATGCCCGACCACCCGGGATGAAGAAATTGTTGATCAAAAATATACTGTTCAAAAAGTTCTTCTTTCTCCACAAGGATATGAAGTAATTGTTTCAAAGAAAGCGTAGGCGAAAACAATAAATCCTTTACTCTTTTGCTTGAGAAAATTCCGACAATACTCTCTCGCTCAATTGATCGTATGCTTTCGAGAAAACCATCGCTCTTTGCGGGAAATTTCCATTGGGAAATCCCTTGATCAAGATATGAACATACCAAGCGGAATAAAATAGGATGAACAGATTTTTCAAGATTTATGGCATAATCATTTTTCCACAAAGCTCGCAATTGCCCTATTCTTTGTATCCGATGTTCATTGTATTTGCCAAAAAGTAATCTCTCTTTCCATTCTCGGACTTGCGTTTGACCTTTATGGACTGTGAGAATATGTTCAAGCACATCATCAGAAATTTTGTTTTCATTATATAATGCCCTATACTCATCCATACTAAGATATGTCTTGTATCCGAATATTTCCGCAGCCGACTGCAATGCTTTATGAAAATCTATATCCTGAAAAGCATGAAGAGTATTGTGATGTATAAAATCTTTTAATGGTAATTGTGAAGGTAAATAATGATGCAAACGATGCAGCAGAGCATCCTCATCAAAAATAAGTGTTGTGTTCATTGTACTCTATTATGAATGTATTGTATAGACGATATTTTCTATATCGCCGCCATCATTATGATAATGATTTTTTTATATATCCCAAGTACTGTTCTTGGTATTGTGGATTACACAAGAACCTCTTGCTTCGCTGTCCGATTTTCTCTAATATATACAGAAAAATGACAGTTAATCCATGCTGAAACAGTACAGATTTAAAGGGATAGAAAGATAGGGATATGCAATGGAATTATATATAATGTTGCCAAGAATGGAACAGTATATAAAGGGGAATAACCCGAAAAGGGGAGGTACTTGTATAAATACACGATGTGGTTAATCGTGTACAGGTATTATAAAAAAGAGGCGCGGATGACGGATATATAGTATGATGTTTATCATCTTCATCCGTACTATCTTCAAAGAATGAATCATTCCCCGATGGTATGGCTTGGTGCGAGGGCACAAATATCGCCGATGCAAACCCCGATGTATTTTCCGCAGTATATGAACCAAGTGTAATTCCATCCGCAGAATAATAAGCATAATACTTATCATCCACCTCCGAGAATGTCACCATTACCATACCGAACATGGCTATCACAATCATACGCATCATATTGCGCATTGCGAAAGACCACATTGCCGTACTTTGGCTTATTCTTGTAATTGTCTGAAGGAAGTATCTCATTTACTTAGGAAACAATGAAAGTCAATGTTCTTTTATACATACATGCGAGATTGACGCAACACACTTATGAACCATTGCATTGATAATGCGCAAAATTACGATATTGTATGCAATAAAGCGCACTTGCCTCTGCGTGATTTACTCCTTTCTTTCTTGCTCTATTACTGACTCAACACTATTTTTCCCTAATTTCGTATCATTCTTTTATTATCTCTATTGATACTATGCAACAACGTTTAACACTTTTTGTCCTCTTGTCATTGGTTCTTTTCAATGCATGTTCACAACCGCAACAACCACAGCAAATACGTATCGGGTATCTGGCAGTCACCAGTAATTTACCTCTTTTTGTTGCCCTCGAGAAAAAAATGTTCGAACAACAAGGATTGCAAGTAGAATTAAAAAAATTTGAATCCAGCAATCTGCTCGGACAAGCATTAGTCAGCGGTGCTATTGATATTGATGCCGGCACCAGCAGCTTCGTCGGCTTGGGATTAGCACAAACCTCCGCAGAAAAAATGAAGATATTTCTTTCCATTGTTGCCTCAGAACAGCATTTTATGTCTTCATTATTGGTCAAACCCGACATTACTGCCATTGAACAACTAAAAAATAAAACCGTCGGATGTTTTCCCGGAGCAGCAATAAAAACCTTCACAATGATGTTTCTGAAAAAAAACAATGCATGGGGCGATCAGTCCCGCCTTGTGGAATTGCCGCCACCTTTACAATTACAAGCATTGGAAAATGGCAGTGTGGATGCAGTGATGTGTGTAGAGCCGACAGGTACTTTAGCTCGCGTGACGGGTAAAGCAAAGGTCTTCATGCACGGACCTATTGAACGAGACATTTTTCCGCAATGGACGGGTGGATATTATTCTTTTAATACTGATTTCATTAAGAATAATCCCGACATGGCACGCAAAATCTATGATATATTTGCAAAATCTTTACAAGAAATCCGCAATGATATGCAAGCAGCAAAAAAAACATTGACACGATTCACGCCCATACAAGATGAGAAAATTGCACAAGCAGTGTCTATCCCTGAATTTACTATGGGCAATACTCTCGACACACAGGGATTTTCTACCGTTGCGGACACTTTAGCGAAATATGGCATCATACCAAAATCACCATCATTACAATGGTATCGTTAATAATTGGGATATAGTATAATCGCTGAACCCACAATTATCCCAATATTGTAAGTATAAATAATAATTCTTGCTTTTTTACACTTCGAATACTTACTACAATAATGTGCAATTTTTATTTACTGCTTTACGGGCACCACATCGGTACGTATTGCTTGTGAGGGATTCATATATTTCTCGGAAAATTCCATCACAGCTTGATCGCTTACAGAAAAATATTTATCTATTGAACGATTAATTTCATGGGGATCATCCCACAATAGCACATAATTTGTCAAAGCATCTGCCACGCCGGATGAGGTTTGCAAAGCTGCCGCATGACTTGTGGCAACCGAATTTCTTGTTTTTTCCATCTCATGGGCGAATAAACCATCTTTCTGTAATTTCTCCACTTGATGATATATATGCTCGGCAAGTGTATCGGCGGTAATATCAGGATTTGCTGCTGTGGCATGGAGTGTGAGTAACGATGTATGTTCGCGCGTATCCGCAAATGCCCATACCGTTGAAGCAATCTGCGCTTCGTCCACCAATGCCTTATATAAACGACTACTTCTCCCCGAACCCATAATGCCGGAATACATATCCGCGGACAAAGAGGTATCGCTGCGTACACCATCGCAATGAAATGAAATATATACCGCCGCTAAAGGCACCGAATCTGTGACAATGCTGTGCTGACCATAACATTTTTGCTCAGAGCTAAATGTATTGCGACGTATAGGCGAATGACGCTTTTCTATTTCTCCGAAATAGCGTTCGGCAAGTGAAAAACCTTTATCGAAAGATATATCACCGGCAATAACTACACAAGCATTATCGGGGCGATAATACATATCATAAAATTCACGCACATCATCCATAGTAGCAGCAATAATATGCTCGCGTTTTCCGATGGTTTCCCAACTATATGAACAATCGGGACTAAATGCCGCCGCCGATTGCGCAATACGCCATCGTCCATAGGGCTGATTTTCGATAACTTGCGAAAATTCTTCCAATATCACTCTTTGCTGTGTTTCCAATCCAATCGGCTTAACTCCACATTCGAGCATACGATCAGATTCTAACCACAAACCCATCTCCAAAGAAGCAATGGGCAACTCCTCATGATAAATTGTCTGGTCATAAGAAGTATAAGCATTGCATTGTCCGCCTGCTTTGGAAACATACACATCATATTCTCCGCGATGCACATGCTTGGAACCATCAAACATCAAATGCTCGAAAAGATGAGCAAATCCTGTTTTATCAACAGTTTCATCTTTGGAACCCACTTTATATCCTATGCTCACGCAAGCCAATGGCGCCCGATGATTAGGAGCAATAACAATACGTAAACCATTCTCTAAAAAACGCTCTTCTAAAGGTATATTTATACTCATAACTTCTTGCAATATGTATGGAATAATCACAAAAATAGGACTTCCGCCGCGAAATATGCATCCGAGGGCAATCTTGCTGCCATCATATCAGAAATAGCATAGAGAAAACCCAATAACCATCCGAAAAATTCATATCTCTAAAGCGATTGGTCATTGAGTTTCGGTTGATTGCAACATCATACCGACAGGAACGGAGAAAAAGGAAAATAGCATTGAATTCTATAATAGCTTACTTATTTTTCCCGATATTTTCTTCATAATATTGGCGAAGCATTAATACTAATTCGCGCCTTTTCATGGGGACTGCCCCAAGAGCAATGGCTTTATGATAATGTTCTTGGCGCACATCATAATGTGGTCTGCCGGGTTTATTTTGAAACCATGATCGCCACAACCCCAATTTTTGAGCAAAGTCATGCAATTCATCTAAATCAGTCGCCGCCAGATGCGACCACCCGTGCATGGGTGTGTCTATACCGACCATCATTTATCCCCGCAATGAAATAAGTATATCTTTGAGCGCAGCCGCTGCTGTCTGTATTTCCTCTTTGGTGGTATGGCGCGAAACAGAAAAGCGTACCGCTGCTTTTGCTTCGGCTTTGCTGCGTCCCATTGCCAACAATACATGAGAACTTTGCATACTGCCGCTGACACAAGCCGAGCCATTGGATGCCGCTATGCCGGCTATATCGAGCGATTGCAAAATGGCTTCGCCATCAATGGTGTCGGCATGTTCCAAAGAGAAATTAATGATGGTGGGTAATGTATTGTCTTCCGGCGTATTGCAGCGCAATCCTTCGATATTGCGCAATTCTTCGCGCAAAAGACTAATCATTGAATATGTATGCTTTGCTCTCTGTTCCATTTCCGTATATGCTTTTTTTGCTGCAAGTGCAAATCCGACGATTAGTGCTGTGGCTTCGGTGCCTGCCCGTCGGTTGCGTTCTTGCCCTCCGCCTTGCTGATGAGCTTTGAAGTCAATACCTTTGCGAATAAAAAGTGCTCCAATGCCTTTGGGTCCATGAATTTTATGGGCAGAAAAGGATGCGAAATCCACACCGAGTTGTTGTACATCAAAAGGGATTTTGCCAAAACTTTGCACTGCGTCGGTATGCAAGAGTGCTTCGGGACACAGTGACCGCAATTCTTGTATCGGTTGTATAATGCCTGTTTCATTATTGGCATGCATAATACTGATCAGAGTGCGTGGGGCATTGTATGTATGGACAATTTCTTTTTTGATAAGCCCTTGTTCATCAACGGGTATGATAGCTGTGGGGTACTTATGAGCCAATATTTCCAATGGATGGAGTATGGCATGATGCTCGGTAGCTCCGACAGCGATGGTATCGGCAAGGTCGGATTCATCCACGCAGCTTTTCAGCACAGTATTGTTTGCTTCTGTACCGCCGCTGGTAAAAAATATCTCAGCAGGATGGGCATTGATACATGCCGCAATGTCCGCACGTGCTTGCTCAATGGCAACACGAGCACGTCTGCCCAAGGCATAAATAGAAGAAGCATTGCCATAGTCCTCACGTAGCCAAGGCAGCATAGCCGTAAGAACTTCATCGTCCATTTGTGTTGTTGCGCTATTATCAAGATAAATCATTATTGTTTGGATGAAATGAATAAAAAATACCGAGTATAAAACCCTGCATTTGGCTTCAAAAATAGAATATAAATAGCCGAAATACGAAAAAAAGGTCGGAAACTGACTGTATCACATCATACATTTGAGTAATTTTGCGCTACATTCAATCAGATAATTCATGATAACGATACATCCACAAGCTATAGTTTCTCCTAAGGCACGCATTGCAGATAATGTTCGCATAGGTGCATTTTCCTTTATAGATGACGATGTGGAAATAGGCGAATCCACAGATATACGCTCGCATGTCATATTAAGCAATGGTACTCGCATAGGGAAAGAGTCCATCATTTATCCGGGCGCAGTTATTGGCAGTGAACCACAAGATTTGAAATTCAAAGGCGAGCCGACTCTTGCTATTATTGGCGACAGAACAGTAGTAAGGGAATGTGTGACCGTCAATCGAGGAACTTCCCATTCCGGCAAAGCCATTGTGGGAAATGATTGTTTATTGATGGCATATTGTCATGTGGCGCATGATTGTGTGGTGGGCAATCATGTGATTATCTCGAATGTATCCCAACTTGCAGGACATGTGACCATAGGCGATTGGGCTATTTTGGGGGGTATGGTCAAGGTGGTACAATTCTGCACCGTCGGTGCTCATGCTATGGTCGGAGCAGATGTGAAAGTGACCAAAGATGTTCCTCCCTTTACCCTAATTGGTCGTAATCCTGCCCGTATTGAAAGTATCAATAAAGTGGGGCTTCGGCGGCGCGGTTTCAGCAATGAGACTATCCAAAAAATTGATGATTTTTTTACAATGGTATATTTCAGCAACTATAATGTCAGTGATGGCATAGCGGCATATTATGATGCTGTGCCGGAACCTTGCCCTGAAGTACTACAATGTATAGAATTTATTCGCACTTCAAAAAAAGGAACGATTATAGCATAATATTGAGACTGTTTTTCCCTGTACATACTATTGTTGTTATACAAAGCTACTCGGCTTTTTATCGTTTCTGCACTTCGGCTCACTTACTCCGTTTTTCTATGCACTTACTATGAGCATAGTCTCTATTTCTCTGTTCACCTTTTCAATTTCTCTGCTTTATTTTTCAATTTCTATGCTCGTCGGTTCATCTTCTATGGTCGTCGGCTTATCTTCTATGCTTGTCGGCTTATCTTCTATGCTCGTCGGCTTATCTTCTATGCTCGTCGGATTAACTTCTATGGTCGTCGGTTCATCATCCGGGTTCATTCGCCCAGTATCTGGATTCATACGCTCATCATCTGGATTCATACGCTCATCATCTGGATTTGTATGCTCATCATCTGGATTCATACGCTCATCATCTGGATTTATGTGCCTATCATCTGGATTCATACGCTCATCATCTATGATGCCAGATGGTCACCGTACAGACNNCCGTACAGACCCAGATGGTCAATTTTCAGGGAAAGTTGCCAACAATCCACCCCCAGAAGCAGAAAATCCACTTCCAGAAGCAGAAAATCCACCAAAAGAAGAAACCACCCCGTCCTGCGGACACCCCTCCGGCGGAGGGGATAAAGACAAACGAGAAAAAGATGAAGACATGCAAGCGAAAGAAGCAGAGCAAATACTAACAGCACAAGAGCAGCAACACACAGATATTCGGATGCGTAGAACAAAAGGAAAAAAGCGGGGCGCAGTTTTGTTTTTTGCCCCATCCTGTCCTTCCCCGCTGGGAAGGTATAATAAAATTCTCCCCGTCGGGGAGAAAAAAAGAGGGGCAAATTTCAATCAATACATTCATCCACCCCGTCCATTTCGACAGGCTCATTGACCGCATTTCGGGTTTTTGAACCATCCTGTCCTTCCCCGACGGGCAACACGAAAAAAGTGGGGCGCATCATTTTTATACAATGCAAAAGTATTGATTGAAAGTCCAAAACTGCGTAAATTGCCCAAAAAAGAGAAAGATGAAAGGAAAAATTATGTTCGTAACTTTACTACGTATATGCGCTATTGTACTGTGTTTCTGTGCATCATCAATCATGCTTCAAGCACAAGATATTGAATGGCAAAGGTTACAAGGCATCAAAGGTGCAAATATTACTTCAATTACTCAAACCAATTCAGGAGCAGTTTTTGTCAGCACACCTTATGGTATTTGGCGTTCGACAGACAAGTTTGTGACTTGGCAAAAGGTATCGGCTACATTACGAGATTCTCTGATTTACTCTCTTGCTGCCACAGGTGATGGCGGTTTACTTGCAAGCAGTTATAATGGTGTTTATCGCAGTAGCGATGAAGGACAAACATGGACTGTTGTTACACCCGCCATAGGAAAAAAATCATTTCGACATTTATCTGCTCATCCAAGTGGAGTATGTTTTGTGGGCATACAAAAACAACTATACCGCTCCATCAATCATGGAAAAACATGGTCACCTCTTAAAGATTCTATCATGTCTCTATATTATAAATATGAGCGTCAAAGGCAACATGGTATGGCTGTACTCGGTCAAGATAATCGCATGATTTTTCCCGGATATTATTCTGATGATGGAAAAGAATTTATTGGTGATCCTTTCTCCTCTATTTTTCTAAGTAGTAGTACTGACAATCGTGCATTTAGTATTAATACAAATTGGGGATATTTTAGTGATGTTTCAAGAAAATTTGCCTTTGGATTCTCGAAAGATAATGGAAAAAATTTTTATAGATTTTCGCTAAAAGATCAAATCGTTGCTGAACCGGAACAATACAGGGATCGTAATTCACTTGCTTATAGAAATAAAGAATTTTTTGATATACATGCTCAAAGTGGGTCTTGTATTTTTCTACCCAATGATACTATTTTATACACCCTGTCAGGCGTTGGTATTTTTAAAATAGTTCCTAAATTATTTAATTTAAGTTCAGAAATAAATATATATAGCATAGTGTATAGCAGAGATGTTACAGATAATGGTTTTATTTCCCGTTACCCTTCTTGTTCTTATATGCTCAAAGATTCTACTATTCTTATGGGAAGTTATGGCTCGGGATTATTTATGAGTAATGATAAAGGTGAACAGTGGCAATCTCTTGATTTTCCTCATGATTCTCCCATCATTACCATGTTCTATAATGATATTCCGCGTAAACGTATCTTGGCAGGTACTGTCAATGGTCTCTATGAAAGCAATAATAATGGTCTCAATTGGCAACGCATTGATTCGGGTTTTCATCGCCCTATTATCACATCCTTGGCGGTGACTTCCAAAGGTACCATCATAGCTTCGTCTTATAATAAATCTTATAGAAAAGAATTAAAAGATAAACGATGGTCAATGATACCGCAGCTTTCTGATTTTGAATTTACCGTGACTCAATTACATTGCACAGGCGATTCTATTTTTGCAACAAAACTTGATGTCTTTCTCAGTAAAGATGACGGCAAATCCTTTACAAAATTACCATTCAAGTATGAAAAAAGTTTTTCTAAACTTCTTGCATATAATAAAGCAAGTCAAACACTTTTAACGATAGGTAGTGAACATCTTAACAGATTCAGTAAAGGCGCATGGGGTGAGCAACAATATTACCTTTATGGATTTAGCGACCCGTATATTGAGAAAACCGCACAATCTATTCTTTCAGCACAGCAGGTGAATTTCAGTCATATTTCACCCTATACTGAACAAATATATTTATCCTTGCACTGTGGCATAACAACATACGATTGGGCTTCTCATTTCGTTGCCGTAAATAATAAAGAGGGTGAATGGTTACATGGTGAATGGTGTTTTGGCATAACGAGCGACCAAAAGGGCAGACCCTTTGCAGCAACAATGAATGGCATTGCTTACTCACCCAAAAATGATAAAAAATGGGAATATCTGCCTCAGACGCAGGAACTCTCTTTGCCCGCAATGATGACCACAGGTACCGATGATGATGGCTATATTTACAGTTCATCACTGTTCGGAGGAGTCTATAGAACAAAAAAACCGGTGATTATCTTGGAAGCTCCATCATTGGTTTCACCTGCCGGCGATGCACAAGAACAACCGCTGACCACCATAGTACGATGGGAAGCAGCCCTTGATGCAAAACAGTATAGCGTGCAAATAGCCGAAGACTCACTTTTTCAAACGATTATTCATGAAAATACTCTTGCCTTTACCTCAACGGAGACATTACCACTTAAACCAAATAGACGCTATTATTGGCGAGTTAAAAGTGTCTTATTTCGTATAGAAAGTCCATGGTCAGAAATACGTTCATTTTCTACGCTGACAGTCTATCCAAGTAAAGTAACATTGCGCCAACCTGCCAATAAAGAAATTAATCGTCCGGTGTCAGTATCTCTTTTGTGGAATCCTACAACGGAAGCCGATAGTTTTGATGTACATGTTGCATCCGATAATGCTTTTACCATGACAGCATTGCGCGACAGCATGATAGCAAAAAGAGAAATACAATTAAATAATTTACAGCAAGGGACAGAATATTTTTGGCGAGTACGGGGTAAAAATCGAGCAGGTTATGGACCTTGGTCAGAGACATGGAGTTTTACCACACAATCACCAAGCGGCATAAGTGAGGATGATAATTCCGGTATGAGCGTGACAGTGCAAAACAATCATGTGATTTTGCATTATGGTGCATATTCACAATCGGTCAAAGGGATACGCATCACGGATATACGCGGCAAAACAATATTGAGTCAAACCATAGAGCAAGGTCAAAGCAGCAGTGATTTTGATATGAGCGGTATGAGCAAGGGCTATTATGTTGTGATACTCGACACGCACACAGGCAGCATCAGCCGTAATGTTATAATGGAATAAAAAACAAAGCAAAAGAAATAAACAACAAGCACGGTGAGTAATATCATCGTGCTTGTTGTTTGAAGAGAGATTTATTGTTCAGATAATACATTCATCAAATCAACTATGATATTAACATTATTCTGCGACACATATTATTTTGTCATAATAGCATGACTTGATGTTTGTGTTGTGGGTGTCCTTATGATAAATGTACATTGACCATTCGTCATAGTTTCCGGAGTAAAAGGGATAGAATGTAATCCCGGAGGCAATGATGAATCAAGTAAAGTGGATAATTTTTCTCCCTTCGCATCGAATACATCAATTGTTACATGTTCTTCTTTGGGTATATTGACTACGATTGAAGTGGATTCAGAAAAAGGATTGGGTTGGGCATATCCAAAAATATCGTCCTCATCTTCGTCCTCACGATTATCGCGGCGATTATGTTCTTTTCTTTGCAAAGGCTCTTTGTCTTCATTGATAAAATCTTCGCTGCCGTCCCAGAGCATAAAACGAAGAGCTGCTTTTTTCCCATCGCCTTGTCCGAGAAATCCGAAGCGTTTTTTCATACCGTCAAGAATATTGCCATCGGCTTTTATATCATATTTTTCCATCCATTGGCGGACTAATTCTTTCCCTTTTTCACGCCATTGGGGTGCTTTACTTTTAGCATCTTCGCCTATTTTTTCTAAAACAGCACTGTATTTTTTAGCCAAAGGTTTACAATCAAGAGCTAAGCGGATGCGGTCATCTTTGGCATTATCCAATTGTTCGCGATATTTTTTGAGTGCTTCATAGTCCTCATCTTTCCATGCACGGCGCATGGCATTGGCGGTGGTTTGAGTGGATTCGCGCATTTGTTTTGCTTTTTTGCGAAGGGTATTGAGCGTTGCCAGATCTTCGGATGACATAGCAGCATCCAAGTTTGATTTCCATTGGCGCATTGAAGGCAGAATTTCTTTTTTGGCAAATTCGGCGAACATTGATTTCATTTCTTTTCGGGCTTGTTCGCGTTTTTCTTTGTCCGCAGCATTATGTGCGGAAAGTGTGGGTATGGTATAAATACTGCATACTGTAATAACCCAGATGATACTGATACGACGAAATAAGTTCATTATGATTCTTCCTGTGATTATAAGTAAATGTGATGAAGTGACACTTAGAGCAATAATGATACAAGTTAGGTTTAATGCACTCCATACGATACAAGATTCGAGCACCATAAAGCCGTATGATTATTGTATTTTTGTACTCACAATATTTGAAAGAATATATTTATGCACCCCATATTGATTGCACCTTCATTATTATCAGCCGATTTCGTTAACCTTGAGCGCGATGTTAAACGTTGTGAGCAAGCCGGAGCCGATATCCTGCATGTAGATGTTATGGACGGTACTTTTGTTCCCAATATTACGATTGGACCACCGGTGGTTGCTGCTTTGCGCCGAGTGACGGATTTACCATTGGACTGCCATTTGATGATTCAAAATCCCGAGAACCATATTGCCGCATTTGCGGAAGCGGGTGCAGATTGGATTTCTCTTCATGTGGAAGCATGCACTCATCTGCATCGGACGCTTTCGGTCATAAAAGAGTATGGGAAAAAAGCCGGAGTTGTGCTTAATCCACTTACCCCTCTCGATTATGCATATCAGGCAGCGGAATATTGTGATTTTATTCTTTTGATGTCTGTGAATCCGGGATTCGGCGGTCAGCAATTTATTAACTCATTTTTACGCCGATGCAGCGAGCTTCGTACATTTTTGGATACGCATGGATTGGCGCATATACCTATTGAAGTTGATGGGGGAGTAAAAAAAGAAAATGCGCGCGCTATTATTGAAGCCGGAGCATCTATTCTTGTCAGCGGTTCGGGTGTGTTTTCAGGCAATCTTGCTGATAATATCTATGCCATAAAAAATGCCTAAATAATTGTTATAATCAATGATGTGCAGATGTGTCTGTCTCTTTGAGTATTTTCTGCACAGCCATACCTGTGGATATACCGATGAGAATACCGCCGGAAAGTATAAGTGCGAGATTGATACTAAAAACAATCCAATTATTTTTTATCAATAAGGGTATATATTCAAGAGCAAATGTGGCAAGTCCTGCAAACGACCATCCGACTATGCTGAATACAAGCCATGATAATGGATGGGATATTGTTTTTCTGAGGAGAAAATATTGATTTATACTTAGCATTAGCGTTCCCATGCATACACAGAATACTAAAGAATTTTGTGAAAAAGAATAGAGACCATAGTATTTGATGCCATCAAGAAGAATAAAAGGTATGCTGAAACTGAAAATACTCCATACAATCCACGATATATTTTGATGAAAATAATTGCGTATATGTCGGTATTGAGCAAGTGATATTCCCGTAATAACACCCATACCGACATAAAACTGCACATTTTCAATACCGATGCTGTCTAATAAAGAGGAAAGAACAAGAATAAGAATAATACCAAGCAACCACCCCCAAAATGAGTCTAATATCCAACGGAATAAAGAGAATGGTTTATGTTGTTGAGTTTTCATACATACAGCCTAAAAAATACACTTATCTAAAAAACTTATATTCAACAAAGACTTTATGAAGTATCGAAAATACTCTATATCCCTATCCTGTTTTTCGTGATGAAGTATTCACTGTTCTTGACTTTACTATGACTACACATTTATTATGGTTCATGATTGCTCTGCGGTGATATATAGAAATTTTCTTTTTCCGGCTTTGAATAAACGGCGAGAAGAAATATCTGTCATCAGTGCAGGGTCGGATATGCGTTCTCCATCAATAGAAAGTCCACCTTGTTGTATTAAACGTCGAGCTTCGCTTTTAGAAGAAGCAATATTAGCAGCCATGATAATATCTACAATATTTGCCACAGCGGGAAGATTTATCGTTATTTCATCTATTTCATCGGGAATATCTTTTTTGACAAAAATGCGTTCAAATTCTTCAAAAGCGGCTTGAGCTGCTTCAGCACCATGATATAGTTCCACAATTTTCATTGCGGTAAATACCTTCGCATTTCGTGGATGCAAAGTACCTGCACGTAATTGCTGTTCTTGCTCTTGCACCATAGTATCATGCAGCCATGCACCATATTTCATATAGCGTGTTATCATGGTGTCGGGAATAGACATCACTCGACCAAAAATCTCTCGCGGTGAATCGGTTAAGCCAATATAATTATCCAAAGATTTACTCATTTTTTCCACACCGTCAGTGCCTTCCAAAATAGGCATGGTAAGAATACATTGCGGATTTTGCCCATAGACGCGCTGCAACTCTCTGCCAACCAATAAATTAAATTTTTGGTCTGATCCGCCTAATTCTATATCGGATGTAATAATAACAGAATCCATTGCCTGGGCAAGCGGATAGAGAAATTCATGAAGTGAAATTGGTTCTCCGGCTTTATAGCGTTTCGTAAAATCATCACGCTCCAGCATTTGTGCTACTGTATATTTTGCGGAAAGTCCAATCACATCTTGAAATGTCATTGTGCCAAGCCAATCAGAATTATGGACAATACGCAAACGCTCTTTTGACAATACTTGCATTGCTTGTTCCACATACGATTGTCCATTTTCCCTTGTTTGTTCTAATGTAAGCGGTGGACGGGTTTTTGATTTTCCTGTGGGATCGCCTATCATACCGGTAAAATCACCGATAATTAACACAACATTATGCCCTAAATCTTGGAATTGTCTCATTTTGCGCAGCACAACAGCGTGACCAATATGCAAATCGGGTCTGCTGGGATCGCAACCGAATTTTACGATGAGCGGGGTATTGGTTGCTGCCGATTTTTCAATTTTTTGTGCTAATTCATCTTCCGGGATTATTTCCGCCGTATTTTGACGGATAATATCCATTTGTTCATTAACGGATAGGAACATAAGAATACTCTTTATTTATTGACGTAAGTGGAGAATATTGGATAAAGAACCGAGCATATCAATTTCACAAACGACATTTTCGCCTGTTTGCACCCAACGTGGCGGGTCATAGACTTTGCTGCCATTAAGTTCAAGAAAACAGCCGGTGCCGCAAGTGCCGGAGCCGATGACATCACCCGGATAGAGAGTTACCCCATAGCTTGCTCTTTCAATAATTTGTGCGAAAGTCCATGTCATGTCTTTTACATTACCTTCTGAAATTTGCTCTCCGTTGATAAATGTTTTCATGGTCAAATCATAGGTATTGCCATGTGGGGTTTCAATTTTTCTTTCTTCTAATTCATCGGGGGTGACTAACCAAGGACCCAATGCGGTAGCAAAATCTTTTCCTTTTGCGGGACCAAGATTCAACTTCATTTCCTGCATCTGTAAAGCCCTTGCACTCCAGTCATTCATAATAGTATAACCGGCTATGTAGGAGTCGGCTTCTTGAGCGGAAATATTAATTCCCTGTTTGCCGATTACTATGGCAACTTCCAGCTCAAAATCGCACTGATTAAGGTGCAGGGGCTCTACGGGAATGTTTCCGGGTCCAAAAACCGCTTGATGATTGGTAAAATAAAAAATAGGTATATCGTAAAATTCAGGTATCATTTCCAAGCCGCGATTGCGGCGCGCTGCTTCCACATGTTGTTTAAAAGCATACCCGTCACGCATAGAAGTCGGACGAGGAACGGGGGAGCATAAAGTAATGGCAGAAAGAGTATAACTTAATGATTCGGGTAACTCCAAGCCGTCTAAAATGGCATTGTGCAAGAGCAGTGCATCGTTCATTGCTGCTTGTCCAAGTCGCAAAAACTCAATAATCTCTGCCGGAATGGATGGAAGAGAGAAAGTCAAGACACTGGAAGCATGAGCATGACAAAGTTGTAAGTCTATGATTTTATCTAAAATAGAAAGTCCTAAGCGTTGGACACCGGCGCAAGGCGAGAAAGTGCAAAGTTTCATGAATTTTTATTATTTTTTGTTATTGATAGTTCACACGTATATTTGCGATTGCGAAATTACCACTTCCAATCTGTTTTTCACATAAACAATGTCATATCTGATAGCAACAAATCGTATTGGTGATTGTTATTATGTGTTGAGCAAATCACAAACAGAGCTTATACAACAGTTAAACTATTATAAAAATTACATTACAAGGGGTAGTATATGAAACGTATGATACGGAGTATAGTCATAGTGATGACTCTGCTGACCGTGATAATGCACAATGAAGCAGACGCTTTAGGAAGTGCTCAATCTCGTCAAGGATTTATTCCCAATAAAGGGCAATGGCATTCGGATATTTTGTGGTTTGCACACACAGATAATGTCAATGTATGGATAACGAAAAAGGGTATTAACTTTGATTATCGTCAGATTATAGTCTCAAAACAATCAAATGAATCGGCATTGAATTCAACAAATAAGGATATGTCGTGGTCGGTATTTGGTCACAATGTCCGTATGAACCTTGCGGGAGCCACAGGACAGGGGATGTCGGTCATAGCATCGGAAACCGGTACAAAAATGAATTACTTTATTGGTAATGATGCAAGTAAATGGGTATCTAATGTTCCCGTTTGTTCCAAAGCCATCGTAAGCGATATTCAGCCGGGTATTGATATGGTTGTCGCAGTTGACAAGGGATTGCCTCGCTATGATTTTGTTGTAAAACCGGGTGCAAATCACCGTGATATATCTTTGGCTTTCGAAGGTGCCAATTCGGTGAATATTGAATCCGGATCTGTAGAATATACGACTCGTTTCGGTACAGTTAAAAATGCACAACTATTAGCATATCAGCTTAATACCGATGGTTCAAAATCGCCTGTGAGTTGTGAATTCAAACAAAAAGGTACACAAGTTATTTTCCACCTTGGTGATTATGATAAATCTCGCTCCGTTATTATTGACCCTACTGTGTATGCGACATATCTCGGAACAAATAAATTGGATGAAATCAGAAAAATTGCTCGCGATAATATAACCGGTGATATCGTTGCCGTTGGGTTTACTGATTCTGACCAATTTCCTACAACAGTTGGTTCATATTCTAATCTCAATAATGGTTTTGGTGGCTCAACAGATGCCTTTGTCACAAAATTCAGCGCAGATTTAACCTCCGTAAAATGGTCAACATATATTGGCGGTGGTGCAGTGGACAAAGCCGTAGCGGTTGCATTAGATCCCAATTCCAACATTTATGTAGCAGGAGAAACTACTTCAACGGATTTTCCTAATAAAGGAAATTTTATTCTTGAAAGACCGGGAGCGGTAGATGCTTTTTTTGCCAAACTTTCCTCTATTGGCGATAAATTGCTTGCCTCATCCTATATCGGAGGCAGAGATGATGATCGCGCAACCGATATAGCTGTGGATAATGCAGGTTTGGCTGTTGTTGTCGGCGAAACATTCTCTGAGAATTTCAAAGTTGAACAACCGGATAAATCCACAAAACCTGAGGCAAATAACTCTGATGGTTTTATTGTTAAATTTAATACTTCAGGCGCTAATGCCACTTACTCATCATATTTCGGCGGTAATGAGAATGATCGTATAAATGGCGTAGCCGTTGATCCAAGCGGTAACAGTATTTATATAACCGGTGAAACCGAGGGTACTCTGTATAAAACATATCCGGTGTCCAGTGGTGGTCCCGGACCGCAGCCATCCCCATACGATCCCGCTCCTAATGGCGGTAAAGATTGTTTTGTAGCACGTATGTCGCCTGCCGGATTATTTAATAATCCGAATGTCCATTTCATTACCTATATCGGTGGTACAACAGCCAGTAAAATCGGTAATGGTGAAGATGTTGGTAGAGTAATCGTACCATTGAGTAATGGTGAGATTGTCGTTGTCGGACAAACAACAGGTAATTTATTTGCTACCGGCGTTGCAGGCCAACATAGAGGAGCCGTGGATTTGTTTATTTTGAAATTAAATCAGAATGGGCGTTCATTGGTAAGTGCCGCCTATCTTGGTGGTTCAGGTACCGAAACTGTCAATGCACTTTCCTACTCAAGCGGAACATCCTCCGTGTGGATTACCGGTACAACCACATCAACGAATTTTCCTAATAATCCGGGAGCAGATCCGGAGCAAACCAAACTTACCGGTGGTGCAGACGCATTCGTTTATCAATTCGATCCCGGTAATCTTCAATCCACATTCTCTCGTTTTATGGGTGGTACACAACCTGAAGAAGGAACAGGCGTAGCAGTAACACCTCGTGGCGATATATACTTCGCCGGAACAACTCGCTCTACGGGCTTATTGTCCTTTGGGGATTCCTATCAGAAAACATTCGGTGGCGGCACAGACGGCTATGTGCGTAAACATGCTTTCGGTTCTATATCTTTGGAATATCCCAATGGAGGAGCAAGCGAGGTATTCTGCCCGGGTAATACGATTAATGTACGTTACAATAAAAATTCTCCGCTCCAACCCGGTGATCCTATCGCAGTGCAAATTTCCACAAACTCCGGTGTGACATGGGATACAATCGGCAAAAATGTCACCACACCTAATTATATATGGCAAATTCCTACAAATCAAAAAGCAGGCACAAATTATCGTATTCGTGTTATTCACGAATCAGGTATTCGTGATGAAAGTAATGCCGACTTTACAATTATTGCCGCACCTACGGTTACGGAAGCACCTAAGAGTGATACGATATGCCCGGGAGACAGCACTACATTCATGGTGCAAGCAACTGGTACAAACCTGACCTATCAATGGCTTTTTGGTACCAATAAATTGCAAGGAGAAACCCGACCGACTCTGACCTTACGAAATGTAAAATCAAATCAAGCAGGTAAATATTCTGTGGAAATCGGTTCCGGTTGCAGCCCAATAGTTTATAGCGCACAACTGACGGTAAAAGTAGCAACAACTATTACAGAACAACCTGTCGGAACAAAAGTAAAAGAAGGCAATCCCTATACCTTATCAGTCAAAGCTGTAGGTGAGAACCTTACATATCAGTGGTTCCGTAAAAACACAATCATTGACGGAGCTGTTACGGCAAGCTACAATATCCCTTCGGTTAATGCATTCAGCGATGGAGAATATACCGTGACAGTAGGAGGAAATTGTGGCACTGTAACTTCCCAAGCAGCGGTCGTGACATTTGAGCCTAATTCTTCCGTATTCGATGACGGTATTTCACCAAATGGAGTTCTATCCATCGGTATGCTTTCTCCTATGCCGGTGTCTGACCAAATGAATATAGCTATCACATCACACACACATTGTCCATTAACGGTTACTTTAACCGATATGATGGGCGGTATTGTTCGTACAGTTTTCAGCGGAACACTCGAATCACTTAATGTATTACCTTTAAGTCTCAGTTGCGCCGATTTACCAAGCGGCACCTATTATCTCAATGCACGTTGCGGAGTTGATAATGCAGTAATGAAAGTGACAATCGTCAAATAATATCTGTACTTTACCATCAGTACAACACTTACAAGGGGAATGATATGTATCATTCCCCTTGTGCTTTAAAGTAAAAAAAATGTTAAGTTTATCGTAGATTTGCATCACAAATGAGATGTATCCGTCCGAGTTTGATGTGAATGGGTGCGGCGTGTATTCCACAATACCTATATGATTTACTCGTAAAGAAGCACACCGCAATCATTTCACATCAATTTTACCGGTTACATTTGCGTTCTCTGATTATGAAACAATTATCTATGATACAAAAAAAGTATTCGCTTTTTTCACAATGTGCTCTACTCTTGCTCTTGACTGGCGCAATGTCCGGTGCAACAACGCAATGGGCTTCAAAAGTCATTGATTTTACTTCAGAACTTCAACAAGGTGAATATGGGGCGCTGCAATTATTAGGCAGACCTAATGCAATGCCCTACGGCGAAGATTCCAAGTATGCGTGGCGTGCTTCGGGATATTACAATGTTAGGCAGCGCCGTGCAGAAGAAAGTTCTTTAACTCAAGTACTGCAATTAGGATATAAAAACCCTATGTATGTGAGTCAAATTGCCGTAGCGGAAAGTATGAATCCGGGTGCGGTCAAAGTTATACTCTTAAATGATGAAGAAGGTAATGAGCATAAAGTGTGGCAAAATGATCCACTGCCGCTTGGTCGCAAAGGAAGAATGCTCAATGTTTTTATTCCCCTTACGACGTATAAAGTCAGCAGTGTGAAATTAGTGCTTGATGTTGCCGCTATTCCCGGCTGGAATCAAATTGACGCCGTTGGTATCTCAGATGATACCGATTCCATAAAAGCCACTATCAATGTTGTAAAGAATTTGCCAAAAGGATTGAAAAGAGAAAATCTCGGCGCAATGATAAATACCCCTTACACCGATTATGTGCCGATCATTTCACCGGATGGAAAAACGCTCTATTTTAGCAGAAATGGCGACCCTAATAATGTCGGTGGTGCCTATTCACAGCAAGATATTTGGTATTCGACACTTGAAAAAAATCAATGGACTCAAGCAAAAAATATTGGTGAACCCTTAAATACTCCCAGCAGCAATGCTGTATTGTCTGTAACACCTGACGGCAATACTTTATTGCTCAATAATAAATATTCAAAAAATGGTTATTCCGGAGGAATGGGATATTCTTTGTCATATAAAACAAAAGAAGGATGGTCATTTCCGGAAGATATTCGTATAAGAGGATTTTACAATTTAAATATGTATGCGGAAGCATGTCTTTCGGGTGATGCCAAAGTTATTATTATGGCAATACAAAGAGATGAAAGCATGGGAGAAAGAGATCTATATGTGAGTAAATTATTACCGGATAATACATGGTCATCACCTATGAATATGGGATCAGATATTAATACTGCCGGCGATGAAACAACTCCTTTTTTAGCTGCCGATGGAAAAACACTCTATTATTCAACCGATGGTTTTGCCGGATACGGTAATAAAGATGTCTATGTCACACGGCGTTTAGATGATACATGGTTACGATGGAGCGAACCGGAAAATCTCGGACCTGAGATAAATACAACGGGTTTTGAGGCTTATTTCACAATACCCGCATCGGGAGAATATGCCTATTGTGTTTCCTCTGAAAATACCATTGGCAGAGAAGATATTTTTCGTATAAAATTACCTGCTTCAGCACGTCCTGTTCCTGTCGTTTTAATTTCAGGTAAAGTATTAGATGAAAAAACAAAAAAACCCGTAGAAGCCAAAATTATTTATGAAATTTTGCCTTCGGGTGAAGAAGTCGGCGTTGCTCGAACCAACCCTATTGACGGTTCTTATAAAATTTCTTTACCCGCCGGTGCTCTGTATGGTTTTAGGGCTGAGGCAAAAGGTTTTTATCCGATAAGTGATAATCTTGATACAAAAAAATTAACAGAATATACGGAGCTTTCTAAAGATTTATTTTTAGCACCGATTACCGTCGGACAAGCAATTCGATTGAATAATATTTTCTTTGATACAGGTAAGTCCGATTTAAAGGAAGAATCTTTTCCGGAATTAAAACGTGTCAAATCATTTATGGCTGATAACCCTTCGTATGAAATTGAAGTGAGTGGTCATACGGATAATATCGGAAAAGCGAATGAAAATCAAACATTATCCGAACAACGTGCCAAATCCGTCTATGATTATTTATTAAGTTTGGGCGTACCCGCAAAACGCTTAAAAACCAAAGGATATGGATCATCCAAACCTTTAACTAATAATTCGACAGAGCAAGGACGCAGTCGTAACAGACGCGTAGAATTTATTATCCAAAAGCAATAATACTAACGATGAAAATACATGAATTTGAAAAAGGATTAAAAGATAGAGTTGCTATTGTCACAGGGGCAGCCATTGGTAATGGCAGAGCATTTTGTGAGCGACTTGCCGAAGAAGGAGCAAAAATTGTCATTGCCGATATTGCCGATGCTGCCGATACTGTCAAAGCTGTTCATGATATTGGGGGCGAAGCTGTGGCTCTTACCGTTGACTGCTCTGATGAAGAATCCGTACAGCGTATGGTGAGTAAAGTTCTTGAATTATATGGCAGAATTGATATTCTTGTCCACAATGTCGGGATGTATGATGAAGAGCCATTTGAGTTAATATCTTTTTCCCAATGGAAAAAAGTGTTGGATATTAATCTTAATAGTATGTTTTTAGTCACGCAAGCAGTATTACCGGCTATGAAAAAAGAAGGTTTTGGGCGCATCATTGTTATGTCGTCCAATACTGTATGGCTTGGAACGCCCTATTTATCCCATTATGCAACAGCAAAAATGGGCGTTATTGGTTTTACGCGCTCTTTAGCAGCAGAAATTGGGCGTTACGGTATTACTATCAATGCTATTTCGGTAGGATTAACGGCTACTCAAAGACCTGTGAATCAAAATATTTCAACTACGGGCACTATTTTACAACATATTTTACCGGAACAAGCAGTGCGTCGTGCCGATGAACCGGAGGATATAGCGAATGTTGTTGCTTTCTTATCGCTTCCTGCATCAGGAATTATTACGGGACAAACAATGAATGTTGATGGCGGTGCTGCACGACATTAATAACAAAAAACTTATCTACATAATTTTGTGAAACTAAGTTTTTGCTACGAAACTGAACTGTAATGCATTTACTTAAATGCGTGAAAATTGTATTTTTGAGTATGAATAACTATAAAAAAGTATATCGAACTATTAAAATTACAACTTAGACAAGCTCTATTATATCACCCAGCTTGGATGAAAAATTATTCTACGGAAACAGCATTTGTTATAACAAGAAAGATAAATCACATATAAACTTATACACCCCCCCAATATATTGTTATTTATCGTTCGGTTCTTGGACGATATGCAAATTTTGCAGCCGTATAATGAGCATTGGAAGTGATACCTTTTTTTTGTGACAGAACCATATCCATATTGTCTAAACCAACAAAGGGATTTTTCTGCTTTTCAGTGGTTGTATCATTATATGCAATATGTTCCGATATTTGCTCATAATCAGTATTATTTTCTTGTATATTATTTTTATGATTGGCTTTTACATATTCTTTTTGTACGAAAACATACTGTAAACTGTCACGTATAAGAGATACCAAAGAATCTTTATTGATTGTCTGCACAATAATGGTCGGTTGTGCCGGTAAAGATGACACGACTGTATTAGTCGTTTTTTGCTGTGGCACCATAATAAATATACACGCTATGGTTGCCGCCACTGCTAAACCGGCTTGATATAATGGAATCGGTCTGAATAATAAAGGTGCAGAAATTTGTGAACGTCGTCGTAAAGCATTATGCAATGCAGCGGGAGCTTTATGTAATGAAGGCGACGCGCTATATTCGCTCGTAAGTATCTCTTTGCTTTTTTCGACAGAGTACCCTAATGAGGCGTATATCTGAGGACTGCCTATCAGACTAATAATCCTTTCTTGTTCCGACTCACTTAATTGCTCAAATGGTATGCGCGCCGCAAGCTCGGGAATATCTTCTTTTTCTATATTTTTCATGATATATCCGTATAATAATGAGAGAATGAGTGTAATTGTTGTGCAAGTTTTTTTACTGCATAATACAGGCGTGATTTTACTGTCCCTTCAGGGATACCCGTCACATTTGCAATTTCTTTGAGTGAGAAATCTTCGGTATAACGTAAAACAAATACTGTGCGGTGCTCTGAACTTAAGTCATCGAGACTTTGTTCGAGTAATTCCTTGAATAAAGCTATATCAGTATCATGAATAAAGTCTGCATTTTGAACTAAGTGTTCATCTAATTCATTATGTGGTATTTCTTTTGTTTGTCGGCGACGATATTCATTTTTGCAAGCATTATATGCACAAGAAAATACCCATGTAGAAAACGATTTTTGTGTATCTACAATAGAAGGATTTTCAATAATTTTAAGAAAAATATCATGGACAATATCTTCGGCTTTTTGTGGGTCACTTAACATTTTGGTACAATAAAACACAATACGCTTTGCATAACGGCTATATAATTCATCAAGGGCAGAGCTATTGCCCCGCCCTAAAGAATGTAACAGCTCTTCGTCTGATTTTTTGGTAACTATTTTTGAGAAAAAACGCATTCGCTTATCGTACTATAACAAGGTTTTTCGACAATACTCCAAAATCACCAAAAAATTGCACCGTATAGTTTCCATTGCTTATGTCCATAATAGGAATTGTTATAGTGCCGGAAGTTTCAATCTCTTTAACAATACCTCCCCTGCTATCCGTAATGACTATACGTGTTGTCATAGTCGAAGGTATATCAAAAGTAACTGAATTCTGTGCAGGATTGGGTTTTATGACAATATTACTCGCTGTTATTGACGGTGACTCTTGTACTGTTGAGATAGTTTTTGTATCAATCTCATTAAAATAACGACGTACTTCTTCGGTTTGCTCGGCTTTATCGGACAATGTTAAAGCAAATTCTTTCAATGTTGCTGCTTTGGCTTTATCCCCTGCATAAGAATAATGTTCATATAATACTGCTATCGGGGAAATATAATTCATATTGAAAAATGGAAGCCAAGTGGCATTAGCATTAAAATCTTCGGTATAATATTCTAAGGAAAGATAATCAAGGCGGAATTTTTCCCAATTATGTTTCAATATCGCAATATTATCAAAATGTTTGCGCGAATATTTCTGCGCCATTCCGGTGATATACAAATATTCTTTTAATGGTGAAGTAATGGATGTATCAATTGTTAATCCAAAATATATTGGACGTTCCGTATAACGTTCACACAATGTTTTTATATAATCGGCAATAGCTTGTTGCGGACCAACTTTTGATTGATGTTCATCACCGAGAAGTGACTCATCTGCTTTAAATCCATATTTTTTTACGATGCCTTCATGATATGATTTTTCTGTAAACAAAGACGTATTAAGGACAAGAACATCAGGGCGTATGCCCTTCACTGCTTGTAATATCCAGAAAGGGTATGTATCATTATCACCTGCAACAAAAAGAACGGCATTTTGTTCAAGAGACATCAACACATTGTAACTGTATTCTAAGAGTGAAGGTGCTATCGAATTTTTTTTATCATACATTTTTTTTACAAAAAAATCTCTTTTATATTTGTTGAAAAGTAATTCATGATAGACAACCATTTCCTCGGGTATTTCGGGATGATTCGGAGCCAAAGTAAATGCTTTGTCTAAATGATGATATAAGTCGCGATTACTGCCACCATTGCGCCACATTGCTAAATGATATTCTGCTGATTCGGGCACATTTTTTCCCATTGTCTCGAGTAAAGTTTTCATCGTTTCGGTTTTTGCTTCGCGACTTGTGATCGTATCACCAAAAAAAGCATAACGCTGAGCTTTGAATATTTGATACCATGCAATAGCATTCTGTGGTTCTTTTTGGACTATTTTTTTCCATAGTTGCAATTGTGTTTTATACCATTCATGCGGAAATGAATGTTGTGCATACTGAGGGATAAGTTGTGCGGTTTCTTCTGCCATTATCATAGAAAATGACATAATAAAGATAATGATGATTGTTTTCATTGAAATTCATGTGATAATTGTGAAAAAAAGAAAGGTCAATGCGCATTATGGTCACAGTACACATGAAAAGAACAAAGGTTCAATGTCAATACTGTTTTTTTTGCATCCTATGCTTTTTTTGTGATTCTTCATGATTCCAAGCATACAATGAATCAAGTCAATACGTAGGTAAAATCGTGCTAATATGACGATTCATTTCCTGTGTAAATTCTTTCTACTCTTGCTGTTACGGAAGCTGTAATTTCATAAGGGATGGTACCTATTTTTTGTGCTATATCTTGCGCAGTGATGATTTCATTGCCTTGTTGTCCAATCAACACCACTTCTTCACCTGTCTGAACATTTTCATCGCCAACATCCACCATACATCCATCCATACAAATAGTGCCGACAATCGGGAAACGTTTACCATGAATAAGACATTCCGCTTTTCCGGTAAGCAAACGTGACCAACCATCGCCATAGCCCACGGGAATAGTGACAATGGTGGTTTCTTTATCTGTATAATAGCGTCTGCCATAGCTGACCGATGAGTGAGCGGGAAGTCTTCGAAATGACACAATTTTTGTTTTAAGCGACATCACGGGACGTAAATCAATGGATTCAGTTATCAGAGGTGATGGTTTATAGCCATAAAGAGCTATGCCCGGTCGCACAAGGTCAAAATTTGCATCATGCAGATGAATAATAGCACCGGAATTTGCTGCATGAACATAGCGGAAACGGTAACCGGCTGCATGAATTTCTTGATATACACGCTTAAATTGTTCCAATTGCCAATGCGCATAGTCATCATCATCGCCGTCAGCCGTTGCAAAATGGGTAAAAATCCCTTCCCACTGTATGCCGGGTAAATGATAACATTGCTTCAATACATGCATGACATCGGTGGGCATAACCCCATCGCGATTCATTCCGGTATCAATAGATAAATGTACTTTGACGGTAGCACCTAATGTAACAGCAGCATCGGACAGGCGACGTACTGTATCGGCAGACCATACCACTGCTTCGGCATTAAATGTTGGATATAAGAGCGGATCATCATGCTCTGGAGGAGTAAAACACAGTGCAGGCATTGTAATACCGGCGCGCCGTAAAGTTATGACTTCATGGATATATGCCACCCCAACTTTGGCTGCGCCTTCTTGCTGAAATATTCTTGTACACTCCACAATACCATGACCATAGGCATTGGCTTTGACCATAGGCAACATACCGGCAGGCGATGCTAATTCTTTAATTAAACGAAAGTTATGACGTAAATTTTCTGTGTTGATTTCCGCAATAATTGCTCTCATATTCGTCAATATAGCTCGAAATAAAAATCTGAGGACGTAATTTTGTACCAAAATATGACACAAACCGCTATGAATGATATATATTCAGTTTATGACAATGATACTCGTGAGGATGTGCTGTTCGCCGAAGAAACAATCACGGGGCTTGCCGCAAGAGTAATTTTATATAATGATGAAGAACACTCAATGGATGAAGTGACCTATCAAATAATCAAAGCCATCGGCTGTTCCTATGCCGAAGCAGAAGATTTGACATGGGAAGTGCATACACGCGGTAAAGCGGTTGTATATTCCGGCGATATGACCGATTGTCTGCGCGTCAGCAGCGTGCTGGAGGAAATAGCTCTTCATACCGAAGTGCAAATGTAATCACTCCGCTTCCGGTTCAGTATATTGCAACTGTAATTTTATTTTTTTTCCGCAAGTGCAAATAATTTCTACCAAGCGAACTTCTCCCTCAGAGGTACGATGAACTAAAATTTGTGGCTCTTCTCCGTTCTCTTCGTCATGATTATGCTCGGCAATAACTTCTATGGTGCCGCCGCCGTCACGCACGATTTCTGCGGGAATGCGGCTTGAATGAGGCACACCTTTTAATGTACCTGCTATTTCTTCAAGATCAGAAAAATCAAGAAATTCCTTTTGTTTTCTTTCAGATTCTTTTTCCCGACTGTATTGTTCAATATCAAAATCGTCATCATTAGGAATCATATTCTGCCCATTCATACTTTGAGTCTGTAATTTATTTACAAAAATACATATTTGACTTTATTTCCATTCAAGAACTCTCTGCTATCATTGTTCATTGATGACATAGAATATTTACCTTGTTTATTATTGACACATTATCACAGCGATGATAACAATGTGTATGGTTGATTGAACATATATACTGATTCTAGAGCAATGTTATGAACAATCAAGAACTTATATACTATGACAGATAATTATATATTCATCAAGTGAAAAATTCTCATGTTTTAATAGATAATGACTTTATCTCTTTGTGTATAGCCCGTAATGGTATTCGTAAAAATCAAAAAATACATGCCTGATGGTACATGACTTATATCAATCGTCTGTATAGTATCAGACACAGAAAGTATCTCGCTGTCTGCTGTGATGGCGGACACTAATTCAACTCTATAATCTTGAGTAAGCCCTGTAATAAAAATAATATCATGTGCCACGCTTGGTGAAATGGAAATATCAGCCGCAGCATGTGGATTACTCACTGTTGATACTGCTGATGTAACCAATACATCAAATTCATCTACAGCCAAACCGCCATTTTTGTCTAATGCCATAGCATAGAGTGTTGTATTACCAACATTGCCCCCTAAAAGAATAAGCTTTCCATTGTAAACAGTACCTTTAATAAGATTTGTATCTGCGCTTGTTACAAAAAACAGTAAAGAATCACCTTGATTGTCAGCAAAAATTTCCGACAAATTAATCGTATAATTACCGAAATTTTCTTGCAGTTCCACATTGTTTATAGATTTAACAACTTTAGGCGATTCATCTTGCAATAAGCGTTTGGGCTTCCAATAATAATAATTCAAATACTTAAAACCCAAGTTATAGACATCGCAAGGTGTATTGACAAGAATTAACTGAAATTTTTCATTAGGTGTCGGGCTGTTAGCCATATGATTCAAACATTCATCATTCGTATTGGGTATCAGTGACCAAGAATCACCGGCATCATTTTCCCAAAAAATTCTACCTTGAGATTTTATCAAATTTCCCGTATGGTGAGAATTATTTGATGGTACTCTTGCATAATTGCCTAATGCTAACTCTATTGGCAAAGATTGTCGCATCAAACCGAATCTTTTTTTGTAATATTCTCCACCAAATTTTAAAGAAATAACACCCGGGTATATATCTCCTTCAACTGTCTGATATAATTCCAAGAAAAAGTCTTGCCCTTTATAGGGTGAATCATCACCGGTTTTTAATATTCCTTCGGTAAAATTTGGCATCACTTCCCATTGTACATTAGCTTTATTTTTCCAGAAGTAATTATCGTTTTGTCTAATAATATCTCCTTCATGCCATGTATTTTGTATATTATCCAAAGAATAAGAACCGAGCAGTTCATCTATAGAAAGAGAAGAATATTCCGATGCGCGGATTTTATCAATTCTGGTAATTAATTTTTTTGCTAATGGCTCACAATCAATTTGCAATCGCTTATGTAATGTTTCGGAGTAATAATCGGTTTCAAATTGTCCGGTAAAGTCACTTGCCCAAAATTTACGATCGAACCAATCGTGTCCATTGACTTCCAATTTTAATTCGGGATAAATACGATAAAGATGATGAAAAAATTCATGTTGAAGCCATTGCGGTAAATATGTTCTTCGCTCTATATCGGTATAATTACCTTTGCCAAGATGAGCCGGTTTCCGCACTACCCATTTATCATCCGCTATAAAAACAGGACCACCTTTATTATCAGCACCCATACCACCTGTAATAAAAGATTCATCATCGAATACAGGAAATTCCGGTACATGTGACGGATAATTAATCATAAACCAATCGGTGGTATCTTTGGCTGCTTTCGTCAGTGCATTTAAGACTAATCCATAATCTCCGGACGCAACATACGGCTTTTCCTTTGAAACACTTACAGGCAGGCACAGCGTGTCAAGTTCAATAAATCCCACATGTATTTCTAATGAACCTTTGGTGATGGCTTTAATATATTTAATGAACAGATCCAATGATTGGCGAATAATTTGATAATTATTTTCTTTTAGTTTAGGATTTAAAGTGTGAGTAACAAATTGTCCGGTACCTTTTTCCAACTCTTCTTTTGTTGTGGGTAAAATTCCTTTTGAGCAGCCGACTAAGACAATATTCATAGTAACTTTTTTTACCTTAGCAAGAGGATTCGGCTTCAGTCCATAAGCAATAATATCTTCCATCATCCTTAAGCCATAATAGCAATGAGGAGAACCGACATTTGCACCGTTTGGAGCATTCCAAACCTGCCACCACAAATTATCCCCAACAGGATATGTCTTATATAAATCATCCATCAATACTTTGGCTTGAATATAATTTCCGGCATTTATTGCTTCTTCCACTTGGACAAACGTAGTCAATGCTTTAATACTATGTTCACTAAATACTTTTTTTCCACCATAACATTCAAAGAATTGATCTAATGTTGTGGCTTGGCAATCGCCTTGTGCTTTTGTAGTAAAAGGAAGAAAAATCACAACAAGTATGGAGAAAATACATAATCGCAATGAGTTCAGATTGTCCATAGCTTTCTTTCGATAAAATGAATATATTGTTACTGATTTTATACTTTGTCGGATGACAATTTTCAACACTATGCAGACAGTCTTTATTAGTAATAATTGTGACTATCAGAATTAATAGAGATACTTATCTGTTTGTACATCAAAGTGCAGTATATCTCACATCATTATACTGTTACTTTTCGCCCTAAATGCGCACTATACTATTTTCATCATCCATGAAAAAACTCTATAGCATCCAATTTTCTGTTTTTCCTACACATCTCTATCTAAAAAATTTCGCTCACAAACTTACAAAACTTTACTCACATAATTATGGAAGAAAGCGATGATAGTAACGTTCAACCGAATATTCATGTGGAATAGGGGCATTATGCAGCAGCAAGTCGGTTATAGCATGAGCACAATATGGAGCATACAACGCACCTCTGCCTCCCAAACCATTGACTATCATAGTATTGCTATGGACAGGATGTTTCCCGATAACAGGATAACGATCTTCAATTCCGGGTCTTATGCCTGCATGATGGGCAAGTACATGAGGTATGATGCCCGTCATTGCAGTAAAATCAGTAAGTAATTCTTGGCGTGCTTGTTCTGTGGGTGTATAAGTGAGAGTATCATGTTCTATCGTTGCCCCTATGCGGGCAGTGCCATTTTTCAAAGGTAAAAAATATGTGCCATTATTAAGGATTGGAGATTGTGAAAAATCGCGTGGCATTTCTATCGTAAGTACTTCACCTTTGAATGGTGCAAATGGTAACCATGACCATAAAGGATTATACATCATTTCCCATCCATAACACATAATAATCAATTGATTGGATGAAAATAATGAAGTATCAGGGAAAAAAGTATCATGAAGTATTGTACAATGCATTGAAAGCCATGCAGTAATATCATTGACAAATCCTATAATATCAAGTCGTCCGCCACAGTGAATAATTCCTGCACCATGAGGAGTATAAATTGGGAATGATGTCGAAGTATAAGGAGAAAGCCACCCAAGATAATCTTCCCTTTGTATTTTTTTATTCCATGATAATTGTTCACTGTCATCACGAAAAATACGAACAATAGGCATCGGATAAAAATAATTTTTACCGGTATATTGATTAAGCAAAGAATTACTGTGATGAAGCGAAGAAAGCAATTGTTCAATATTGGCAGTTTTGACAATTCTTTTTCCGGCAACGGGATTAATAATACCAGCGGCAATCCGCCATGCAGCACTATAAAATCCATTGTCAATAAGTGTGAGTTTTATGGAAGAATCATGCTGCAATAAAAAAAAAGCAGTAAGCATACCGGCTAAACCACCTCCGACGATAATAATATCGCTGTTTATTTTCTTTTCCATAATAAAGAAATCAAAGGAAGCGATTCATAATTGGTACGTAATGTTAAAATAATACCAACAAGAGCAATAATAACATTACCACCCCACATACCCACAGCAGGTGAAACATGATTGCGGTCAGCAAGTTTTTCGCCCATAATAAGCATAGCCCAATAAAAGATATAAAAGCCTAAGCTGATAGCAGCACTTACGCCAAAATTACCGCGCCGTGTAACCACACCTAAAGGCGCACCAATAAATACTAAGAGAAAGCACGCCATAGGAATTGCATATTTTTTATGAATTTCCACTTCATATTGATTTGCTTGATTACGATAGCTGTCACGTTGGAACAAATAAGAATCAACAGCAGAGCGCAAACCGTCAGATTGAGCAATAAATGCTCGTAATTCTTGTTCATTATCTATGGAAGGCAATGATATTGGCTTATCTTTTTCATTGACAAAACGCTGTAATTCATGCCTGATGAGTGAGTCGAAGCGATTTTTATTAGCTAATGCCGCATTACGCTGTTGTTCCATCGCGGCAATATTCATTTCACGATCACCGCGCGAGAAAACACCATTTTCTGAGCGCTCAAATAAAAAATCACGTGCAGGGATAACTACTTGATGTTTTGAGAAAGTAATATGGCGATAATCACCTCGATTGACTTTATTCACCTGATGTATTTCACCGGAACTGAGATCGAGAACAATGTTGGAATAATCCGAAGAAAATCGGACTCGCCCTGTATCGGCTGTAAGTACATTTGTGCGCAAAGGATTCTGATAATCATAGACTGTCATACCATATAATGTACCTGTGCTATCTGTCTTTCGTGAAAGGATGGTAAATCCTTCCAATTGTGTAGAAAATTGACCTGATTCTATAGCAAATGTCGGTTTTTTTCTTTGAATATCTTGCATCAATACTTTAAAAGCATGATTTGTGTCGGGCAATACATCATTATTAAATCTGTACATCCCATAAAAAATACCGACTCCACAGAGCATAACGGGAAACATCATTTTTATCAAAGAAATACCCGTTGATTTCACAATCGTTATTTCTTGGGCAGCCGACATATTGCCAAAAGCCATCAGAGTAGAAAATAATACCCCCATAGGAACAGCAAGTACAACCATCCACGCCAAACTATAGACAATGACTTGAACAATAAGCATCGGTTCCAATCCTTTACCTAATAATTTATCAATATTGATGATTAGAAATTGCATCAAAAAAATAAACATAACGGTTAAAGTCCCAAATAAAAAAGGACCTATATGGAAACGGAGAATATATCGTGCAAGTAACATAGAACTACTATCAATGATATATGTACAGAAAGAATAACATTATGTGGGTAAAGATTGCGTAAGAGTATAGTAATCATGATGGGTATCGGTATGAATATTCAGCACACCGGCGCGTACCAATCGCACCAATAAACGAGCCGCACGTCGTTCGGAAATATTACATAATTGAGAAAAATCCTTGACTGTGGCACGATGATTTTTTTCGATAAATGCAAATAAACGACGTTCTTTATCGCCAATACTTAATCGCAAAGGAGGAGCATCCTCGCGCTGACTACGCAATATTCTCACCATCTCTTTACTTGCAGTGACTGATTCTTCACCTTGACGTATATATACTGCACTTTCACCATTAGGAAGATCGGGATCATTCAAAACACGATGCGGCTTTTTATCGCTTTCTTCGATAATGACAATAATCACATCTTTGTAATCAATTTCGATAATTTCGTAAAATGGCTCAATAGGCGGTTCAATAAAAAAAGTACAAGCATGAACAATTTGTGCTATTTCCTCTTTTTCACTTTTAACACCAACAATTTTTTTATCATCATCCACACCAATAAAAATATAACCACCTTTTGTATTAGCAAAAGCACTAACCTCTTTGGCAAACTTTACCGGCGTAGTAAATTTTCTTTTAAATTCGATGGTAGTAGATTCGCCGGAAGCTATTAATTCTTTGACTTCGTGCCTTTTCATGGTGTTGCTCTTTATTACATAAAAAAATTCCCCTTTGCTAAAAGAAGCACAAAGGGGAACAATAGTGTACATAGTATTATTGAGTGACCGTATATTTTTGCATGGATTTGGGAACCCAGAATGTTGTAGGATTATATCCCGGACGCGGTGAGTAAAACTTCACATTTTGCAAACGCTTATTATATGCTCCCGGAATCTCTGAAAGCCACAATACAGTATAAGGTTGTTCATCATGAACAATTGTTTGAAATTCTTTCATATATTCCACGCGTTTTTGGGCATCAAATTCTACCCGATTCATTTCTAATAATTGATCAACACGTGCATTAATAAAACCAACATAATTTGACCCCTTATTTTTTGTTTGTGATGAATGCCATAATTGATAAGGGTCGGATGGTGTCGGATCATTAACCCATGAACCAATCGAGGCATCAAATTGACCTGAGCGAATATTTTCGAGATAGACAGTCCACTCTTGTTTTTGTACATTTGCCTTGATACCGACTTTTTTCATTTCTTCGGACACAATTAATGCAATATTCTCACGCACTTCATTGCCGGCATTAACAAAGAAGGTGAAGGTAAAATCAGTTTTTTTGCCATTAATCGTTTTGTCGAGAATACCATTACCATCGCTGTCTTTCCATCCTGCTTCACTAAGTAATTGTTTTGCCTTTTCCACATTAAAATCATAAGCAGGCAAAGCAGAATTATACTCCGGTAAATTTTTATAGATGACTGTATTTTGTAATTGTCCGAAGCCACGATTTACTTGCTGACGCAAACGTTCTCTGTCCACAAGATGGGAGAGTGCCTGACGCACTTTTTTATCAGAAAAATAGGGCTTACGATTATTCCAACCAATGTACGTATAAATTGTTTGTGCATAACGAACTTTTGTAATATGGGGAGTTGCAACAGTATCAATCGTTTCAACCCATAATTTAGGCGGCGTGATAGTCGGTATCATATCCAACTCACTATTTTTCAAAGCGACAACAGCCGAATTAACATCATTGACTGTTTTATAGACTAATTTATCGGGGTATGCGGCGGCATCCTCATCATTTCCTTTATTCCAATAGTTTTCATTGCGCATTAAACGAACATATTCATTGGTGCGCCATTCTTCGGCAATATAAGGTCCCGACCCAATCATATATTTAGGTTCCCTTTTTCTGTCTGCCGCACCAAACCATTCCGCAAATTCTTTCATTGCAGCATTATTCTCTACTTGTTTTACATCATTCGTTTGTGGTATGGTATATTGATCTGTTAAATTTTTCGGGTCAAAAACATGTTTCGGTAAAATATATGTATTGCCCAACTGAAATTCAGCCATAAAATATGGCTTATTCATTCTGAATACTATGGTATAATCATCCGTTGCTTGCACATCTTCCAATGATTCATAATAATTACGCAAAGCCGCTGCATCAATTACCAATGGATTTTTAATTGCTTTAATGGTAAAAATAACATCTTTGGCGGTAAGGGGTTTACCATCGGAAAATTTGATATTTTTTTTCAATGTAAATGTATAGGTCAAATGATCATCCGAAACTGTAGGCATAGTCTCAGCTAATTCGGGGCGATATTGCGATGTTTGATAGTCCAATACCAAAAGTGGTTCAAAGATTTTGGTATAAATATCTCGACTTGAAGCATCATTGGTCGTGACAGGATTAAGTCCTTCCGGATCACTTAATTCATGAAGAATAATCCAATCACCTTTTTCCGGTTTGTTCGGATCAAAATCTTGCGGTGTATTTTTATTATTGGATTCAACGCATCCTAAAGCCACACATGCCAAAAGTGCAGCTGCATATGTACGTAGATGTCGGGAAATATTCATAATTGTTATGTAGTATGTGAAAAAAATATTTTATGAAATCAAATACCGTTCTTTGAGAATAGAAATATGATGTAATTCATGCCCGAAAATAATCCATGCAATAGCGCGCGGAGTTATTGCACGACCATTAAGAGTACCTGTCCGCATCATATCCGCATCGCTTATGCCATGTTGAAATAATAATTGTGTTGCTAAACGTACTACGGTTAATTCTGCAAATAATGATGAGATGGGACGCTGTGAAAATTGTGCATTTTTAACATAATTATTTTCATCAAAACCGGGTAAGGATTGTTTTTCGCCGCGAGCAATTGCTAAAGCTCTATATTGCATTATCCGTTCGGTGTCAATAATATGACCAAGTATTTCGCGAGGTGTCCATTTACCCTCCGCATAGGCATAAAGTTCTCTGTCTTGAGGAAATGCCTGCCATATTGCTAAAGACTCTGCCATAGGTGCTTTTAATGACATATCAAGATTATCACCGATAACTTGATTAATATAATTACGAAAAAACGGCGGATATTCCGCTTCGGTGGGGCGCGCTATTTGTGTTGCCATAATAATTATCTCGGTATTTCAATTCGTGTAATAATTTGTGTAATAACATCTTCTGGCGTAATTCCTTCCATTTCTTTTTCCGGTGTCAGCATAATACGATGACGTAAGACGGAAGAAGCCACATTTTTTATATCATCCGGCGTAATAAAGTCGCGCCCTTCCATTGCGGCAAATGCTTTCGATGCCATAAGAATACCCAAAGAAGCACGTGGCGATGCGCCTAAAGATAAAGCGGAATTATTGCGAGTTTGATGTGTAATTTCGGCAATATATTGCAATAATGTTTGCTCCGCACGAATTTCCCGTAAAGATTGACGAAAACGGCTTAATTGCTCGCGTGTCATCACCGGCTTAATGGCGGATATATCAAAAGAATTATTGCGCAGATGAAATTCGGATAATATTTGTTGTTCTTCGCTTAATGAAGGATAATGGACTTCAATTTTGACCATAAAACGATCTAATTGTGCCTCCGGCAGACGATATGTACCTTCTTGATCAATGGGGTTTTGTGTTGCAATCACTAAAAAAGGCGGTGACATAGTATGGGTGATACCATCTACGGTCACTTGACGCTCTTCCATGACTTCAAATAATGCTGCTTGGGTTTTTGCAGGAGCACGATTTATCTCATCAATTAGAACAAAATTGGAAAAAACAGGACCCGAATGGAAAGAAAATTCTGCTGTTTTCGGATTAAAAACCGATGTACCGACCACATCAGATGGCATTAAATCGGGGGTAAATTGAATCCGCTGAAAATTCACATCTAATGTCCGTGCCAATAATTTTGCCGTCAAAGTTTTGGCTATGCCCGGCACTCCTTCAATCAAAACATGACCGTCGGCAAGGACGGCTGCAATTAATAAATCAATCATATGATCTTGACCAACGACGATACGATGAATTTCCGTCCTTATATTTTCGACGGTCTCACGCAATTCGCTGAAATCAACCCTGCTTTCAAACTCTGTACTCATGGAATAAACTCTTATTATTTAATACGTTTTATAATTTCTATTTGTACTGTTCTGCTCAAAAAACGTGCTTCCGGCAATGATGTAGTATTAACACCCGGAGGCATTTTTGTTGAACCATAGCCGACATTATTGACAATATTGGCATTGCGTTTAATATCTTTGATATAATCTGCGACGGCATTGGCTCTTGATTCTGCCAATCGTGCATTTAACTCAGCATCGCCTAATTTATCAGTATAACCGCTTACACTAATTGTTGATTCCGTGTCCAATTCATCAATAAATCGTTTAATTGCTTTTTTTGCCGAACGATTAAGATTATCCTTCAACACATCAAATGTCATTAAAGACAAACGCTCTACCGTGAATTCTGTGGTATCTTTTTTTATGGTAATGATAGAGTTTTGTTCATCGCTACGATTTTCTTTATCGGTAATCATGGCATCTATTTCTATGAATCCATCCTTTGCCCCATTCATGATACGAATATGGTCATCGGTAAAGCGATGACGAATAGGCGAAGGTTTACTGCTGCCATTTTGAGAGAAGAGCGGTGTTTTTTCAAAACGACCTTTTACTGACCATTGGTTTATGGTATTAGCATTTTCATCAGCAATAACAACCTCAATTTCTTGTGGTTCTACCGTAACAACTTCCATAAATTTGGTGCGCAATAATGGTTCTAAAATCTCATCATCTTCGCTTTCTATTTCTACACGACGATTATCCGCATAACCTTCCTCGACTTGTGAAGTGGTTGGATTTTCGGGTTCGCAGCGACGGCGCGGCGTTCTGTTTTTTATGCGTTTTTCTTCAATTCCCCAGACCTGTATTAAATAATTTTTTACTGACTCTGCTCTTTTTTCTGCCAAATCACAATCTGATTTTTCGGTGGTCGGATCTGAAGTGCCGCGCAGCGTAATTTTTGCCCTCGGATTATCCAATAAACGTTTTCCGATAATATTTAAGACATCTTTATGTTGGATAAGCGAATTAGGAATAAGATTATCAACTGAAAAATCTTGAGGTGATGATATACGGCGATATCTCTCGGGTAATTGATCGCTTTGGGCATCAAAAAACAATGTGGGAATAACAGGAAATGCCTCTGTGACAAAACGTCCGCCAATACTTATTTCTTGAATTTTTTTGCCGGCATTGTCACCACCGACAGCCACTATATCTGTACGAACAAGAGGACCTTTCGGCGGTTCATTACCAATAAATATGGTATCACGACGGATATTTGTTTCGGTGGTAATACGTGCCGTTTCTGTTTCTTCAAAATCACGTGTGATAATTTTATTACCGGGGACAAAACGTGTTCCCACAAAAGAATTATCACGAATTTTTACTGTATCGAATTGTTCACGTATCCGCATTTCATTCGATTTAATAATACCCGAGCCAAAGCGTATATGCGCTGTGAGCGCAAGAGCCGTTTGTTTCCAATTACCATCATTACTGATAGCCATAAGTGGCAAAGTACCCGTAAGTTCAGGCGTAAGAATTGTTTTTTGTCCTAAAGGAATATCATAACCAATACCAACTGTCGCACCCATAAGAAAAGATGATGCATTCTGAATTGGTACATCATTCAAAAATGTGGTGTCGCGACGTTTATTGCCAAAAGTCACATTACCGGGTGCAATTATTGTAGAGGACGATGTCCAAGTAGGAGAAAGCAAAAGTTCCGGCGACATACCGCCGAATATGCGGAATTTCCCCAAAATCACATTTCCCGCAATATCAAATCGCAATGATGTTAATTGGGCTTCGAGCGTATGGGAGCGCACCAAAGGTACAATATCGCCATTGGCATTTTTGACAATACCCGAAGAATTTTCTGCACTCATTTCGGCATTCGGCAATGTAAAATGCAAACGAGAAAGCAATCCGAAACCGGAAGACAATCGCCAATCAAGAGAAGCACCAACCATCAGACCTTTGCCTGTGCCATCTTTATATTGCGGGCATGAAGGATCATTCAAGCAACGCAAATTACCATCTGTTGAGTGCATACCGAGCATATAACCAATACCGCCACCAAACCATAAAGGGATACGCGATTGCGCAGCCGCATCACTCGCACAGAATAGTATGCCGATAAAAAAAACAACCGATAAATAAGCACGTATGAACATAATGTAAATGAAATTCAAATAAGAGGTGATTTATGATACGGACGAATATTGATCCATCAAGTCAATAAAATCACGGAACAAATAATCGGAATCATGTGGTCCGGGTGCTGCTTCGGGGTGATATTGTACCGAAAAAACAGGCAAATGTTTATGTCGTAAGCCGGATAATGTATTATCATTCAAATTTATATGCGTTGCTTCGAGTGTGTCCGGTAATGTTTGGACATCAACCGCAAATCCATGATTTTGTGAACTTATTTCAATAGCACCGGTACGCAGATTTTTTACCGGATGATTAGCACCGCGGTGACCGAATTTTAATTTATAGGTAGAAGCACCAAATGCCAAACCGATAAGTTGATGACCAAGACAAATACCAAATACCGGCTTCTGTGCTGCCAAGGCACGAATCGTCTCGAAAGCATACGTGGTTGCTGCCGGGTCGCCGGGTCCATTGGATAAAAAGATGCCATCGGGATTTGTTGCCAAAATATCATCTGCCGATGTTGTGCCCGGATAGACAGTCACATCACAATTATAAGCGGCAAGACGACGTAAGATATTACGCTTAATGCCAAAATCGAGAGCCGCCACCGTAAAACGTTTGCCGGAACTATGACCTGCCGGCACAAAAGGTTCATCGGTTTGTTGCCACTGATAAACCTGTTTGGTGCTAACCAAGCCAGTAAGGTCTAAACCTTCCATCTGAGGCACATTCTGCACGCGCTCCACAAGTTCCTTTTCGCTGCTTTGGGCGGAGATAATACCCCGCATCACACCGGCGGAACGCAGCACACGCACAAGCTTACGGGTATCAAGTCCTTCGATGCCTATTTTGCCATATTCCTTCATCCACTCACCCAAACCGGTATGAGCACGGAAATTGGAGTAATGCTTAGCATACTCCTTCACAATAATACCCTCACATTGGATTGTATCCGATTCCACATCGAAGATGTTCACACCGTAATTGCCGATATGCGGATAGGTAAATGTCATGATTTGACCTTTATAAGAAGGGTCGGTCATAATCTCTTGATAACCGCTAAGTGCAGTATTAAAAACAACTTCACCCATTGATTCAGCATGAATATCACCAAAAGCCCAACCTCGGAAGGTCATACCATTTTCAAGTGTTAATAGTGCAGCGTGACGCATAATGCGGCTTAACTCCTTACTTTTTTGCAAATTTGATACATAATTAGGCGCAAAACTACGGACAATGGCGCCGATTGTATTGAAACTATGGTATCAGTTATCGCAAAAAATATGTTTTTGTTTTACTTTTTGACAATTATGTTCACACTTTTTTTTCATTAGATTTCCTAGAAACCAAGAAGGGAGTTCTGAATTCAGTACATCATCACCTATCTCGCCTATGCAAAGCATGCGTCGTGGGGGTTCGCCCAACACGAAGGTATTAGTGCTCAATCAAAGCTATGAGCCGATTAGTCTTTGCTCCGTCAAAAAAGCATTCTTGCTTGTCTATCTGACCAAAGCCGAAATAGTAGCTGCCAAAGAAGATCGCACTTTGCGCAGCGTGAGTATCCATTATCCATGTCCGAGTGTGATACGGCTGTGTACCTATGTGCGTGTGACATTCCGCCGTGTGGAGCTTTCCCGCAAAAACATACTCCGTCGTGACAATGGACGCTGCCAATACTGCAATAAGACCACACCACCATTGACCATTGATCACATTATCCCCAAATCACGTGGTGGGGACGATACATGGGAAAATCTCATCACGGCATGTATGCGCTGCAATAACTATAAAGGTAATCGCACACCCGAAGAAGCAGGAATGCGGCTCTTATCTATTCCGAAAAAACCATCACATGTCACATTCTTAAAACAAATAGTCGGCAAAGTGGATGAATCATGGCGTCCCTATCTCTTTATGGATTAATTCACCGCTTCTATTGCTTATAAATGTGTATGCAAATTATAGGTTTATGAAAAGTCGCCATCACCAAAAATTCCCCTCATTGAGGGGTGGCAGACGCAGTCTGACGGGGTGGATTATTTTCATAGAACACATATTCTATAAACGTGTAATCCTTATGGGATTTATACGCCGCTGAATTTCATCCCTCCGCCGGAGGGGTGTCCGAAGGACGGGGTGGTTTCTCATTGCTCGGTGGCAGACGCAGTCTGGCGGGATGGATTTACCCAAAACTGCGCCCCGCTTTTTTCGCCTTCCCCGTCGGGGAATTGGGATGGGGCTAATCGAAATGCCTCATAGTTTTCAAAGAACGGAAGAGAAAGTAGTTCTACATAAATGGGATTATAGTTTATAAAATTTTTCTCATCCACTTTTTTAAATCTTTTTCAAACCTCACAAGGTCAAAATCTTTAAATTTATACTTGGCAATTACTTGTGGTACTTCTGTAATTATTTTGTCCACAATTATTTTCTCTCGTTCTTTTTGAGTTATCGTTAAGAATTGAGGTAAATCAAGCATAATATCCATATATAGAATTTTTTCCTTTTTTACAAATCTAACCCTCCTTTTAAAATTATATTCAGGTTCCCGACACATTAAAACCACAAAAACATTCTCTAAGGAAGTTCCATAATTTTGCTCTAAAAAGTATGATATGTACCCCGTTCCGGATAATGAACTTATTACTTTAGCAACATTGCTTTCCCACCAAGCATCTCCTGAAACTACAAATTTAAATGCCATTATTTTTCTCCATTATTTTCTTATTTTATTTCCTATCGGTAAAAGACCAGTTTGGAATTCATGATTTAAAATTTGCATATTTTCTAACTGCAATGCTCCTTGCAAAGTACCCGCAAATTCAGAATCATAATATACACGAAGATCCTTAGATTTTTTTGTGTATATCGAGTTTTGGGTTCACTGTAGTTCCAAATTCCGCACTTCATCTTTATTTAGCCAGACTAACTCTTGTGTTTGTTGGAACCCTCTTTTCATAACCGGATAAAACCCATCTGCGATAGCCCTTAATGAATATTGAGCCACAGGTTTTGCTTTCGCAAACAAAGCACCGACAGGTGTTTTTACCGGTAATAACGACGCACTTAATAATACTCAGCATTAATACAATCTAAATCCGACACTGTACAAGTTATGAGGCTACCATAACCGACCAAAGAAAAAATATATTTAATCTCAGAGAATTTCATACCATATGCTATATTTAATCTCAATCTAGTTTCTTTCATTAATTTGCCAAAATCTTTTGATGGGACATAAATATCGTTTTCCAATGAAAGAATATTTAATAACTCTTGGAACTTTATCCTACAAGTTCTATACA
>DDTD01000048.1 GCA_002344005.1 Ignavibacteria bacterium UBA2373 | reverse complement strand
ATATTGCCGAGATGTCCTGCCACACCTGATTTGTCACCGAGTTCTTCTGCGAGCGCTAATGCCTTACCAAAGTACTCCAGTGCACGAACATAGTCTGAGAGTTGCACATGGACAACCCCGATATTGCCGAGATGTCCTGCCACAGCTCGTTTATTGCCGAGTTCTTCTGCGAGAGCTAAAGCCTTACCCATGTACTCCAAGGCACGGGCATAGTCCGAGAGATTCGCATACACATTCCCGATATTGCCGAGATGTCCTGCCACAGCTCGTTTATTGCCGAGTTCTTCATCAAGCGCTAATGCCTTGTCATAGTACTCCAAGGCACGGGAATAGTCCGAGAGATTCTCATACACAATCCCGATATGACCGAGATGTCTTGCCATCCCTGATTTGTTACCAAGTTCTTCATCAAGCGCTAATGCCTTGCCATAGTACTCCAAAGCACGAGCATAGTCCGCGAGATTCTCATACACAATCCCGATGTTGCCGAGAATAGTTGCCATCCCTGCTTTATTGCCAAGGTCTTCATCGAGCGCTAATGCCCTGCCTAAGTACTCTAAGGCACGAGCATAGTTCGAGAGATTCCAATGCACAGTCCCGATATTGCCGAGTGCTTTGGCTTGCAGTTTTTTGCTTTCTAATTGCTCGGCAAGGGCGAGGGCTTCCTCTGCGCAGGGCAGAGCTTCTTTTGCCATACCGCGCTGCCAGAGAGAAATGGAGAGAGCAAGCAAGGTACGGGCGTGGAGTTCTCTGTCCCCTCCCGTACCCTCCCCGATGGAGAGGGCTTCAAGCATTTCGCGTGCTTGGGTTTCGACTTGAGCATAGTCAGAGCCGCTCTGAATCATTGCTTCGAGTTCTTCTACTTTGATTTTGAGTTCTTCGGGTATCATGGTCTAAACTGTGATATGTTTGATTGTTTTGATTACTGTGATTGTTTTTGTGTTGATATTTTTTTCGTGTAGAACAGCCACAACGGACTATCCCTACGAATCCTGCTCATCCTTGAATCCTATAAATCCTGTTCAGACACTTTCTCCAAAAAATAGGTTTTCATTATTCCTTTGCCTTTTATTTCCATTTCACCACGCGGAATAAACCGTAGAGATGGTGCGTGCACCGTCTCTACGGCATGTTTAAATTCTTCCGACACATGGATTTTTCCTGCTTCACCGTGACTTTCCATTCTCGCTGCGGTATTCACCGCGTCACCCCACATATCATACGAAAATTTAACTTCGCCTATTATTCCGGCAACGACACTTCCTGTATGCAAGCCAATGCGTACTGAAATTTGTCCGACGGAATCAACAATAAAATTATCCATCAATTCTGATACCTCGAGCGCAAAGAGTCCTGTACGTTCTGCATGATTATTGCATTGATTTGGTGCACCGCATACCGCCATGTAGGCATCGCCGATTGTTTTAATTTTCTCCAAACCGTACTTACGCGATAGCTGGTCAAATTGTGAGAATAATCTATTCAACATCTGGACTAAGCTCTCTGCGGATATTTGCTGCGATAAGTGAGTAAAGCCAACAATATCCGAGAAAAAGACTGACACATTTTGGTGGACATCGGCTATGGTTCTTTCGCCCTGCAATATCCGTTCGGCTATCTGAGCAGGGAGAGTATTATAGAGGAGTTTCTCTTGCTCTTGAAACCGTGCGATTTTTACCTGACGGTCACGCTCGGCTTCTTCTACTTTGCGACGATACTCCATGAGTTGACTCTGTCTGGTTGCTTCTTCACTTTGAACCTGTTTTTCTACGGTATGATAGCGCTCAAAATAATCATAAGCTTCTGCTTTTCGATTTGTATTTTTATAGAGTTCGGCAACTGCTTTGTCATATTTGTACAAATGCTGCTTTGCTCCTACTTCTTTACTAAGAGCAATTGCTTTCAACAGAAACTCTTCGGCTTTACCAGCATCATAGCCAACAAACTGATCGTCAGCATACAGTGAGCCAATATTCCCTGAAACATTGGCAATACCTGATTTTTCACCAAGTTCTTCATGAGCCATAAGTGCGCGGGTATAGTAATCCAACGCTTTATCATAACTACCAATGAGTGTATATACATTCCCGATATTGCCCAATACTAAAGCAGCTGAGGACTTACGACCAAGTTCTTGATGTGTGGCAAGAGCTTTCATAAAATATTCGAGCGCTTGTTCATAACTTCTAAGTTCAGCATACACGATACCTATATTACCTCCAAGCGTTGCTACATCGGTCTTATTATCTTGTTCTTCTTGCGCAGCAAGTGCTTTGAGGTAGTATTCAAGTGCTTTATCATGTTGACCGAGGGAATTATATACACTGCCTATATTGGCTGTAAATCGCGCTGCCCTCGCCTTTTCTCCGCGCAGACTACTATCGGCAACAGCTTTGTATAAGTATTCGAGTGCTTTATCATAACTTCCAAGAGCATAATAGAGACCACCAATATTACCGTTAAGCTGACAAATTGATGGTATGTCTTCGAGTTCTTCGGATATACTAAGTGCTTCAATATAATGCGCCATTGATACATCGTAGTTACCCATACTTCTATAGACAATACCAAGATTGGCATTATTCCTTGCAATACCATCTTTAGCTCCGATTTCTCTATTAATAGCGAGAGCTTGTTTTTGATATTCTGCGGCAAGAGGGTAATCTGCCAGATTTTGATAAATAACACCAAGATTCCCACGATCGCGTGCCATCCCGACATTATGACCCAACTCTTCATCAAGAGCAAGAGCTTTAGTACAATAGTTAAGTGCTTGTTGATAGTCACCAAGAAGCGTATATACTACCCCAAGTGTACTCATTGCTTTCGCTTCTTGATATAGGTCTTTCGCTTGTATGGATAAAGACAGTGCCAGTTCAGCTTTTTCAAGCGATTGTTTAAGCATCCCGCGCATCCGCAGAGAATCAGATAGTACAAGTAAGGCACTACTGTGAACACAAGATGTGTCATCAACAGGAACTGCCTTTATAAGCTCTGAGGCATAGTATTCTGCATCGGCATATTCTCCCATTTTCTGTGATTCCTGCGCCCTGTCAAGCATTGCTTGTAGTTCTTCTTGTGTCATCGTCTCAACTGTGATATGTTTGATTGTTTTGATTACTGTGATTACTTTTTGTGTTGATATTTTTTTCGTGTAGAACAGCCACAACGGACTGTTCTACAAATCATGGTCCGGACATTATTTTTTTTATTTACTTTTATGTCAACCACATAGAGCAGTTCTATAAATCATAATTCAGACACCTTTTCCAAAAAATAGGTACGCATTTTTCCTTTGCCTTTAATTTCTATTTCGCCACGGGGAACGAATATGAATTGAGAATTAATAATTACGAATTGAGAATTGTCGCCTGTTAATTCTTTGTCCTTCATTCCTAATTTTTCATTCCTCATTCCTAATTCTCTTACAAATTCTTCCGACACATGAATTTTCCCCGCTGCGCCATGACTTTCCATTCTGCTTGCCGTGTTCACGGCATCGCCCCATAAATCATAAGCAAATTTTTGTTCGCCTATAACACCCGCTACAACTTCCCCGCAATGTAAGCCGATACGAATATTCACTTTATGACCGGCTATTTCTACTCCTGCTACAAATAATTCTTGCACTCCGAGAGCAAATTGTGCTGTACGACTTGCATGATCCGAGGTGAATACAGGAACTCCACATACCGCCATATATGCATCGCCTATCGTCTTAATTTTTTCTAAACCATATTTCTTTGCAAGAATATCGTATTGTATAAATAATTCATTGAGACCCGATACTAATTCTTTAGCACTTATATGCTGCGAAAGAGTGGTAAAACCCACTATATCAGAGAAAAAGATTGATACATTTTCTGCTTTATCCGCAATTGGTTGTTCGCCTTTAATTAAACGTTCGGTGATTTGTGAAGGAAGTATATTGTCAAGTATTTTCTCACGTTCTTGAAATCGTGCAAGTTTTACTTGTCTATCACGTTCGGCTTCTTCTACTTTACGACGATACTCCATTTTTTCTGCTTCTTGTTTCGCTTCTTCACTTTGTACTTCCTTTTCAAGAGCATAAAATTTACGAAATTCATTATCCGATTCCTCCCAACGTTGTTGATTTCTATAGAGGTTGGAAAGTATTTTATGAAACACAAACTGATATTGTTTATTGCCGAGTTTTTCAAACATTGCTCCCGCTTTAACAAGATATTCTTCCGCTTTATCGGGGTCATAGCCACTATATTCTTGTTTTGCAAACACACGACCAAGATTACCATAATCTATAGCAATATCCATAGAAAACTCATTTTCTAAATCTACTTTCAATGATTGTGAGTAATACTCAAGTGCTTTATCATATTCTCCCATTTCATAATAAGCATTGCCAATATTAGAAAACACGGTGCCCATTTCTGAACTTTGCCCCATTTCTTCTCGTAAAGCGAATGCTTTTATGTGAAATTCCAAAGCAATATCGTATTCCTTTAAATTATGATAAACATTTCCTATATTACTAAGCCATACAGGTATATGATTTTTTATGCCTTGTTTTTCATAAAGTGAAAGCGCTTTATGATAATACTCAAGTGCAAGATTATATTCGTTAAGATTTTTATAGATATTACCACAATTACCCAATACAGCTCCCAACCAATAACTGTCATTACTGTGTTCAAAATTTTGTATTGCTTGTTGAAAATACTTCAAAGCGTTGGATATATCACCCCTATCAGCCGTAATATTCGCAAGTGTATTTAGGATTTTACCGGCAGCATCTTTACTAGAGCAAGCATCAGCTACTGAGAGTGCTTCTTCACATATAGCGGTGGCTTTATCATATTGGGACAATAAACGCAATTGCCACGCCAGAAGATTTAAAGCATCTGCTTTAGTTTCCGGCACATTTATAGCAATTGCGGCATCATATTTTTTCTCTATTTCTTCAGCTGTCATTTATGCTCCGAAAAAAACACCTGTTTTTTGAAAATTGCGTGCATTTTCCTCTTCACTCGTCACATAGAGTACGGTAATCTTTTTCATATTCATAGTTGTTTTCTCTTAAGATAGTAAGTTCACTTTTGTATAGTCTTCTGCAAAACTACGATGAGAGGCTTATAACACCAATACTCATCTATCTCAATACGTAACTTAACTCTGAAATAGTGTCCATAATTCTTTACCGTACAGCTATAATAAGAAAGGATTTGCCCTTTGCATAACAACAAATTATAGCGACCTCTTTAGACGAACAATAAAATTTGCACCCTGCCCGGTGACACTCTGACACTCGAGCATACCCCCCATTTGTTCGGTTATTGTTTTTGCAATAGACAATCCTAATCCGGTAGAATATTCTCCGGCAGTTGGTCGCGCAGATAACTTTTGAAATTTGCCGAATAACTTTTTCTGATCTTCCAATGATATACCCGGACCATTATCTTTAACAGAAAGAACAATAGTTTTGTCCTCAACCGCGCATGACACCATAATTGAAAGTCCTTGAGGTGAGAATTTAATTGCATTGGATAATAGATTTTCAATCACTTCATATAATCCTTCCGCATCAGCAATAGCATGCGGTAATTGGGACTGTATTTCGGTAAGAACAATAATATTTTTTGCAGATGCACTGTCGCTATGAAATTTAACAGCTCTTTCAACAACAGAAGCAACGTCAATTGATGTCATTTTTAAGGTCATTTTTCCTGATTCTAAAGCATTTATATCTAATAAATTTGATATAATTCTATTCATGTGTTGAGCCACTGAAGCTATACTTTTTCCGGTCGAAATCAGTTGTTCCTTCGTAAGTTGTACATTTTTTGTCTGAAGTATATCCGCCTTTAACTGAATTAAAGTAAGTGGATTCTTTAAATCATGCACAACAATACCAAGAATATCGTTTTTTGCTTTATCTGCCTCAACAAGTTTTGTGTTTAAAGTTTCTAAATCTTTCATCACGTGTTCACGTTCTTGAATCCGAGTTTTCTCAATAGCTAATTGTTTTTCTTTTTCTGCAACAATCTGCATGTATTCATTATTTTGGATTAATTTTTGAACTTCATCAGAATACACTTGTTCTTTTAATTCATGATATCGTTTAAAATGAAACGAAAATTCTTCCCAGCGTTTTTCTCGTTCATACATATCAGCAATTATTTTCCTCATTTCATATTCATGCAGCTTTACTCCATGTTCTTGAAAAAATTCTATTGACTCAAGTAAATATTCTTCTCCTTTTTTACAATTATATCCTTCAAAATCCTCACGCAGATACAATGCACCAAGACTTCCTTTCCATAGTGCCTCGGCATATTTATTAGTACTACTTTTGGCACAATTCAGTGCTTTATAAAAATACTCAAGTGCCTCTTGATAGCAAGACATCTGCACATAAACAGTCCCAATATTACCCCAAATTATTGTTATACTTTTTTTATTATCATATTCTTCGGCAATAAATAAAGAGTCTCTATAATATCCCAATGCTGTTTCATATTCGTCTAACTTAACATATACATTTCCTATTGACAGCAAGCAGGTAGTTTCCTCTCTTTTATTACCATTTTTTTGAGCAAGAGTCAATGCTCTACGAAAATACTCTATAGCCGTTTTAGAATCCGACAATAGATGATACACATTACCTATATTGAGCATATTTCCTGCAATACCTTGTTCGTCCTGTAACTCTTCATGGAGAAAAAGTGATTTTTGAAAATACTGTTGAGCAAGAGCAAAATTTGACAAATTACTATAGACGACACCTATATTACTATGTGTTATTGCAATACGAGATTTATTCCCTTGATTTTCATCAATACAAAGTGAGTTTTCATAATATTCTAAAGATTTTGTAAACTCTGACAAACTACTATACAGCAGACCAATTACTCCCATAGCACGTGCTTGTAAATCTCTATAGTGATGTTTTTCTGCGATATCCAAGCATTGTATTGCATACGACAAGCCTTTTTCGGGCAATCCATTACGCCATAGAGATTGGGCTAAAAAAAACAGCACCCTAGCAAATGCCTCGGAATTATCTTCCATATTTGCATTTTCAATAATCTCAAGAGCCAGAACTTGTGCTTGTTTATAATTCTGTTCTTGTTCAATTACTATTTCGAGTTCCTCTACTTTGGTTTTGAGTTCGTCGTATGTCATTGTCTGAACTGTGATTTGTGTGATTAAATAATTACTGTGATAAGTGCTACTGACAAACTATACTGCCATGCGCTAAAGCATGAAAATCATGGTGCAGACACACTCTCCAAAAAATATGTTTTCATCATGCCTTTGCCTTTGATTTCCATCTCGCCGCGGGGAATAATGGTCAATAGTGAATGATTAATAGTTAATGACAATGGTATTGCAACGGAAAATTTTTCTTCAGTTGACAATTCACCATTCATCATTAACAATTCTCTTACAAACTCCTCACTCACATGTATCTTACCCGCTTCGCCGTGGGATTCCATACGCGCTGCCGTGTTCACTGCATCACCCCACAGATCGTAGGCAAATTTTTTCTCGCCGATTATCCCGGCAATTGCGCTGCCGCAATGCAAACCTATACGAATACTTATTCTATTTTTTTTCTCACCTATTGTTTTATTTTTCATCATTTCTTGAATATCCAATGCAAATTGAACGGTTCGCATAGCATGGTCATCTCTTTGTTCCGGCACTCCACATGCTGCCATATAAGAATCACCAATCGTTTTAATTTTTTCCAAACTATGTTTAGTCGCTATGTGGTCAAATTCAGTAAATATGGCATTAAGTCCCTCGACTAATTCTTTTGCACTTATTTGCGATGCAAGATGGGTAAATCCAACAATATCTGAAAAAAACATGCTCACATTGTCAAATGAATCGGCCATAGTCTTTTCGCCGTTCAAAAGGCGATCAGCAATAGACACAGGTACAATATTATGGAATATTTTTTCTTGTTCTTGAAAACGAGCGAGTTTTACTTGTCTGTCCCGCTCTGCTTCGTGAATTTTTCTTTGCTGTTCCATTAACTGAGCTTGCTTAACAGCTTGTTCACTTTGAACTTCTTTTTCCAATACGTGGTATTGTTTGTAATAAATTGCAAATTCTTCCCATCGCTTTTGATATTCATATAATTCCGCAAGGCACAATAACATCACTATATTGTTAGCTCGTGTTCCAAGAACATTATTAATATTAATGGATTCCATTATAAGTTTTTCTCCTTTTTGGGGAGAAAAACCTTCAAAAGATTGGTTCGTAAATATAGAACCAATATTACCCTTTATGATTGAAATAAAGTGTTGTTGATTTATTTGTTCTGCAATAAGCAGAGATTTTTGATAATATTCAAGTGCTTGTTCATATTGTTTTTGCCTCTCTAAACAGTTTCCCAAATTCAAATAATTGCTTGCCAAACCTACTTTATTGCCTAATTCTTCTTCTAATATTATAGCATTGGTAAAGTATTTTTCTGCATTAACATAGTCACCTGAATCATTATACGATATTCCCAGATTGCCAAAAGTGACGGCTATATTCCTTTTATCTTCTAGTTCTTGAGCTATCAGTAATGCTTGATTTAAGTAATCAATTGCACGGCTGTAATCTCGAATTTCTCTATAAAGATTGCCTATATTTCCGTAGCAAGAAAGCAGACCTATTTGATAATTATGTTGTTGATAAATAGAGATAGCCTCTTGATATTGTATCACCGCCATCTGATAATCGGCTAAGTATGAATACACCAATCCTATTTTACTTAATTGCAAAGCAACTATGATTGGTTCATTTAATTGTTCCGCAATAAACAATGCCTTCTGAAAATTTTCTAATGAAGAATAATACTCAGCTTTTTGGAAGTAAGAAACGGCAATATTATATAGTAACATCGCTACTTGCTTTCTGTTATTGACGGCAAGGAATATTTCATGTGCTTTGTGAAATGATTCTATTGCTTTAGTATTATCAGCGATGGTAGAATATGCCATTCCGACGCTACTGTATGCCTGCGCCTGTAACTCTTTATTACCAATACGTTCGGCGATTGCAAGTGCTTTTTCAGCTATCGGCAGTACTTCTTGTGACACTCCCCTCATTCGGTAAGATTGTGCAAGAGCAATCAAGATGCGTGTTTCAATTTCGCTCAGCGAATGCGACTCCTCCATAATAGATAAGATGGCAAGCAACTCTTTTGCATTGACTTCAGACTGTTTATAATCTCTGCCGGATTGTATAAGTACTTCAAGTTCTTCGACTTTAGTTGTGAATTGTTCTAAGGTCATGGTTTTCTATGTTTGTTTGGTTCCATATAGTACTGCCTGTACCACGATATACTGCATCAATAATTACACGAATCCCTATTTTGAGACCGATGCAGTCCTATGTGCGACATTATACAACAAAAATACATCAAAAGCTTGATGGAGTGGTATATGTTATCTCTAAGAGATAAACTATTTTCTCAACAATGCTACTTCTATTTTCATTCTATAAACCTTCATTCAGACATCTGCCTTTTCCAAAAAATATGTATTCATCATTCCTTTACCTTTGATGTTTATTTCCCCGCGTTCGATAAAGTATATTGATTGTCGAAGCAGAACATCTTCCGTCCTTATGATAGCATTTTTGAAATCATCGGATACATGAATTTTTCCTGGTGCGCCATGGCTTTCCATACGGCTTGCGGTGTTTACGGCATCGCTCCAAAAATCATAACTGAATTTAGTTTCGCCGACAACCGCACCGATTGCAGTTCCTGAATTTACGCCTATTCTTATCTGAATTTTTTCATCAACTTCTTGACAAAAATCACTCATTGCTTTATTCATCGCAAATGCAAAATCCATCATACGTATTGCGTGGTCTTCACATGGTTCCGGTGCGCCGGCGACCACCATATATGCATCACCAATTGTCTTAATGCGCTCAACTTTGTATTGAAAGGTAAGTTTATCGAAGCGTGTAAACAAATTATTCAATAATTCTACCATACGCTTAGGAGTAGTCCTTGCAGACAGTGGCGTAAAGCCAACAATATCTGCAAAAAGAATTGTCACATTATCAAATTTATCAGCAATATTGTTCTCACCATTCATTAATCGTTCTGCAATAGAGGGTGGCAATGTTTTATGCAATAAGTTCACCGTTACTTCATGCCGTGCAATCTTGAGTTGGCGGTCACGTTCCGATTCTTCTATTTTACGGCGATGTTCCAACATCTGTGCTTGCTTTATTGCTTCCTCACTTTGTACTTGCATATATACATTGTGAAACCGCTTCTGACACTCGTATGCTTTTTGCCATTCCTGTGTTTTACTATATAGTTCACTTAATACCTCAAGGTATTCATACACCATTTGTTTTCTGCCAAGCAATTCATTGAGTTCAATACTCTTTTTCAGATAAACCTCTGCCGTAGTAATATCATGTACACTATATTCGGATTCCAACAATAACCTTCCGATTGAACCATTAAGCGTAGCTATTTTTGCACGATCATGTATCCGTTCGCTGATTCCAAGCGCACGATACATATATACATGAGCTTGAGCAAAATTACCAACAGTTTGATATACAATACCAAGACTTTCCAAGACATCAATTGCATTATTTTCCAAGGATAATTCTTCAAACATTGATAAAGACTCATTAAGATACCTCAATGCTGTATCATGTATTTCTAAATTATGGTACACTGCTCCTATATTACTTTTTATTCGCGCCTCATTACTTTTGTCTTTTATTTCATAATAGAGTACAAATGCTTTATTGTAATATTCCAATGCTTTATCATACATTTTCAAATCTTGATAAATTAAACCAATATCACCAATGACATTAGCAATTTGATTTAGATTATCTAACTGATGAAATATAGCGAGTGCCTTTTCAAAATACTCAAGGGCATTTGATAAATCTGCTAACACCCAGTATGTTCTGGCAATCAAACTTTGACAACGAGCAACAGACTCCATTTCTTGCAATTCTACAAAAAGTTTAAGTGCTTTTAATGTAAAATCCAATCCCAATGCATAATTATTATTATAATGATGAGTCATTCCTATATTGGCAAGACTCCGCGCAATAAGATATTTTTCACCCAACAACAAAAATACATCAAGGGCTTGACTATAAACACTACAGGCAACAGTAAAATCCATTTTTTTATAATGACAGGTACCCAAGCAAAGCAATACATTACCCTTTATTATCAACATTTCTTTATTATCTGTAATGTTGGGATAAGAGTTTAACTCGGTACATAGTGAATGGCATAACTCCTCAGACTTATCAAAGTCCTCAGTGCTTAAATATTCTTTTGCTCTCTCAAGCTGTTTGCGAGTGTGATTAATATTCACAATACCACTCCTAAAGCAATGATATATATAATACAAACGTTTGCATAAATCATAATCTTTTCTTTATCTTGTAAAAAACATTAAATATAAGTATGGCAAGATTTTTATACGGATTGTAAGACATAGAAATTCTCTACATTCTATATTCCCTAAAACACAAATATTTTTTTTGTCGTGGTACTATGACTTACAAACAAAGTACAGCTTTCCCAAAACGATTAAGAAGTATATTTTCTTTGTCCTCATCATTAAAATTTTTCATATTATCTTTTTCATGAAGAAACAACAAAATAACATCAATATCCTCAATATCGGAATATTGTACAATCGAACGAGAATGATTGCCGGCATATACACCTATTTCCTCTATTTGTACTACAGACGGAAAACCAAGCAAAGTGAAAGTGTGTTGCAACTGATTTATAGTCTCATGTACATCATCAACATTATGTGTGTTGCAGTACGCCAGAAAATGAAGCGTCGAATGAAATAAAGAAGCGAATTGGGCAAGTGGTTTCTCAATATTTTCTTTCGGAATTGCTCCGATAATAGGCACAAGTATTCGATTATATCCTTCCTGTGGTGTGGTGCTATGTCCTTGTACAATCAAAGCGGGAACAGATAGTAAATTCATTAACTTGATGATATTCGAACTCATAAAATTATGTTTAAAACCTTTTATACCATGTGTACCAACAATAAGTAAATCACATGACATTGCATTGATAGCCGGGGCTATTACTTCAAAAAAATTACCATAATTAATTTGTACAGCAAACAATATACCGTCATTCTCCAAAGTTGAGGCAAATTCACGAACCGTGTTTTTAATTTCTTTTTCTTGCGACTGCATACCATCAGAAGCTATATGAAGTAAAGTAACCCTACAAATACTCCGTCGAGCAATAATTGCCGTGTGCTCCAATGCTAAATGCGCAACTCCCGTCAAATCAACAAGTAATACAATGTGTTTCATAAGTAAATCAAGCAAATGTGTACTATATTAATGATTCCTTTTAAGCGCTTTGAGCAAAGATTCGAATATTCGTTCTATAACACGCTTATTTTCAGTGACAATTTCTGCCTCACCAATCATCTCCGGAGAATAGTGAATCGTATGGTTCTGTGTTGTACGCATACCTTCCGGCAAATCTACTTCGACTCTATATTCATTTGAATTATGGAATAAGGCTATGTGCCGTACCGTTCCTTCTAACATACCATATTCATAATAAGGGAAATTATGGACAAGAACATGAACTTTTTGCCCTATGGCTATTTTTCCATAACCCGAAACAGGTACTTTCACAACACCAAGATACGATGTGTTATTTTGAGTAACCGCAAACAATTCTTCGCCGCTTTTGATGTATTGACCTTGCTGAATACGTTGCAAAAAACTGACTTTTCCCGATTGTTTTGCTGCAATTGAGTAATTCTGCTGCCATGTAAAAATAAAATTATGAATAATATCAATCGCACTTCGTATGGACTCTATGTTCCTTTTATTATTTGTTTCTTTGGCAAAACGTGATTGACTATACTGAAATTCCAGACTACTCAATACATTACTGCTTTCAAGAACAGCTTGTTTAAATCGCTCTACTTGCAATTCTTTTTCACGTAATTCGGATTCAGACCGCATAGATTCAATTTTCGAAATATATGCACTCTCAGCTAATTTTTTATCTGACTCATATTTAATTTTTGCATTTTCTAATTCTTTTTGATTGATAGAAGCGATTGTCTGTTGTACACGCACCAATGATTTTTGATTCTCAATTTTTTGAGATAATGTTGTAATTTCTGCTTCATGAATTTTATACTTACGATTGGTATTGTATATGGTTAATTCTTGCACTAAACCACTTACAGAGTTTTGTACCGGACCAAACATAACGGAATTTGTATCAATCAATGGTAATACTTCATCGTCGGCTTGCAGTGCCCTTTCTAAACGATGTATATATTGCCGCATATATTCTAATGAACCCGGTGAAACAGGACTTTCTATTTCAGCCAAACAGCTACCCTCCTGCACATATTGCCCTTCACGAACATATAAATGACGAATGGTACCACTTGATTTTGCAATTAACTTTATAGGTTCAATTGATGTCGTTATTGATATTTGTCCTCTAATTAGTTCAGGATAGGTAATAAGCCATGAAAGGAATATGGTTAACAGAAGTACAACAAAAAGCACAGACAGACCATATCGAATGATTCGATTGGGTATATGTGACATAATATCTTGCACTTCATCACTACGGAATTGTATTTCATTGTTCTTTAATGCCACAAAAAAAGTCGCTCACTTCCTTATACATTTATTTTATCTAATTCAAGCTGATTTTTTACTAAATTATAATAAGCTCCATTAAGCGTAATTAACTCATCATGCGTACCTTGTTCAATGATGCGCCCTTGATCCAACACGACAATATTGTCTGCATTGCGCACTGTGCTTAAACGATGGGCAATAATGACAACAGTCCTGTTCTTGAACCATCTGGTAAAATTTTCCATAATTATTCGTTCATTGCGCGAATCAAGAGCGGAGGTTGCTTCATCAAAAAACAGGTATTCGGGATTTTTATATACTGCTCGTGCTATTAAAAGTCGTTGTTTTTGTCCACCGGAAATACCAATACCATCTTGCCCGATTTTAGTATTATACCCGAGAGGTAAATCTTCAATAAATTCCCGAATATTTGCTAACTCCACAGCTTCAATGAGCCGATGACGATTAATATCGTCTGTGCCTACAGCTATATTATGGGCAATCGTATCATTGAATATAAACCCTTCTTGCATCACAGCACCACATTTTTCACGCCATGCCGATTGGGCAATATTTTTAAGGGTATATGTGCCCAATTTTGCCTCACCGCGTACAGGATCATAAAATTTGAGAAGTATTTTCAATAATGTAGATTTTCCGCTGCCGCTCCCACCTACTATTGCTGTTGTTTTATTATATGGTATTGTTAAATTTACATTCCTTAATATCCATTTTGATTCGGGTCCGGCATACTGAAATGACACTTTATCCAAAGAACTTGTTTAAAGATTGGTCA
>DDTD01000078.1 GCA_002344005.1 Ignavibacteria bacterium UBA2373 | reverse complement strand
GTCAAAGAGAATCTGTCCAATTCTTCAACTCTTAAGAAATCGAAATATAAAGTTATTGGAAAAATAAGTTCAGATGAAAGTTTTCTAAAAAAATGGATAAACAACAAATAATTTACTTTCCATATCATCCTATTTATCCAAAAGCAGGTAGGTTTGAAAACTTTTAATTACGTTACTATATTTATATTGCGCCTATATATTCTCATTTGAAATTATCACTCAACTGCTTCATAAATTCGCAAACGATTGTGTGTAAGTTTAACATAAAGACTTAAAAGAACGACAAAAAATGAATTGCCCATATCATTCGTAACTCTTTCCCAACTCATCGGTAAATTTTTAGAAAAAGGAGAATAAACTTTATAATACAAAGGAGAAAATTTCAAAAATCTCCTCCTTTGTTACTTCCATTAATGGCTGATACTCAGTTTTATTACTGATGTTTTTGTACCGTGTCGTATTGTCATAATATATGTGCCGGGAGCAACAGCCCCACAATTCCATTCCACAAAACCTGTAAAATCGCCTGCCGGAATTAATCGTATATCTTGATTATTAGAAACTTTTTCGCCAAATATATTTACAATTTCAATGTTTTCTGCACTCATGGAGATGTCATTCCCCCAATAGACCTTTACTCTGACATTGTTTTTTGCCGGTGTAGGATAGGGTGATGCCGCATAAAAATATTGTGGGATAAACTCTTCATTCAATGACGTGAGATAATTACTGAATTTTGCTTTGTAATTCGTCGAACCATCAATAAATAAATCATCATCTATTCTTTGAAAATTGTACAAAGATAAGGAATCCAATTCATCAATTCCGTCATTCTTGGACGTCCATGTTTTCCCTTCATCGGCACTGTAGAACACTCCGTTGTCACGCGATAATGCAAGTATTTGTGAACCATGAAGCAGAAGGTCATTTACTTCAAATTGTAAAGTATCCCATGTTTTTCCTTTATCTTTTGATAAGAGTCCCAAGAAAAATGTCCCTGTTGTAGGTCTATTGGTATTGAGGACAATAGCCATAAAATGATCTGTTTTCTTAAAACGCAGAATACGATTATAAAAGGATCCTAATATTTGATTCCATACTGTGCCATCGGTTGATTGATACACAGTGCCACCTTGCGATAATAGATAAAGGGTATCACGAATATTGATACATTCTGTCGGTTGATCTTTAATGTCTAATTTTTCCCATGTTTCTCCTTTCGTGTCCGAGCGATATAAACCCGTAGAATGTGATAAATACATTGATTCTTTCCATTCCATAATACTATTGACAAAACCGCTCGGAACAGGCATATTCATTTGCCTCCATTTCATAGGTGTTTTATCGGTACGATAAAGAGTATTGGTGAAAAATTTTCGTGAAAAAAGAGAATTCTCGCCGACAATAAGATTGTAATGTGCCGGCGCAACTTCCACCAAACCGGAAAGATTACTATCTAATATTTGCCATGATACGCCTCTGTCATCAGAGTACCAGAGTCCCATATCATAAGTGTCGGCATAGAGGCGATAGCCATCTGCATAAAGATAATGTGAACTATTCGCATCGGCAAATTGTTCTTTAGACCAATTTTGCCCATTATCGGAACTGCGGAACAATCCTCGCGACGATGAAATATAGATGTTCCCCTTATGGACGGTGAGACCATAAAAAAATGTTCCTTGCGTTCTGATAATATGGGCGATGCTATCGGTAATGCTATTCCACATTGTACCATTATCAATAGATTGATAGACCATACCGTCAATTAAGCAGACAAGAGTATCTGCATTAAAATCCAAAAAATCGGCTTTACTCGCAGACATACCATTTCCGGCATAATACCATGTTTTGCCATAATTGTCACTTGCATACAGTCCATTATATGTACCTGCATAAAGGATATTTCCTTTTGCTTGTAAAAAGCTGATATACCTGCTTCCCAAGCCCTCATTTACTGTTGTCCATGTTTTTCCTTTGTCAACACTGCGCACAACACCGGAATAAGTGGTGTCAGTGATTGGTGCATCAATCGGTGGACGGGCAAGAAAAAGCGTATCCCCTATTTTTTCAATAAATGAATATTGAAATCCACCCGGAACATTGCTTACTTTTTCCCATGTTTTACCTTTATCGTTGGAAAGAAATAATGCCGAATTTTTATTCGGTTCCGAATCTGTGCGCGATAAAACATAGATTAAATTTCCCGATATATAAAAATCCTCTATCAGAGAAGAAAACAAAGGACTTGTAATATCAGTCCATGTTTCCCCTTTGTCGGTGGAAAACGATAAAGAAAAATCTGCTCTGTTTTTTGATACAACAATGGTGTCGCCATAGTGTTTTCTTCTTTGTACTAAAGGCATTTCATTTCCTTTAAGTGGCTTCCATATTTGTTCACCATAGAGTTTAGAGTATAGTATATTTCCACTGCGTGTTAATAATCCATCGCTTAATGCTATTACTTCCATATTCGTTGCCGGCGACTTATTTTCAAGGACTATTTTTTGCCATTGCGATAGAACAGTGATGCTATTGCCTACAATAAGTATAAGGCAGAATATAATTTTCATAGTTTATCTCCTAAAAGAAGAGGGATGAATGGTTTTTTCATCCCCCATTGAGTAAAATTATGGATTGCAATCAGTATGATAAATATAGCAGTCGCTCCATTCATCATAATTACTCGGAACCGGGATATCAGAACCTTCCAAAGTGCAATTAATTGGTCCATTCATCAATGTAGGTCCACTTACGACTGTTTCACGAACAATGCCATTGAATATACAGATATCAACTTCTTTGTAACAGTATGCACTGTTTTCACATGGTGCATAAACAATATGTTCTTGCCCGAAATACATGATTTTTTTTACTCGCCAACATGTCCAATCATAATACTTTCTTGTTATACGATTCGGGTCATTGCAAGGAGGAATAGTCATATTCGGACACAAATATGAATTATAGAAACTTGAGGTACCGATTTGTGAATTCACGTAGTTTACCACTTGTTGAAAAGTCCAAGTCTGAATACAATTGGGAATAGAAGGTAATTTCGTAATACTTAAAATTTGAGTTTGGTTAATATTACCAAGAGGACTACAATAAACACAGAGATCAAGTTCATATTGACAACCATTGATAGTGAGCGGAACTTTAACATTTGTCCATCCTGTAGGACATTGTGCTTTACTTTCACTTTGGTAAGAGAAGAAGATAATGACTGCTGTAAAGCCAAGCAGTGCTGATTGTAAGTATTTCATAAATTTAAAGGATTAATGATAAGTAAGTTATTGAAAGAGTAGGGTGTATTGTTGGCTTCATCATTCTTTCCTTTAGGCGGTGAGTGGTCTGTGGCATAGTAGAGTATAGCGTGCATCAAGTGAATAATGCACGGGGGGGAGTCGTATTATGGTTGTTATATCCATAGTATTTACAGAAAAAACTGCATTACTTATCCGTGACTGACTGCAACTTACGAAGTTATCCTCAGTATTCCAAACATTACATCACTTTTCTGTGAGAATAAGCACTATAGATTTTATAAATATTCTAATAATTGGATTCATCTCGCCATCGTGAAATAATCCATGGCTCTTGTGGGGTTGCACGGCGAATGCGCAAATTTACCCGACCTTGTAATCGAATAATATCGGTAGGACTAAAAGTAATAGATAAATTAAATCCACGCGAAATATCTTGCAGTACTGAATCGCCGGTGGATATAACAATATCATTCCACACTAAATCAAGATTCTGCGATGCTTGAAACAAACCGGCAGTAGAAATCATATCCTGATCGCGTCCCCATGAATTATCAATACCGTCATCATAATTACGATAAATAAACGTAAATTCCGGTGCAAGTAATCGCCCATAGGATAATGTGTCTTTAAATTGGTAGGCATAACGAAAATTTTGAAATACCCCTTCAACAGTTCTTTGATCACCCAGAGTAGTGCTATTATCATCTTTGTCCGATAAAGCGGGCGCAAAAGGATTACATGAAGCAATGCAAAGAATTGCCGATAGGATAAACAAGATATTTCCGGTTGAAATTGGCATCAGAACAAAAGCGCAATGTAGTATAAGAAAACACGTCACAGTGATTGTAAAGCACCGATAAAGACGAAAATACGATATATGAAAGAAAAAACGATAATTACAGCCGCACCATCATCTGTGCACAAATGGTTTTGGGGCAGATATTTTGAGCATCAGATACGCTCGACATTCTACCGCAGCATGATTGCAGGCGAGGAAAACATCAGTCAATGGAAAGATACACACCATGCGGATGCACCGCTTATTTTGTACTGTACACATGGCGGATGGTGGGATGCCGCTGCCACTATTGTGCTGTCATTGCGTGTGCTTCAGCTTGATGCTTATGGTATGATGGAAGATACACAATTAGAAAAATATCGTTTTTTCCGAAAAATAGGTATGTTCTCCGTCAACCGCTCCGACCCGCGTTCGGCTTTGACTTCCCTTCATTATTGCGCCGACATATTACGTAACACATCAAAATCATTGTGGATATTTCCGCAAGGTCAATTAGTGCCGCAAGAATATCGCCCCATTGTTTGTGAATCGGGCATAGGCATCCTTGCTAAATTGCTTGGCGCCGCATATTTTGCTCCCGTAGCATTACGCTATGATTTTCTGCGTGAACAAAGACCGGAAATGTTTGTTCGCATTGGCAAGCCCGCTCATATAGTATGGGATGCTGAAAACAATGTCCGCACAATCACCGAATTCTTCACCCAACAATTAACTCATGAATGGGATAGTTTACGTCACGATATTCTCATGCAAAACACCCAAGAGTATAGGACCTTCTTGGAAGGCAGTATCTCGATGGAAAAGCGATTCGACAAAATATTGGGCAAATAATATATGTTCCGACCTAAAAAATTAGTCATGATACAATAGCAAGAACGATGAGTCAAATGTCATCTTCAATTCTATAGAATCACAATCTCCAAGTCCCTAAAAAATAAAAATTTAGCATAAAACACACAACCCCAATCCTTTCCGAAGAGTCTTGGGTTGACTCCGGAAGGTAAACAGCGAATACTTGTTCAATCAATGGAAAGAGTTATATTTGCAAGCTATTGTGTTTAGCATATTGATTTATAGCAGGAGAAAATCGTGCAATCCTCAGCGAAAATCACGAAATCAGTCCGTGAAGTAGATGTACAGCGTAAATGGTACGTTGTTGATGCAGCGGGCAAAACCCTTGGACGCGTTGCGTCACAGGTGGCAGCAATTATACGCGGTAAAAACAAGCCGTATTTCACGCCTCATGTTGACTGCGGTGACTTTGTTATCGTTGTCAATGCCTCACAGATTCAGGTGAAAGGCAAGCGTCAGGAACAGAAGGAATACATGCACCATACCGGTTATCCGGGCGGTGAGCGTTTCCGCAGCTTCAAAGACCTTGTCGTAAGTAAACCCGAAGAAGTCATTGAGTTGGCAGTGAAAGGTATGTTGCCGAAAAACCGTTTGGGTCGCCAAATGGGTAAAAAATTGAAAGTATATGCAGGCAGCGAGCATCCCCATGCCGCTCAAGAGCCGGTAGCTCTCGAACTTGCTTTCAATGCATTATAATTAACAGATTTAATAACCCCTTTATCCTTCGGAGTATAACTCATGAACGTTATGACGGCAACCGGACGACGCAAAACTGCCATTGCGCAGGTTCGTCTTACGCCGGGCGCAGGTAAAGTGACGGTCAATTCTCTTCCTATTGAAGAGTATTTTCCTATCGCCTTATCTCGTCTCGAAGCATTGCGCCCATTAACAGTCGCCAAATTAGAAGGTAGCTTTGATATTTCCATCAAAGTGAATGGCGGCGGTAAAAATGGTCAAGCAGGTGCTGTTCGCCTTGGCATTTCCCGTGCTTTGGTTGAATATAATGAGACATTGCGTCCTGCACTGCACAGTGCCGGATTTATGACGCGTGACCCTCGTATGGTCGAGCGTAAAAAATACGGTCAGAAAAAAGCACGGAAACGCTTCCAATTCTCGAAACGTTAATCGTACTTTGTTCTGTCGGGGTATGCAATTACTCCGACATTATCTCAACGAATCATGTTCTTCGACCGCCGGTGTGTGGTTGCTGTTACAGCAAGTGAGCCGAAACAAGCGGAATGACAAGAACAGTAGTTTTTCTTAACACAAATACTAATACGGAGCTATCATGGCTAAAGTAACCGTTGAGGCACTGCTTGAAGCAGGCGCCCATTTCGGACACCTTACCCGTCGCTGGAACCCCGCGATGCGTAAATTTATCTACGGAGAGCGTAACGGCATTCATATCATTGACTTACGTAAAACACAAATTTTGGTTGATGTTGCGTATGATGCTGCTCTCGACATTGCCTCCCAAGGCAAAACTATTTTGTTCGTAGGAACAAAAAACCAAGCAAAATCACCTATCTTCGAAGCTGCACAAAAATGTGGTACCAACTATGTGACTGAACGTTGGCTCGGAGGTATGCTTACCAATTTCCAAACTATTCGCAAAAGCATCAAACGCCTTGCTGCCATTGACAAAATGGAAACCGATGGCACATTCGACAAGCTCACCAAAAAAGAGCGTCTTATGCGCAATCGTGAGCGCGATAAACTTCGCCGTGTCTTTGGTGGTATCGAAACCATGACTCGCTTGCCCGGTGCTTTGTTTGTTGTGGATGTAAAAAAAGAACATATCGCGGTGAAAGAAGCAAAAGTTCTTGGCATACCCGTTATCGGTATTGTTGATACCAACTCTGATCCCGGTGTTGTCAATTATCCCGTACCTGCCAATGATGACTCCATCAGTGCTATCGGTTTGATTGCCGGTGCTATTGCTGATGCTTGTTTGGCTGGCAGAGAAGTTGCAAAAATCCATGCTGCCGAAGCCGGAGTTTCCGGTGAGCGCGCTGCCAAAGAAGAAGAAGGTGACGATGATAAAGGTCAACGTCGCATGCGCTCACGTCGCAGCGGTAACAACCGTCGCGAAGATGGCGGCAATCGCGGTGAGCAAAACGAAGCAGAAAAATCTGCATAATCCTTTTTACACCATATTCTTAATTATTTTTTCCAAAGGAATAACATCAAATGGCAGTAACACCTCAAATGGTAAAAGAATTGCGCGATAAAACCGGCGCAGGCATGGCTGAATGTAAAAAAGCTCTCGATGAAGCACAAGGTAATATGGATGAAGCTATTGACAATCTTCGTAAACGTGGCGCGGCTTCGGTTGCCAAACGTGCAGACCGCTCTGCTAATGAAGGTGCTGTGGTTGCGCTTACCTCCGCTGATGGGACTCTCGGTATTATGGCTGAAGTAAACTGCGAAACCGATTTCGTTGCTCGCAATGAAGAATTTGTTGCTTTTGCTGCTCAAATCGGCGAAACATTATTAACGCAAAATGTTACCACAGTAGAAGAGTTAATGGCTCAATCCGCTGGTGACAAAACGTTAAATGATCTTTACAATGAAATTCTTGCAAAATTCAGCGAGAAAATCGGCGTAAAACGTTTTGAGCGTCGCATCACTTCCACAGGTACTGTGGCGTCCTATATCCATGCCGGAAGCAAATTAGGAGTGCTCATCGAAACAACTGCTCCCGTTCGTTCCGAATCAGGATTGGCTTTATTGCGCGACATAGCAATGCAAGTTGCTGCTATGAAACCGCTTTATACCGATCGCTCCAATGTGAACACCGAAGCTATTGAAAAAGAAATTGAAATCTACAAAGAACAAGCTGTCAATGAAGGCAAAAAACCCGAAATAGCTGAAAAAATCGCTACCGGTCGCCTTGAAAAATATTATCAGGAAAACTGTTTGGTTGAACAAGCCTTCGTAAAAGACGGCAATAAAACAATCAAAGATGTCCTAAAAGACATTTCTGCAACCGAAGGTAATGACGTGGCTCTTGTGAGCTTTACGCGCTATTTCCTCGGTGAAGAATAATCATAATTTGTTCTTTTGAAATTCTTTCATTACATTGCAAACGGTGCGGGTTATTTATACAATCTGCACCGTTTCCATATATGGCTGATACGGAAGTATAACCATCGAAAATCTTAACTGTATGTTCATTTAATTGAAAAGGATATGTGAAATGACCCCACTTCGATACAAACGTATATTACTCAAACTTAGCGGTGAATCCTTGATGGGTGAACAACAATTCGGGATAAGCTCCTCTGTGTTGGTTTCATTTGCCGAGGAAGTGCGGGAAGCACATAATCTGGGTGTTCAAATTGGGTTAGTTGTTGGGGGCGGTAATATCTTCCGCGGTGTGCAAGCTGCTGCACAAGGCATTGATAAAGTCTCGGGTGATTATATGGGTATGCTGGCAACGGTCATTAATTCCATCGGTTTCCAGAATGCCTTAGAAAAAATCGGCGTACCCACCCGCTTACAAACGGCTATCCACATGCACCAAATCGCCGAACCCTATATACGACGAAGAGCAATGCGCCACCTCGAAAAAAACAGAGTGGTCATCTTTGGTGCAGGCACCGGCAACCCTTACTTCACTACCGATACTGCCGCCGCACTCCGTGCCATCGAAATCGAAGCTGATGTGATCATTAAAGGAACAAGAGTGGACGGCGTTTATGATGCCGATCCGGAAAAATTTCCCCAAGCAAAACGTTTCGACCATATCACATACCAAGATGTCTTGGCGCGTGACTTACGTGTGATGGACTCCACTGCTATTACCTTATGTCGGGAAAACAAACTTCCGATTTTAGTCTTTAATATGAATGAAAAAGGAAACCTTACACGGTTGCTCAAAGGTGAACCCATTGCAACTGTCGTAACTGAATAACAATTTTAACTCATTTTCATTATTTAATATTATGCCGGTATCAACAATTCTTGACCAAACGCGTGACGCTATGGCAAAAGCCGTAGAACATACCGCACACAGCATTACCAAAGTGCGCACAGGAAGGGCTTCCGCTTCCTTGATGGATAATCTGAAAATTGATTATTACGGGTCGCCAACGCCTTTACCGCAAGTGGGAAGTGTTTCCACTCCCGATGCGCGCACTATCCTTATTCAACCATGGGATAGAACAACAATTAATGCCATTGAAAAAGCTATCCATCAATCAGACCTTGGGCTGAACCCTTCAAATGATGGTACGGTTATTCGCATTCCCGTCCCGCCATTAACCGAAGAACGCCGCAAAGAATATGTCAAAATGTGCAAAAAAATGGCTGAAGAAGGCAAAGTCGCGGTACGCAATATTAGACGCGATTATATCGAAAAATTAAAAGCTGCTGAAAAAACCGAACATTTCTCCGAAGACGAAACAAAGCGCGGTGAAGCAGAAATTCAAAAAATTACCGATAAATATATTACGGAAATTGATGCTGTGCTAAGTAAAAAAGAAAAAGAAATTATGGAAGATTAATTCTTCCGCAATATTCAGGCAAACAATCTTCAAAGCTCCGCATACCATATGCGGAGCTTTTTTTTGATAAAGAATAACAAATATACTTATACTCTCAATATATACTATACGCCATCACTAAGCAAAAAATCTAATTGATCTAACCATGTCGGCGGTGCTTCTCCATATTCAATTATATATTGTTTTTTACATTGTGCAATACTACGATGTGCTTCGTTTATATTTCCACTTTCTTTACACACTTTCACCAATATCTCATACGCCTTACGATAGGTATAGTCTATGGCAATAATTTTTTTTGCATAACTGATTGAAAGGTCATAGTTATGCACTTCTGCATAGAATGCAGAGCATTGTAAGCAACACAGAATGTAGTGTGATTTGTAATCTTCTCTTATGGCGTGTGTCCATTCTTCATAAATATCTTCCGGTAATAAATCCCCACCATAATATGAGAGAGCTTTTTCTATTAATTCTATAGATTCATACTCATTTGTACATCGTTGTGCTTGTGTTACATAATGTAAGAACTCACAACAATCAATTATCCCATTATCACCAAAATCAAGGGTATATGATTTATCGGCAGCTATAATATACGAAGAAGGAATTCCCTTCGGCATATCAGGTTCGAGAATTGAGCGTATAACCGAAACAGCATTCCAAACTATATTCACGGCATTTTCAGGAGCATTATATCCCCAAAAAATATCAACAATTTTTTCTACCGATAATGTTTGTTTATAATGCAATACCATATATTTAAATATATCTCGACTTCTTTTACGTTTCCATTGTTCAGATGTAATTTCTTTACCATTGACCTCTACATAAAATCTACCCAATACTCGAACCTGTATATCAGGGATTTTAGATTTCTCCGATTTTTGTATAGATTGTGGAATAATAATGGACGGCATCCCCATCGTTTTAAAAGTAACCATATTTCTCTGTACATCAAATTCGTAGATTGCGTCACGATTCTCATCTTGCTGATCAATGGTTCCGGCAAGTAGTGATTGTAACTCATTACGAAATTTATGTGATTGTACTCTATTACCAAGTTGTGAGTGAATTTTTATTAAACCTTCGAACAAACGATGTCTATTTTCCCGGGTAATTTCTTTTAATAGATTTCTTTCTAAAAATATTCGATATGAGGTTTCAAAATAAACAAGTGCTTGATCTGTTTGATGTAGCTGAACATACGATTCGCCGATAAGCAGATGTGCATACGGTTCATATAATGTAATAGTATATTTCTTGGAATCGCCAAGTACCTCTTGAGAAAAACGTAGTGCCTCATGATATTCGCCTACTTGATAATATAACTTCGCTAAACGAAGTGTAATAAGAATAATTCCGGCTTTATCACCCAAATCAGTACGAATTTTTTTTGAGAACATATACTCGCGAAGTGCAGCACTATAATTGCCCATAGCTGCGTATGCCCGACCTGCATTGCTATGTAATTTAGCGTGATTGTGCATAGATTCAAGGTGCATTGGCACACAGAGTCCTTCCATCGCAAGTTCTAATGCTTTCGTCGGTTGTTGTGTGTCGGAATATAATTCAGAGAGAGCTGAACAGACTCCCAGAAAACAACGTTCATCTGTTTTACAATATGGATGAAGATATACTTGACTTAATTGCTCGATAGCTTGATTATATTGTCCTAAAAAGGAAAAAATTGCTGCAAGAACTTCACGTGCCTCAAATTCTACACCGATATGACCATTTTGTGTTGCAAAAGCTATTGCTTGTTGAGCATATTTCTGTGAATTATTTATATCACCTTGTTGTTTTGATATGCCCGACAAAATCAAAAATGCTCGTGGATATAATTCACTGTACTTATGTGAATCATACTCTTGTATAAGCGAAAAAATAACTGAAAAAGCTTTATCAAAATTACCGGATAAATAATAAAATGTAGCCAGATTTTGTTTGTGGAACATATATCGTTCATCATCATGATATTGCTTGCAAAGTGTAAATATATTATCAAAAATCGGGATTATTTTATCGGGTAATTTAAGTAAATGGTATAATCCCGCAATTCTATAGAGCGTGTCGCATACAACTTGATAATCATGTTCTGAAGCCAGTTTTGACTGTAAAGCATCAATTTGCTCAAGAGCCGATTCCGGATTGCTTGAAATAAGTGATTGAATTTGTTGAAGCTGTACACTTATTTCATGAGATGGTGAGTGTAAATATGATTTCACGATTTATTTCACAAAAAAAAGTTGATGTAATATATTGTCAAATAACAGAAGCAAGTGAATGTTCTAATTGATCTAACCATGCCGGCGGTGCCTCTCCATATTCAATTGTATATTGTTTTTTACATTGTGCAATACTACGATGTGCTTCATTTATATTCCCATTTTCTTTACATACTTTCACCAATATCTCATATGCCTTACGATAGGTATTGTCTATGGCAATAACTTTTTTTGCATACCGTGCAGAAAGTGAAAATTTCTCTTGTTCTGCATAATAACGTGAACATTCCAAACATGCAACAATATAGTATGATGTATATTCTTCCCTCTTTGTTTCAGTCCATTCTTCATAGATGTCTTCCGGCAATAAATCACCTTCATATAGAGCAATGGCGTTTTCGATGGTCTCGATACGCTTTTGTATATCTGATATTTTTTCTGCTTTTTGCAATAATGAAGAAAAAGTATAAAAATCAATATCGGCTTTTTCACCGAAATCAAGAGTATATGATTTATCTGCGGCAATAAGATATGCTGAAGGTGCTCCTTTCGGTAAATCCGGTTCAAAAATGGAGCGTATTACCGATGCCGCATTCCATATAATATTGGCAGCATTTGCAGGTGGATCATATCCCCAGAAAATATCAATAATTTTTTCAACAGGTATCGTTTGTTTATAGTGTAAAGCGATATATTTAAATATATCGCGATTTCTTTTACGCTTCCATTGTTCGGGTGTAATGTCCTTACCATTGACATTGATGCGAAATCTTCCGAAAAAACAAATACTGATGTGATGTTGAGATTCTATCTTTTGCGGCGTAGTTGTTTTTATTTTTTGTTGAGGAATCACAACTGAGCGCAATCCCATAAGTTTAAATTTTTCTTCGGTCCTTTTTTGCTCAAATTGATGTATGTTTTCTATAACATGTTCTTTATCAAGAGTTTGTGCAATAATTGTTTGTAATTCATTACGGTAGCTATGGGCTAAAGTATGCTCGCCACGATGAGTATGGACAGTAATAAGTCCATTATATAAATTATTGCGCTGCAATGATGGTAAACCTGCCAGCATACCTAATATTGAAAAACAAGAATACGATTGCGAGAGATACTGCATGGCTTCTTCATAATCAACTAAGGCAACAAATACTTCCCCAAGAAGAAGATAGGAATATGCTTCATTAACGGGAAATCTATGTTCTTTCGCATAGGCAAGTGCTTCATAACCATAGCGCAGTGCTTCATTATATTCTTGTGCTTCGAGATAAAGTCTGCCAAGTCGGGTATTGATAATGGCAATACCGGCTTTATCACCTATTTCAGTCCTTATGGTTTTTGATTGCAAATATTCATTTAATGCTGCGGTATAATTACCCATAAGTACATAAGCGCGTCCGGCATGGCTGTGTAATATAGCTTCAATGAATCGAGTATTAGTGTTTTTTATAGCGTGCAATCCTTCCATTGCAAGCTCTAAAGATTTATGAGAATTACCCATATCACCATATAATTCCGACAAAGAGCCACAGACATTAAGAAATAATCGCAATGTTTTTTTTGCTTGAGGATGCAAATAAATTGTACTGAATTGTTCAAGTGCTTCATTATATTTCCCCATTTGCCCATAAATTGAACCAAGTGTTTGACGCGATTCCAATTCTGAGATACTATTGCCTGCCCTTACTGCATAGTGAATGGCTTGTAATGACATTTTTTCTGCGTTCTCTAATTCCCCTTTCATACGATAGGCAACGGCGAGAAGACTGAATGTTTGCGGATAATGTATAGTATGTTCCAAGGATGACATACGTTGAAGCAAAGGCAAAAGCAATAGAAGAACAGAATCAGCATTGCTTATCCCTATATAACATAATGCAAGTTTATGAGTATGAAGCATTTCTCGTTCATCGTCATGGTGCTCACCGCATAGGTCAATCATTTCCCGAGAGAATGACTCCACACAATCATAGCGTCTCATTGCGTGATAGATGTCCACCATACAGAGAACCGTATCGCTGACAATAGTATAATCTTGGGTTTGTTCTGCAAGACTATGCGCTTGAGTAAGCAATGACATTGCCGCTTGGCTATCTTGTTCCGATACAGTACGTGCTTTATTGAGCAAGTGATTGATATTGTCCGATAATTGTTCCTGATCAAAACTCACATTATTCCCTTACTTTGTATCATGATTATCCGATTCAAAAATACGGTTCTTTAGTGATGTATTGTCTATCACATTGATTTTGGCACGGAAATTACGATATATGAGGAGATTCTTCATTTTTTAGAAAGGTAAGCCGATGCAGAGCATGATAAAAACAGATGACCCCATAGTCCAGTGTCCACTTGTGCGTCATAGCGAATTTGAATTGTTTTCCGATTGGGGGATACGTCATGGTGAATTAGATAATGGCATCATTATCGAATATTAAAATACTATGGTATGTTTTTATCATCATAGCCTAGTATGAAGAAATAGAATTATTTCTTCGAGTTTGGATAATTTTGTTTTTTAAGTCTGCAATTGTGAATTGTCTGCGTTCCTTGATTGTACAAAAATCCCTAAAGAATTATATATTTTTTGGAACATTCTACTCATCCATTCTGTAGAAAGCTGATAAATGGAAATACCATGGTGTGAGTGAGGGAGAAAGTATGAGTAAATTTAAACAATTGCTCTATTTCCTGCGATATAGAGTTCAAAACACTCATACATTTGATTACTCTTTAACAATAAAAGTAAATTTCCATCAAATTGAATAGTCAAAGAAGTTCTTTCTTGATTACAATAAACGGACTCGATTCTTTTTTCTAATAAACTAAGTAATCCAAAATCCGACTTCACAGGAAAAACCTCTTCTCTTTCATATTCTTTTTCCTCTGTTTTAAATGTAAAAGGTCCTGAGAATTGAATTGATGAAGCATCTAGTGATAATAG
>DDTD01000017.1 GCA_002344005.1 Ignavibacteria bacterium UBA2373 | reverse complement strand
TAGTATTAAAGTAGTAATGGACATGACAAATATTGCCATATTTTTGAATCAAACATCTTTTTATACTTAGTGATGGAGTGTATCCTTATGAAAAAATTCCTTATCCTAATCATGCTGCTTTGCGGCATCAATGCTGTGGCGCAAGAAAACGCCGCCGCTCTACCCGAATTACAAGAATGGTATTCTATCAAGGGGGGCGTTGGTTTCTATGTCTCCCATCTGCCCGGCTTTGACCCTCTCGGCGGTGGGTTGAATGCCATTTCCTACAAGTTTAATACCTCAAACAACCCAGTGTTCTACAACCGTTTCCCTTTCGATACGACAAATCAGTTTCAATGGAAATCCGGCGGTGGATATGCAGTTTTTCAACTTGATGCTAATGGTGACGGTATTCCGGATTATTTCGATTATTTGGGGCGTATTTATCGTGGTAAGAAGGAACAAAAACCGGAAAGCGAACCGTCTGTCAATCTCAATAGGTCAGGAACATTGTGGACTCTTATTGGCGACCTCAACAAAGATTCGCTTGAGGATATGCTCGTTGTCAATAGCAATACAAATAGAAATTTTGATATAATCTTAGGGAATAAAGACATCAGTAAGATTTCTGCCGTGAGGGTAAGTTTCCCTGTCGAAACAAGTCATTATATAGGTAGTTATTTTTCGGAATCGGGCAAACCACGCATCATATTCTATTATGATTGGGGTTCTTTTGAAAGTTTTGCTATCTATGCTCTCACTATTACCTATACAGGCAATCAACCATCTGTTACCTTGGAACAACTTGATATTATCAGAACTTTTAAATCAAGTTCAAGTGAAAAACTTTATGAAACATGTTGTAATTATTTTTATTGGAATAAAAGAACAGGCCAGAATTACCTTATGCTGACCAAAGCTGTTAAACCGGGAGAAAATAAGGTTACACGAGTCGGATATACAATTGCGAATGACAGACTTATCTTTGTAAAAGAAAAGTCATTAGGAGGAGAATTATGGTCATATTTAGAATGCAGCGTTGATGGGGACGAGAATGAAGATTTTATAATTCCTTCAATAATAAAAGAAAATGGTCAAGAACAAGAAGTCCTTGTCATCTATACCGGATTGTCAATAAACAATCCTACCGCAGTTGCCTTTTGTAGACGTGGTTATTGTGGTTATAGCGACTGGGTTTCGTGTATTGGTGATGTTAATAAAGATGGTATAAATGATATTGCTTTTGGTGGTAGTGATGGTTGCTTCGCTGTCTATCTTGGTCTTGATTGGCGCACAGTAAATGTCAATTCTGTTGCTGAATACGATTCTTTCAAAATTCATCAAAATATTCCTAACCCTGTTCAAAAAGACAGAAAAACTCTTTTGCCTGTGTCGCTCAAACAACAAGGTAACTATTCTATAGTTCTGTATTCTTTGCAAGGCAACAGAATAAAAGACCTTTTCAATGGTGAATTATCCGAAGGTGAACACAAAATTCCTCTTGACCTTATAGGTTTATCTGCCGGAATGTATATCGTCAAAATGAGCACCGGTGCTGTTTCACGTGAACGTGCCATTATGATTGGAGAGTGAGCCATGCAAAAAACCATACTCACAATCACGGCACTGTTTTTTCTTATTTCTCCTTTTTGTTATGCTCAATTTCCTTTCGATCCGCCATCGGCAGATTATTATAATGGCATTGTTATGCCCACAGGTGAGGACACTATAACAATGGCTATCAATATCAATTTTTCTGATACGACATTGTGGGCAATGCACCCCAAGAAATTTTTACTTGGTCCGCAATGGGGTGCTGCACCGCGAACTATCAATCGGCGTTTGCATTTTAATTTTTTTAATGAAAAATATAATCTGGATGCTAATCTTATTTTTGCTCTCAACAATATTCCTCGTACCTCGAATGAACGTATCTATATCTCCACGAACCATGATGTATTGACAGGTACGGGCTATGCTCCTGCAATGCAATGGGATCCGGAAGCCCCTTTGCGTATTGCCAATCAACGCTGGCAACCTGCCACGGGTGATACAACGGGCGCAATATTCGGTTTTGCACAAAAAACGGGAGGTACTCTTGTCGGCAATCATTATGCCCTCACCACTGCATCAGCACCCTCAACAGGTCTGACAGTTCTTTCGGGTATTCAAGAACATAAAGGATTGGTGAATTCAGATACTCATTGGTATTTTGCTATTAATCTGCGTCGTGCCGATACCGTCTTTCAAAGCGATACCACAGACCCTATTGTTCTCAAAATTACGATACCGATTACAGTTCCTTTCATTCGTAATGATTCGATTAAATTTGCTAAGAGTTATATTAAATTCGACAGCTTATTAATTGACAATATCGGCAATAAAGCAGATATTGATTATTATAGTCGCGGTCGTTGGATGGACAGTAAATTAGTGGCTGTCAACAAAGATAGTATTATTATTATTCGCCGTTCCATGTTACCCACATTCAGTGATACCTGCGACGTTACTTTATCAGCTTTTTTCAAAACAAATCTAACAACAGATAACCCTCCTGACTCTTTAAACCCTAATCCTCCTTTTCGCTTAGGTGAATATGACGATAAACCACTTGGTCGCATAGACAGTTTTGATATACGCATAGAATATTTCCCTACATGCAATGTGAATATTAATTGGGTGCGTTTGGAAACACCAAATGCACGCAAAACATTTCGCGGACATTGGGATAAAACTATGGCTATATGGTTTACTCATAATGTGCAAGGTAGCATACGACGTATGCAAGACAGCGTACCCAATCTGCGATTATGGCGTTATTATTCCATTGATGAACCGAAAGTATTTCAATATTTATATGTGCGCTATCTCAATCGTTTTTTTAATAGACAAACCCATACCGAAGGCGGCGGCTCAGAGCAATATATGCACTGCACCGAACAACCCACTACATGGTTTGCAGTTCCTAAGGTAAGTAGTTTAGGCAATCCCGCTCCCTATATTCCCTATGTACTCTCACGGATGGAAAATGCCACCAAACATGATAGTGCCTATTATGCAAATTTTGAAGATAAACATTTTTATGCCCTACGCCACAGATATGGCTTTCGCCCTGTTCATCATGACAGAGCCGATGCCATGAGTGCAAAGAAATGGTTTATTTTCGATTCACTCTATGGCGGTGATCGCTATGGCGGCTCCTATGAATTATTTACAAATATGACATTCAGTGATACTATTATTCCACAAGGTTTAGCGACACCATTGATAGCAACGGCAAAAAGTTGGAATTCTTCGCCATCTTCCACACGATTTCACCGTATGGCACAATTTCCTCGTGACCCTTCAATGCAATTGCAACTTGAAGCAGGAATGTATTATTACTATTATCTCAATCCTCATATTCTTTATGGCAAACCTTGGTATTCCTATATTAATTTTCATGGCAATGTCGAAGCACAATATATTGAGGAAGCAGATATTAAATATGCACGCAATAATAATGCACGAGTACAAACAGGGGAAGAAGTTCGTTTGTCATTGTGGTATGGGCTTATATTCGGAACAAAGGGATTACTCTATGACCGATTTCATTCTGATGCTTTAGTAGATATCGATACCGCCATAGCACATAAAAATCAAGGCAATTATGATTTATGGAATACTATGCGTACTGTACAAGGTTTATTTTTTGGTTGCGCCATGAGTCCACCATATCAAGGTATTACTCAAGCCCGTTTATATAATGAACAATTGACGGTGGGCGACAGTATTCTTAAAAGTAATGCCATTGGATCGGATTTTCTTGTACAGGGCGATGCCTCGAATATGGATGATTATATTCATTTTGACAGCACCGCTACCATACTCGGTATTTCTAAAAACAGAATTTATATGGGCAGAAAATCCATTCGTCATGAAGTATGCAAAGTACATGATTATATTCACAAAATAGGCGATACTTTAATGAATATAGAATTAATGGGATGGTATGGCAAAGGTTTTCGTGAACTTGTTTCTGCTCGCAATAATGATACCTCTCTTATGCATTCTATTTTTTCTTTTAACTCCTCACGTTTAATGACTATCCCTACAGTGCGTCGTGATTTGCGCGATGGTTGGGATACTACATATTTGGATATTACACTGTTGCGCCATAAAGACACTGCAAATATTCCCATGACAAAAGAATTTTATGTTGGCATTATTAATAGGCGCACTAATCCGCTTATTCGCAATAGTCAAACAGGTGATACATTACAATTTTTTTCTACGTCAGAATTTGATTCTTTAACAACGGGTACTACTTCATTTTGGCAACAACAACGCTATAAACAAGGCGGTGCGCGTATGATTACTTTGCCCTTTAATGTGCAAGCAAGCAATAATCATTATGCACTTTTGCGTGTGACCGAACTCGGTGCCGATGATCCGTATCTTGACAGCGTGTATAATTATCGCAATAATCCCGCACTCTATCAAAAAATAGATACTGTTATTGGTCAAGATAAATCAGTGATGGTGAAATTACTCCCCGGTGAAGGAAAAATCTTTCGAGTGCGGGTGCTTCCTACTGACCCAAGTGTGACGGGCAATCTTGGTCACAGCAATCAAAGAAAACTCATCAGCTTTCCCGTGCCCGTTTATGATTCGGTTAAAGGATATTATGTGCCGTCTGCCGATTCTGTGCGCTATCATCTCTGTTACTTTCGTCCGGTAAGTACCTCCGACAAAAGAACAGTTGTGTGTTACCGCCGAAGCAAATCAACTGCCCGTAATAGTCCTTATGCTAATCTTGTGTGGGAAAATGAAGTGATACTCTCGAATAGTTATAGCCATCCGCCAAGAACCATACAGAATGATACATGTGCTTACCCCTCCCTTGTCGCACGATATGATACAGTATCGGGTCAAACCTATTGTTATGTGGTCTATGGATGCAAAGGATATATGCCACAGCCACCGCTTATGGGCATCCAAGAACCCTTTCAAAGAATAGTCGAAAGCAAAATCTGGCATATCAATGCCACTCCCTGGCATTATGCGTATATACTTGCAGACAGTGTTTATACCAATAATCTTGCAGAGTTTGGTACTCCCATGATAGCGGCAAGTGAACAAAATGCTCTCGGTGGTAATTTTTATGCATGGGCTGACAGAAAACGCGGTATAGGTGTGGGTTGGCATCGTTCCCAATATAATAGCTTGGAATCAAAACGCTATATTCGTTTCCATAGTGACACAAGCGAATGTTTTTCTTTATGGAAAGCACAACATCCTTCATTGAGTACATATATACCCTTGCGCCACAAAGGACATGATTGTGCATTGGTATGGCAGGAAAATTATTCTTGTGATGATATACGATCTGAAATTTTTACCACACGGTTGAGAGCAAATGGTCTTACCGTTGAGCCTTATCTGGGACCTGAATTTATGACCGTTGGCAATTTTGCATACTTCAATGCAGATTCAAGCATTTATTGTATGAGCAATGCAATCGGAGCAATGAAAGACACAATCCATTTGGGCAATACTATGGCAATGCCTTGGCGAGAACAAAGTTTGCGCCATACTTGCACTATTGAACCCTTAAGCCAAGCAGCCCGCATTCGACTTGATGCTATTGTATGGGAAAAACGATTGCCAAGCATTGTCTTTCCCGTCTTCGGTTATGGTTTATTAGTATTAGACGGATTGGCTCATTATGATACTCTTATCGGTACAACGCTTCAGCCACTGCGAACTCAAGCACTTTCCAAAACTCTCATTTCACACTTTCCCTATGGCTGGATGTATCGCCCTTCACTTTCTCAAGGTCATGCCACCATGAGCGATGAAAGTTTTACACCCAATGCTTTAGGGTGCGTCAATAGCAATGCAAAATCCCTCATTATCAATGCCGTCGAAACAAATGAAGCCGCGTTGCCGGGTGGTGGAACTACATGGTTACCTGTCTATTTTCATAGAGAATTATCCCACTCAATATTTGCACAGCTCCAGACAAAACAATATGTGTCCTCAACAAGTAGTAATCCATATATACACTTAGCAGGTATTCCGTTTGCGCTGACACCGACACAACGTTGGGAACACAGAAGAGTCTATTCTTATCATCCGACAAGCAGCACGGCACTACCGCAGATACTCGGATCAGCCCAATACTTTTACAAACTTTCAGATCGTTTTATCAGCCGAGTATATCATGGTTGGAAAGATGCAGATGGATATGTGGCAATCTCAGCACCGCACATCAACGGACATGAACTTGAATGGAACATACAAGACAGAACTATGTCAATTGCTCACGATACCTTAATTACATCGTGGTTCCGCATAAATGACGAAGCATTATTACAGCAGAAAATCAAAACCGATGGTTGGGATGCCCTTCAAGTGTCTATTCAAAAACAAGGTGAACAACCACAACGATTGCCTTTAAGTCTTCAAAGAGATCCACTTGGTTTAGGAGTGATGCATACCATCGAATTTAGTCAAGGCGATAATAACTTCTATCGTTTACTCTACACTCGTGGTACAGTTTCGGAATTTCAAAGAGAAATTTGTACGGAAATGGAAGACAATGGACTGTCAAAGAAAACTTCAACGACAATTAATCTTAGTCAATTAGGTCACAACAATAGAACTTTTGCTGTTTATCCCAATCCCGCCAATGATGAGCTAAGCGTGGTGTGGTCGGGAGGCAAAGCCACAGTAGAAATACTTGACAGTCAGGGCTTGACGGTATTCAGTGCACCCATGACCACAAGCGTCACACTTTCGACCAAAGAATTATCGAGCGGTGTGTATATGGTACGATTAAAACAAGGATTATATGTGCAATCAATGTCCGTGATTGTATTGCATTGATAGCGATACTATCGGTCATAAAAGTAAAAAAAAACGCTTCGGAAAATCCCGAGGCGTTTTTTGTATCAAGAAATAGGCAATATATTCCCAAAGGAATGAGATGATAATAGAATTCATGTTTCGCGCAAATTCATCCACCCCGTCCTGCGGACACCCCTCAATGAGGGGAATTTTGAAATACATTAGCGTGAATCTCGCAGGGATGATATGATAATAGAAAATAACAAAAAATATCATTGCGAAAATTTCCCCCAATCCACAAAAAACTAATCATTTACCTCATCCGTTATTACCGACGCTTTGAAAGGAAAGCACCCGAAATCATATCAGACCCAAACCACAGTCAATCGCATACTAAAGCAGCCATAATGGTATCACGCTCTTTCATTGCAAAGAGTAGCAATCATAGCAGTTATTACCAATTGTATTTCTTGCCAAAACACTTGTTTTAATTCATTGTAAAGAAAATCTTCAAAGAAGTACCTAAAAAGGGCAAAAATGTACGTTTGCAGCCAAATTATGTGCTCCCGTAGCGATGAGTTGTGCTCCCGTAG